>JAZRRJ010000029.1:0-28212 GCA_045650645.1 Faecalimonas sp. | reverse complement strand
TATTCGTGAGTTTTAAGTTTTTAATCGTACAATTTCGAGGATATTCGAACAAACCTGCTCTTCTACCACCTGGAGTGTACAAACCTTTCAACTCATAGTTTGCTCCGTCAAACGTTCCTTTGAAGGATTTTGAAGTATCCGCTGTTGAAATATATGTACCAATTGGACTCCAAGGATACAAATCTGCTGTATTCTTTCCAGCTGCCCATTCGTCTGCATTTCCTAAGTTTAATGTAATATCTGCACCAAGGGTTACCGTTTTCCCTTCAAAAGTGTTTTTGCCATTTACAAGACTTGCAAATCCTACTAATTCTTCTGCCGTATCAATTGTAAACTCAGTAGCTGTAGAATTATACCAACTCGTATCTGCACGATACATATATTGGCCTACAAGTTCCATTCTGTCTTCTTTAGCTACAAAACTCTTAAGCCCCGGTGCTTTTCCTTCTCTTGCAACCCAAATACCATCATGTTGTACGCTTTCTGGAAGAGCATCTTCATGTCTGTCAAATTCCAAAGTTGTATTTAAGTAAGCATTTCCACCGGTGTATGCCGTAAGGACTGTTGATGCTCCTGAATATTTTCCTGCGCCACCAGTTCCATCGGCTTTAGAAGCCAAACCTGATGCTGCATAACAATTTTTAACTGTAAGCGTATAACCACTTGTACCTGAACCACCAACTACAGAACCGATACAACCTGTCGCACCTTTTACTGTGATAGGACTCTTAAGTGCAACAAAACAATTTGAAACTGTTGTGCTTCTAGTAGTACCTCCAAGAATACCTCCTACATATGCATTACCTGAAGTTCTTCCACTCTCAACAGTTCCTGTTGCAAGACAGTTATCGATAACAGCTCCATCACCATCTGTCGTTCTACCTACAACACCTCCGACGTATTGACTAGAGTTCACACCAATTACAGCGCCGTCGAACCATGAGTTTTTAACTGTTCCTTTTACTTGATATCCAACAATACCTGCAACTTGTACTGTACCCGCAGTACTTGCACCTACAACTGTTGCATCTGTGTATGTATTCTCAATCGTTGCAGTATTTGCAAAACCTGCAACAGCAGCAACAAATGAGCCGCCTTTAACATAACTATTTGTTACTTTGATATTCTTAACTGAACCATTCTTAACAGCACCAAACAAACCAGCATGATTTGCTGTTTGGTTTACATAGAGACCTTTGATTTCTCTAACTGATCCTGTTGTATTAAAGTGACCGTTGAAAGTTATCGCTGTAGAAGTTCCGATTGGAATCCAGTTATACTTCGGTGCTTCCTCTTCCCATCTAGAAGCTGTACCACTGTTGATAGTAATGTTTGCACCAAGTTTAAAATACTTACCTTCATAAGTTGTTCCAGCATTAACACTATTTGCTAAACCATATAATTGTTCTGGTGTTTTAATAATATACGGATCTTTTTCTGTACCAGCACCTGTCCAGTCTGTTTTCGGTACATAAAGAGCACCTGATGTAACCCATGACTTGAGAGCTGGAGTATTATTTTGACGAATAACCCAATAGTTTTCAAAATCGAGTTCCGTATTCGCATATCCATTATAACCATTAAGGTCCTCAACAATTGCAATACCACTCGAAACAGTTCCTGCACCAACTGCAACTGAATTAGCAGAAGACAAAGTATACACTCTATTTGCTGTCACAGTTCCAGCTGAAATTTGACCAATGATTCCACCACTTTCTTTATTTGTAGCAGTAATCTTTCCGGTATTTATACAATCTTGAATAGTAACACTTGCTGCAGAACGACCTGCAATTCCACCTGCTTCTTCTGTGCTTGCTGATACGCTTCCTGTATTCAAACAGTTTGTAATCTTAATTCCGGAAGACTCAATTATACTTGTGATACCACCTACATATTGTTTACCAGATACTTGACCGTCAAACCAACAATTATTAACTTTAGTCGTTGCACCAGTTAACAATGCAAACAAACCACCACCGTGATTTGCCTTTGCACCTGCTGTCGTTTCAGCTTTTACAATCGCATCAGAATAAATATTCTCGAAAGTACCACTTGCACGCCATCCTGCGATAGCACCTGTACCTTCATTACCTTTTATGTAACTATTCGTCAGTTTTAGATTTTTGATAGTACAATTAGTTGGATTGTCAAACAAACCACCTCGCGTTCCGCCTGGCATATACAAGCCTTTTATTGTGTGGTTAACACCATCAAAGGTTCCTTTAAAAGACTGCGTTCCATTGCTCACAAAATTACCAATCGTAGTCCATGTTTTTAATTCTGAGGTATTCTCACCTGCAGCCCAGTCAGTTGCGTTACCTGTATTAACAGTGATATCAGAGCCCAAATAAATAATTTTGCCTTCTAATAGTGTACCGCCATCTACAATTTTTGCCAATCCATACAACTCTTCTGCTGTTGTGATGACGAACTCTGTTTCATCTGCTGTGTACCAAGTATCATCTGGATCTCCACTATATGCAGCGGCGATTCCGAAATAATTGTATACAGATTGAGCACATACTACACTCTCAGGCAAATCACTTGATGTTACAGTAAAGGTATTCTTCTTCGGCAATGTCACACCATCTTTTACCTGTAGTCTAAGATGTGCCACTTCTCCATTTACTTTTTTAGCCGCTGTCGCGGTTCCTGTAATCGCTACAATTCCCTCAGTACTTGTATCTACTTCTATACTGTCAAATACATTACCATTTGTACATCCAGGGGTGCCTGATTCATACTGACCTTTATAATCAAATTTATCTATCGCATATGTAACATTTACTGTTCCAGTTGTTGCTGTCGCACTATCAGAAACAAGTCTTACAGGAACATTTACGATATTTAAATAACTATCTTCTACTCTTGCATAACGACTCACACCATAAACTGTTGTTCCGTCCAAAGTTTCCCAGTATGGTCTAATATAAAAACTCTTTGAAAAGTTTGCATTAGCAATATTTTTAAGTGTCGCTGTCACAAAATATTCAGCCTGTGTGTCGAAGATAATCGGGCTAAAGCCATATTCAACACCATCTTTAGCAGCTTCAATTCTGCTGTATACTGTAGTTGTTTTGATTTTTACCGGTGTTGTTGAACCATTATAATACACCTCAAAACCAACACTCTTATACTTCAAGCTATCTACAGTAGCAACAAGACGCATATCCGTTGTTTCCGATTCAGCCACCGTTCCATTGGACACCTGCGCTTTTACACTAAGCACTTCTGCTGGAACGTATTTAGCATAATAATCAGTCCCTGTATCAATTGATTCTTCTTTTCCCAGTGCAGTCTCGCACTCTGCATCCGCAAACCATCCTGCAAATATCCAGTCGCTGTATTTTTCATCCCCTGTTGCTGGAGTTGGCACTGGTGCTGTATTTGCATCCTTATATGCATTTACCTGCGTTCCTGTATATGATTGTACATAATACTTTGCTTCTGTTTCGCCTGCCGCATAAGCTTTGTTCCCATTCACTGATACCATGTTCATTCCCGTTAGAATCAGTGCAAAGACAAAAAATGCAACAACAATTTTCTTCCATGCGTTCTTCATATCAATATCTCCTTTCCCACTTAATTTCCCCACGGACCTTCTGTACCTTCTTCATCTCCGCCTTCTTCACCGATCAGAGATGTTCGTACTACATCTTCTGTTTCTAATACAATCAGTTCCATAATTGGTTTGTCGTACTGCATGTTACAACCTCCTTATTATATGTAAATATACCTTTTCGTACATTCTGCCCATAATATAGTTTCATAATAATTGTACATTGTAAGTATTGCCAAATTCTATGACCATATTTTTATAAAAAGGGTGTGATTTTTTGTGTTTTAAACGCAAAAAAGATGCAACCCCATTTCTGAGGTTGCATCTTCATAAATAACTCATCTTATTTTGCAAAACTTTTCAAAATCGGTGTTTGACTTACATCTGTATCCACAGTCCAATTGTCTGCATTTAACAAAGTCTCATATCCTGTTTGAAGTTCTTGCACTGTTTTTTCCACTGGCGCTCCACTCATAGAACCACCTTGATAAGATGTTCTTCCGACAGTAACCGTTGTATTACCAATATTATCCAATGCATATACTTTTTCTACTGTTACCACGTATGGGTTTGCTGTTTTGTTTAAATCATTGATACTTCCAATAACTGAACCATAGCATCCCGTTTTTGAAGTCTGCATTGCTTTTGCCGCTACAAGACAGTTGGTAATATTTACATCGGTTCTTGCAAGACCTAAAAGTCCACCTGTATAAATATTTCCGCTTGTACATGTGGTTTTGATAGTTCCTGTTACAAGACAGTTTGTAATCGAGTCAGCACCTGCTTCAATACCTAAGATTCCTCCTAAATATCTTCCCACTGAATCAATTGTACCATCAAACCAACAATGTTTAATGTTTCCACCAGAGATGTATCCTACAATACCTCCGCCGGCGCTTCCACCGTTTGCTGTAATATTTACAATAGAATCACTGTAGATCGTATCAATTTCTCCTGTCTTTACATATCCGATAACACCTACATAGTTTGCACCTGCAAAGTAACTGTTTGTCACTCTCAAGTTCTCTACTGTTGCGCCATCTACATATCCAAACAATCCCGTATACCAAGTTGTATTTGCATCCTTAGATGTCACACTATAGAGACCACTGATTGCACGGATTTCTCCATGTGTGGTAAATGTTCCTTTGAACGTTTTTGCACTAGTTCCGATTGCTGTCCATTTATAAGATGGAGCAGTTGTCTTCCAATCACTTGCTTTTCCCGTGTTAAATACCAAATCATTTTCTAGGTAAATCACTTCGCCTTCAAATGTCTTTGTACCTGCATTTACAAGGTTGGCAAGACCGATTAATTCTTCTGGTCTATCGATGGTGTAGGTATTTACCTCTACACCATCGATTGTTTCTTTCACTGGACTTGATGCCCAAGTTGTGTCTGCCACAAAAATGCCTTCCATATCACACAAATCTTTCGCAGCTGTAAAGCTTGCAAGTCCTGGACATGCATCTTTTCTTGCCACCCATGGTCCTTCCACTACATCGGTAGTTTCTGGTCTATCAAAGATAAGTGTTGTATTTTTATAACCATCTACACCTGTGTAAGCTGTAAGAACTGTTGATGCTCCTGAATATTTTCCTGCGCCACCAGTTCCATCGGCTTTAGATGCCACACCTGATGCTGCATAACAATTTTTAACTGTAAGCGTATAACCACTTGTACCAGAACCACCAACTACAGAACCGATACAACCTGTCGCTCCTTTTACTGTGATAGGACTCTTAAGTGCAACAAAACAATTTGAAACTATTGTGTTTCTAGTAGTGCCACCAAGGATTCCTCCTACATATGCATTACCAGAAGTTCTTCCACTTGCTACTGTTCCCGTTGCAAGACAATTATCAATAATAGCTCCATCGCCATCTGCAGTTCTACCAACAACACCGCCAACATATTGTTGTGAATTTACCCCGGTAACAGTGCCGTCAAACCAAGCGTTTCGAACAGCACCTTTTACTTGATATCCAATAACACTTCCAATAGCGGAACCCGAACCCACTACCATTGCATTTGTATAAACATTTTCAATGGTTGAATTATTTGCAAAGCCAGCAACTGCTGCAACAAATGAACCACCGTAAATATAACTGTTTGTTATTTTGAGGTTTTTAACTGAACCATTTACAACTGAGCCAAATAAACCGGCATGATTTGTTGTACCTTGGTTTACATAAAGACCTCTGATTTCTCTAACCGGTCCTGTTGAATTAAAGTGTCCTTTAAACGCTGCTGCCGTCGAGGTTCCGATTGATGTCCACTTAATTGTTGGTGGATTTGTTCCCCAAGTTGACGAATCACCTTTATTGATCTCAATATCAGAACCAAGAACAATATATTTACCTTCAAAATAATTACCTGCATTTACACGTTTTGCAAAGTCAAATAATTCTAACGCTGTGTTAATTACGTATGGATCTTCCTTTGTACCTTGTGCTTTTGTAAACCACGCAGACACATCAATGATATCTTCATCGTTCTCATCCACAAAGCTTCTTAGTAGTGGAATAGAATCTTCCATCATTACCCAGCTTTCATTAAAGTCAAGACCTGTATATAATCCAGCATTTTGACCATTTAAGTTTTCACAAAGTACTGGTTGTGTTGTGATTGTAACACTCGTTCCACCTGTACCAAGTACAACATCATTGCAAATGCCCTTTAATCCATAGTTGTTAGATGCTGTAATATTTGCATATGTAAGTCCACCTATCACAGAACCCAAACAACCAGTTGTTCCATTTGCTGAAACTGATTTCGCTGCACTTAAGCAATTTCTTACTGTTGCTGTACGAATTTTACCCGAAGCACCTGTAATACCACCAACAACACCGCCGGCATACGCATTTCCAGTTTTCTTACCACTATTAATTGTTCCTGTTACCAAACAATTTTCCACAACACTTCCGTTGATATCGGAAATTCTACCAACAATACCACCAACTGCTTGATTATCCGTTGTAATAGTTACCGCTCCATCAAACCATGCGTTGGAAATTGTTCCACCACACATATTTCCGACAATACCACCAGCATTAATATTTGCTGCAACTACTGTTGCATCGGAATATGCTGTGTTAATCACTGAACTAACACTATATCCTACGATTCCGCCGACCCATCTCTGGCCTGCAAAGTAGCTGTTTGTAACTTTTACATTCTTGATTGAACCACCATTCACTGCACCAAACAAACCGACAAAATCTACTCCCGTCTGATTTGTATAGAGACCTTTGATTTCTCTGATTTCTCCTGTTGCATTAAAGTGACCCTTGAATGGTTTTGCGTTGCTACCAATTGGTGTCCAACTAATTGTTGGAGGATTTGTTCCCCAATCCTTAGCATCACCTTTATTTACTTCAATATCTGCTCCAAGAACAATATACTTACCTGCAAAATCATTTCCTGCATTCACACGTTTTGCAAAGTCATAAAGTTCAATCGTTGTATCGATTACATAAGGGTCTGCTTGTGTTCCTTCTGCTTCTTCAAACCAAGCTGTCACATCCATTACTTCACCAGATGTTGCAAAGCTCTTGAGTAATGGAGCGGAATCTTTCTTAATTACCCAGTAATTATAGAAATCAAGTCCTGTATTAAAGTATCCAAGTTCTCCTGTTACATCAGTAACTTTTGTAACACCTGCAAGATTGCCATCATTACCTGTCTTTGCACATACAGAAGATAATGCATAGACATTTGTCACTGTAGAACCTGTACCTACACGTCCTGCTACTGAACCCATATAGCTCATACTAGCTGTTGTCTTAATCGCATCCTCACATGCTACCAAACAATCTGTAATCGTAACAGTTGTATTTGCATCGCCAATAAGACCACCTGCGTATGTACGGTTTCCGTCTTTATCAGCTACATGTGTACTTGTAACAGTACCAGTATTTAAGCAATGGCTCATTTCTAAGTTTTTGCCATCCGTCGCATAAGCCACAAGTCCGCCTACATATTTCTTACCAGTCAATTGACCGTCAAACCAGCAATTTGTAATCTTTGTATCCGCTTCATTTACTAATGCAACAAGACCCGCTACATTATTCTTATGCGATTTCACAATTGCATTTGTATAAATCGTGTCAAATGTTCCACCATTATTCCATCCTGCAATTGCTGCTGTACCTTCAGAAGCTTCGATATAGGAATTCACAAGCTTCAAATTCTTGATTGTACAAGCATCTGTATCTACAAAAAGACCACCGATGTTTACATCATCTTTGGTTGCACTCATATAGATACCGCTGATTTCGTGCATTTGACCATTGAATGTTCCCTTGAAGTGTTGTGCTAATTTCGTACGTACATTGTAGTAACCAATTGGTGTCCAAGCGTACTCAGGAGCGTCAGTTCCCCAGTCTACTGCTTTTCCACTATTTACTTTAATATCTGCACCGAGCACGATATATTGTCCTTCAAAGGTTGTTCCTTCATTTACTAATTGTGCCAAACCATAAAGTTCTGCTCTTGTAGCAATCACATATGGATCTGACTCTGTACCTGAACCTGCAAATGTTGTGTCTGGTCTAAATGAACTTGCAACATCAAGGGCTGTCTTTTCAGACAATGCTTTGAGTTCTGGTTCTTGACCTTTTACTGCGATCCAAGTTTCCGCAAAATCAAGTTTTGTAAGTGTATATCCATTGTATCCATCTAATGTTGGCATTACCCATGGATGCTCTGTATATGTTCCAACAAATCCTTCGCCCACAGCAAACTTGTGTGCACCAGCAATTGCATAAACGTTATCTATTGTAACGGTTACGCCTGCAGCATTCGCACTACCGATTACTGCACCGATACGTTTTGCTGTACCTGTAACTTCCTTAGCTGCACTGATGCTGTTTGCAAGTGTAATATTACCAGAAGCACATCCTACAAGACCTCCTGCATATGCATTTGTACTAGCATATGTATTTGTAATGCTACCTGTCATAAGACAGTTTGTAATCTGCGCATCTGTATTGGCAAGACCAACAATACCACCAGCAAATTGATTTTCGCTTTCAATTGTTCCTGCAAACCAAGCGCCATCAATGCTTCCGCCTTCTAACGCACCTACGATACCACCATTTTGTGTACTTGTAGATACGACAATCGCATCAGAATATACATTCTTAATTGTGGATTTGTTTGCATATCCAATAACACCATTGTTTGTAGAACCTTCAAAATAACTGTTCTCTACTCTCACGTTTTGAATAACTGCACCTTCTGCAGTTTTTCCAAAGAGCCCTGCGCACCAACTGCTCATATTGTTTGCTGCACCAGTCTTCTTCGTGTAAAGACCGCTGATTGTATACATCTGACCATCAAAGTTTCCAGCAAACGCCTTGGTATATTTACCATGTCCTACATAAGAACCAATTGGTGTCCAATTATAATCTGGAGCATCTGTTTTCCAATCTGATGCTTTTCCTGCATTTACATCAATATCTGCACCAAGCATTACATATTGTCCATCAAATGTTTCACCATCGTTTACTAATTCTGCAAAACCATATAACTCTACTTTGTTATAGATTACATATGGATTTTCTTTTGTACCTGGCTCATTTCCAAACTCATCTGCTTCCGCTTTTGTGTACCACTCTGTATCAGCACGGAATGCTGTGTCTACTGAAAGTGCTTTTCCTTCTGAGAAGCTCATAAGTTCTGGAGTTTGAGACTTCAATGCTACCCAATAGTATGCAAAGTCAAGTTTTGTAAGTGTATAAGCATTTAATCCTTTCAAATCCGCATACACTTTGATTCGGTCTATAGCTTCACCAATTTCTTCCGCTTTCACTTGTTGACCAATCGCTAAATTACTTGTTGATTCTAATGCATATGTATTAGTTGCAGTTGCTTTTACACCCTTGCTTACACCACCAATTACAGAACCGATGCAGTTCTTTGCACTTGCAGTGATTGATTCTGGCACACTGACAGTATCTGTTACTAGGGTTTCTCCATTCACACCACCTACAATACCACCAACATAACTATTCGTGCTAGAAGTTGTTGACTTAATAGTTCCAGTTGTCAACGCATTGCTTACCTTTGTATTATCACCTGTAACACCAACAATACCACCCGTAAATTGTCCCGCGTTTTCTACTGAACCATTAAACCATACATTGTTAATGGTACTCTCGTTTGCACGTCCGGTAATACCACCAGTATTTCCACCGGTAGCGACCACAATTGCATCTGTATAAACGGTATCAATGATTGTACCCATAGTGTCTCCAACAACACCACTATAATATGGGCTTTCGAAATAACTATTTAATACTTCTACATTTTTAACAACTGCTCCTTCACCTGTCTTTGCAAAAAGACCTGCGCACCAGTTGTACATCGAATTCGCATTACCGGTTCGCTTTGTATAGAGACCGCTGATTGTATGCATTTTACCATCGAAAGTTCCCATGAACGCCTTTGTGAAATTTGTATGTGATTCATAAGAACCAATTGGCATCCACTGATACAATGGCACTTCTCCATCTGCCCAATCTTTTGCATCCCCTTCATTCACTTCGATGTTTTTATCTAAAGTAATTGTTTTTCCTTCAAATGTTTTTCCACTATTCAAAAGATATGAGAATCCAAAAAGTTCTGAACGGTCATTCAACACAAAGGAGTCTTTGTTATCGCTGTACCAATTGGTATCCATGCGATCAACATTTTTCAAGCTCAGTTCTTCACCCGTAAGTTTATCCTCAAAATATTTCAGTTGAGGTTCTGAACCTTCTACTGCAGTCCAATATTTATCAAAATCAAGATTTGTATAAATATATCCGCCTTCTTCTTGCACAAAAACACGATTCAATGCTTGTGCATCGCCAGAATAAGTTGTTCCCTTTCCTACAATTTTTCCAGCATTCTCCTTAAGTCCATATGCCGCGACAAACTTAATATTTGCCTTTTCCATGACTCTTCCGACAATCGCGCCAGAAGCTCCTTGTCCTGTAATCAAACCTGTGGTCAAACTATCGCTGATTGTAAGTTTTCCTCCATCACCAACACGTCCTGCAATACCTGCGGCTTGATTCTTTGCTTTTACAGGTGCTGTATTTAAGCAGTGACTAATTGTAGCTGTTGCACTATTACCAACAAAGCTGGTAATACCGCCTGCGTAATCTACAGTCGCCACAACACTTCCATCAAACCAGCAGTTTGAAACGCTATTATTATTTCCTGCAATCGAACCTACAATACCACCAAGATGACCTGATACAGCTTCCATAATCGCATCAGAATATACATTTTCGATTTCCGTATCAGCCATTTGACCAACCACAGAACCGATGTGATATTCACCCGTGAAATAACTATTTTCAATGTTCACATTTTTAATTTTTGCACCTTTGACTGTCGTACCAAATAAACCAACATACCAAGCGTTCTCACTATTCATGGAGAGACCGCTGATTGTATGTCCTTGACCATCAAAGCTTCCTGCAAATCCGTAAATCGGAACCATCTGATTCAAAGGAATTGATTCTTTGAAATCTGATGCATCCCCTGTATTTACTACAATATCTTTTCCTAACTTAATTGTCTTCCCTTTAAAGTTATTGGTTCCCGAAAGAATCGCAAGTCCGTAAAGGTCTGCATAATCTTCAAGCACAAATGTTTTTTGGCGAGAGTTGTACCAGCTTGTATCTGGTTTGACTGCCCTTTTTGCACTTGCATTGCTCGGAGCACTACCTCCAAATCGTTTTAATACAGGTGTGTCATTTGTTCTAATTGCCCAATAGCTATTAAAATCAAGAATGGTTCTTTCATATCCTTGATTTCCTGTTAACTTTTCTTTTGGGAATACAATTGTATTTCCGTAACTACTACCGTTACCCACGCTCTTCTTTGCACTCTCTGCAGTTGCATACACACCTTCTACAAGAGTACAACTACTATAGTCTGCTTTTACGATATTTCCAACAATAGAACCTACATTTTTCGTTCCTGTTATCGTTCCTGAATTCAAACTATATTTGATCGTGGTTTTTCCATCCACACGTCCTACAATTCCAGCAACAGTACTCTTACCTTTAATCGTTCCAGTATTGAGACAGTTACTTAATGTAGTCCCTTTATTTTTTTCTTTGCTTATCAATGAAGCGAAACTTGTAATACCACCAACATAATCGCTTTCACTGGTCACAGTTCCTGCGAACCACGCATTGTCTACTTTAGACTCATACATTGTACCGATCAGTCCACCACCGTGACCTTTTCTTACCACAATCCTAGCGTCAGAATATACATTCGTTACTGTGGCATCTTTAATCATACCTGCAATGGCACCGATATGATATCTACTTTCAAAATAACTGTTTGTTACTTTGACATTCTTAATCACTGCTTTTTCAGGAACATTTCCAAAAAGTCCAACTTTCCACAAACCATCATTGATATATAAACCACTGATTGTATATCCTCGTCCATCAAAGGTTCCATTAAAGTTGTGGATGGAAGCCCACTGATTTTGTGGTGCCTTTTTGCCCCAACTTGATGCACTTCCGGAATTAATTTTAATGTTTGCTCCTAGTCTTACGGTCTTGCCTTTAAAATCGTTGCTACCAGTCAACTGTGCAAACCCATATAACTGTTCTGCTGTTTTAATCACAAATACTGTTTGGTCTTCATCAAACCAATCGGTATCTGCGACAATCGGTCTTGTAATCTTCGGTAATTCTGGCACTTCTTCCGCAAAAACTTGAGGTATCGGATGACCATCCTTATCAATCGCCCAGAATTTATTGAAATTAAGAAGCGTATTCTTATATCCATTATTTCCTTTGAGTTCTGCTAATGTATTAACAAATGCCGCTCCAGATACTGTGTATCCTTGACCAATTGTTGTTTCATAACTTTCTTTTGTTGCATAAGTATTTAATATATGTGTAGTAATCTTCTTTGTCGCAGTATCCTCAAAAATTCGTCCAATTATAGAACCTGTACGATTCTTATTTGAACTATTTGTATCATCTACTTTTCCTACATTCAAACAATCGGTAATCGTCACACCACTGTTAACGATACCTACAAGTCCACCTGTTGAATGAGTCTTTCCACCATAAATAGTACCTGTATTCAAACAGTGTGTAACGGTTCCCATCGTTGACATCGCTGCACTAGTAATACCACCCGTGTAACTTGTTCCACCATATACTTCACCGTCAAACCAACAGCTTGAAATGTTACCATTTTGGTTCATAGCTCCTAAGATACCACCTGTATGCTCGCCTGTGTTTTCCACGATTGCATCCGTGTAAATATTACTGATATTTCCACCACCTTGAGCCACAATCGCACCAATACAGTAGCTACCTCTAATATAACTATTTAACAACTTGAAGTTTGAAATACTACCATTTGAATTTACCTGTTGGAATAAGGCAATTCGTTTTCCATTACTATAGCTGTATAAACCACTGATACTATGACCTTGACCATCGAAAATACCTGAGAAGGAATAGATTGGGAACCAGTTGAATTCCGGAGCCTTTTCTTTCCAAGTAGACTTGTCGCTGTCATTAATCACAATGTCATTTGCTAACTTAATGGTTACACCTTCAAAACTTGTGCTCGCCGACAACATTGCAAATCCCCAAAGGTCTGCTGCGTCTTTAAGAACAAATTCTGTTTTTCCTCTTTTGTACCAACTGGTATCAATCTGTTTTTTAACATTTTTCAGACTAAGTGATTCATTTGAGAAATATTTAAGGACCGGAGTATCTCCTTCCACACATGACCAATATTTTTCAAAATCCAAGTCTGTCCATTGATATCCACCAACACCACACAAGTTTTCACGATAACGCGGAACCACATTACCGGTCAACTTACCATTACTTGAACCAATCGTCGTCTCTGACGCTGGATCATCTGTAATTTCAATAACTGCATACGTATTGCTCATCGTCAAGGCACCAATTGTTCGAATTGTCCCGATTGCAGCACCTGCCATCGTTGTATTGGTAACCTCGATAGTACCTGTCGTTAAACTGTTTGTAATCTCTACCATACTAACGTCTGTACGATAAGCAATATCACTGATACCACCAATAAATCCACCTGTTTTTGAATTTCCTGTTCCAATAAACTGAATTTTTCCTGAGTTCAAGCAGTTATCAATGGTTACATCGGCTTTTCTATCTGCCCATCCGATGATACCACCGTTGGAACGTTGTTCTCCGATTACTTGACCATCAAACCAACATTCCTGTATAAAAAGATCTTCTTTAATAAGCCCTGCAATACCACCATTACTTTCACCATAACCGTAAACGATAGCATCACTGTATACTCTTTTAATCTCACCAGTTCCTTCACCCATAATACTTCCGAGACCATTGTTCGTTGTATTACTAAAGTAACTGTTGCGTAATTTAAAATCTTGAATTACACACCCTTCTTTTGTTTCCGAGAACATTCCCATGCTCATAGAAGTTGACTTTCCATAAAGACCACTAATTGTATGTCCCTGTCCGTCAAAGGTTCCGGCAAACTCTGTGATTGGTTGCCACTTCTTCGACGGTGCTTCTTTATTCCAGTCTTCTGCGTCTCCTTCATTGACGATGATATCTGCACCTAACTTAATGGTCTGTCCTTCGAAATCATAATAGTCAGACAAGGTTGCGAATTCGTAGAGTTCTTTTTCTGTCGATATAACAAATTCTTTATCATTCAAATTATACCAATCAATTCCAGCAAGATTTCCTGCTCGAATTGCGATACGAACACCATATGCAATTCCAAGCATGGTCAATATGACTGCTGCAAACAAACCAATATAAACAAAGATCTGCTTCTTTCGCATTCTAACACCTTCCTTTCTGTGTTATTACTATCCCTTCACTGATCCTACCATAACACCTTTTTCAAAGAATTTCTGAACAAATGGATAAATAATAAGCATTGGCACAGCCGATACTACGATTAATGCATAGTTCATAACCTGTGTACGCGCTTGCATTTCCGCCATGAGCTGCGCATCTTGCACTTTTGTTGCATCCATTTTTCCTTGTTCTAATATCTGTCGCAAAATAAACTGCAACGGTTGCTTTTCTGGAGAGTTTGATAAATAAATCATTCCAGTAAAGTATGAGTTCCACTCACCTACTACTAAGTAAAGCGTTATTACTGAAATAACCGCTTTAGAAAGTGGCAGTACAATCTTCATCAAATATCCAATATCTGAGATGCCATCCATCTTAGCAGACTCCAACAATTCATTCGGGATACTACTTTGGAAATACGTTCTCATAAGAATAACATTCCCCATTGAAACGGCACCACTGATAATCATAAAGAGTCTCGTATCTGTCAATCCCAATCTAGACATCCACATATAATTTGCTACCAATCCACCACCAAGATACATTGGTATGATGAAGAACCATGCATAGAAGTCTCTCCATTGCATATTCTTACGTGATAATGGATATGCAGTCACTATAATTGATACCAAACCAAAAAGTGTAGCTCCTACTGTATAGAAAATCGTATTAGCATATCCTGTCCAAATCTGTCTATTCGAAAATACATATCTATAACCTTCGACTGAAAAATCTACCGGCCATAACAATACACGTCCATTTGTAACTGCAATACCTGACGAAAACGAACTCGACAACACATAAATCAATGGATATAATACGATAATCAAGAATGAAAACATGATTGCTATAACCAATGCATTAAACGCCTTGTCGGACATTCCACGTTTAGTTAGGACTTTGGTTTTCTTTTCTTTACTTGTTTTTGTCATCTTCTTACCTCCATCCTAGAACAACGATACTTCGTTTTCTGTCATTTTCTTCGTAATTGTGTTTACAATGAGCAACAGCGTTATGTTAATCGCCAAGTTCCACAATCCAACCGCTGAACTGTACGAGAATTCAAGACCTCCGCCAAATGCAGTTCTCCATACGTGGATAGAAAGAATTTCTGAAACATCACGGTTGAGCGTCGTCTGCAATAAGAATGCTTTTTCAAATCCAACAGAAATAAGGCTTCCGCATCGCATAATCAAAAGAATTGCGATCGTCGGCATAATAGTTGGAACATCTATTTTCCACATACGTTGCCATCTTGTCGCCCCATCAATTTGTGCTGCCTCGTGAAGTTCTGCTGGAACTCCACTTAAAGCAGACATATAAATAATCGAATTCCATCCAAGACCTTGCCATACTCCAGACCACACATACAAATGACGGAATGTTCCTGCCAACTCTATAAATCCTTTCGGAATACCGGTTCCTCCGAAGAATCGATATATACTTCCATAAAGACCTCCTACCGGACTAAATATCATCTGTATAATACCGATAAATGTAACCATCGAAATGAAATGTGGCATATAGGAAATTGTCTGTACTGTTTTTTTGAATTTTTCCTTTGTTACAGTATTTAACAATAATGCATATACAATTGGCAGTGGAAAACCAACTATCAATGTATAGAGTGAAAGTGCAATTGTATTCCACAAATACTTGCCAAAGTTTGGACTACTCATGAATTGTTCAAACCATTGAAGTCCTACCCATTCACTACCCGAGAAGGTATCTCCAATCGAATAATCACGGAACGCCATTTGTACACCGTACATTGGAATGTACCTGAATATAATTACATAAATCATCGGGAGCCAAATCAAAAGATGCAACTGCCAATCTCTTTTGAATTTGCGAACCGTTTCTTTCCACCAATCTCCCTTTGCTTTTGTTACTACTTTTGTTTCCATATTGTCTACTCCTTGCCAAGTGCTTTATTTGTAGTTTTTATCATAGACTGTCTGGTATAATTTCATCAATTCATCAAGTTTTACTTTCTTTAATTCTTTTATGTATTTATCCCATGTAGCATCGTTTGTTGGATCTTCCATACCTGTGATGAATTTATCTCTCCAAGAACTCATTGTCGCTTGCACTTCACCTTCCATCATTTGTCTTTGATTCATTTCTTCATCAGTGTAGTCCATTCGTGCAATTGTTTCTTTTTTGATTTTCCCTTTTTGTTGGAATTCCCAAGCTTGTGAACAAAGTCTATCTGTTTGACTCTTTTCGTTGTATGCTGGCAAATAGTTATCTGATGTAAAAACAGAGTTACCATTGATTCCCCATGATTTTGAGTCGTTGTCATCTGTTTCAATCAATGCAAACTTTGCATCATTTCCAAGCACATTCTTAGCTGTTCCTTCTTCAATGTATTTCCAGTTAACATCTTTTTCTCCGTGACGCATACGTGTTACTGTTTCGTCCTTATAGAAAAGATCCAAGAATTTCATCGCTAATTCTGGGTTTTCACAATTTTTTGAGATAAATCCGCAGAACATCAATGTTTGTGGACGAACAACTGTATATCCACCTGCTCCTGTTTCATCACCAAGTGCTGGGATTGCTACGTAATCTTTTAAAACTGGGCTTGTAGTAGTTGTATAAGTCAATGGGTGTCCGCACCAAATACCAACTCGTGCGTTGTTATCTGTTGGAGTAATTAACGCTTTGAAATCGTTCGCCTTATTTGTAATACTAAGGTCGCTATAGTAACCTTTTTTACACCATTGATTTAATGTAACCATCGCTTGACGATAGTTATCTGTAATATATGGAGCGCTAATTTTTCCACCGTTTACATCTGCAATGTACTCTGTATCATAGTATTGATATGCATTAATTACATAGTTTGCAATACCTTTTCCCATCATTGGAATCTCATCTGCAACACCATTTCCATTTGGATCTTTATTCTTGAATGCCTTTAATACTTTTTCAAGTTCGTCAATATTTGTTGGTACTTCTAATCCCAATTCATCAAGCCATACTTGATTGATATACATCGGATTCTGTAAGTGGTCCATATAGTCAAAACCTGTATAAAGTGGCATAGCATAGAAACCACCATTATCTGTTGTTCCTCTGGAATTGATATATTCTTGTTCGTCTTTTGAAAGTTTCGCAAATTGTTCTTTATAGTTTACTGCATGTTTGTCAATTAACTCTGTCAAATCTTGAAGATAACCTTTTTCTCCAAACTCACTGATTGTTAACATTGGAGTTTCTTGCCATCCCCAGAATACATCTGGCAATTCTTTATTACCAGCAATCTGTAATGTTAATTGTTGCATACGCTCTCCACTATTCGATACATATGTAACAAATTCCAAATCTACTCCCAATTCTTTTTCCACGTATTCTGTAAGTGCGTTGTCATCAAAATCTGATACTGAACCATACAATGGGATACCAACTGTCAACACATTGTCTCCCTTTTTTCCGCCTTCTCCACATCCTGTGAAAAGACTCAGTGCCATCACTGCTACTAATAAAATACTTACTACTCTTTTCATGTTTCTCCTCCTTGTTTACATATGACTTGTTTTCTATTAATAACTTCTTTCTCGCTCTTCATGATGTTCCCATTGTTGCATTGGTATTTTTTGTGCCGAACCCGCAACGTAAGGGAATGTGAGTATTTTTCCACCATCTTCCCAAGAATAATAATCGGTAGAATTTTCTTTCAAATATGCATTTGAACCCACGCTGTTAATTTCTCCGACTGCTTTGTTTTGTGACTCCGTTCCACTCGTTGTAAAAAGTATCGTTTTTATTTCACAATACTCTAGGAATGGTAACCAGTTGTTAAGGTTATGATGGAAAGATGCATATACATCTAACTTCATGTATTCTTGACTGAAATTTTGCATTACCACTCGCATAGCGCCTTTGTCTGCATCTCCTGCGTGAAGGAATTTTTGACCATCTATATTGAACATTGTCCAAAGAGATGAATCATTTAAATCGAGATTTGCATAATCTTGTGTTACCAAATTTTCTTGCGTATGCATAATATCTACAACAACATCACAGAAATAATATTTTTGTCCTGATTGTGGTCGATATATTTTGGTATTGCTACCATCTGCAGCTTGCGTCACAGTCGGCAACGTTTGTATCTTCATCGTTCCCGTCTTAGACGTAAGCTGGTTTACCGCCAAGAACGCCTCATCACTCGGCATGCTGAGATAAACACCGTCGATATAAAGACGTTTCGCTAAAGATGGAGTTTCTGACAACCCCGCTAACGCTCCCTGATGATCTCCATGTGAGTGTGTAATAAACCATGCTTCAACTACTGGTTTTTCTCCGTTTGGTGCATATTCTTCTAGGTATTCGATTAAATATTCAATATCATCTTTCATACCACCATCGTTTACAATGAAATGCCCGTTTTTCAACTGTATCACAAAACTGTTTCCGTAATTGAATAATTCAAACATGAATAACTTGTTTTTCTGTCCCGGTACCATATTTTTTCTATATTCTTCTTTGTCAATGAGATGTGGTGACAACTCCATATTTAAAGACGATGTGATATATGCAGTTTCTTCTTTCCCATAATATGTAACTGTAACAGTTTCGCTATCTCCCTTGAATGAAGCCGTGTATATACTTCCGTCCAAACCTTCCTTGCCATTATCTGCAAAGAACGTATACCCTGCTTTTTTCAAAGTTTCCAAATACGCTTCATATTGCTTTTTATTCGTTCCGTTTACCGTAACCATATAGACTTCGTCTCCTCTGTCCTCCGGCTCTGTCAACTTTACACCTTCAGCATCGTATAGCGGAATATTTTTAAATTGCTCTATTTCCGTTTGATCTGCAAAGGTCTGTAATCCAGCCGCATTCAACGTCGGCGACTTTGAATTGTACATGGAATTCTCCCGAATCAAATAGATTGTGAGAAGACCTGCCAATAAAAGCAATGCACCAAGCAACACAGCAACAAGGATTACCTCTTTGTTCTTTTTCATATTTGAACACTCCTTTCTTATTTTTCGTCTTATAGAACATATTTTTTTCTGTATTATCCTTTTTCTTTGTGCACTTATCCATTATTTCTAATTATAGTTCACTTGAGTTCTTTAAAACAACCCACATATTTTTCTAAAAAGGGGGTGAAATTTTACGATTCCTCTTGACGATATTATACATGAGATGATAGATTTAACATAGACACCAATATAAGGAAATAGGGGGGCTGTATTTTGGACTTTAAAACATGGAAAATCCGCGAAATTGCACCAATTGTTGAAAACGAAAAAATTACAATCAACATCTGTGACGTCAAAGAAACTGTTATGCATGGACATCGTTGTTTTCTGGAATTAGCCTACGTTATACAAGGGCGTGCCAATCATGTTATAAATGGTGAAACCTCCATCATCAAAAAGGGGGATTATTTCATCATCGATTATAAAACCAAACATAGGTACACACAGATTGGCGATACACCTTTTATTATCGTGAACTGTTTATTTGTCCCACAATTGATTGACCAAACCCTAAATAATTGTCAGCGATTTGAAGAAGTCATCAACAACTACTTGATCAACTTTGATTTTTGTCAATTGAAGCAGCGCCCTACGAATCTAATTATGCATGACTCAGACGGACATATTTGGAAAGCTGTTCGCAATCTTTGTGTCGAATATGAACACAAGGAAGTTGGATATTTGGAATCCATGCGTTGCCAACTCATTCTGTTACTAATTGATATTATGAGGCAATTAAAGCTTCCAACTGCAGAGAATGTCGCATTTGAAAATGATATCGTTAATTACCTCGTTAGCCAGGTGAATAAACATTACACAGAACCGTTATCTTTAAAAGACATCGCATCAAAATACAACTACTCTTCTGCACATGTCAGTAACCTTTTTAAGCGAGAAACCGGAATTACCTTTTCCGAATATTTGCAATCTATTCGAATTCAAGAAAGTTGTCGACTTCTCGCTAACACAAATAAGAGTGTGGCAGAAGTCGTAACTTTAGTAGGTTATTCAGACGTGAAATTCTTCAATAAAATTTTCAAGCGAATCACTGGCATGACACCAAGGCAATTTAAACAAACTCACATAATAAAAAGTACCGAATCTTCATGATTCGGTACTTTTTATTATTCGCAACACACTGTCACTTCAACATTTTCTTCTAGCTCGTATTGCTTTCCGCCAAAAATCAATACTCCACCGTCTTTATCCGCTTTAACTGTTATTTTTCCAGCTTGTTTTCGAATAAACACGTTTCCATTTTTAATTGGAACCGTAGCCTCTACTTCCGCAATCATAGCTAAATTTGGCTCCACAACAAACGTTTCATATCCTTCCTTTTCTGGTCTGACGCCTAAGAAATATTTTCCAATTAAATAAATCGGACTTGCTCCCCAAGCGTGACATAAACTCTTACCGTATTTTCGGTCATACATTCCAAGCTGTTCTTTCCAATCAACATCCACAGAGAACTCTTCCCAGAATGTGGTTGCACCACTTTCTATCATGGCTCCCCAGTAATTCAAAATCTGTTCCATTACATATCCGTCATTACCAATCGTACACATAGACTCCAACTCATAAAACTTAAAATACGGTGTGCTAATTTTCGGAACCGCATCGTTCAAAATAACATTGCGAACAATCGATGCTCTTTGTTCTTCCGTTCCATATCCAAAAAGCAATGCGAAAATATTGGCATGTCTCGTTACATTTTTCTTTCCCGACTCAAAGCTGTCAATATAAGCGCCCTTCTCTTCACACCAAAAATATTCTTCTATCTTGTTTCCTAAGTCTTTTAGCATATCGCGATATGTATCAACATTCTCTCCTACAATTTCTGCACATTTTATGTAGGTTTCCAGACTCTTTCTGAACAAAATCTGTTCCGCACATAATGCACCTGTTGTATCAAACTCAGCCCAATCGACAAAAATCCAATCATTTCCATAGTAATTGACAAAACCTTCTTGATCCAAACGAGAAACTGTATACTGGATAAACTCTGTCATTCTTGGAAATACTTCTTCCAAGAATGAGCGATTACCAGTCATCTCATAGTGATCATAGATACTCATAATCCAATAAAATGTATAATCCGGAATATTGTTAATATGCTGTACAACCGGATCTTTTCCGCCCAACTCTCGTATAGTTCGCAATGCAACGTCTTCATCAAAACACAAATATCGATTTGCAAAATAAGACTGATATGCATCACCAGACCATACCCATCTGTCACGTTTAATTCCATCCAAGAAAAATTCACGACTGTTGAGTTCCATCGTGTATGAAGCTGTATCCCAAATACGATTCAGGAGCGCATTGTCACTCTTGAAACTTCCTCTTCTTTCCACCGGCAGATATTCGTATTGCACTTCCAATTCCACATCATCTTCTGTGACATTTGGTATATAGAGATAACGAAATGCCTTTGCATAAGATGTTACTCCCACCTTCTCACATGGAAACTCTTCTAGAATATAACTGTATTCCGTATCAACTGCCTCGATATCAGTTTCACCAAAGTACACCGTCACATCCTTTGTAAGTTTTTTAAAACAAAGCGTCGCAAAGGTTTCTTTTCCGTAATCAAATAACAATCCATTTTCATACTTCGTAACACTTTTTGGTTCTATTGTTTCGTAGGCAAAATGAAACGTTTCCGGTGTAATATTTTTATCCATATAATCTTCTCTGCAATCCGCGTTCACCCAAATGCCCCAGCAACACTTTCCAGTTCCACGATTTACTTTCCATGTTTCATTGCTGTAGAGTGTCTCTCCTTCAACATAAGCACTTGGCAAACCATATAAATGATTCACAGACACCGTAAGACGATAATCACCTGCCGGAACTATGACTGGTTTCCCCGCTGGAAAAAGTTCACCATTTACGCGAACATGTCCAATTCCATTTATCTTAACATGAATAGTTTCTGATTTTTCCAATGTTCCTTCTTTTCGAAACATGACATTGTTATACACAGCCGGTATACACCATTGAACCGGGAATATAACACCTCTTTCACTTCTTCTTGCATGTAGTTTGTGGCTATGGAATAATTCAAAATCCCCTTTGTACCACATCCACTTACTCTGATTCTGTTGCATGTTTTTCGCTCCTAATTGTAAATAGTTATAGCAATCCATATTTGTTCTATTCTATAGGAATTGTCGCACAAAGACAAGTAGTGATTTTTTGCAAAATATGGGTTTTTTTTTACCCGCTGACTATTATCGATTGGCGTTCTTTCAAATTTTCTCCTATTTCAACAATTTCGCCACACATCTCTATCTATACACACTTGTTCCATTAACGCTTCCACCAAATCTTTCGTTGGTGGTTTTGTACCGTTCGTTGTAACTGCACCTGCAGAAGTCGCCATACAAAGTTTGACCGTTTCCTCCACTTCAAACTGTTTTTCCCATGCATAAGCAAGTGCCGCTACCATTGCATCTCCTGCTCCGACTGTAGAATCCACCTTCACGGATAGGCCTTTACAGAACAATTCATTGTTTTCCATAAAAAACAAAGCTCCATCCTTTCCCAGTGAAACCACAACGTTATCAATCCCCTTTTTTCTCAATTCTCGTGCCACGCGAATGATTTCATCCATACCACTCTCTTCATCCAGGCCAAAACAGTTTTCCAATTCTCTTTGATTCGGTTTTATGATATTCGGCTTAGCCTCAATGGAATTGCAAAAGACTTCCCCATCTGCATCCAGCAATGTAAAGGCACCCTTTTCTTTCACTAAACAAATCAATTCCCTATAAACATCTTTCGATACACCATTCGGTATACTGCCCGAGAAAACAAACAACGTTTTCTCGTTTGCATAGTTCAATAACTTATTTTTTAATTTTTGGATATCAGTTTCTCGAATAGGTGCACCTGGCTCATTCAATTCTGTTAAAGCTCCATCCTCTTCAACTACTTTTGTATTAGTACGTGTTTCATCGGATACCCATACAAAGTCAGCTTCTATGCCATAAGAATTTAACACATTCGCGATCACTTCACCATTATTTCCTCCAAGAAATCCTGTCGCTACACTTTTGCCTCCCAGCTTGCAAATAGTTTTTGAAACATTAATTCCTTTCCCTCCGGCATCGTATTCCACCTTCCGAATTCGATTCAAACCTCTGCATACAAATTTCTCTACTTCAACGGTTTTATCGATCGCCGGATTCATTGTTACTGTAACGATCATCTCAATCCTCCTTGTCTAGCAATACTAAATATAGTTTAAATTATCGAAAGCATTTTTTCCACCTTTTCTGACATTTTGGCACTTTTTATCTTTTTTTAACAAAAAAGACAAAGAGAAAATGTATTTCTCTTTGTCCATTCTACTGATTATTATTTGTAGTTAACAATCTTACCGAAGTCTGGTTTCAAAGCAGCTCCACCAACAAGACCTCCATCGATATCTGGTTGTGCAAATAATTCTGGAGCACTAGCTGCTGAAACAGATCCGCCGTATTGGATACGGATTGCTTCTGCTGTTGCTTCGTCATAGATTTCAGCGATACAAGCACGGATAGCTGCACAAACTTCTTGAGCTTGCTCTGTTGTAGCCACTTTACCTGTTCCGATAGCCCAGATTGGTTCGTAAGCGATAACTGCTGTCTTAGCTTGATCAGCTGTTACGTCTAAGAATGCAATCTTGATTTGTTGACGGATGAAATCAATTGTAACACCTTGTTCTCTTTGTGTTAATGTTTCACCACAGCAAACGATTGGTGTAATACCGTGTTCGAATGCTTTTTTCACTTTTTTGTTCACTGTTTCATCTGTTTCTGCGAAGTATTCTCTCCTTTCAGAGTGACCGATGATAACATATTTAACTCCTACGTCTGTAAGCATATTTGGAGCGATTTCTCCTGTGTATGCTCCACTTTCTTCGTAGTACATATTTTCAGCACCGATGCAGATGTTGCTACCTTTTGCTGCTTCCATAGCTGGAATAATGCAGATTGCAGGTACGCAGAATACTACGTCAGCATCTTCTGTTGCTACTAATGGTTTTAATTCGTTGATCAATTCTACTGCTTGGCTTGGAGTTTTGTTCATTTTCCAGTTACCAGCGATAATTTTTCTTCTTGCCATTTTAATTTCTCCTTACTTATCGTTTGCTGCTGCAACACCTGGTAATTCTTTTCCTTCTAAGAATTCAAGTGAAGCTCCACCACCTGTAGAGATGTGTGTCATCTTATCGCCATAACCTAATTGGTTAACTGCTGCTGCTGAATCACCACCACCGATGATTGTTACAGCGTCTGTTTCAGCCAATGCTTTTGCCACTGCTTCTGTACCAGCTGCGAAGTTTGGCATTTCAAAACATCCCATTGGTCCGTTCCAAACAACTGTCTTAGCTGTTTTTACTGTTTCAGCGTAAAGAGCAGCTGTCTTAGGTCCGATATCAAGACCTTCCCATCCTTCTGGAATTTCTCCTGTTGCAACAACTTGTGTATTTGCATCATTTGAGAAATCATCTGCAACTACGTTGTCTAATGGAAGTAATAATTTTACGCCTTTTTCTTCTGCTTTCTTAAGCATGTTCAATGCGTATTCACAGTAATCTTCTTCTAATAAAGATTTACCTACGTTTCCGCC
Source organism: Faecalimonas sp. (assembly GCA_045650645.1). Lineage (GTDB taxonomy): Bacteria > Bacillota > Clostridia > Lachnospirales > Lachnospiraceae > Faecalimonas. The sequence continues at coordinate 3,181 of JAZRRJ010000029.1, read as the reverse complement.
CAATGCTTTTGCAAATGTATAAGCCATACCACCACCGATGATAAGTGTATCTACTTTGTCAAGTAAGTTTTCAATAACAGAAATCTTGCTTGAAACTTTAGAACCACCTAAGATTGCAACGAATGGTCTTTCTGGATTGTTTACTGCATTTCCCAAGAAATCGATTTCTTTTTGCATCAAATATCCAACTGCTGCTGTGTCAACATATTCTGTCACACCAACATTTGAACAGTGTGCTCTATGAGCTGTACCGTACGCATCGTTTACGAATACATCACAAAGTGAAGCTAATTCTTTGCTGAATGCTTCTCCATTTTTTGTTTCTTCTGCTCTATAACGAGTATTTTCAAGAAGTACAACTTCTCCATCGTTCATAGCTGCAACTGCTGCTTTTGCGTTTTCACCTACTACTGTAGCGTCTGCTGCGAATTTTACTTCTTGTCCTAATAATTCTGACAATCTTGCTGCTACAGGAGCTAATGTTAATTCTGGCTTTGGTTCTCCCTTTGGTTTACCCATGTGTGAGCAAAGGATTACCTTTCCACCATCTGCGATTAATTTTTTAATTGTTGGAAGAGCTGCTACAAGACGGTTTTCGTCTGTAATTTTGCCGTCTACCATTGGTACGTTAAAGTCACATCTTACAAGAACTTTAAGACCTTTTACATTGATATCATCTACTGATTTTTTATTAAGCATAATATGCCTCCTTGCTTTCTATTTAGGCGTTAGCCCACAATAAAAGGTCCGGCCCTTTAAGACCGGACCCTTTTGGATCGTTAATTAAAACTCAAATTATGCAAGTTCTGCAAAGTATTTGATTGTTCTAACCATTTGGCTTACGTATGAGTTTTCGTTGTCATACCAAGATACTACTTGAACTTCTGTTGTTCCATTGTCTAATGGAAGTACCATTGTTTGTGTAGCATCGAATAATGAACCAAATCTCATACCAATGATATCGCTAGATACGATTTCATCTGTATTGTAACCGAATGATTCTGTTGAAGCTGCTTTCATAGCTGCATTGATTTCATCAACTGTAACTTTTCCTTCAACTACTGCTGTTAAGATTGTTGTAGAACCTGTTGGTGTTGGGATACGTTGAGCAGCACCGATTAATTTTCCATTTAATTCTGGAATAACAAGACCGATAGCTTTTGCTGCACCTGTGCTGTTTGGCACGATGTTGCAAGCTGCTGCACGAGAACGTCTCTTATCACCTTTTCTTTGTGGTCCATCAAGTACCATTTGGTCACCTGTGTAAGCGTGGATTGTACACATGATACCAGATTTGATTGGTGCTAATTTATTCAATGCGTCAGCCATTGGTGCTAAACAGTTTGTTGTACATGAAGCTGCAGAGATAACTGTATCTTCAGCTTTCAATGTTTCGTGGTTTACGTTGTAAACGATTGTTGGAAGGTCGTTTCCAGCTGGAGCTGAAATAACAACTTTCTTAGCGCCTGCTGCAATGTGAGCAGATGCTTTGTCTTTTGATGTATAGAATCCTGTACATTCTAATACTACGTCTACACCGATTTCTCCCCAAGGAAGTTCTGCTGCGTTAGCTTTTGCATAGATTTTGATTTCTTTTCCATCAACGATGATAGAATCTTCTGTTGCTGAAACTTTATCACAAAGTTCATATCTTCCTTGTGATGAGTCATATTTCAACAAGTGTGCTAACATTTCTGGAGATGTTAAGTCGTTGATTGCAACTACTTCATATCCTTCTGCACCGAACATTTGTCTGAATGCAAGACGTCCAATACGTCCGAAACCATTAATTGCTACTTTTACTGCCATGATTAAATTCCTCCTAATATTTGATTAATTTTTATCTGTTGCTTCATAGCATTTATAATGAAATCCTTCACCATTGTTAAAGAATTCTCATTCTTTAAAATTGTACTAAAGTTAGTACAAAATTTCAAGCCTTTTTTTACTTTTTATGGAAGTTGACGAAAAATCGGCTTTCTCTGTTTAAATTCTGTATAATTTTTAAAGCCACAGGCTTTTAAAATATCAGAAACCCTATGAAAATCATAAGCAATATGCTCCGGTTTGTGACCATCTGCGCCTATTGTGATAATCTCGCCACCCAGTTCTCGGTAGCGTTTTAATACATCTGGATGAGGATGTGCAAAACCAAGTCCATATTTCCATCCTGCCGTGTTCATTTCCAAGCCTTTACCATTTTCGATTAAACATTTTAAAATCTCATCCAAATAATCTGCATATTGTGCATAGCTATATTCCTGTGCCTGATTCTTTCCATAGCGCACTACATAATCTATATGTCCCAACACGTCAAAATCTTTATATACTTTTACATTTTCTAACATAAGTTCAAATGCTCTGGCATATAGCTCCTTATCCTCTTTTCCTTCAAAACATTTGCCATAATATGGGTCTTGTCCATCAATAATATGCAAAGACCCTATCACAAAATCAAAGGGATAGGATTGTGTTAATCTTGTGCACTCCCCTGCCAAGTGAGGTTGTAATCCAAATTCAACACCAATTCGAATATCGATTTGTTTACGGTATCGCTCTTGTAGTTCCTGAAGCACAGGAAAATATCTGTCAAAATCAATTTCAAATCCCGGTTCAACAAAATCTAAATCCAAATGATCTGTAATACAAATGGTTTGCAATCCTTTTTTTATGGAGCCTAAAACCATTTCTTCCGGTGAACACATGGAATCTTTTGAAAAATTTGTATGCATATGAAAGTCTGATCTCATCTTACGTTCTCCTGCCATTATCTTTCGCTATTTATCCCCTATAATCGTGCCGCCTCCAAGCACATACTCTCCATCATAGAAGACCACAGCCTGTCCCGGTGTTATAGCTCTCTGCTTCTCTTCAAAAGTACAAAGAACTTCATCTTCACCTGTCTTTTGAATGGTACACCATGCACCCTTGTGATTGTAGCGAATTTTTGCAAAGACTCTCATTTCCCCTTCCAAATCTTCAATGGACATGAAATTTAATTTGTTTGCCCTGACATAATTCGACATAGAGTCTTCGTTTGTACCAATCACAACTTCATTTGTCTCCGGTCTAATTTCAATTACAAACGCCGGATATCCAAGTGCAATTCCAAGGCCTTTTCTCTGACCGACTGTGTAATGTGTAATTCCCTTGTGTTGCCCCAGAACTTTTCCATCTATAG
>JAZRRJ010000028.1:0-75689 GCA_045650645.1 Faecalimonas sp. | reverse complement strand
GAGATGTTGTAAACAATCGTATTCTTAAATGGAACTTCTTAAAGCCGGCTAATGATGACGCTATGATGATGGCAGCCGGATATTACTTAGCAGTAAAACAGATTGCAGAAGAAAGAAACTACAAAGCAATTTCCCTCAAGGATGTTGACGGTATGAAGAAACTTTGCGGCTTCCCACCGGCACCAATCTTTATGTTGCTTTCTGAAGATGGATATACAACCGTTCCAGAAAACGATTCTCTCGGTGCAGTGACACAGCTTATGATGAAGAACCTAACAGGACAACTTGCAGGATACTTAGAATTCTATGAATTCTTTGATAACAGTGTACTTGCAGGAGTTCCGGACTTCGTAGCAGCTGATATGGTAGACGGAGATACATATACAGTAATTCCAGCGGCATTTGGTGCATTAAATCAAGGTATTCTGAACGTATCCAAGGTTAAGACAGGTACAGTTACAATGAGCCGTCTGACATATATGAATGGCAGATATGTGATGCAAATGGTACTTGGTAATGGTAAGACACCACCGAAGTGGGAAGAGTGTGGTTGGGATCAACCGGCACCACAGCTCTCAGCACTTGAAATTGAACTTCCAAGTGTAGAGAGATTTGCAGATAACGTAGCTTGTCAGCATTATATTATTACATATGGTGATAACCGTGCAAAGATTAAAAACTTATGTTCAATCTTAGGAATTGAAGTGTTTGAAATGTAAAATATATAAAAAGAGGAGAACTTGCTATGAAACTTGGAATTGTTAGTGCGATTTATGATGGATTTTCTTTCGAGGAAATGATTGACAATGCATCAGCAAATGGATATGAATGTGTGGAAGTGGCTTGCTGGCCACAAGGGAAGGCAGAGCGCCGTTACGCAGGTGTATCTCATATTGATGTAGATAATACATCTGCTGATTACATCAAATATGTAAAGGATTACTGTGCAGCGAAAAATATTGAAATCTCATCGCTTGCATTTTATCCAAATACGATGGATGAAGATTTGGAAAAGAGAGCAGCTAATATTGAACATTTGAAAAAGGTAATTAATATGAGTGCCCTTCTTGGTGTAAATATGGTGACAACTTTTATCGGAAGAGCGCAGAGCAAGACAGTAGAAGAAAATTTAGAATTGTTCAAAGAAATCTGGCCACCGATTATTAAATTTGCAGAAGAAAAAGGTGTAAAGGTTGCAATCGAAAACTGTCCAATGCTTTTTGGCGCAGACCAATGGCCAGGTGGGCAGAACTTATTTACAACTCCAAAACTTTGGAGAAAAATGTTTGAACTACTTCCATCAGATAATTTTGGTATCAATTACGATCCAAGCCATTTCATTTGGCAACAAATTGACTATATTAAGCCAGTATATGAATTCAAGGATAAGATTTTCCATGTGCATTATAAAGATATTAAGGTATATGAAGACAAATTGAATGACGTGGGAATCATGGCATATCCATTGGAATATATGAGTCCTAAATTGCCAGGATACGGTGATGTGAATTGGGGCAAATATGTGTCAGCATTGACGGATATTGGATATGACGGTTATACTTGTGTGGAAATCGAAGATAAAGCATTTGAAGGATCAAAAGAGCGTGTACTTGATTCTGTGACACTATGCTATCGTTATATGAGACAATTTATTATTTAGTGGAAGAAGGAAAAATGATGAGTACAGAAGCATTTAAGTTTGTAAAAGAATTCCCATGTAGTTGTGGAAAGAAGCACAGCACCCAAGTGGACGATGTAATCGTAGAAAAAGGTGCGATAAATAGGATTCCAGAAGTGATTGCAAGATACAATGCGAAAAAAGCGTTTGTACTTGCAGATGAAAATACATATAAAGCAGCAGGAAAAAAAGTTTGCGCTATATTAGAAGAAAATAAAATTGAATATACAAAGTTTGTATTTGCTGGTGAGTCACCAGAACCAGAAGAGTTTGCAGTTGGTTCTTGTATGATGCACTATGATTCGTCCTGCGATATGATTATAGCAGTTGGCTCAGGTGTCATAAATGATATCGGAAAGATTGTTGCGAATGTAACAAATCACCCATATGTAATTGTAGGAACAGCACCATCTATGGATGGGTATGCATCAGGTACATCATCTATGGCGATGGATGGACTTAAAGTATCCCTTCCATCTGCGTGTGCAAATGTAATCATTGGAGATATCGATATTTTGAAAGATGCACCAAAACGCCTGTTACAAGCGGGTCTTGGAGATATGCTTGCAAAATATGTCAGTATCTGTGAGTGGAGAATTGCACATTTAATTACTGGAGAATATTACTGCGAAACCATTGCAGAAATGGTACGCGTGGCACTCAAAAAATGCGTAGATAATGCAGAAGGTCTTTTGAAAAGAGACGAAGAAGCAATCAAGGCTGTTTTTGAAGGTCTGATCATTGGTGGTGTGGCTATGAGTTATGCAGGTGTATCAAGACCAGCTTCTGGCGTAGAACATTATTTCTCACACGTGTGGGATATGAGAGCTTTAGAGTTTGGTACTAGTATGGACCTGCACGGAATCCAATGCGCAATCGGCACATTGATTTCGGCAAGAATCTATGAACAAATCAAAGCGATGACACCAAATAAAGAGAAAGCCCTTACTTATGCAAAGGATTTTGAATATGCAAAGTGGAGCAAGACTTTAAAGGAATTTTTAGGAAAAAGTTCGGATGCAATGATTGCCCTAGAGGAGAAAGAACACAAATATGATGTCGAACTCCATCAAAAGAGATTGGAGTTGATTCTCGAAAAATGGGATGAAATTCTTGCAATTATAGAGGAAGAACTGCCAAGAAGTGCTCAAATCGAAAAGATTTTGGATGATATTGAAGCACCAAAATCCCCTGAAGAAATCGGACTTGGAGATACCAGTTTGGAATTGACATTTAAGGCAACAAAAGACATTCGAGATAAATATGTGCTTTCTAGATTAGCGTGGGATTTAGGCGTAATTGAAGAATTGTGTAAATAGTGAGGAGAAATATGATGCTGAAACAAGTGATGACAAAACCAAAGGAAATTATTTTTGAAGAAGTACCAGTTCCAGAAGTAAAAGAGAATGAAGTGCTTGTAAAGATTATGAATATTGGAATTTGCGGTTCGGATATTCACGTATATCATGGAGAACATCCATTTACATCTTATCCAGTTACACAAGGACATGAAGTATCTGGTGAAGTGGTAGAATTAGGCAAAGGCGTAACAGAATTTTATGTTGGTCAAAAAGTAACGATCGAACCACAGGTATATTGTGGAGAGTGTTATCCTTGCCGTCATGGAAAATACAATCTTTGTGAAGAGTTAAAAGTAATGGGATTCCAGACAACTGGAACGGCATCAGAGTATTTTGCAGTGGATGCATCCAAGGTAACACCAATTCCGACAGAAATGTCTTATGAAGAAGGTGCGATGATTGAACCACTTGCAGTTGCAGTACATGGTGTAAAGCAAATGGGCGATGTAACAGGAATGAACATCGTAGTCATCGGAGCAGGACCAATCGGAAATTTAGTTGCGCAGACCGCAAAGGGAATGGGAGCTGCGAAGGTTATGATTACCGATGTAAGCGAATATCGTTTGGAAAAAGCGAAAGAGTGTGGAATTGATGTCTGTGTTAATACGAAAGAGAAAGATTTTGGCGAGGCAATGGTGGAAGTGTTTGGACCGGATAAAGCGGATGTCATTTATGATTGTGCCGGAAATAACATTACTATGGGACAAGCAATTAAGCATGCGAGAAAAGGAAGCGTTATCGTTTTAGTAGCAGTATTTGCTGGCATGGCAACCATTGATTTGGCAGTTGCAAATGACCACGAATTAGACATTAAGAGTACTATGATGTATCGTCATGATGATTATGTGGATGCAATTCGCTTGGTGAATGAAGGCAAAGTATTATTAAGACCATTGATATCAAAAACGTTTGCTTTCAAAGATTATTTAAAGGCATATGAATATATTGAAGAAAATCGCGAAACTACAATGAAGGTTATTATCAATGTACAAGAATTATAAGCAAAATGTATATACAATGGGTGAATAATATGATAGACGTAACAGCGTTAGGCGAGATTTTAATCGATTTTACACCTTGTGGGAAATCTAAAGCGGGGCAGAGAGTGTTTGAACAAAATCCAGGAGGAGCACCAGCCAATGTACTTGCTTGCTTAAATAAGTGTGGAAAGAAGACGGCATTTATAGGAAAAGTTGGCGATGATATGCACGGTCAATTTCTGGTTGATGTATTGAATAATAGTGGCATCTGTACGGATGGAGTGATTGTGGATGATAGTGTATTTACCACACTTGCATTTGTGGGTTTGACAGATGCTGGGGAGAGAAGCTTTTCTTTTGCTAGAAAACCAGGTGCGGATACTTGTATTAGACAGGATGAGCTAAAGGAAGAGTTGATTCGCGATAGTAAGGTATTTCATATTGGTTCGTTGTCTTTGACCGCAGAGCCAGCGAAGGGAACTACATTCAAGGCATTGGAGATTGCGAAGGAAGCAGGATGTATTATTTCCTACGACCCCAATTATCGTGCTCCGTTATGGGACAGCAGAGAAGCAGCCATTGAAGGGATGCGTTCTGTAGTCTCTTATGTAGATGTGATGAAGATATCAGATGAAGAAACAGCCTTGTTGACAGATATTGAAGAACCAGAAGGTGCAGCTAAGAAATTAGTGGATTTAGGCGTGTCTGTTGTGGCAGTAACTCTTGGAGCCAAGGGTGCACTGGTATGCACAAAAGAAGGATGTACAGTTGTGCCGGGATTTTTGGCAAACATGGTGGATACCACTGGAGCAGGAGATTCTTTCTGGGGCGGCTTCTTAAAATGTTTGATAGAATCAGGGAAGCATCCGACAGAACTTTCCTTAGAGGATGTAGCTACATTTGCAAAATATGGGAATGCAGTTGCCAGTCTGTGCGTAGAAAAACGTGGAGCGATTCCTGCGATGCCAACAGTTGAAGAAATAGCAGAAAGATTAAGAAAATAGAAATATGATTAAATATGCAGTCATTGGAAGAGGGAAAATAGCAGATACTTTTATAAAAGGTGCTAGTTTGAGTGGGAAGTTCAAATTGGAAGCAATTTACTCGAGGCAAGAGGATACAGGACGAAATTTTGCCAAAAAACATGGGGTAGATAAGGTTTACACAGATTTAGCAGATTTGATCCAGGATTCAGAAATAAAAGCAGTGTACATTGCATCTCCCAATAGTTGTCATGAATGGCAGAGTGAAATGTTGCTAAAAGGTGGGAAACATGTTATATGCGAAAAACCAATTGCAACTTCCGCAGAAGGGTATGTAAGATTAAAAAAATTAGCAGATGAACAAGGTCTCATTTATATGGAGGCGATTATTCCTGTATTTGGGAAGAGTAGAAGTAGAATCAAAGAAGCGCTTACGAAAATAGGAAATATTGCGTTGGCGAAAATGGATTATTGTCAGCTTTCCAGTCGATATGATGCATTTATAAGTGGTGAGCAGACGAATATTTTTGATATGTCTCTGGCAGCAGGAACACTAATGGATCTGGGGATATATTGTGTCTATGCAGCAGTGGATTTCTTTGGCATACCACAAAATATTCAAGCAAAAGCATCGTATCTATATAATGGTGCAGATGGAAGTGGATGTGCGATTTTTGAGTATCCGACATTTCCAGCAGTACTGACATACAGTAAGGTGGGACAAAGCAGAACGCCTTGTGAAATCATAGGAGATAAGGGATCAATTGTCGTAGAACGAGTGGGGCTTTATATGGGAGCATATCTCGTTCAAGGAAATGAAAAAATACCTTTGTATGATGAAGAAACCAAAGAAATTTTAATGAGCTACGAAGCAATGGCGTTTGCAGATTTTATTCAAGGGAAATTTTTGGAACGATATGAGGAGAGTAGCCAGTTGTGTATGAAGGTACATTTGTGTATGGATCAGATAAAGAAACAAGCTGAAATAAAATATTAGAGGGTAAAAGAGAAGTGTAACTTGACAAAAAGGTATAAAACAAAGGGGCTGTATTGCGATACACCCCCTTTTCTTTGTTTGTCTGTATAGATTAAACAGCTGTCCAACCACCATCAACTGTTAACAACTGACCAGTTGTATAACTTGATGCATCAGATGCAAAATAGATAAGCGCACCGTCTAATTCACCTGGGCGACCTGGTCTTCCCATTGGGCAAAGAGCAGAAATCATACCAAGCATAGCAGGATTTTCAAAAATTTGAGCTGTCATTTCACTTGCGAAGTAAGCTGGTCCGATTGCATTAACAGTAATGCCTTTCTGCGCCCATTCTGTAGCAAGTGCTTTTGTAAGCATTTCGACAGCACCTTTTGTAGAACAGTATGCTGTCATTGGACTTCCAGGAAGTGAAACTGTAGAATGGATGGAACCAATATTAATTACTTTACCATAGCCTTTTTCTACCATGTAACGTCCCGCTTCTCTTGCAAAGTAGTAAACACCATTTAAGTTAGTGCCAACCATCTTAGTCCATGTTTCATCACTTTGACTTTCGGCTGGTTCTGTCAAACCAAGCCCTGCATTATTTACAAGGATATCAATTTTCCCATAATGAGCTACAACATCATCAACAGTAGCTTTTACTTGTGCAGGATCCATAGCATCGCATACATGAACGTAACATTTTACACCAATTGCTTCAATTTCAGCCTTTACAGCTTCGAGTTTTTCGAGTCTTCTTGCGCAGATTGCAATGTCAGCGCCTTGATTTGCAAGAGCCTTTGCGAATTGTACACCAAGGCCAGAAGAAGCTCCTGTTACTAATGCAACTTTACCTGTTAAATCGAATAAATTTTTCATGAGTATCCTCCTTTTATATAATGAATTTATAATAAATATTATAAATATACTTGATGAATGAGGCAAGGATTTTGCAGATCTTATTTGCAAAGAGAAAACACTAAAAAACGATGAGTGCAGAAGTACAAAAAGTACAGAACAAAAGTTCGGCTTGTTCTGTACTTTTTTTATATATTCTGATATAATCTAGTAGGATGAGTAGATACTAACTTTAACAATGATTATAACGCGGAGAAATGTTATGGATAAATTCGTTTTAAAATCAGAATACAAGCCAACCGGTGACCAACCTGAGGCTATTGAAGCCCTTGTCAAAGGCTTTGAGGCAGGAAACCAATGTCAAACGTTACTTGGTGTTACAGGGTCTGGGAAGACGTTTACGATGGCGAATATTATTGAAAAACTGAATAAACCAACACTGGTCATTGCGCATAACAAGACTTTGGCAGCCCAACTCTACGGAGAATTCAAGGAATTTTTCCCGGAAAATGCGGTGGAATATTTTGTATCTTATTATGATTATTATCAGCCAGAAGCTTACGTGCCATCATCAGACACTTACATCGCAAAAGACTCCTCGATGAACGATGAGATTGATAAACTAAGACATTCTGCGACAGCAGCACTTTCTGAACGTCGGGATGTTATTATTGTAGCTAGCGTTTCTTGCATCTATGGATTGGGGTCTCCGATTGATTATAAGGAAATGGTGATTTCGTTGCGTCCAGGTATGATAAAGGACCGTGATGAAGTGATAAAGAAGTTGATTGAGATTCAATATGATCGAAACGAAATGGATTTCAAACGAGGTACTTTCCGCGTTCACGGAGATGTGTTGGAAATTTTTCCAGCATATTCTGAAAAGGTAGCATATCGTGTGGAATTTTTTGGAGATGAAGTGGACAGAATTACAGAAATCGATGTTCTTACTGGGGAAGTGAAGACGGCCCTTGATCACATCGCTGTTTTCCCAGCTTCGCATTATGTGGTATCTCAAGAGCGTATGAATCATGCAGCCCAGGAGATTGAAGAAGAATTAGAAGAGCGCGTGCGCTATTTCAAAAGAGAAGATAAATTGTTAGAGGCGCAGCGCATTGCGGAGCGTACGAATTTTGATATAGAAATGATGCGAGAAACTGGATTTTGTTCCGGAATCGAGAATTATTCGAGATATTTGACTGGACAGGAGCCAGGAAAACCACCGCATACATTGATTGATTATTTTCCAGATGATTTCTTGATTATGGTAGATGAGTCCCATATGACCATTCCACAACTAGGGGCTATGTATTCTGGTGACCAATCTCGCAAATCGACATTGGTGGATTACGGGTTCCGTTTGCCTTCGGCAAAGGATAATCGCCCGCTGAATTTTGAGGAATTTGAGGGGAAAGTGAATCAAATGCTTTTTGTTTCTGCGACCCCTGGAAAATATGAAGGACAGAATGAAATGCTTCGAGTAGAGCAAATCATTCGCCCAACAGGTCTCTTGGATCCAAAGGTAGAGGTGCGCCCAATTGAGGGACAAATTGATGATCTTGTTGGTGAAGTGAATAAAGAGATTGCAAAGAAGAATAAAGTGCTGATTACAACGTTGACTAAACGAATGGCAGAGGATTTGACCGATTATATGAAAGAGCTCGGTATTCGTGTGAAATATCTACATTCGGATATTGATACGTTGGAACGAACAGAGATTATTCGTGATATGCGACTGGACGTGTTTGACGTGCTGGTTGGAATTAACTTGCTGCGAGAAGGATTGGACATTCCAGAAATTACGTTGATTGCGATTCTTGATGCGGATAAGGAAGGATTTCTTCGGTCTGAAACATCTTTGATTCAGACTATCGGACGTGCGGCGAGAAACTCAGAAGGGCATGTAATTATGTATGCAGATACGGTTACAGATTCTATGAGACGTGCGATTGAGGAGACGGAGAGAAGAAGAAGCATTCAAGAAGCGTATAATGAGCAACATGGAATCACGCCACAGACGATTAAGAAAGCAGTCCGAGACCTGATTCGTATTTCTAAGAAAGTGGCGGCAGAAGAGCTGCGCATGGAAAAAGATCCAGAGTCAATGAGTAAGACAGAATTGGAAAAATTGATTCAAGATATTTCAAAACAAATGCGAAAAGCAGCAGCAGATTTGAACTTTGAAGCAGCTGCCCAACTACGAGATAAGATGATAGAATTGAAGCAAATGTATCAGGAGATTGAATAACAAGATGAAACAGTATATTAAAATACGAGGTGCGAATGAGCACAATCTGAAAAATATAGATGTTGATATTCCACGTGATCAGTTGGTTGTATTGACTGGGCTGAGTGGTTCGGGGAAATCATCCCTGGCGTTCGACACCATTTATGCAGAAGGGCAAAGAAGATATATGGAGTCTTTGTCGTCTTATGCAAGACAATTCTTGGGGCAAATGGAAAAGCCAAATGTAGAAAGTATCGAAGGGTTATCACCAGCAATTTCGATTGATCAAAAAACAACCAATCGAAACCCACGTTCAACAGTGGGAACTGTGACGGAAATTTATGATTATTTACGTTTGCTTTATGCGAGAATCGGAGTTCCACATTGCCCTGTATGCGGAAGAGAGATTAAAAAGCAGACAGTGGATCAGATGGTGGACCATATTATGGAACTGGAAGAAGGAACTAAGATTCAACTTTTGGCTCCGGTTGTACGTGGAAAAAAAGGACGCCATGAGAAACTCTTTGAACGCGCAAAGAAGAGTGGATATGTTCGTGTTCGTGTGGATGGAAATCTATATGAACTTACGGAAGAGATTCCACTTGATAAAAATATCAAACATAACATAGAGATTATTGTGGACCGTTTGGTGGTACGCCCAGGCATTGAAAAACGTATGACAGATTCTATTGAAAATGTATTGTCTTTGGCAGAAGGCTTGTTGCTTGTGGATGTCATAGGCGGAGAAACGCTTCGATTTAGTCAAAGTTTTTCCTGCCCGGATTGTAACGTAAGTATTGAAGAGATAGAGCCGCGTAGCTTTTCGTTCAACAATCCATTTGGAGCTTGTCCGGAGTGTTTTGGACTTGGATATAAGATGGAATTTGACATTGACCTTATGATCCCAGACCCAAGCCTTAGTATTGCAGAAGGTGCGATTGTGGTGCTCGGTTGGCAGTCGTGTACTGATGAGACGAGTTTTACCCGTTCGATTCTTGATGCGTTGGCAGAAAAATATAAATTTTCTCTTTATACACCATTCAAAGATTATCCAGAAGATGTTCGTAATTTATTGATTTATGGTACGAATGGGGAAACAGTGCGAGTTCACTACGTGGGGCAACGCGGAGAGGGATACTATGATATCGCCTTTGAAGGGTTGATTCGCAATGTGGAGAAACGTTATCGCGAAACTGCTTCGGAGACGATGAAGGCAGAATACGAAAGTTTTATGCGCATTACGCCATGTCACGAATGTGGAGGACAGCGCTTGAAAAAGAGCGCGCTTGCAGTGACTGTAGGTGATAAGAATATTGCGGAAGTAACAAACTTATCCATTGAAAAAATGACACAGTTCTTGGAACAATTAGAATTGACGCAGACCCAGCAGATGATAGGTGGACAGATTTTGAAAGAAATCAAAGCACGCGTTCGCTTCTTGATGGATGTAGGATTGGATTACTTAACATTATCCCGTGCAACAGCAAGTTTGTCGGGAGGAGAGGCGCAGCGCATTCGTTTGGCAACACAGATTGGCTCGGGATTAGTTGGTGTTGCCTATATCTTGGACGAACCAAGTATTGGGCTTCATCAGAGAGATAATGACAAACTCTTGGGAACGCTTAAGCATTTAAGAGATTTAGGAAACACCTTGATTGTAGTAGAGCATGATGAAGATACGATGTTTGCCGCAGACCATATCGTAGATATTGGTCCTGGTGCGGGAGAACACGGAGGAAGAATTGTTGCGGCAGGAACTGCAAAAGAGATTATGGAATGCGAGGAATCGATTACGGGTGCCTATTTGAGTAAGCGTCTGCAGATTCCGGTTCCGTCAGAACGAAAAGAACCAAAAGGATTCTTGAAGATTGTCGGGGCTGCACAAAATAATTTGAAAAATATTGATGTAGAGATTCCGTTGGGAGTTTTGACCTGTGTTACGGGAGTTTCTGGTTCGGGAAAGAGTTCTCTTGTAAACGAGATCTTGTATAAGAGCTTGGCGAAAAAGTTGAATCGGGCAAGAACCATTCCAGGAAAACACGTTGGGATAGAAGGAACAGAGGCATTGGATAAGATTATCAATATCGATCAGTCTCCGATTGGGAGAACCCCGCGTTCAAATCCTGCCACCTACACGGGAGTTTTTGATATGATACGAGACCTGTTTGCAGCGACTTCAGATGCAAAGGCACGCGGATACAAGAAGGGTCGCTTTAGTTTTAATGTAAAAGGTGGTCGTTGTGAAGCATGTGCAGGAGATGGAATCTTGAAAATAGAAATGCATTTTCTTCCAGATGTATATGTTCCTTGTGAAGTGTGTGGTGGAAAGCGTTATAATCGAGAAACATTGGAAGTGAAATATAAAGGAAAGAGCATTTATGATGTTCTGGACATGACGGTAGAAGAAGCATTGCACTTTTTTGAAAATGTACCGAGTATACGAAGAAAAATTCAAACGCTGTATGATGTAGGGTTGTCGTATTTGAAACTGGGACAACCATCTACGACATTGTCCGGTGGAGAAGCACAACGTATCAAACTTGCGACAGAATTGAGCAAGAGAAGTACTGGAAAAACAATTTATATTTTAGATGAACCGACTACCGGACTCCACTTTGCAGACGTGCACAAATTGACTGAAATTTTAGGCAGACTAACAGCGGAAGGAAATACAGTCGTTGTCATCGAGCACAACCTAGATGTAATTAAGACTGCAGATTATATCATAGATATCGGTCCGGAAGGTGGAGATAAGGGCGGAACGATTCTTGCAACAGGAACACCGGAAGAGATTGCAAAACACCCAAAATCTTACACGGGACAGTATTTAAAACGTGAATTAGAAAAAGCGAGATGCTAAATTTTGTAAAAACCCCTTTCCATTTATAGGGAATTCAATTATAATAAATAGGTGTGGGAAGAAAGACATAAGATAAAGAAATTGATAGGGGAAATGAAAGGAGAAATCAGATGTCAGTAACGGATATCGGAATTGATTTAGGAACAGCCAGTGTGCTGGTATATGTAAAAGGAAAAGGCGTTGTTTTAAAAGAGCCTTCAGTAGTAGCATTTGATAGAGATACAAATGAAATCAAAGCGATTGGTGAAGACGCAAGATTGATGCTTGGTAGAACACCAGGAAATATCATTGCGATTAGACCTTTGAGACAAGGTGTTATTTCGGATTATACAGTCACAGAAAAAATGATTAAATATTTTGTTCAAAAAGCAGTGGGCATTCGACTTTTCAAAAAGCCTCGCATTAGTATTTGTGTGCCAAGTGGTGTGACAGAAGTTGAAAAGAAAGCGGTTACAGAAGCAGGATTTTCAGCGGGTGCGAGAGAAGTTCATTTGATTGAGGAGCCAGTGGCTGCAGCAATTGGAGCTGGAATTGATATTGCGAAACCATGTGGAAACATGATTGTAGATATTGGTGGTGGTACTTCTGATATTGCAGTTATTTCACTTGGAGGAACCGTAGTAAATACTTCTATCAAAGTCGCAGGAGATGACTTTGATGAAGCGATTGTACGTTATATGCGCAAAAAACATAATTTGTTAATCGGAGAACGTACAGCAGAAGATATCAAGATTAAGATTGGTACAACCTATCCATTAGTAGAAGATGAAGTGATGGAAGTAAGAGGTAGAAACCTTGTAACAGGACTTCCAAAAACAGTAAAAGTGACATCTTCTGAGACAGAAGAAGCATTGAGAGAAACAACAGCACAGATTGTAGAGGCTGTAATTGCAGTGTTGGAGAGAACACCACCAGAATTGTCTGCGGATATTTTGGATCGAGGAATTGTTCTTACCGGAGGCGGCGCATTGCTTCGTGGACTGGAAGAATTGATTGAAGAAAAAACAGGTATCAATACAATGACAGCGGAAGACCCAATGAAAGTAGTTGCAATTGGAACCGGTCAATTTGTAGAGTTTATGAGTGGAAAGTAAAATGTGGGGCTGTCTTGTTAGACAGCCCTTTACGTTTGGAGGAAAAAGTGGAAGAAATCAAAGGTTATGTAGAGCACATTGTGTTTCGAAATGAAGACAATGGTTATACCGTGTTTCAATTGTCAAATGAAGATGGTGAAGTGACTTGTGTCGGGACATTTGCGTGTATTCAAGAAGGTGAAATGCTAAAAGTCTCTGGACAATATAAAAGTCATAATGTGTACGGTGAGCAGTTACAGGTGAGTTCTTACGAACTGTTGGAGCCGGAGGATTTGATGTCCATTGAACGCTACTTGGGTTCGGGCGCTATTAAAGGTTTGGGTGTGGTTTTTGCTGGGCGTATTGTGCGAAAATTTAAGGGCGACACCTTCCGTATTATTGAAGAAGAACCAGAGCGTTTGACAGAAGTACAAGGAATTGGAGAACGGAAAGCGAGAGAAATCGCGCAGCAGGTGGAAGAAAAGAAGGATATGAGAAAGGCCATGATTTATCTTCAGAAATATGGTGTTTCGATTTCATTGTCTGCGAAGATTTATGCGTATTACGGACAAAAAGTATACCGTGTATTAGAAGAAAATCCGTACCAGATTGCAGATCGAATTCCAGGAGTAGGTTTCAAAACGGCAGACGAAATCGCGAAAAAAATGGGCGTGTGTGTAGATTCCGACTATCGCATTCGAAGCGGAATTGTGTATGCACTTTTACAGGCGACAACAGAAGGGCACATTTATTTGCCAGAGTCAGAACTGTTAGAACGAACAAAGCAAGTTTTGGAAATTGAACTACAGGATCTTTCGCAACAACTATTGGATTTGTCAATAGAAAAGAAAGTAGTCATCAAGCAAAGAGAAGATGAGAAACATATCTATGCGGCGCAATACTACTATATGGAGCTGAACGCTGCAAAAATGTTGTGTGATCTCAATGTGAAATATGATGTGTCAGATGTTGCAGTGACAAATAGAATTTACGAGATAGAAAAAAGTTCGAAGATTCAGTTGGATGATATGCAAAGACAGGCTGTGATAGCAGCGGCAAGAAATGGAATTGTTGTTTTGACAGGTGGTCCTGGAACAGGAAAGACGACAACCATCAATACCATGATTCAGTTCTTTGAAAGTGAGGGCATGAGTATCCATTTGGCAGCGCCGACTGGTAGAGCTGCAAAACGCATGACCGAGGCGACAGGATATGAGGCAAGAACCATCCATAGAATGTTGGAAATGAACCACATTCCGGACGAAGACGATCATCGGATGCACTATGGTAGAAATGAAGAAAATCCGTTAGAAGCAGATGTGATTATAGTAGATGAGATGTCGATGGTAGACCTGCCATTGTTCCACGTTTTATTGCGAGCAATCGTGGTAGGAACGCGAGTGGTTTTTGTGGGAGATCAGGATCAGTTACCGTCTGTTGGACCGGGAAGCGTGTTGAAAGATTTGATTGAATCACAATGTTTTGCAGTCGTAAAACTTACGAAGATTTTCCGTCAAGCAGGGCAGAGTGATATCGTCGTGAATGCACATAAAATCAATCGTGGAGAAGAAGTCGTGTTGGACAATAAAAGCCAAGATTTCTTCTTCTTAAAGCGAGATCATGCAGATGCGATTATCAGTGTGTGTCTGACTTTAATTCAGAAAAAATTGCCGAAATATGTGAATGCAGAGCCATATGATATTCAAGTGTTAACACCGATGAGAAAAGGTCTTTTGGGAGTAGAGAGACTGAATACAATTTTGCAACAATACATGAATCCGCCAGATCCTAGAAAAGGAGAAAAGGAGTATGGGGATAAGATCTTCCGAGTAGGCGATAAAGTAATGCAGATAAAAAATAATTACCAATTAGAGTGGGAAATCGCTACAAAATACGGACTCGTGGTAGACCAAGGATTCGGTGTTTTTAATGGGGATATTGGGAGAATTGTTGAGATCGATACATTCAATGGAGCCATCCAAGTAGAATTTGAAGAAAAGAAAGTAGTGAAGTATCCGTTTGAGCTGTTGGATGAATTAGAGTTGGCTTATGCAGTCACCATACACAAATCGCAGGGAAGCGAATATCCGGCAGTAGTCATTCCGTTGTTACAAGGACCAAGACAGCTGTATCACCGTAATCTAATCTATACGGCAGTGACGAGAGCGAGAAAGTGTGTTACGATTGTCGGGTCTGAGGATGTATTCCGAGAAATGGTTCAGAATACGAATGAAAACAACCGTTATACCAGTTTGGCAGAATGCATATCTGCGATGGCATAGAGAGTCTGAAAATACATGAATATATGGGAACGTTGTCTCGAACTTTTATATCCAAATACCTGTTGCTTTTGCGGAAAAATCAACAAAAGCAGCAGGTGTTTTGTTTGTGAAAAAGAAATAGAGTATGTGAAAGAACCGGTTTGTAAAATATGCGGAAAACCAATCCATTATGAAGAAAAAGAATGTTGTTCTGATTGTGAAGGACAAACTTTCTTTTTTGAACAGGGAAAAAGTGTATGGTTACACAAAGGTCCGGTGAGGTGGTCTGTTTATCAATTCAAATACCACAATCGAAGAATTTATGGAAAATATAATCAGGCGGCTGTTTTGGCAAAGTACTTAGGGAAGAAAATGCAAATCCCTGTGGATGAGAGTGGCGTGGTTCGAAAAAAGAATACGAAGCCACAAAAAGCCTTGGAAAATAAAAACCGAAAGAAAAATGTGAAAGGTGCCTTTGTTGTAAAAAGAATGAGGGATGAGTCGAAAAATATATTGATTATTGATGATATTTATACGACGGGTAGCACAATCAATGAGATGGCAAAATGCCTGACGAAAAAAGGTGCTCAAAAAGTATTCTTTTTAACCATTAGTATTGGACAAGGTTTCTGAAATTGTGCTATAATAACTAATGATATTATATTAGGAAAACTATGTGCAGAGGTGATACTTATGTTAAATGAAGAACGAGTAAAACATATGGTAAAACTCGCTTTTTATGAGTCAAAAGAAGGCGCTGAAGAGATTCGAATTAGTTCGCAATCAAGAAGCGCATATATCAATGGGAATACGATATGGTCGATTTTATGGATGACCATTGCCTATGTTGTCATGGCTGTGTTTGTTTATATGGCATTTATCCGTGTGATTTTAAGTGAGATGACGAAACAACAAGGGTTGATGGTATGGGCTGTTCTAGGAGCAGGATATCTTTCGTTAATGGTTATTTATATTATAAAGGTGAGACATCACTACAGAAAGAAACATGCCAAGGCGCATTATCGTGTAAAAGACTTTAAGAAAGATTTGGCAACATTAGAAAAAATGTACGAGGAGGAATCCAAACATGAGTAAAATCTTAGAAATCAAAGGCTATCTTATGAAATATTATGGGAAGTATTCCAAATATGTAGACAAGGTGTGTCAATTTGTTTTAGCATTTTTGACGTTTACATATATTAGCGAACATATTGGATTTTCTCCAATTGCATCAAACCCGATTATGACAGTGATTTTGTCCGTTATCTGTATGTTGTTGCCGATACCATTCACCGTAATACTTGCAAGTTTTGTGATTCTGTTCCAGATTCTGACGGTATCCTTTGGAATGGCAATCGTAGCCTTTGCAATGTTTGTTGTGTTTTATGCACTCTATTTTAGATATGCACCAAAACGACTTATTCTGTTGGCGATTATTCCAGTTGCATTTATGTTGAACATACCAATCGTGATACCAATCGTATTGGGCTTAATCGGTGGACCAATTTATATCTTGCCGGTTTCAGCAGGAATCATGGTGCATTATTTGGTTGAATATGTAGAAAATAACGCGACATTCCTTCAAGCTGCAGGAGAAACAGAGTTGTTAGAACAGTGTGTAGGATATGCGCAAAAAATCTTAACAGACCCAGAAATGTGGTGTACAATTGTTGCATTTGCAGTCACATTGCTGTTGGTATACGGCGTTCGCAAATTGTCTGTAGATTATTCTTGGGAAATTGCGACTGTGGCAGGTGTGCTGGGCAACATAAATGTCATGGCATATGGATATATTATTATGGAAATTAAGATATCCTATCTTTCCCTCATATTAGGAAGTGTTGCCGCAATTGTTGTGTCATTGATTATAAAATTATTTATCTTTTCCGTGGCGTATACGAGAACGGAATATCTTCAGTTTGAAGATGATGAATATTACTATTATGTGAAGGCAGTTCCAAAGGTATCTGTTGCCATTCCAGAAAAAACGGTGAAACGTATTAATGAGAGACAAAAAACAGGAGTCATTGATACAGAACAGATTAAAAAAGTAGAACAAGCTGAAAAAGAAGAAAGATTAGCAAAACAAAGAGAAGAAGATTCAGAAATTCAAAGAATTATTGACGAAGAATTGAAGCAAGAAAGATAGAATGGAGGTGACAGAATGGGACAGACAATTCGTGAGTTTTTAAACACCCACCTGGGTGGCTGGTATTTACCAGAATTGAAAATTACGGATATTATCGAAATCGTTATTATCGCGGTTTTGGCATACCATATTATGATATGGATTAAAAACACAAAAGCATGGGCGCTGTTAAAAGGAATCGCAGTACTCGCTGTCTTTATTCTGCTTGCATCTGTTTTCCAAATGAATACAATTTTGTGGATTGTAAAGAATTCGATTGGCGTTTTGGCTACGGCAGCCATTATTGTATTCCAACCGGAACTTCGAAAAGCGTTAGAGAGACTTGGACAAAGAGATTTTTTGAGTGCATTCCTTCCGTTTGATGTGAATCGAGTTTCAGGAAAAATCACAGACCAAACAGTAGATGCAATTGTATCTGCATGTTATGAAATGGGAAAAGTGAAAACAGGGGCACTCATTGTAGTGGAAAAAGAAATTGTATTAGCAGAATATGAAAACACAGGGATTGCATTGGATTGTCTTGTGTCAGAGCAAATGTTGATGAATATTTTTGAACACAATACACCATTACATGATGGGGCAATCATTATCCGTGGCGATCGTATTGTGGCCGCGACTTGTTATTTGCCATTGTCTGAGAACATGAAGCTTAGCAAACAGTTGGGAACCAGACATCGAGCAGCAGTAGGTGCAAGCGAGGCGAGTGATGCACTGGTAATTTGTGTTTCGGAGGAAACAGGAAATGTTTCTTATGCAATCGGAGGAGAACTTGTTCGTGTAAATACACAGGGTGAATTAAAAGAAAAATTGCTTCAAATAAAAACAAATTCAGATGAAAAGCCTAAAAAATATGTATTAAAGAAAGGAAGACGCAATGATGAAAGACAGATTGAAAAATAATCTCGGTCTCAAAATTTTAGCAGTACTTTTTGCGGCTCTCCTGTGGTGGATTGTATTAAATGTTGATGATCCAATCAGTACAAAAAAGTTTAATGTTAGTGTTTCGATTACCAATGCAGAAGTGATTACAAATGCGGGAAAAAGCTATCAGATTTTAGATGATACACAATCGATAGTCGTAACCGTAAAAGCGAGAAGAAAAGTCCTGGCTGCAATTGAGAAAAAAGATGTGGTAGCAACGGCAGACTTGCGCGAAATGCAGGATACTTCTGTACCAATTAGAATTAGTATTAACGGATTTGAGGGAGATTATGAGGAAGTCAGCTCAAATCCACAAAACATACAGTTGAAAGTAGAGAATACACAGAAGAAAACGTTTCCAATCACAGCAGTTGCTGTGGGTACACCGCGTGCCGGATTCGCAGTAGGTACGATGTCCGTGTCTCCGAAAACCGTAGATGTCAGTGGCCCTGAATCGTTGATTGGGAAGATCAGCAAAGTAGTAGCAAAAGTAGATGTATCTGAACTGAAAGATAAGAATAAAGGTTCTGTGGATGCGGAAATTCAAACAGAATTGTTATATTATGATGCAGCAGATAATCTCATGGGAAAAGAACTTTTGAGTAGCAATTGTGATAAAAATGGTGTAACCGTAAGTGTTGATTTGTGGAAAACAAAGAAGATTACTTTGAATTTTGATACTTCTGCAATTAAACCGGCAAAAGGATATCGTTTCACAGGTATTGAAGTCGAACCACAAACAATTGAAGTGATTGGCAATCCAGATAAACTTGAAAACCTTTCACAATTAAACATACATTCAAATGCTTTGGCAAATAAAAATATCTCAGAAGACGCAGAGTTGACAATCGATATTAAAGAATTTTTACCAGAAGGCATTACACTTGCGGATGAAAGAGCAAGTCAGATCGCTGTTCGTATTTTGATTGAGAAGACTGGCACCAAGACCATTCGACTTGCAACAAGGGCAATTCAAGTTGTCAATCCGCAAGAGTATAAACTTAAGTACGAAGAAGAAGAGGTAGAACTTACATTCTCAGGACCACAAGAAGTACTAGAGACATTGACACAAGATGAGATTGTGGCGCAAATTGATTTGACTGAATATGAGACGACAGGAAAATACGATGTCGTTGTAACAATCACAAAATTACCAAAAGATTGCACTTACAATGAAGGAACAACCGTGAAGATTACACTGAGCAAAAAATAAGAAATTAGGAGAATGCAATGGTAACACAAAAAGTTATAATTAAAAACACGACTGGTTTACATTTGAGACCAGCGGGGTTCTTTTGTAAAACTGCAATGCAATTTAAGAGCAAGATTACATTTCAATTTAAAGAAACCACGGCAAATGCGAAAAGTTTATTGAGTGTACTCGGTGCATGTATTAAACGTGGTGATGAGATTGAATTAATCTGCGAGGGCGAAGACGAGCAAGAGGCATTGGATACCATCGTAAAGATTATAGAAGAAGGTTTAGGAGAGTAAGAACGAAGAAACAGGGGGATAAGGTATGAAAAATGCAACATTGGTTGTTATGGCAGCAGGAATCGGTAGTCGTTTTGGTGGCGGAATCAAACAATTAGAACCTGTAGGACCAAATGGAGAATTAATTATCGATTATGCTATCTATGATGCGATAAATGCCGGATTCAATAAAGTTGTATTTGTAATACGAAAATCTTTGGAAAAAGATTTTAAAGAAAGAATCGGGAATCGAATTGAAAAAGTTGTGAAGGTGGAATATGTATATCAAGAGATTGATGATATTCCAGCGCCATATCAATCGGTTTTTGTTGAACGTACCAAACCATGGGGCACAGGGCAGGCGATCTTGTGTTGCAAATCGGTTGTAAATGAACCGTTTTTAGTAATTAATGCTGATGATTACTACGGGAAAAACGCATTTGTGGTGGGGTATCAATATCTTGTTTCAGAGAAGAAGGAATCCGATAAGTTGCAAATCGGTATGATAAGCTATGTGTTAGAGAATACGTTAAGTGATAACGGAGGCGTTACAAGAGGTTTGTGTCAGGTTGACGATGACCACATGCTTGTCAATATTGTTGAAACAAGGAATATCATTAAAACAGAGAACGGTGCAGCTGTTTTCAAAGAGAATGGAGAAGTTTTCATCGATGTTAAGACACCTGTTTCCATGAATATGTGGGGATTTTCTACGCAAATTTTTGAAGTGTTAGAAAATGGTTTTGAACAATTTTTGTGTGGACTTGTATCGAATGATTACACCAAAGAAGAATATTTACTTCCTTCGATTGTGGAAGGATTAGTCTGTGCGAAAGATGCAGATGTTAAAGTTATAGATTCCAACGAGAAGTGGTTTGGAATTACATATAAAGAGGATAAAGAAGCGGTAGTGTCTTCGATCAGAGGGTTAGCAGATGCTGGCGTATATCCAAAAAAATTATTTTGAATGTAAGTGAGGCAACCAAGGAGAATTCTTGGTCCTCACTATTCTGTTTTCGAAGGGGAAAAGACAAATGAAAAAAATCTTGTTGTGTATGGTGATATTGGCGATTTTATTGTGTGGATGTGGTGAAAAAGAAGCAGATAAAGCAAAGGTTACGATTGCAGAAAATTCGGTGTTGGAAAATGAACTTCCAAACGTCGGCAAAGCAAAATCGCCAAAGAATGAAAATTTATTGACTGGTGAATTGGATTTAACACCAGAAGCCATTGGGAAAAGACCAGTAGCGGTTATGATTAACAATGTCAAAGAAGCGCTTCCGCAATATGGAGTTGCTCAAGCAGATGTGATTTTTGAAATGCCGGTGGAAGGAGATTTGACAAGGTTAATGGCACTCTATGCGGATTATACACAAATGCCGGATATCTGTGCTATTCGTAGTTGTCGTTACTATTATCCAGCAGTAGCAAAAGGATTTGATGCTTTTTATGTTCATTGGGGAATGGATCCTACAGTGACGAGTTATGTTTCTTCGCTCAAAATGGATCGATACGATGGGACGAATAATAAAGACGGACTGTTTGGAAGAGATTCGGGAAGAAGAAGTGCAGGATATTCCTTGGAACATACGGGATATTTTAAAGGTTCTCAATTTGCGTCGCACTTGGCAAATTCGGGAAAAAGAACAGACTTACTTGATTCTAAAAAAGGTACGGCATTTCATTTTTGCCCTATGGGCGAAAAAGTAACTCCGACAGGTGATAAATGCGGTACAGTTAGCATTAAGTTTGGAGCTGCAAGCGCAGGATTTACTTACAACGAAGAAAATGGAAAGTACCACAAGACAATCAATGGAAACAGACACATCGATGGAAAAACGGGAGAACAATTATCGTTTGCGAATGTGTTTGTACTAGAGACGAGTATCAGTGTGCGTGATGAAGGTGGACACAAAAGTTTGAATTGGGCTGGTTCAAGTAGCGCAAAAGGATATTATTTTTCAAATGGCGCAATGCAGGAAATTCGTTGGTCCAAAGTTGGTGGAACAGAGTCGGGATATTTGAAGTTCTATGATGTGAATGGAAATGAGCTTTCCATCAATCGAGGGAAGAGCTATATCGCATATACATATGCTGGGAAAACTACATGGAATTAAATCCTCAATTTTGACAAAAAGGTACAATTACTATATAATAAATTGGATATACTAATTTAGAAAATGATGGAATTTTCTTATGGTTTATTAGAAAGTAGTATGAAAGATAAAGTAAGGTGAAATATCATGCGCAAAAGAATAAAACGTTTCGAAACAATGATGTGGTTTTTAGTAAAAATGATACTTTACGTAATATTAATGGCAATCTTTATTATCACATTGTCACCTGAAAACCCGGCGTTGATAAAAGTTTCGAGAACAATGGGTATTACGTTTAGTACTTATATTATCGTTGGGCTGCTGTTTATAACGATTTATGGAAAATATGACGTAGGAAGAAGAAAAAGTAAACCGATTATTTATTCCATGTCACTGGCAGTAATCTTTACAGATATCATCACATATATACAGTTGATGGTCATGAATACGATTGAACCAAGTGTCAAAGCGTTACGATTTATCAGTATCGGTCACTTGTTGTTGGCGATGCTCTTGCAGGTAGTGGTTATTATCTGTTTCGCATATGTGGGAAATTTTATTTTCTTCAAAATACATGCACCAGAAAATTGTTATATTGTAACCTCGTCACAAGAAAGTTTAGATTTAATTGTAAAAGGAATTAAGAAGTTTAAAAAGCAATATAAGATTGCAGAAATTTACGATTACAGGGAACCAGAACTGCTGGGGAAATTAGAATCAGCAGACACGGTATTCTTGTACGATGTGCCGACAAATCGAAGAAGTGAGATCGTAAAATATTGTTATAAAACACGTAAGAATGTTTATTTCAATCCTGAAATTGAAGATGTTGTGGAAATGAGTTCGAAGTACTATCTTTTGGATGACATTTCCGTGGTGAATTATAATGTTCATGGATTAACCATGGAACAAAGAATCTTTAAAAGATGTATGGATATTGTAATTTCATTAGGAATGATGATTGTTTCAAGTCCGATTTGGCTAATTAGTGCATTGGCTATCAAATTGTATGATGGTGGCCCAGTATTTTTTAAGCAGGATAGAGCGACTATTAATGAAAGAGTTTTCAAGGTGTACAAATTCCGAACAATGAAAGTAAATGTAGAGAATCGATCTGTTACCGATGATGATGATCGAATTACAAAACCGGGAAAAATTCTCAGGAAGATTCGAATGGACGAGCTTCCACAGTTAATTAATGTATTGAGAGGGGATATGAGTCTTGTGGGTCCAAGACCGGAGATGATGGAGAACGTCGAGGCATACACAGCCGAATTGCCAGAATTCAGATATCGTTTACGTGTAAAAGCTGGGTTGACCGGATATGCGCAGGTGGCAGGTAAATATAATACTACACCAAAAGATAAGTTGATGATGGATTTGTTGTATATTGAACAATACAGTATCTTTCGTGATATACAACTTCTCTTTCAAACGGCAATTGTGTTCTTGAAATCAGATAGTACAGAAGCATTTAGCCAAGGCGATAGTGAAAAGAAATATATCTTTCATGCCGTGGGTGAAAAGAAGGAGTAATGGATGAAGGCAATTATTGTCAGTAGTTCCTATTCTTATCTTGAAAGAATAGAGTTATTAAAAGAGGCATACGAAAAAAAAGGCTATCATACAACTGTTGTATTAACCGATTTTATTCATGCGAGTAAAAAGTTTGTGGAATGTGAACGAGAAGGGTATGTGTATGTAGAAACAAAACCTTATTTCAAAAACATCTCGCCACAACGATTGTATTCACATGTTGTATTTGCAAAAGATGCCTTTAAGGAAATTAAAAAAATGGATGTGGATTTATTGCATGTGTTGTTGCCAGCAAATGCGCTTGCCAAAGAGGCAAAACGCTATAAAAAACAACATCCAAACGTAAAACTATGTTTCGATTTGATTGATTTGTGGCCGGAAACTATGCCGATTCAGAGATTTAAGAAAACGCCGCCATTTCTTGTATGGAAAAATTTAAGAGATAAGAATTTGGATTGTGCAGATACGATTTATTACGAATGTGGTTTGTATCAGGATGTGTTAGGCGTTAAAAAGCAAGAAGGTCATAAGATCTTATATTGGTCAAAAGCAAGTAAAAGTATGGAAAGCAAACCGAATCTCTCGGAAGAACAAATCGATTTATGTTATTTAGGTTCAGTAAATAACATTATAGATATGGAGAAAATTGTCGAAATTTGTAAACGGATAGAGGAAGATAAACCAGTTAAGCTTCATCTGATTGCAAATGGCGAGAAAAAAGAGGAGTTCTTAGAACTTCTCAGAGCAAAAGAGGTGTGCGTTTGCGACCATGGAACCATCTATGACGATGAAAAAAAACAACAAATTTTTGATCAGTGTCATTTTGGATTGAATATTATGAAGCCTACGGTATGTGTTGGATTAACCATGAAGTCGTTGGATTATTTTAGGGCACAACTACCGATCCTTAATAATATCAAAGGAGATACGTCTTCCTTTGTGGACGAGTATCAGATTGGTTTTAACGAGTGTGCAGATTATGTAACTGCAATTCGAAAAATGAAGATAGACGATTATCTTCAGATGAGAACACGTGTAAAGAAACTCTACGAAGAAAAGTTTACGAAAGAGGCCTTTTTTGCACAATTAAATGATGAGGAAAGATAAATCATGGAAACAGTTGAGATTTTGTTGGCAACATATAATGGCGAAAAATTTATCAGAGAGCAGCTTGATTCAATCTTAAATCAAGATTATGAGAATTGGATGATTCGTGCATGTGATGATGCATCGAAAGACAGTACGTATGAAATCCTTCTAGAATATGCAGAGAGATTTCCAGAAAAATTTGTTGTAAAGAAAAATGAAGTTGGATTCGGTTCTGCAAAATTGAATTTTATGAATTTGATTCAAAACAGCACTTGTAAATATGTCATGTGTTGTGATCAAGATGATGTATGGCTACCAAATAAGATTTCTTTGACTTTAGAAGAGATGAAGAAGCAGGAGAGGGATGGAATTCCAGTCTTGGTACATACGGACTTGAAAGTTGTAGACAAAGACTTAAATATTATGGGAGAATCCTTCTTTGAGTATTCTAAATTGAACAAGAAGTTAAACTATAATGATTTGCTGATTCAAAATTCCGTTACGGGATGTACAACGATGTTAAATCAAGAGTTGGTTCATCTGTTAAAGAGAGAGATGGAAATGGACAAGATTTTGATGCATGACTGGATTGCGGCATTAATCGCTGCAGCGAAAGGAAGCATTGGATTTGTGGATTGTCCGACGATGCTATATCGACAACACGGTGTGAATTCCGTAGGAGCAAAGCGATATGGAATCTCCTTGTTTTTAGCAAAACTAAAAAATAGCGATATCAAAAAGTCGTTGATGGATACAGCGAAACAAGCAGAAGAAGTCGCAAGACTTTATAAAGATGAGTTGGATGAGGAAACGTATCAATTAACTTATCAATACTCACAAATTTTTAAAACAAGTAAATGGAAACGAATTTCTTTTTATAGAAAACATCATATATTCAAAAAAGGGTTGTCTAGAAAAATATGTCAAATCCTTTTAGGATAAGAAAACAATGCGGAGGTGCAAGTATGAAAGGTATTATTTTAGCAGGCGGTAGTGGAACGCGTCTTTACCCGCTTACACAAGTAACAAGTAAACAATTGTTGCCAATTTATGACAAACCAATGATTTACTATCCATTAAGCATTTTGATGAATGCGGGAATCCGAGAAATCTTAATTATTTCTACACCGACAGATACTCCTAGATTTGAGGAATTGTTGGGTGATGGAAGTCAATTTGGTGTGCATTTGCAATATAAAGTACAACCATCTCCAGATGGACTTGCACAGGCATTTTTGTTAGGAGAAGAATTCATCGACGGTGATAGCTGTGCGATGGTACTGGGAGATAATATTTTCCATGGTCATGGATTGACAAAACGTTTGAGAATGGCTGCTGCGAAAGAAAAAGGTGCAACAGTTTTCGGATACTATGTAGATGATCCAGAACGTTTCGGAGTTGTAGAATTTGATGAGGAAGGAAAGGCAATTTCCATTGAAGAAAAACCAAAACAACCAAAGTCAAACTACGCGGTTACCGGATTGTATTTCTATGATGAAAGAGTCGTTGAATATGCAAAGAGCATTAAACCAAGTGCACGTGGGGAATTAGAAATCACAGATTTGAACCGTATCTATTTAGAGAATGGAGACCTTGAAGTTACTTTGTTGGGTCAAGGATTTACATGGCTTGATACAGGAACACATGAGTCTTTGGTAGATGCTACAAACTTTGTACATACAATCGAAAGCCATTCACATAGAAAGATTGCTTGTTTAGAAGAGATTGCATATTTGAATGGTTGGATATCAAAAGAAGAACTTCAAAAAGCATACGAATTGTATCAAAAGAATCAATACGGAAAATACTTAAAAGACGTATTAGAAGGGAAGTATATTGATTAATTATGAAAGTGACAGAGACAAAATTACCGGGTGTTGTGGTGATTGAACCAGATGTGTTTGGTGATCATCGCGGATATTTTATGGAGACGTATTCCACAAAAAAATATGAGGAAATTGGGATTACAAATACCTTTGTACAAGATAACATGTCTTTTAGTGCACAGAAAGGAACGTTGAGAGGATTGCATTTCCAAAATGCACCTATGGCACAGGCGAAGTTAGTGTCTTGTACAAGAGGAGCTGTTATTGATGTTGCAGTAGATATTCGAAAAGGAAGCCCTACATACAAGCAATGGGTGGCAGTTGAATTAAGTGCAGAAAATAAAAAACAGTTCTTTATTCCGAGGGGATTTGCCCATGGATTCCTGACACTGACAGATGATGTGGAATTCCGTTATAAAGTCGATAATTTGTACTCGAAAGAACACGATCGTGGAATCCGATATGATGATCCTACGATTGGGGTAGATTGGGGCGGATTGTTGAATGGTATAGAACCAATTTTGTCTGAAAAAGATACGACAGGACCGATTCTAGATGAGAGTGATTGTAATTTTGTATATGAAGGAGAATAAAAGCGTATGAAAATTTTAGTGACAGGTGGAGCAGGATTCATTGGTGGAAATTTTGTACATTATATGGTGGACAAATATCCAGAGGATATGATTGTAAATCTAGACAATTTAACCTATGCAGGGAATTTAGAAACTTGCAAACCAGTAGAGGGAAAACCAAATTATAAATTTGTAAAAGGTGATATTGCAGACAGAGAATTTATCTTTGATTTGTTTGAAAAAGAAAAATTTGATGTGGTTGTAAATTTTGCAGCAGAATCACATGTGGATAGAAGTATTGAAGACCCTGAAATCTTTGTGAGAACAAACGTGATGGGAACAACGACACTTTTGGATGCATGTAATAAATACGGAATTCAAAGATATCATCAAGTGTCTACTGATGAAGTGTATGGAGACCTTCCATTAGACAGACCGGATTTATTTTTTACGGAGACCACACCACTTCATACGTCAAGTCCATACAGCTCAGCAAAAGCGGCAGCGGATTTGTTTGTATTAGCTTATCACAGAACTTACGGATTGCCAGTTACAATCAGTAGATGTTCAAATAATTACGGACCATATCATTTTCCAGAGAAATTGATTCCACTTATGATTTCGAGAGCATTGGCAGATGAATCTTTGCCAGTATATGGAACTGGAGAAAATGTCAGAGACTGGTTACATGTATATGACCATTGTGTAGCAATCGACTTGATTGTACGTAAAGGTCGTGTGGGTGAAGTTTATAACGTTGGTGGACACAACGAAAGAACAAACCTTGAAGTAGTAAAAACAATTTTGAAGGCACTTGATAAACCAGAATCACTTATCACATATGTGGCAGATAGAAAAGGTCATGATATGAGATATGCCATTGACCCAACAAAGTTAGAAACAGAACTTGGATGGGTTCCAAAGTATAATTTTGATACCGGTATTCAACAGACAATACAATGGTATTTAGACAACAAAGAATGGTGGCAAAATATTCTTTCAGGAGAATATCAAAATTATTTCCAAAAAATGTATGTTGAAAAGGGAAGAGCGGAATAATATGAAAGTGTTAGTTACGGGTGTAAAAGGACAACTCGGATTTGATATCGTAAAAGAATGTGAAGAACGAAATATTCAGGCAATCGGTGTAGATATTGATGAAATGGATATTACAGATCCCGTTCAAGTTGAAGAAGTTATAAAAGCAGCACAGGTGGATGCAGTCATCCACTGTGCTGCTTGGACTGCTGTAGACAAAGCGGAAGATGAAGTGGAACTTTGTAGAAAAGTAAATAAGGAAGGTCCAGCGAATATTGCAAAAGTATGTGAAGAGTTAGATATTCCGATGATGTATTTTTCGACCGATTATGTTTTTGATGGAAAAGGTGAAGAGCCTTGGATGGAATATGGGGAACGAAAACCACTCAATGTCTATGGTCAGACAAAATATGAGGGAGAATTGGAAGTAGAACGTTTGAAAAAACATTTTATTATTCGAATCTCGTGGGTTTTTGGAATAAATGGGCATAATTTTATTAAGACAATGCTTCGACTCGGAAAAGAGCGAGGAGAAGTAAGCGTAGTAAATGACCAAATCGGTTCTCCAACGTATACGTACGATTTGGCAAAATTGTGCGTGGACATGATTCAAACAGAAAAATATGGGATCTACCATGCGACAAATCAAGGTTATTGTAGTTGGTATGAGTTTGCATGTGAAATTTTCAAGGAAGCTGGCATGGATGTAAAAGTGAATCCTGTGGATTCTACTGCATTTCCAGTGAAAGCAACACGTCCGAAGAATAGCCGTATGAACCAAACAGAGTTGGATAAAAACGGATTTGACAGATTGCCAAGTTGGCAAGATGCATTGAAACGATATATTGCAATTGTAAAATAATGAAATAAGTGAGGGCAAAAGGCTGTGACAGAAGCATTCAGTAAAACAATTTCAAAACACAATATGGGAAAAAATGTAATCATTACTTTCGTAGGATTTTTTGCACTTTTGCTAGGTGTGTTCGTCAATGAAAAGTATCATTTTTATCTGGGTGTAGGACAGCTTATTTTAGCCTTTGTATTATATGCAGCTACGGTTTATCTTGTTGCAGAGCGCAATTGGATGGATGTGAGGGCTGTATTCACTGGTGTGTGGATTGCCACGATTGGATTGGCAATTATGCGATTGAACGAGTACCAGAAACCATGGCTAGTGAAAACTTGGATTTTACTCGCAGTGGCGTATCTGGTATACCAAATCGGTGCGACAATTGGAATTTTATTTGGAGAGAAGTTTTTGTCAAAGACCAAAAACGTATCTGAAAAACTGAGCTGGAAAAGAGTGTATTTCAAATTAAAAGAAGAACGGTTGTTTATCATCTGTGTAGGGGTAACTTTGATTGGATTGGCTTGTTTTCTAATCAATGTTGCGATTCGCGGATTTATACCAGCTTTTTCAAGCAGCTTAACAGCGTATTTGGATTTCTATACAAAGTTTCACATGTTTGCAGTTGCATCAACCGCAATTTCGGGACTCTGTTATTACTGCATTAAGACGCAACCATTGAGCAGAGTGAAGAAAGCAATTTTATGGGCGTGTATTTTCTATTTGATTATATTATTCCCGATTCTCGTGGTTTCTCGAGGAACCTTTATTGTTGCGGGGTTATCGTTGACAACAGCAATCTTTTATCTGAATAAGAAAAAATTGTTGGTCTTGATTTTATGTATTGCTGCAATGGCAGGCGTTTATTTGTTTACGTCTAATCTGCGAGGATATTCAGATGAATATTTGGATCAACATTTTGAACCAGTTGAAAGCATGCTTTCACCAAAAGTGTCGTTCTTATATGGTTACTTTACCGTTAGTCATGACAATTTTAATGAAGCAGTAGAACATACAGAAGGATATACATGGGGTGCAAGACAGGCTTATCCATTTAACGTTATACTACGTATCCCAAAGTTGACAGAGTTGCGAAATAATGGAGAATGGTATCGCGTGAGAGAACATTTGCCGACCATCAATATGCAAGGCGTATTCTATTATGACTTCCACGAATGGGGTGTAGTAATTTGTACGCTTTTATGGGCAGCTATTTTTGGAATTATGCAAAGCTTATATATCAAAAGTAAGAACCCATTTTTACTTTTTGTGTTGGGGTATGGCATGGTGCCGATCGCATTAAGCTTTTTTGGCAGTTGGGTGGATATGTTTGAAATATGGATGTATTGGGGCGTCATCTTAATTGTTGCAATTTTGGCATGCATCCGATTGAAACCGAAAAATCTTTGTGTAAGC
Organism: Faecalimonas sp.; assembly: GCA_045650645.1. Lineage (GTDB taxonomy): Bacteria > Bacillota > Clostridia > Lachnospirales > Lachnospiraceae > Faecalimonas. The sequence goes on along the minus strand of JAZRRJ010000028.1, from coordinate 45,468 downwards.
CAGGAGGAATAGGAATGGAACAAAAGCAGTGCTCTGTGGTACTGATACAATATAATCCTATATGGGAAAAGGTAAAGGCAACACTCAATTCCATCCTTGATCAAAAAGGATGTGACTTTGAGATTATCGTTGCAGATGATGGATCAAAAACGCCTTGTTTTGACCAGTTAGAATCTTATTTTGCCGGACGTGGTTTTAAAGATTACCGACTGGTTGCAAATGAAAAAAATGGTGGAACAGTAAAGAATGTCATTTCAGGTCTTCGAGAAGCGAAAGGGAAATATGTTCGTGTGATTGCACCGGGGGATATGCTCTATGCGGATCATACATTAAAGCACATTGTGGAGTTCATGGAAGAACATCAAGCAAAAGAAATGTTTGGAAAGTTGGCATTCTATGAACCGACAGAAGAAGGAATTAAAGTGGTTCCGCTTCAACGTCCATTTTCTTTGGAGCCATATAAAAGTAAAGATGTAAAAAATATAAAGAAACAGTTGTTTTTAAATGGAGATAATATTTCTGGTGCTTCTTACACGTGGGAGAGAGAGTATTATCTAGAGTGCCTAGAACGAATCGAAGGAAAGGTCTCTTTCTTAGAAGATTGTGCGAATGCATACACATTGTTAGATGGGCATGAAATTTGCTTCTTGGATGAGTTTGTGACTTGGTATGAACACGGAACAGGAATTTCAACTTCGAAACAGCAGAAGTGGAACAAGATTTTAATCCAAGATTGGATTGCGTTTTATCAGGAAGCAGAAGAACGATACCCGAAAAACCGAATGATTAAAAAGGCAAAACGATACTATGAAATGTGTCAAAAAGGGGTTGTCGTTAATAAAATTTTGAAAAACATGTTGTTCTTTGAACGATTCTTATATGGAAAAAAAGTCCAAAAACAACAATTTATACAAGAATATGAGTGCGTGGAACAGAAACACGCAGAGAAGTATTTGGGCATGTAGGTAAAGGAGTCCGGAACATGAAAAAACAAATGAGAGATTCCAATATTGAGCTGCTGCGTATTGTCGCAATGTTAGGTGTGATTGTGTTACATTTTAACGGAGGATACGGCAATGCGTTGGAGTTGGTAAATGATGGAACGATCAATTCTTACATACTTCAGTTTTTAGAAAGTTTATTTATCCCTGCGGTAAATATTTTTATATTGGTATCTGGATATTTTCTATGTAATTCGTATGAAAGACCGATTACGAAGGCGCTCTATTTGATTATCCAAGTGATGATTTTTAGAGTAGGAGTCTATTTGGCCGGTTGCGTCATTGAAAAGTCTGGATTTTCAATCGGTTCAACACTGTTTGCCTTATTGCCGATTAACTATTATGTGATTTTATATGTGGTACTCTATTTCATTTCGCCATACATCAATCTATGCCTTAAAAGAATGAGCAAAAAGCAGAGAAACATTATGATGGTTGTGACCGTATTGCTATTCTCCGTGTGGCCAACACTGGTAGATGTTATAGAAGAAGTCATTGGTCAAGAATTAGCAGGACTGAACACCATTGGATTAGAAGGCGACCAGAGCGGTTATACCATTGTGAATTTTATTTTACTTTATCTTATCGGAGCTTATCTTAAAATCGAAGAGATCAAATGGAGTAAGTTGAAATCCATTTTTGTGATAGTAGGATGTGCCATCTTATTGAGTTTATGGCAACTGGTTTTACCAAAGACTGCTTGGATGTATTGTAATCCACTTGTGATTTTAGAGGCAGTGGCCTTCTTCCTTTTGTTTAAACACATCTCGCTTAAGAGTAACGTGGTGAATGTTTTATCAAAAGGCGTGTTTACTTGCTTCTTATTACATGATCAGTTTTTCCGGTTTTTACCAATTGAAACATTCATCAATGCACCTGTGTGGAAATTGTTACTGTTTCTATGTGTAGTGGCAGTTGCAATCTATGTAGTGTGTGTGGGTGTACATTATTTATATTTTGTTTTTGAAAACTATGTGTTGAAAAACATATTAAAATTTTTAAATAAAGTGGTTCTAAGTGTGGAGCCAAACGAAGAGGGAAAATTATGCAAATAAAAAAATATATGTTTCCGTCTCATGGGGACGACAGAGGACAATTGGTTGCATTAGAAGAATTTAAGGACATTCCATTTGATATCAAAAGAGTTTATTATATCTATGATACAAAAGAAGGCGTAAGACGCGGATTTCATGCTCATAAAAATTTGGAGCAGATTTTGGTGTGTGTGAGTGGAAGTTGTAAAATCATGTTGGATAACGGAACGGAAAAGGAAGATGTTTTGTTAGACAATCCATGTGAAGGACTCTACATATCCAATGATATTTGGCGTGAAATGTATGATTTCAGTCCAGATGCAGTTCTACTTGTACTTGCGTCAGAGTTATACGATGAGTCGGATTATATTCGAAATTATGATGATTTTATTGCATTTATCAATAATAAGTAATTAAGGAGATAAAATATGAAGATACCATTTGCATCCTTCAAGCCTATGCATGAAGAATTAAAGGGACAATTAACCGCAGCCTATGAGACTGTGATGGAACGCAGCTATTTTATTCAAGGCCAGGAGTGTCTAGGTTTTGAGGAAGAGTTTGCGAAATATTGTGATGCGCAACATTGTGTGGGTGTTGCAACAGGATTAGATGCGTTATATCTTATTTTGAAAGCGTATGGAATAGGGCAAGGAGATGAAGTCATTGTTCCATCAAATACGTTTATTGCAACTGCATTGGCAGTGTCTTATGTAGGAGCGACTCCTATTTTTGTAGAGCCAGAGATTGAAACTTATAATATCAATCCAGCGAAAATCGAGGAAGCAATTACAAAAAATACAAAAGCTATTATGGCAGTTCACTTGCAAGGCCGTGCGGCAGATATGGACAGTATCTTAGAAGTTGCAAACAAATATGGCTTGAAAGTGATTGAAGATGCAGCGCAGGCACATGGTGCGAAATACAAAGGAAAAAGAGTAGGAAGTTTAGGACATGCCGCAGCGTTTAGCTTTTATCCGGGAAAAAATCTTGGGGCAATGGGAGATGGCGGCGCCGTTGTAAGTAACGATAAAGCATTGATTGATAAAGTACGTGCCTTGGGGAATTATGGTTCTGACTACAAATATCACCATATTTACCAAGGAACAAATAGTCGTTTAGATGAATTGCAGGCAGCATTTTTGAGAGTGAAACTTTCAAGATTAGATTGCTGGAATGCGGACAGAAAACGAATCGCAGAAAGATATTTTAATGAGATTCAAAATTCATTGATTGTGTTACCGCCGAAAACGAATGAAACATATGACCATGTATATCATGTGTTTGTGATTCGTTGCGAGCGCAGAGATGAATTGGAAGCATATTTAAATGAAAAGGGAGTCGGAACAGTGAAACATTATCCGATCCCAATGCATATGCAACCATGTTATGAAGAGTTAAAAATAGAAGAAGGAGAATTGCCAATCGCAGAAGAAATCAGTCGTACCGTTCTCAGCATTCCAATGTATTATGGAATGACAGACGAGGAAATTACGTATGTGGTTGATGCAATTAATTCGTTTAAATAAGAGGAAATAGGAACGATGGAAAAAAAGAGGAACATCTTGATGATTCCTACATGGTATAGTCCGGCAAATGCAGAGGTTATCACCACGGGAATCTTTCACTACGAACAGTCAATTGCATTAAAAAAATATTGTAATGTTGCGCTATATTATCCTTTTGATACTGACGTAGAAGTAGATTTTACGATGGCAGAAGAAAAAGGAATCATGACGTTTCGAAGTAGGTTCTATTCCGGTAAAGTCGGAAAATATGTTCGTTGGTTCCGTGATTTTGAAAAGATTTTAAAAGAATTCCAGCCAGATATTATCCATGCACACGTGGCATCAATGGCAGGAAAATTAGCCATACTACTTGGAAAAAAGTATCATATACCGGTTGTAATTACCGAGCATAATGCAATCGAATTGATGGGATTAGAAAGTTGGAAAACAAGAAAGTTAAATCAACTTGTATATCATAACAGCAAAGCAAATGTAAGCGTGTCTCGCAATTTACAGGAGCGTTTGCAAAAGGTCTTTAAAAAAGAAACGTTCCAGGTAATTCATAACGGGATTATACAGAGAGAACTTCCTCCAAAAGAATGTTGTTACGCAAAAGAGGGAAGTATTAATTGTTGTATTGTGGCTGCTTTCTATAACAAAGAAGTGAAAGGGTATCAGTATTTAATACCAGCGATAAAAGAACTCTCAGACCAAGGAATTCGCATCACACTACATATTTGTGGTGGCGGTGATTACTATGACTATTACGTGAATATGGCTCACGAGTTGGGTGTAAGTGAACAATGCGTATTTTATGGAAATTGTGACAAAGATAAAGTTTATGCGATTGTAGACCAGATGGATTTTTGCATTTCCGCAAGCATATTTGAGAGTGCAGGAGTAGCTGCGCAAGAAGCGATGCTACTTGGAAAACCATTGGTAGTGACAAAGTCGGGCGGAACCAATTCACTGGTGACAGAAGAGACTGCAATCGTGGTAGAACGAGGTAGTACAGATGCATTGGTTGAAGGAATCAAACAAATGGTACAGTGCTATTCCAAGTTCGACTGTGAAAAAATCAAAACATATGCATATGAAAATTTTGAAATCGATCAGGTTTCAAAGAAATATGTAACATTATACGAAGAAGTACTAGGAAAATAATAGATCAGGAGAAATTATGAGATTACGGAAATTGGAGTTAAAAGATGCAGAAAACATGTTAGAGTGGATGCACGACGAAAGTGTTGTGCGTCATTTGAGTGCCAATTTTGCCAGTAAGGAACTGACAGATTGTCAGGCATTCATAGAAGCAAGTGCAGTAGATGAAGCAAATTTGAATCTGGCGATTGTAGATGACCAAGACGTCTATATGGGAACCGTAAGTCTCAAGCATATCGATCAAGAATGGAAGATGGCTGAATTTGCAATTACGATTCGTGCCTGTGCAATGGGAAAAGGATACTCCGCATATGGGATGCGAGAAATCATTCGAATTGGACTCGAAGAATTAGCTCTTGAAAAAATCATATGGTGTGTTTCTGTGAAAAATGAGCGGGCAGTTCGATTCTACGACAAAAACGGCTATTTAAGAACAACAGAAATTCCACAAAAATACCAATCGTACTATAGTGAGGAACAAAGAAAAGACTTCATATGGTACGTTGCTCAAAACTAAGAGGAAAAAAACATGCAAAGAGTAGAGCAAAGCTTAAAAAATACAGTCGCTTCCTTGGGGATTCAGCTGGGGACGATTTTGTTAAACTTTATATCCAGAACAGTTTTGATTAAGACTTTAGGGGAAGAATACCTAGGAATTAACGGATTGTTTGTCAACATTCTGACTATGTTATCATTGGTGGAAATGGGCGTAGGTTCCGCATTGATTTATCTGATGTATAAGCCAATGGCTGAGAACGATGAGAAGAAGTTAGCCCTTCTTATGCGCGCATATGCCAAAATATACACCGTGATAGGCGTGGTCATTTTTGCGCTTGGTGTAATAGCGGCCCCTTTTTTGAAATATTTCATGAAAGAGGTTCCGGATATTAAGAACTTGACATTGATTTATGTGTTGTACGTTCTGAATATGGCCTTGACCTATTTACTTTCTTATCGGGCATCCATTATTAACGTTGCGCAGAAAAGTTATATTGTAAACCTCACAAAATTTGGATTTGTGGTTCTACAATATGCAGCACAGATTGTGGTGTTGATCGTCTTTAAAAATTATGTTTTTTATTACCTGTGCTTACTATTAGGGACAGTCCTTGGAAATGTTGCAGTTCATGTCAAAGCAGGAAGGATGTTCCCGTTTATTAAGCAACGGACTAAAGAACAACTGAGTAAAGAAGAAAAAAATGAAATTAAAAAAAGTGTGATGGCAATGTCATTTCACCGTTTGGGTAGCTTCGTTGTATTTGGAACAGACAATCTGATTATCTCGAAGTTTTTAGGTGTTGTAGCAGTTGGTTTGTATTCCAACTATGTGATGATTATCAATGCACTGTGGGCAGCAGTGAACCTGATTTTTTCTTCCATCACTGCAAGTATTGGAAATTTGGTAAATCATGAGGATACAGAAAAGTCACATGCAGTGTTTAAAAATGTGTTTTTTGCAACCTCTTGGTTGGCAGTGTTCTGTTCCGTATGTATGTGCGTGTTGTTTAACCCGTTCATAGAATTGTGGTTGGGAAAAGACTACACATTTTCGATTCTGGTTGTGCTGGTGATTGTGTTTAACTTTTTCCTTTCCGTCATCAGAATGCCAGCGAATATCTTTAAGGAAACCTTGGGATTATTCTGGAATGACAGATATAAGAGTGTGATTGAAGCTATTGTTAATTTAGTGTTTTCTGTGATTTTGGTAAAACAAATTGGAATTTTGGGTGTGTTTGTAGGAACGACTATCTCAACGGTAGCAGTGTGTTTGTGGGTGGAACCACGTATTTTATATAAGCATTATTTTAAAAGACCATTGATCGAATATTTTATCATGCTTTTTAAATACCTTTTTGTGGGAGTGGTTTCCACGTTGACAATTTGGGGAGTTGCATATTTCGTAAACTTTGGTGCTCTGGGAACATTTGCTTTCAAGATGGCACTGTGTATGATTGTACCGAATTTACTTTTTGTTGTGTTATTTTATAGAAAATCGGAGTTTCGGTATTTTGTACAAATCTTTTCGCGAATTGTTTCAAAATTCAAACGATAAAAGTAAGGGTTCCACAAAAAAAGATTTATGGGATTGAAAAATGAAAATCATGTGCTATTATATAGAGAGGGAAAAATCCAGTCATTTATAAGTTGGGGAGAAGTAGTATGAAACGCAGAAGAAGACGTAGAAGACTTAGAAGAAAGCAGAAGGGCTTTATAAGATGGTTTAAGTCGTTGAATTTACTAAATAAGATTTTACTTATAGCAGGGGCAGTTCTTATAACTGCGATTGCTTCTGTTGTTATTTATGCATATAGTCTGTATGGGAAGATACAAACACCGGAAATTGATGAAAAGAAAATTGTGATTAACGATTTGGACGAGTCTGTTGGTGAAGGATATACCAACTTTGTTCTGTTTGGTGGAGATTCCCGTTCGGGAGAAGTGACTAAGAATCTGAACACAGATACCATCATCATTGTTAGTTTAAATAATAAGACAAAAGAAATCAAAATGGTTTCCGTATATCGTGACACTCTTTTAGATATGACAAACGGAAAGATTCAAAAATGTAATTCGGCATATAGCCGCGGCGGTGCAATGCAAGCGATTAATATGTTGAATATGAATTTAGACTTGAATATCAAGAAGTATGTAACTGTTGATTTCTCGGCAGTAGTAGACTTGGTAGATATGGTCGGAGGTATTGAAGTTGACGTCAAAGAAAAAGAATGGAAGGAAGTCAACAAATACTTGTATGAAACAGCAGGCGTTGCAGGGAAAACTCCGCATCCATTGACTCATGCAGGTGTACAAACCTTAGATGGAGTTCAGGCGACCACATATGCTCGAATTCGTAAGAACGTGGGCGACGATTTTGCTCGAACAGAAAGACAACGTTTGGTTATCCAAAAAGTAGTCGAAAAGGCGATGAAGTCGGATCTCGCAACCATTAATAGAATTGTAAATGAATTATTCCCGAGAATTGCGACGAACTTCACATTGACAGAAGTATTATCTTATGCAAAAGATTTTAAGAAATACAAATTCACAGAGACTTCAGGATTCCCGTTTGAGCAATCGACAGGAACAATCCGTGGAAGAGGAAGTAGTGTATTCACAACAAACTTAAAAAAGAACGTATCTATGTTGCATGAGTTCTTATATGGAACAGAGGGATACGAACCATCATCAACTGTCGCACGAATTAGTGCTAATATCGCAGAAATTGTGCGAACGCAGCGGATTGAGTCCACGGGCGAAGATGAAGAGGATGAAGATGGCACCGGCGAAGACGGTGAAAATGGTGAAGACGGCGAAAACGGTGAAGGCGGAAACGAAGACGGCGAAAACGGCGGAAACGGTGAAGGCGGAAACGGTGAAGGCGGCAACGAAGACGGCGGAAATACCGGAGGCGGCAACGGCGAAGGTGGAAATACTGGAGGCGGCAACGGTGAAGGTGGAAATACCGGAGGTGGAAACGGTGAAGGTGGCAATGCCGGAGGCGGAAATACCGAAGGCGGCAACGAAGACGGTGGAACTGCCGGAGGTTCAGAAACACCATAAGAAAAAGAGAATGAAAAGTCGGAGTAAGGAAACTTACTTCGGCTTCTTTGTTTATAATGGTAAAACGTCTAGACATGTGATATGAAATCGTGTAGAATATAATAGATGTCAAAAGAAAAAAGAGAAGAGGACACAAAGATGAAAATGATGAAAAAAGTAGCCATTTCTATATTGGCAGTATGTTTAATGTTACCATGTTTTTCATTAGTATCAAACGCAGCTAATGATGGAAAGATTATGTTTACAGATCACAAAAGTCCAGCAGTTGAAACAGGGTCAACTGTGGAAGTAAAGGGCGTTGTTCAAAAATCAAAAGGGAATTTTGGAAAAATTGACATTACAATGACTTTTGATAGCAGTATGTTGAGCTTCCAAAGTGGAGACGGCATTACAAAGTTGTCAGACGGGAAGATTCAATATATCGGTGATGCAACCAATGATGTAGGTGCCAGAAAAGAATTTTTTATGAAATTCAAAGCGTTAAAAGCAGGAACCGCTGTGATTAAAATAGAAAGTGCCACAATTAAAAGTGTAGCAGGAGACGTCTTAGATTACCAAAAAGGTAGTTCTACAATTTTGATTACAGGAGAACCTGTTGAATCAGGCTCTGCAACAGCAACCAGCATGGAAGAGGAAATCAATGGAGTAGTTTATTATGTGGCAGAGGAAGTTCCAGAAAATGAAATTCCAGAAGGCTACGAAGAAGAAATCCTTCTTGATAAATATAATGCGGTATACAATGAAACGAAAAATTTATATCTTGTATATATGATTAATGAAGATAATGTTGGACAATTGTTCATGTTTGACGAGCAAAATGCAACTTTCTATCCATATGAAGAAATTAAAATTTCTGAAGAAGCAAGCATTGTATTGTTGGGAAATATTTCGAATGCTGTATTGCCAGAGAAATATCAGAAAACAGAAGTGTCTACATTAAGCGGAAACACGTTCCCAGCATGGCAAAGCGATGACACACCGGGATTCTGTTTGGTTTACGCATTAAATGACCAAGGACAAAGAATGTTCTATCAAATGGATATTGAAGAAAATACGTATCAAAGATTCTTTGTTCAAACAGAACAAACAGGACAAGAAACAGATGGTTGGTTTGGAAAATTCAATGCATTTTTACAAGAACATTTAGATTATTTTATTCTTGGTGCAGGGTTAGGACTCTTATTGTTCGTTGTTATCATTATTGTTTTAAGTGTTAAATTGTATAATAGAAATGCAGAGCTAGATGAAATATATGAAGAATATGGCATCAATAGTGAAGACGAGATAGAAGAAGATCTTGTTTTAGAGTTGAATGAAGAGGAAGACGAGGAGTATGAAGACGATGATTACGAACTGGGTTCTGATTTATCAACCAATCTATACTTGCAAGAGGGAATGAAAGAATTGTTCCCAGAAGAAGCGGTATCAGAAGAACCAGTACCGGAAGTAGAACCAAAAAAAGCAAAGATTGATGTAGAACCAATCGTTAAGAATATTGAACCAGTCGTAAAACCAGCAGAAGAGTTGGAAGATTCATTGGGAGCAGTTTTTGCACAACAGAAAGCAGAGGATGATGACGAGACATTTTTTGATGATGAAACGTTCGATAATTTCTCGTTAGATTTTATTGATTTAGATGATTAATTATTAAAAGTGGAGATGTGCAAACATCTCCACTTTTTTATGTATAAGAAATGTGAAAAATTCTTATAACATAAAAGAGCTCCGCTAGGATGCCAGGGAACACATTTTCGTCACATTTTTTTGATAATGTAATCATGGATTTGCAAGAAAGGAGAGTTTGTTATGAACGATGAAAATAGATTTGAACAAGAATTTGGTTTGGACGAACCAGAAAAAGTAATGGAAAAGAATATCCAAAAGAGAACACCAAAGAAAAAGAAACCAGGCATATGGAAGGTGCTGATTATTCTTGCATTGGCCATCTTGTTCGGAGTGATTGCTTCCATCACATTCTTTGGAACCAACATTGTGATCGATCGTTTGATGGGGATTGTATCGCCTGGAACAAAACAGGAGATTGGTTCACAAACAGGGGAACCAATTGGAACAACAGACATACAGACACAGTCTGGAATCGACATTGTTTCGAACGTGGCAGATGTGGCAGAAAAAGTAATGCCTTCAGTTGTATCAATTACTAGCATGAGTGTTCAAGAAGTACAAACATTTCCATTTGGAGGAGTGACTCGATATGAAGTTCCTAGCAGTGGTTCTGGAATTGTCATTGCACAGAATGAAAAAGAAGTACTCATTGTGACAAATAACCATGTGGTTGAAAATAGTAATACACTTACAGTCGTTTGGATAGATGGAACAAGCAGCGAAGCGGTAATTAAAGGAACAGATGCGGAAAGAGATTTGGCTGTGATTGCAGTTTCATTGACAAAGTTAGAAAGTGATACAAAGAAAAAAATTAAAGTAGCTTCCTTAGGAGATTCCACAAAGTTGCGAGTAGGCGAAAGTACGATTGCAATCGGAAATGCATTGGGATATGGACAGTCTGTAACACTTGGAATTGTAAGTGCCTTAGATCGTACCTTGGAAGGAATTGAAGGAACATTGATTCAAACAGACGCGGCAATCAATCCGGGAAATAGTGGTGGCGCATTGTTGAATGCGAACGGACAAGTGATTGGAATCAATACCGCAAAAGTAAGTGCTTCTGCTGTAGAAGGAATGGGATATGCAATTCCAATTTCAGATGTGGAAGATATATTGGAAAATTTAATGAACCAAAAAGCAAAAGAAGTTGTTCCAGAGTCACAGAGAGGAACAATCGGAATTTACGGTGTCGATTTAGGTGCGGATGTGGCGAGCTGGTATAGTGTACCACAAGGTGTTTATATACAATCCCTTGTAAAAGGAGGCGCGGCAGAGAAAGCAAAAGTTCCAGTAGGAAGTATTCTTACAAAACTTGAAGGAAAAACGGTTGGCAACCTTGCTGATTTGAATGAGGAATTACAATATTATAAAAAGGGCGAAAAGGTAACTCTTACTCTCTATGTGCAAAGTGGAAATCAGTATGTCGAAAAAGAATATGAGATTACACTAAAGTAATGATTTGACAATCCCAAAACTTGTGCTATAGTTGTATATAAGTTTTGTTTAGGAGGAGAGAAACATGAGTTTTGATAAAATTAGATTAATCGATGCAGAAGTTGCCAAAGCAATGGATGCAGAATGTGAAAGACAAAATTCTCACATTGAATTAATCGCATCGGAAAACTGGGTAAGTGAAGCTGTACTTGAAGCAATGGGCAGCATCTTGACTAATAAATATGCGGAAGGATATCCGGGAAAACGTTACTACGGTGGATGCGAGTGCGTAGACGTAGTAGAAGATTTAGCAAGAGAACGAGCAAAAAAATTATTTGGATGTGACTATGCAAATGTGCAACCACATTCAGGTGCACAAGCAAATATGGCAGTGTTTTTTGCAATGCTTCAACCAGGAGATAAAGTGTTAGGTATGAACTTAGATCATGGCGGACATTTATCACATGGTTCTCCTGTTAATATGTCAGGAAAATACTTTGATGTTGTATTTTATGGAGTAAATGACCAAGGCGTGATTGATTACGAAAATGTACGTCAAATTGCGATAAAAGAACAACCAAAGATGATTATTGCAGGTGCAAGCGCATATGCAAGAACCATTGATTTTAAAAAGTTTAGAGAGATTGCAGATGAAGTAGGTGCGTATTTGATGGTAGATATTGCACATATTGCAGGTTTGGTAGCGGCAGGACTTCATCCATCTCCAATGCCATATGCAGATGTTGTTACAACAACAACACACAAGACACTTCGCGGTCCGCGTGGTGGAATGATTCTTTGTAACCAAGAAGCTGCTGATAAATTTAATTTCAACAAAGCTATTTTCCCAGGAATTCAAGGTGGTCCATTGATGCACGTTATCGCGGGAAAAGCGGTTGCATTACAAGAGGCGTTGCAACCAGAATTTAAAGAATATCAAGCACAAATCATGAAGAATGCAAAAGCTCTTTGTGAAGGGTTGATCAAACGTGGTGTGAAGATTGTATCAGGCGGAACAGATAACCACCTTATGTTGGTCGATTTGAGCGGAACAGATTTGAGTGGAAAAGAATTGGAAAAACGTTTAGATAGAGCACATATTACATGTAATAAGAACACGATTCCAAATGATCCACGCTCACCATTTGTAACAAGTGGCGTTCGCCTTGGAACACCGGCAGTTACAACTAGAGGATTAAAAGAGGCTGATATGGATGTGATTGCAGAAGCTATCGCACTTGTAATTGAAAGTGAAGATAACATTGAAACTGTGAAAACGATGGTTGCAGAATTGACAGAAAAATATCCATTAAAGTAAAAATGATAAAAAGAGTTGTTTCCAACATGGAAACAACTTTTTTGTTATATCCCTTTTTCTCATTTCATATATTAGAAAAAAATATGGACAAGAGATAGTTAGATGAGGATAAGGTGGAAAAAAATCATATGGGTGATATTGTTTTTCTTAATCCCTTTTTTGATTGTGGTTATGACACATGGCTTACTCAAATGGAAGAATCCTAGGCAGACAAAAGTCGAGTCCATACTTCCGTATGGCGATTATTTGCCGGATTCAGAGAATCCATTGATTCGAGTTGTTCTGAAAACGAATGGATTCCGAGGAATTACACATCCAGAAGTTCAATTACGCTCACCGGGTGGATTAATGATAGGAAATGGTCAAAAAGAAACAAAAACATTTACTGTCAAACCAGATAGTGATTTATTTCAATCTGGTAGCATTCGAATTAAAACAATCAGAGCAGAAGATAAGATAGAAATTATTTCGTTTACAAGAGGCTGTGGTGTGCCTTCTTATCGTGGAGAACTGGAACTATATTCCACAGCAGAGGGAATTGTTATTGTCAATGAAGTTCCCTTAGAAGAATATCTTTATGGAGTAGTACCAAGTGAAATGCCGGCGTCTTATGAAATGGAAGCACTAAAGTGTCAGGCGGTATGTGCAAGAAGTTATGCGTATTGTCAGATGTTGAATTTTGCATATCCAGAGTACCAGGCGCATGTGGATGATAGTGTGTCTTTTCAGGTGTATGGGAACTCGGGAGAAAAAGATAGTACTACGAAAGCAGTGAGAGAAACGTCGGGGAAAAAATTGTGGTATAAAGGACAAGTGGTGAAGACATATTATTACTCAACATCAAGTGGACATTCCACAGATATCCGTGCATGGGGAAGTGAGATTACAGAAACAAAAACATATTTAAAAGGAATTCCTATTTGCGATAAGAAGGGAAATGCATATGAAAAAGATCTTCCCTGGTATCGATGGAAGGCAAACATTCCGCAAGATGTGTTGCGACAACTATTAGAGTTGAATACAGGAAAAGTAATAGGAACCCTTGAAAATGTAGAAGTGACAAAGAGAGGAACTGGCAATATTGCACTTCAAATTACAATCAAAGGTAGCCAAGGAGAAGTAATTATAGAAACAGAAAATAAGATTCGGACCGTACTAGGTGGAGACGGATATCGCATTGAAAAGCAAGACGGGACAGTAATCAATAGTACGAAATTATTGCCGAGTGCTTTTTTTACCATTGCAAAAATTGGAGAAACTTATATAATTGAAGGAGGAGGATATGGTCATGGAATCGGTATGAGCCAGAACGGAGCAAACGAAATGGCAAAAACCGGTAAGAACTATAAGGATATCCTGCAATTTTTCTATGCTGATGCAAAGGTGGAATAAGCATGAAAGAATTATGGAAGAAACTCAATTATATTATAGAGAAAATTGCGGGTGACCATGTCAGCGCATATGCAACCCAGGCAGCATTTTTTATGATGCTTTCTATGGTTCCGATTATCATGATACTGATGACATTGGTGCAATACACACCGCTGACCCAGGCAACAATCATTTCCGTTGTGCATGAGATATTTCCAACAACGATTCAAGGATTGATTATCTCGATTGTAAATGAAGTGTATCGCCAGACGGGAACGACACTTTCAATCAGTGTTTTGGTTGCATTTTGGTCGGCAGGACGGGGAATGCTTGCCATGGCAAATGGGTTAAATAGTGTGCGCGGTTATCAAGAAAAACGCAATTATTTTTTCTTGCGACTTCGAGCAGCAATCTATACCGTGCTATTCTTATTGGCGATGATTATTACCTTGGTATTTTTGGGATTTGGAAATAGTATTAGTTTGTTAGTTAATAAGTATATTCCGGTGATTCAATATATTATTGATTTCATTATTGACATACGAATTGTTGTTGTAATGTGTCTTTTGATTGTAATCATGTTGTTTATCTATCGGTTTCTTCCAAGTAAGAGTGGAAAATTCATCCATCAACTTCCGGGTTCGATTTTTACATCGGTAGGATGGACATTGGCATCGTTCTTGTTTTCGGTGTACATGGATATCTTCAAAGGGTTTTCAAACCTGTACGGAAGTCTCACAACAATTGTGCTGATTATGCTATGGTTGTATTTCTGTATGTATGTAATGCTTTTAGGAGCGGAAATCAATCATTTGCTGGAACAACGACTTGACAATCCATAGTAATGTGGGTAAAATGATAAAAGATTTTGAATAAACAAAGGCAATGAACGTGTTAAGTAGAGCACTATTTTCTAACAGAGAGAGGGAATCACTGGCTGGAAGTTCCCTTTAGTTCAGATAGGAATCGAAATTCCCACGGGAGCCGTATCTTTGAAGTTTAGTAGGAGATAACGTATGCTGCACGTTACGCAGTCCGAGAGCCTATGATTGATAGGAATTAGGGTGGTACCGCGAAGAATCCTCGTCCCTTTATGGGACGGGGTTTTTATTTTGTGTAATAAGAAATATTATTATAAAAGGAGATATGTATATGAGCATGGAAACAATCAAAACAGAGTGCCAGGCAGAATTAGCTGCAGTAGAAAATGCAGAACAATTGGCAACATTCTGGGCGAAATATCTTGGAAAAGGTGGAGAAGTTCAGAAATTAATGAGTGGTATTAAGAATGTACCAAATGAAGAGAAAAAGGCATATGGACAAGCTGTAAACGAAGTGAAAGTTTGGGTGCAAAGTCTTTATGATGAAAAGAAAGTAGAGATTGAAAAACAAGCGATTATGGCTCGATACGAAGCGGAAGTGATTGATGTTACCCTTCCGGTAAAGGAAGTGTCAGCAGGGAATTTACATCCACTTACATGCATTAAAAATGAGATCATTGATGTGTTCGTAGGAATGGGATTCGATGTGTTCGAAGGGCCGGAGATTGAAGATGATGATCACAACTTTACAAGATTAAACGTTTTGAAAGACCATCCGTCTAGAGATATGCAAGATACATTCTGGTTAACAGAAGATTTACTTCTTCGTACACATACATCACCGGGGCAGATTCGTGTGATGGATGCACAAAAACCACCAATTAAGGTGCTTGTGCCAGGAAAAGTATTCCGTTCAGATAGTGATGCAACCCATTCTCCAATGTTTAGTCAGATGGAAGGTTTGGTTGTAGATAAACATATTACACTTTGTGATTTACAAGGGATGTTAGACCAATTTGTAAAAGCGTTGTTCTCAGATGAAGCAAAAACGAGATTACGCCCATCTTATTTCCCATTTACAGAGCCATCTGTAGAAGTAGATGTAAGCTGCTTTAAATGTGGCGGAGAAGGATGCTCTCTTTGTAAAGGAACAGGCTGGATCGAAGTGTTGGGTGGTGGTATTGTCAACAACAAAGTATTGGAAAACTGTGGCATTGATCCAACTGAATATTCAGGACTTGCATTCGGTATCGGTATTGAACGTATTGCAATGCTCAAATATGGAATCAATCACATGGGCAAGTTGTTTGAAAATGACATCGAATTCTTGAAACAGTTTAAGGCATAAGTCGGAGGGTATTATGAAAGTATTATATAGTTGGTTAAAAGAATATGTAGATATCGACCTTGGACCAAAAGAGTTGGAGACAAAATTGTTTTCAGCTGGTTTTGAAGTAGAAGGCATTGAATATTTAGGAGAAAATTTAGAAAAAGTAGTAGTTGGTCAGATTACATCAATGGAGCACTACGAAGGAACACACTTACAAATTTGTCATGTGGATTGTGGAGAACAAGGTCATGACCATTTAATTTTGACAGGTGCAGACAATGTATTTGTGGGAGCAAAAGTTCCGGCAGCGTTAGTGGGTGCAAAGCTTCCTTGTGGCTTAGATATCCAACCAAGAAAGATGGTAGACATGATTTCTTACGGAATGCTTTGTTCTGGAGAAGAAATGTGTTTGGATGCAAACTGGTATCCAGGTGCAGACGTGAACGGAATTATGATTCTTGCAGAAGACGCACCTCTTGGTATGGAAATGAGAGATTATTTGGAATTAGATGATTATTTGTTTGATATCTCTATCACAGCAAATCGTCCGGATTGCCAATCTGTTATCGGGATTGCAAGAGAAGTTGCAGCGTTCTTAAATAAACCATTTAAAGCACCAGATTATAGCTATACAGAAGATGGAACAGTCAATGACGCAATCAGCGTTTCGGTAGAAGATAAAGAAACTTGTCCAAGATATTTAGGACACTATATTTATGATGTACAATTTGTAGAGTCCCCACTTTGGATGAAGAGAAGATTGATCGCAGTAGGACACAATGCGATAAATGTAATGGTGGATATTACGAATTATGTTCTTGTAGAGATTGGTCAGCCAATGCATGCGTTCGACCTTGATACTTTAGCAGGTTCATCTATCGTAGTGCGCAGAGCAAACGATGGAGAAACACTTGTTACATTAGATGAAAAAGAACGTGTGTTGACTCGAAACAACTTGTTAATCTGTGACAAAGAAAAAGCTGTGGGCCTTGCAGGTGTAATGGGTGGACTTAACAGCGAGATTACAGAACAAACAAAAGAAGTATTGTTTGAATCTGCGAAATTCTTGAAAGATAGCGTGCGTAAGACATCTAGAGGTCTTGGACTTCGTTCAGATGCAGCAGCGAGATTTGAAAAAGGAATTGATGAATATACCGTAGAATGTGGTATGGCAAGAGCGTTGAATCTTGCACAAACATTAGGTGTGGCAAAGATTAGTTCCAGCCATTTTGATGTGTCAGGTGGAGCATCTACAGAAAAACGTGTAATCAAGGTAACTACAGCTCAGGTGAACAAAGTTCTTGGTATCGAAGTGCCGGAAGAAGAAATGGTAAACATTCTTTTAGCACTCCAATTTGAAGTTTCTTTAAAGGATGGAGAAATGACATTGGCAATCCCAAGATATCGTGATGATGTAGAAACATACCAAGATATCGCGGAAGAAGTAATTCGTGAATATGGATATGACAAGGTAGTTCCTACATTCTTGGATGATGCGAAAGTAACAAATGGTGGATTGAATCGTTACCAATCAAAAGAATTGGCTGTAAAAGAGTATTTGTGTTCTCAAGGATATTATGAAGTTCAAACCATTGCGATGACAGCAAAAACAGACTTTGATATGTTCTTGGTTCCAGGAGATGCAAAAGAACGTGAAGTTGTAGAACTCTTAAATCCAATTACAGAAAACTTAAGCATTATGAGAACGATTATGGCACCATCAATGGTAAAAGTAATCGAAAATAATATCAAAAACGGAAATGAAGAGATGCGTTTCTTTGAAATGGCAAACATTTATCTTCCAAAAGCATTGCCACTCACAGAACCACCAGTAGAGCAAAAGATTCTTTGCCTTGGAACTTGTGGAGCAGCAGAAGACTTCTTCTCCATGAAAGAAACTTTGGAACGCTTTGCATGCTACAACGATTTGACATTCTCTTACAAGAAAGGTGAAGTTTGCTACTTGCATCCAGGAAGAACAGCAGAAGTGTATTGTAAGGGTGAAAAAATTGGACATTTCGGACAGCTTCGCTATGAAGTGATCGATCAATTAAACATTGCTGGAGGAAAGAAAGCAGATACAAAGATTTTTGTGGCAGAACTTAACTACAGCTTGTTGGCAGAACTCTTTAAGACAGCAATCAAGTATATTCCGGAAAGCGGATACAAGCCAAACAGCCGTGATATTTCCGTTTTGATTGATAAGAAGGTTGCTTGTGGAACAACAATTGATGCGATTACGGCATGTGATTCCTTAATTCAAAAGGTTACCTTGTTTGATATCTTTGAAAGTGAAAAGCTTGGAGCGGATAAAAAGAGTATGGCATTTAACATCAAGTTAGCATCGCCTTCGGCAGATGTTACCGACGAAATGACAGATGCAGTTATCGAAAAAGTAATCCAAACTTTGAGTGAACAATTTGGCGCACAAATGAGAGGTTAATAAGACAAAAAATGGAACTAGAGATAGTTCCATTTTTTATTTTATAGGACACTTCATTCCTCTAAAAGGAAAACGCTCCGCAAGGATGTGCAGAGACGCGTACATGGAAAATATTGCTACGCAATCGCGTCTCGCGCGAGAGTTTGCAATCAAACTCTTTTTTGTTATAATTGAGATGAGAAAAGGTTAAAAAATTTCAAGAGTTGTGGTATAATAAAAAAAATAGAATTGAAACGGAAGAAAAACATGAGAAAAGAAGACTTTTATTTTGATTTGCCAGAAGAATTGATTGCCCAAGATCCGCTTGAGGATCGTTCGGGATCAAAACTTTTAGTGTTGGATAAAGAGACAGGCGAGATTGAACATCATATTTTCAAGGATGTAATTGACTATCTAGAAGAAGGAGATTGCCTGGTAATCAATGAGACAAAGGTTATTCCGGCGAGATTATTTGGGTCGCGAATTGGGACAGATGCTAAGATTGAAGTATTGCTTTTGAAACGAGGAGAAAACGATACATGGGAAACCCTAGTGAAGCCTGGAAAGAAGGCAAAAGTAGGAACTCGAATTAGTTTCGGAGAGGGTTTACTTATCGGAGAAGTTGTAGATATCGTCGAAGAGGGAAATCGATTGATTCGCTTTGAGTATGAAGGTATTTTTGAGGAAATATTAGACCAATTGGGACAGATGCCTTTGCCACCATATATTACCCATCAATTGGAAGATAAGAATCGCTACCAAACGGTATATGCAAAGCACTCAGGCTCGGCAGCAGCGCCAACCGCCGGATTGCATTTCACACCGGAATTACTTCGACAGATTGAAGAAAAAGGCGTGAATATAGCAAGAGTCACCTTACACGTGGGATTGGGAACTTTCCGACCGGTGAAGGTAGAAAATATATTAGAACACCATATGCATTCAGAATTTTATCAGGTGAGTGCGGAAGCGGCAGATAAGATTAATCAAGCCAAAGACAAAGGAAAACGAGTGATTTGTGTGGGGACAACCAGTTGTCGTACTGTAGAGTCGGCAGCAGATGAGAATGGCAGACTTCGCGAGACGAGCGGATGGACAGACATCTTTATTTATCCAGGATACAAGTTTAAAACGTTGGATTGTCTGATTACCAACTTCCACCTGCCAGAATCTACTTTGGTGATGTTGGTGTCAGCGTTGGCGGGAAGAGAACAAGTACTTTCTGCATATGAAGAAGCAATCAAAGAGAGATATCGCTTTTTTTCTTTTGGCGATGCAATGATAGTAAAGTAAAGGATACAGAAGAGGGAGAACACAATGAAGAAACGAAACAGTATGGGATTGTTGGAACGAAAAAGATTTGAGCGTTCTAAAAGGAGAAGAAAACAGAGAATAAAAGTAATCTTGCTTACAAGTATTGCAGTTGCTTCGCTGGCCATCGTCTGTGTGGCTTGCAAACCTTGGAATTGGTTTTCGGCTGGGACAGCAATAGAGACCGGAAAAGGTGTAGGAACTAAGAAATCAAAAAAAGAAATTCGCCAAGAGAAGATAGATGAAGCAAAACGTCTCGCGTTATCGTATGCATATGATGATGCAGTGGCGCATTTGAAAGAAATCGAAAAATATGAAAAAGACGAAGAAGTTATGAATATGATTTCAGACATTCAAGCAGAAAAGGAAGCATGTGTTCCTGTAAAATTAGAAGAGGTGACACATATTTTCTATCATTCGTTGGTGGTAGATGAAGAGCGTGCCTTCGGGGATGAATCCGATCCACAGACCGCTGGAAATAGTCAGTGGATGACCACCGTGGATGAATTCAATGAAATCACACAAGAGATGTATGATCGTGGATATGTCATGGTCAGCATTCATGATTTGTATGAAGTTACAACAGACGAAAATGGTGAAGAGGTATGGAAAGAAGCAGAGATCCTTTTGCCAAAGGATAAAAAAGCATTTGTCTTATCTCTTGATGATTTGAGTTATTATCATTCTTACGAAGGATATGGATACGCAGCAAAATTAATTTTGGATAAAAATGGAAAAGTAACGAATGAATATATTGATGCATCTGGTGATACAAAGATTGGGGCGTATGATTGTGTGCCTTTGATGGACGCATTCGTAGAAGAGCATCCAGATGCTTCTTATCGAGGAGCAAAAGGAATTATTGCATTGACCGGATACAATGGCGTGTTGGGATATCGTACCGATGTGACTTATGATTTGGGTCATCCGAACTGTGACAGACATCAAAAGAAATGGATAGAAGAACATCCAGGTTTTGATTTGGAAGAAGAGCGAAAAGAGGCAAAGAAGGTTGCCGATGCGATGAAAGCAAATGGTTGGGAATTTGCCAGCCATACTTGGGGACACATGCGAGTGGGAGACCGCAGCCTTGAAAGCATTAAAGTAGATAGTAAGAAGTGGATTGAAAATGTAGAACCTATCGTTGGAAAGACAGATACGATTATTTTTGCTCACGGACAAGATTTACATTCGCGTGTAGGTGCTTATCCAGAGTCAAATGAAAAATATCAATATTTAAGAAGCATCGGATTTCGAATTTTCTGTAATGTAGATTCTACCAGATATCAAACTTATTTAGGTGAAGATTATATGCGTCAAGGAAGACGTAATATAGATGGATATCGCATCTACAAAAATGCAATTGGTGAGCAAAATAATGTAAGTGATTTGTTTGATGCGGAAAAGATTTTGGATCCAGACAGACCGCCGGTACCAGACCTTTAAGATGTCAAAGAAAAACAAGGTTAAAAGTGATAGTGTGCTAGGACAAAATAGGTCCTAGCACTTTTTCTTTATAAGAAATTCTCAATCTTGTTTCAAAGCAGCGAATGATATACAAGAAAATAAAGAAAAAGCAAACATGCCCTTAGTTAAAGCAAAGATAGACCATAGCATAACGGGTAATTATGGTTTAAAATGAAGTTAGATTTATGAGAATGCCGAGTGAGAAACGATATGGGGTATAGAATCTCATAGAAGTTATATTCATAGGAGGAATTATGAAGACAAAGATTGTTTATCGAAAACCAATAGGAAATCAAGATCATTTTGTGATTTCGACCACATATAAACGTACACAGGATGTGCGACGCAGTTTGGAACTTTTAAAAGATATGTATGTAAATATGGTGGCGTTCAATCGAATGGATGAAAAGCAAGCTCATTTCCATGCAGTGGCTTGTGAAGAAGTGGGAATCTTAGGTGCGTTTAAATACGCAGATGTAGTTCAATCATACGATTTTGCAATTGCAGGTGCGAAAGGAAAGACACTTGCAATCGGTGAAGATGTTACTTCGCCAGAGCAACTTCGAATGAAGGTATATGCCTCACTCCTTCAAGGTGCAAAAGGAATTCGATATGATAGTCTTTTTTATAACAGTATTGCAAAAAATGGAAATCAAGGAGCTTGGTATCGTTATGTGCAAGAACTGAATTATCGTATTACGCAGTATGGAAGAACATTGATGGCGCTCAAAAACACAGGGGTATATTGTGCGGCTGATGTTCTGGAAAAATATCCGGATTTTGCGAAAGTTGCTAAACCAATATCGGAGAGTAAAATCCTTGCGGAACAGGAATTGCCACCAGGATTAGTGATTGGGGAATTCAAAGATACAAAAGGAAATGGTTATCTAATGATTCAAAATACAGACTGTGAAGGTTCATCCACAAAAGCATATACATTCCAATTAAAGAACAATTTCCGGGTGTATCGTGTGAATCCTCACGATGGCAAGCAGATGTTATCGAAGGAAAGTATCGATCAACAAAAGATTTTGATTGTGGCTGGAGACGCAGATCTTCTTCGCTATCAGAACCCAGAAGAGGAAGCATGTTTTATAGAATATGCTTTGAAGAAATAATGCAGGAGGATGAGTGATGAAGACAAAGGTAATCTATCGTAAACCGGTTGGAAATCCGGAACGAAAATATAGACAAGAACGATTCATGATTAGCTCTTGCATGTCTGTAGGAGCGGTCGTGGCAGACCCACAAAATAATCTTCGTGAGTGCATTCGACAAATCAAAGAGTTAGGATGTAACTTGACAGAGTTTATTTGGGCGGATAAAGAGATGACAGAAGCATGTGTGCTCGCATGTGAAGAATACGAGATTGATGGTGTCTTCCAAAACTGGGATGCATTTGGAGGGTTTCAAGCTCGAAAAGGTGAGATAAAGATGAACCGAGAAGAGTTTGATAAGTTTTTGGAATTCAACAAGAACTACAAACATTTTTATGGATACTATGTTTGGGACGAGCCACTTTCTGATGCGGCAGTAGATGCAACAGCAGAGCAACTGAATCAGATAGAGGAATTAGATCCAAAGCGCTTACCATTTACGGTTGCCATTCCAAGTTATAATGCGACAGACACTTGGGACAATGGATTATTCGAACGATATTTAAGAAGATATGCAAAAGTTGTAAATCCGTCGGTAATGTCCTTAGATTATTATCCATTTAGCGCGTTGCGTCCGGAACCATTTAACCAATTAGATGATAAGCATTTATTTTTAGATATTGCATTACTTCGAGAACTTTCCCTAGAACAGAAGACTCCGATGTGGTTTTATATTCAAACACAAGATATGCCAATGGGTGAACGATATTTCCGTTTCACACCGGCTAGAATGACAATGCAAGCATTTAATGCGCTTTTGCATGGTGCAAAGGGGATTCAATATTATTGTACAGTGGAAGGAGCGATTTATCGCGACGGACGTAAAGGTCCATTGTTCTTCCAGATGCAAGAACTGAACGAACGAATCCGTCAATGGGGAAAAACGTTGATGGCCCTTACAAGTACACATGTATTTCATTCATCTGAATTATTGATGAATAATGAAAATTATAATAAATTCAGAGAACCGATTTCAAACAGTAAGGTTTTGGCAGAACAAGAATTGCCATTCCGCTGTTCGGTAGGAGAATTCACAGATGAGGAAAATCATACGTATCTTATGGTTTTAAATCGTGATTATATGGATAAAAAACGTTTCAAATTAAATTTGAAAGATGCATTCCGTGTATATGAAGTGAGCGGTGAGGATGGGACACAATCTGTTACAAAGAAATCGACAAAGAGCCTTGATGTTGAACTTGCGGCGGGAGATGCCGTGTTGCTTCGTTTGCAGGAAGCAAAAGAAGAACCATATTTGGTGGATTATCGTTTGGAGTTATAAAACTATTTAGAAATGGACGTTAGTTATAAAAAATGACCTATAATAAAAAAAAGTGCCCTATTGTAAAAACTAGGGTACTTTTTTATAATATTAGAAAACATATTTTTACAGCGGAGAGATAAGAAATATGAAGCGAGAACAATGGAGTCAAGAAGATTTTTTGAATGAAATACCGGTCGTGCCTGGCAGTAGCATTACAGCTCAAAAGGTTTTAAACTATGGTGTTAGTAACTATGTTTATCATGTAATGGAACAAGGGGAAGAAGAGTACTTGGCATATCTGCAATTGGTCGAAGCAGCAGGGTATAAAAAACATATGGAAAACACGGAAGGAATCAAAGGTCATTTCTATAGTACGACATATTTGAAAGAGGATGTTGTTCTGACCATTACGTTCCTTAAGACGGCGAAAAGATTATCGGTTTCCGGCTGTTTAACCTTGTATCGTGATAACAAAAGTGCAGAGGAAGTATTTGAGAATGTTCCAGTCTTAGATGGCGAAACAGAACATCGCGGAGATGGAACTTATGTGATTACGACAAAGGACGTAGAGAAAGAGACCTATTTGGCGTACCAAAAGAGACTTTTGGAAACTGGATTTTTGAAATATGCAGAGAATGAAGAAGGACTTGGCGGCACTGTTTTTACAAGCACTTTTGTAAGAGACAGTCAAGTAATAACCATTTGCTACATGAAGAAACTTGGGATTATTTATACTTCCGGAAGTATCGATCTACCACTTTCAGAGCATTTGAAATGCAAAGAAACCGATATGACAGACCTTGCGAAGGATGCGAAGACAAAGATTCATATGATGGAACTTTGGCATTTCGGCAATAGTTTTGTGTTTCAGTTAAAGAACGGTCATTTTATTGTGAATGATGGTGGATGCGAGTTTGAAATCCCTTATCTGTTGGACTATTTAGAGCAACTCGTGCCAGAAGGCGAAAAACCAGTGATTGAAGCATGGCTGATTACACACATGCATCGTGACCATTGTGGCCTCATCAACTCCATTGCGGAGGAACCTGAAAAGTTTGCAAATCGGATGATTGTAGAAGGATTCTATTATAGTGAACCAAACGATAATATTATAGGAATTGCTCCAGGATGTCTTTCTAATATTATTTATTTGAAACGTGCTGCTGAATTTTGCAGAACATCCAAAGGAGAACCGACAAAGATCTATCGACCTCAGACCGGGCAGAGATATTATTTCTGTGGTCTTACAATGGATATTGTGCTTAGTCAAGAACATTTAGAACAGAGTATGTTTGCAGAAGATTTGAATGACAGTTCTACATGGTGCATGTATACCATAGAAGGTCAAAAGTGTCTGTTTGTAGGGGATGCGGAGCGAGGCGGCATGCGAAAAGTAATGGCGGCTTATGATAGCGAATATTTGGACCTTGATCTATTTACTTTGCCGCATCATGGATTTAATACGAGAAATGATTTTACCGATTATACGAACGTAAAAACGGTGTTGGTTACAGTCAGGGATAAGACTCCAAAGCGAAGAGAAGAACAGAATGCATATTTGAGAGAGCGTGTGCAGGAATGGATTCTCTGGGGAGATGGAACAAAAGTGTTCACATTCCCTTATCAGGTGGGAACTTATGAAACTCTTCAAAACTTTGATTGGAAGTATGACAAAGAACGACCAAGGCCGGTACAACCGAATCTGGAATAAAGGAGAGAAAACAAAGGAATTTCTGGACACAGACCAAAGAAAATATATGGGTGGCAGCACACAGAGGATGGTGCTCAAAATACCCAGAAAAATCCGGATGTGGTATTAGAACTTTTACGTCAGAAAGGAAAGCGTGACAAATAATGGAAAATAGAAAAGAATTTACATTACCTTATGGGAAAGAATCCGTAACCGCTCAAATTGAAGAATCTCATTTGGCAGGTGTGCTGGTTTCTGAATTGCACCATTATAAGGCTCCAAAAAGCGGAGCAGAACTTGTGCAGGAGGCGTTGGAACATCCAATCGGTTCTCCAAGATTATGTGATATGGCAGTTGGAAAGAAAAATGTGGTAATCATTTCATCGGACCACACCAGACCGGTTCCAAGTCACATTATCATGCCACTTCTTCTTGCGGAGGTTCGAAAAGGAAATCCGAATGCAGATATTACAATCTTAATATCTACAGGATTGCATCGATTGACAACCGTAGAAGAGTTAGAAGGCAAATTTGGAAAAGAGATTACAGATAACGAGAAGATTATTGTTCACGATTGTGATAAACATGAGATGACACACCTTGGGAAATTGCCATCGGGTGGAAATCTGATTATCAACAAAATTGCGACGGATGCAGACCTGTTGATTGCAGAAGGATTTATCGAGCCGCATTTCTTTGCGGGATTTTCTGGTGGAAGAAAAAGTGTGCTTCCGGGAGTGGCGAGCAGAGAGACGGTTATGTATAACCATAATTCTGCATTTATCGCAAATCCGCATGCCAGAACCGGAGTGATCGAGAATAATCCAGTTCACAATGACATGTTGTACGCAGCACGTGCGGCACGTCTGGACTTTATCGTGAATGTCGTGATTGATGCCGCTCACGACCCGATTTTTGCGGTGGCAGGAGATTGCGACTTGGCACATCGTGTGGGACGCGAATTTTTGGCATCCAGATGTCAAGTAGATGCAGTACCGGCAGACATTGTTATTTCTACGAATGGAGGATATCCATTAGACCAAAATATTTATCAATCCGTAAAAGGGATGACGGCTGCAGAGGCTACTGTAAAAGAAGGCGGAGTGATTATCATGCTTTCAAAGGCTTCGGATGGTCATGGAGGAAAAAGTTTCCATGAAACATTCCGTGATGAAAGAGATTTGAATCGCATGATGCAAAGCTTTTTGGACAGAACGCCGGACCAAACGATTGTGGATCAGTGGCAATCGCAGATTTTTGCGAGAGTTCTTTTAAAAGCGAAAGTAATCTTTGTATCTTCCTGTGAAGACCAATTGGTAGAAGATTTACATATGATTCCGGCACACAGTGTAGAAGAAGCGTTAGAAAAAGCAAAAGCGATTGTCAATAAAGAAGATTATCAGGTGACGGTGATTCCGGATGGAGTGGCAGTCATCGTGAAAGAGGTATAAGGAGAAAATCTATGAAAATTGCAGAGTATGGTATTACAAGAGATGGCGAGAAAGCCAGTAGATATTTATTAGAGAACACGAATGGAATGGAAGTTGAAGTATCTGATTTTGGTGCTGTGCTTCTGTCAATCAATGTTCCAGATAGAAACGGTAATCTGACAGATGTGCTTTTGACATATCCTTCTCTGGAATATTTTTACGACAATCCGTGTGAATTTGGTGCATATGTCGGAAGAAATGGGAATCGTATCGGTGAGGGACGTGTTGTTTTAGATGGCGTTGAATATCAATTGGAAAGAAACAACAATGGAAACAATTTGCACAGTGGAGAAAATCGTTCTTATCACCAATTTTATGAAACAACAACCGGAACAAGCGAAGAGGGAAATTATGTGGAACTTCATCGTGTGAGCCCACATTTGGAACAAGGTTTTCCTGGAAACTTAGATCAAAAGATTCGTTACACACTGACAAATCAAAATGAGATTTTAATTGATTATGAAATGGTAAGTGACATGACGACGGTTATCAATCCAACCAACCATTCGTATTTTAACTTATCTGGTCATGATCAAGGAGATATTCTTTCACATGAATTGGAAATCTATTCAGAAGGATTCCTTTTGACAGATGAGAACTTGCTCCCGACAGGGGAAATTGCAAGTGTTGAGGGGACACCAATGGATTTTAGAACAAAGAAAGCAGTGGGCAAAGAGATTGACGCAGATTATTTGCCACTTCAATTTGCAGGTGGGTATGACCACAACTTTGTGTTTGAGAATGATGGAAAAGTCAAACTTATAGCAAAAGTGGAAAGTCCGGACACAGGAATCTTTATGGAAACGTATACGGATTTATGTGGTATGCAACTATATACTGGAAACTTTATGAATCAAGTGGAAGGAAAAGATGGTGCAGTTTATCCAAAGAGAGGCGGTCTCTGTTTGGAAACACAGTTCTATCCAAATGCATGTAATGAACCAAAATTTCCAAGCAGCGTGGTAGAAGCAGGCAAAGTATTCAAATCGAGAACGATTTATAAATTTGGTGTGAAATAGTGCTAAAAACCCTCTTGTTTCAAGAAAATAAGCACTTGTTTGCTGTTGTGAAATTTGATAGAATAAGTACGAAGTATTATGACTATTTACTATTAAGGAGCGATTAAGTATGCAAAACAATAAAAGTAAGTGGATGTGGTATAAAGATGATTATGAATTATTTCATAGCCATAAACTTCATGCAAGAAGAACCGAAAGAGGAGTAATATTTCCAGTACAATGGTGTATTCCTGCTGTCTATAATAACGTGATGTTCCAAAAGACAGGGGTGCTGGAGAAGGATGAGACGATTTTTGTTACTGTGAATGGCATGGGACATGTTCGTGTAAATGGAAAACTTTTTCCAACGGGGAAACCGGTGTTAGTGCCAGCGGGAGAATTTCGTCTTGTAATTTCGGTAAATAATTTATATGGTTTACCAGCTGCCTATATAGAGGGAGAAACTCTTTATAGCAATGAGACATGGGATGTTAGTCGTGGGAGTGGAAAATGCGGCTATGGTGTTTGGGTGAAGGCAGCATGCAGAAACGATTATATGGATAAAAATATTACACCTGAGACGTTTGCATTTGCTTATAAAAAGTTAGAGCCAGTAAGTGTGACTAAGAACGGAACTGGGTTGCTGTTTGACTATGGGAAAGAAACATTTGCAACGCTTTGCTTTAAAAAATTAGCGAAAGATGTTCTAGTAAGTTATGGAGAAACAGATATAGAAGCGCTTGATGTTGAATATAGTTATTGCATAGAAGAGTTCTTACAACAAAATGAAGGGAAAGCTTCTTATGCAAAGGCATTTCGTTATCTTTATATACCAGATGTCACAGAAGATGACATAGAACTGGAAGTGCAGTATGAGTATTTGCCAGTAGAACAAAAAAGTAGTTTCAAAAGTGGCAACGAACTACTAAATCGCATTTGGGATGTGGCAGCATACACCATGGAACTTAATAGTCGCGAGTTCTTTTTGGATGGCATAAAGCGTGACAGATGGGTATGGTCAGGAGACGCGTATCAATCTTATTTCGTGAATCGATATTTATGCTTTGATGAGGATATTGCACTTAGAACCATACGTGAGTTGGGGGCAAAGGATACGGTTTTACAACATGTCAACAACATTACGGACTATACGTTTTATTGGATTATGAGTATCTATGATCATTATGAAATGACGGGAGACTTGAAATTCATTGAAGAAATATTCCCAAGAATGAAAGCATTTATGGAATTTACGGTTGCTCGTTTAGATGACAAAGGCTTTGTCAACAACTATGGATGTGATTGGATATTTATAGATTGGGCAGATTTTGATACTGAGGGAGCACAATGTGCAGAACAAATTTTGTTTAGAAAGTGCTTGGAAAGCTATATTAAATGCGCGAAACTTCTTGGCGAAGATGCGGAAACATATCAAGAGATGTTGGATGATATCATTACAAAGATTGATCAATATTTTTGGTGTGAAGAAAAAGGCGCGTATATTGACAGTTTTGAATCTGGAAAGAAAAATGTGACAAGACATGCAAATATTTTTGCATTACTTTTTGGATATGCTACAGAAAAGCAGCGAGAATCTATTGTTCAAAATGTTATTTTAAATGATGCAATTGTGCAAATTAGAACACCATATTTTAAATTTTATGAATTGGAAGCGATGTGTAACATCGGAAATGATGAGTATGTAATGGAACAGATATTGGACTATTGGGGAGCAATGATTCAATGTGGTGTTACTACTTTCTGGGAGGAATTCACACCGAATGTGGATTGGAAAGAACAATTGGGAATGTATGAGCGTAAATATGGTAAGAGCCTATGTCACGCATGGGGCGCAAGTCCAATCTACTTAATTGGTCGATATTTCTTGGGCGTACGCCCTGAGACGGCTGGTTATGAAACGTTTATTGTTGAACCGAAGTTAGAAAACTTTGCGGACGTTGATGCCATTGTTCCAATTAAGAATGGTTCTGTATCAATTCGAAAGAATGGAGGAAAGCTGACCGTTAAAGCTGACAAAGACGGTGGCGTATTTATACATAAAAGTAAAAAATACGAATTGTGCAAAGACGTTGCTGTTACAGTGCAGTGTGAATAATAAGTGAAAGACCCTGTTGGGTCTTTCGCTTTTTATTTGTGTTGAATTGTAGCAACATTTATTTACTGTACTATTCTGATGGAATCCTTCTGACAAACTCGTATGCAAGCAGAAGTGAAGATTATATGGCACAATTTACAAAAGGTAACTTTACATCAGGTTCTGTTGGTGTTAAAATGTGCATTGGAAATCCCCCTACATGGGAAGCGGCTGAATGAATTGGAGGCTATATCATGAGTACGGTTCGTATGCATTTGGAGAACAAAAGCGTAAGTAAAAAGTTTTTTTGGCTATTATGGATTATGTATGCTGTGGTTTATATGACAAAAAATTGCTACAGTGCAGCAATGGCTTCAATCGTAGATGAAGGTGTTTTGACCCTCTCACAGACAGGATTTATGACGACGGCATTTTATTTTGTATATGCACCATTGCAGGTGTTGGGAGGGATCTTTGCCGACAAGTACAATCCGGAGAAGATGATTAAAATTGGTCTTATTGGAAGCGGAATAGCCAACTTGATTATTTTTTTAAATCAAGAGTATTATGTAATGCTTGCGGCGTGGATATTCAATGCAATTGTGCAGTTTGCGTTGTGGCCGGCGATATTTAAAATTATATCTTCGCAACTAGAGACGGAGTATCGGATTAAAGGCGTTTATTTCATTACGTTTTCTAGTATTGTTGGATTGCTTCTTGCTTATGTTGTGGCAGCTGTTGTATCAACATGGCAACATAATTTTATAATCTCAGCAGTAGGTCTTTTTCTGTTTGCAATTATTTTCCACATTGCTTGCAGAAAGGTTGAAAAACATATGGTTCCAGATGTAGTGGAGAAGGAAAAGTATAAAACGACTGTGGACTCAAAAGAATCTGCTTTTAAATTATTTTGGAAGAGTGGTTTTTTGCTTTTAGTAGTTGTAACAACTGCGCGTTTTATTGTTGATAATGGAGTTAAAACAATCTCCGCAACAATGCTAATGGAGTCTTATGAACATATATCTCCATCTATCGGAAATATTTTGAACACATTAGTTATTATTTCAGGAGTGATTGGTGTGGCTGTTGTGAATCAACTTGTTTATCCGAGACTGATTCGAAATGAAGTAGTGGCAACATGTGTTTTGGTTGGAGTCACATTGATACCATTTGTAGTTTTGATATTACTTGGAAAAGTACCAGTATTTCTTGTGGTGGTTTCACTCTGTTTGATAGCGGCAGTTTTGTCGGGGGTTGGTTTGATTATGTCTCACTGCAGTGCGAGATTTGCCAAGTATGGAAAGAGTGGAGTAGCTTCTGGCGTTTCAAATGCTGCAGCAAGTCTTGCGATTACTGTTCAAAGTTATGGAACTGCTTATGTGGCAGAAAATTCTGGATGGAATGTAGTAATCTGGATTTTTATTGGGCTTCTTGGAGTTGGTGTGTTGTGTTCTATAATAGCAGTACCGATGTGGAAGCGATTTAAGTAATAAAAGTAAATAGGATGGAAATAAAAATAGCTGCGATGGGTATACCTATCGCAGCTATTTTTTCAAAACTTAAAACAAACCCTAGAATTAGAAAAACACCTTTTGTAAAAGAGTAGTATCTCATGCTTGCAACAAAAAAGAAAATCGTGTAGAATGTACAAGGTATAAAATTTGTAAAATTACATGAAGGAGATAAGAAGATGAGTAAAAAACCAACCGTTTTAATGATTCTTGATGGTTATGGATTGAATGACAAGTGTGAGGCAAACGCAGTATGCGAAGCAAAGACACCTGTTATGGATAAATTAATGGCAGAATATCCATTTGTACATGGAAATGCAAGTGGTATGGCTGTTGGGCTTCCGGATGGACAAATGGGAAATTCAGAAGTTGGACATTTGAATATGGGAGCAGGACGCATTGTATATCAAGATTTGACAAAGATTACAAAAGCGATTCAAGATGGTGATTTCTTTGAAAACGAAGCCCTTCTTGCTGCTTGCAAGAATGTAAAAGAACATGATTCAGCACTTCATATGTTTGGTCTTGTATCAGATGGTGGAGTTCATAGTCACAATACACACATCTATGGTCTTTTAGAACTTGCAAAGAAACAAGGAATCGAAAAAGTATATGTACACTGTTTCTTAGATGGACGTGATACACCACCGGCATCTGGAAAAGATTTTGTACAAGAATTAGTAGATAAGATGGAAGAAATTGGTGTGGGTGAAGTTGCCAGCGTTATGGGACGTTACTATGCAATGGACCGTGATAACCGTTGGGATCGTGTAGAATTGGCATATAAAGCAATGGTAAAAGGTGAAGGCGAGACAGGCTGCTGCGGACCATGTGCGATTCAAGAGTCTTACGACAATGATAAAACAGATGAATTCGTACTTCCAACTGTTATTGTGAAGGACGGTGCTCCAGTTGCGACAATTAAAGATAATGATTCTATCATTTTCTTTAACTTCAGACCTGACAGAGCAAGAGAAATCACAAGAGTATTCTGTGATGATGAGTTTACTGGATTCGACAGAGGCGAAAGAGTGAAAACAACATATGTATGTTTCACAGAATATGATGTGACAATTGAAAATAAAGACGTTGCATTTAGAAAAACAGAAATCACAAATACATTTGGTGAATTCTTAGCAGCAAACGGATTGAAGCAAGCAAGAATTGCTGAAACAGAAAAATATGCACACGTAACATTCTTCTTCAACGGTGGTGTGGAAGAGCCAAATGAAGGAGAAGACAGAATCTTAGTAAAATCTCCAAAGGTAGCAACTTATGATTTGCAACCAGAGATGAGTGCATATGAAGTAAGCGACAAATTAGTTGAAGCGATTAAATCAGACAAATATGATGTGATTATTATCAACTTTGCAAACCCAGATATGGTTGGACACACAGGTGTGGAAGAAGCAGCAATTAAAGCTGTAGAAGCGGTAGATGAATGTGTAGGAAAAGCAGTAGATGCATTGAAAGAAGTAGATGGACAGATGTTTATCTGTGCAGACCACGGAAATGCAGAACAACTCTTAGACTATGAGACAGGAGCTCCATTTACTGCTCACACAACAAATCCAGTACCATTTATCTTGGTAAATGCAGACCCTGCTTACAAGTTAAGAGAAGGTGGATGTTTGGCTGATATTGCTCCAACATTAATCGAATTAATGGGTATGGAACAACCAAAAGAAATGTCAGGAACATCATTATTAGTAAAATAATTGCGTAGATAAAAGAAATCCACGGTTTGTGGATTTCTTTTTGAGTGAAAGAGGAAATTTATGGCAAAGAAAGAAACGAAAACCAATGCGATGCGAATCTTAGAAACAATGAAAATTTCATATGAGATGCGGACCTATGAATGTGATGGGTTTATAGATGGAATGCGTTTGGCAGAGACCCTTTCCTTGCCATGTGAGATCGTTTACAAGACGCTAGTTACCGTGGGAAAAAGTAAGACGCATTATGTGTTTGTAATTCCGGTAGCTGAGGAGATTGACTTTAAAAAGGCGGCAAAAGTAGTGGGAGAGAAATCGTTAGAACTGTTGCCCCTCAAAGATTTGACTGCTGTTACAGGATATGTACGAGGAGGATGTACTTCCGTAGGAATGAAAAAGAAATTTCGAACCACAATACAAGAAGATGCAATGCTATTGGATGAGATTGTAGTCAGCGGCGGAAGATTAGGTCTGCAATTGGTGCTCCACCCGGATGACTTAAAAAAAGCGGCAGAAGCCGAATATGCAGATGTGATTGTGAATCAATAATCATTAAAAATATGTAAAAGATTCAGCAGATAAATTGACAATCCTAGAAGAGAATAGGTACAATAGAGAGAATAGGACATGAAAGGAGTAGTTTCATGAAATGGATGAATAAATTGGAACGAAAATTTGGAAAATACGCAATTCCAAATCTGATGTTTTATATTATTATTTTATACATTGTTGGTTTTTTGTTGAGAATCTTTGATTCAAATTTTTATGCCAACTATTTATCTTTGGATGCGGAAGCGATTTTGAAAGGACAAGTGTGGAGACTGGTTACATTTATCATACAACCACCTCCGGCAAATAGTATATTCATGATTTTTGCAATTTATTTGTACTACATGATTGGGCGCCAGTTGGAATATGCATGGGGAACCTTCAAATTTAATTTGTATTTCTTTATGGGGGTTGTTTTTAATATTTTAGCAACCTTTGTTGTATATCTTATTTTTGGCATTTCTTTGCCACTTGGAACTTATTATTTAAATACCGCTTTGTTTTTGTCGTATGCGGCTTTAGTTCCGAATCAAACATTTTATTTGTTTTTCATTATACCGATTAAGGTGAAATGGTTAGCTTGGTTAGAAGTCATCTTTTATGGAGATTATATTATTAAAGCATTTTTACCTCTGCTTGTGCAACCGTTTGTGATGGATGTTGTTCAATCGAATTTGCCAAACATTTTGAAAAATATTGTAGTTTATTTTGGAATGATTGATGCAACGGTCTATCAGGCGGCAGCGTTGGAAATCTTTATGGCGCTCTTGAATTTTGTCATCTTTTTCTTTGCAACAAGAAAAGTTGTGAGACGGACCAAAGCACAGGTGATACAGAAGAAAAAGTATGAAAAAGCAGTGAAACAAGCTCGTCCACAACCAAAATATGAAAATGGAGCAAAACATCGTTGCCATGTTTGCGGACGTACAGAGCTAGATGATGATACATTAGAATTTCGATATTGTTCAAAGTGTAATGGGGATTATGAATATTGTCAGGACCATTTATTTACACATGAACATGTGAAATAGTGATAGAGGGAGACTGAAATGAAAAAGACGAAAATTATATGTACAATGGGACCAAATACAAATGATAGAAATTTGATGAAAAAATTGGCAGAAAACGGAATGGACATTGCGCGTTTTAATTTTTCACATGGAGACCATGAAGAACAAAAATACCGAATGGATTTATTGAAGTCGGTGCGAGAAGAAGTGGGAAAACCGATCGCCATTTTGCTAGATACAAAAGGACCGGAAATTCGTACAGGTCTTTTGAAAGACGGAAAGAAAATTGAATTGGTTGAAGAACAACTATTTACGTTAGTGACAGAAGAGATAGAAGGGGATCAGAACAAAGTGTCCATCACATACGATGGATTAGCAGAAGATGTAGAGCCTGGAAAGAAAATCCTAATTGACGATGGTTTGATCGAATTAGAAGTAAAACAGATTGTTGGAACAGATATTGTCTGTAAAGTGCTCAATGGCGGTGAGCTGGGACAACGAAAAGGCGTCAATGTTCCAGATGTTCCGGTAAGACTTCCAGCACTTACAGAAAAGGACCGAAGAGACATTATGTTTGGTGTGGAACAGGGTGTTGATTTTATTGCGGCATCATTTGTTCGTTCTGCAGAAGGAATCTTGGAAATCAAGGCACTTTTAAAAGAATGCAAGTCGCCATATATACCAGTCATTGCAAAGATTGAAAACGCAGAGGGTATTAAGAATATTGATGAAATTTTACACTGTGCAGATGGTATCATGGTTGCACGTGGAGATTTAGGAGTAGAGATTCCGGCACAGGAAGTTCCTCACTTGCAAAAATGGTTGATTCAAAAATGTAACGACCACTGCAAGCCAGTTATTACTGCTACGCAGATGTTAGATTCGATGATTCGAAATCCAAGACCGACTCGTGCGGAAGTAACCGACGTTGCGAATGCGGTATATGATGGAACGGATGCAGTTATGCTTTCGGGCGAAACTGCACAAGGAAAGTATCCGTTGGAAGCACTTCAGATGATGGTAGAGATTGTAAAGAATACAGAGAAACACTTGGATTATGATATTTTGCTTCAACAAGCACAAAAAAATAGAAAACGAAATATTTCGAGTGCGATTGGATATTCTTCCGTAGCGACAGCAGCGAGCTTAGATGCAAAATGCATTATTACACCGACTGCAATGGGTGTTACTGCCAGAGTTGTATCAAAGTTTAGACCAAAAGCGTTAATTATCGGAGTGTCGCCGCATGAAGAGACCGTTCGCAGAATGCAAATCTATCGCGGGGTATATCCAATTAAATCGATTCCATACACGACAACGGATGATGTATGTGAAGGGGCATTGGAACTCACAAAAGGAAAGGGATTTGTAGAAGAAGGTGACGTAATCGTTATGACAGCAGGTATCCCGTCTCCAAATATGAAAAAGCCACTAGAGGGCATGAGTAACATGATGAGAATCGCGATTGTGGATTAAGATGATTCAAGGACAGGATTTTAGTGAAATTTCACAAAAATCCTGTTTTTTATTTACATCGACATTAAAACATGACATAGTCGTTGTAGGAATATAAACAAAAGGATGTGAATATATGGAAGCGGCAACACGTAGCGTAAAAAATAGGTTTGTAATCGGTAAAGAAAATAGTGTATTGGATACAAGCATATTAAAAGAAGAGTTAAACAAAGGCATGCAAAGTGTGAGAAAAGGAGAAGTATATACACTCGAAGAGGCGTGGAAGGAGATTGATGCGGTTCGCGTATGAGACAACAATATGATATAATCATTTCTAGGTATGCTCTTGAGGATATCAAATCTATCAAAGGGTATATTCTTAAACAATTCAAGTACTGCGAATATGCAGAAAAATTTTCTAAAAAAATCAAAGAATCAATTCGAAAAATTAAAATGTTCCCTAAAGCATATGAAAAAACAGAATATAAAGTTGAAGGACTAGATGTATATGTGAAGCATTGTGATACATATCTTATTTTTTTGTTGTAGATGAGAAAAATATCATAATAATTCGCGTATTAAATGATAGAATGTATTGGAAGACTATTATTGAGCAAATGCAAAACTAATTGACCGAAGTGTAATGGTATGATACAATCGAAAAAAATAAAGAAAACAGAGTAAAAATATATGCGTTAAGTGCTAGTTGGACGGGGAGTTGCCAATTAGACGAAAAGCGAAAGCTTGCGGTATATATTTTGCATCCCGCTGAAACTCATGTAGACATTAAACTCCTTTGATTTTTCAAGGGAGTTTTTTAGCGTTTATCAGTTTTAGTGTGGGATAACTCGATTAGGAGGATTATCTCATGCAAAAGAAAGTAAAAAATATTATAAGAGTCCCAATTGATGGAATGTTGATTGCAATCTACATTGTATTGTCACTTTCGTTTATGACGTTAAATTTAGGAGGATTGAAAATTACATTTGAACATTTTCCAGTCGTTCTTTGTGCGATTTTGTATGGACCGATTGATGCGATGCTGGTGGGAGCGTTGGGAGAATTGTTCAATCAATTGACAACCTTTGGTCTTACCCCTACAACCGCATTATGGATTTTACCAATTGTGGTAAGAGGTTTGTTTGTGGGCTTGTATCAAAAGTCTTTAAAAAAACAGATGGTATCAAACGCCACTTTTAAAGCGAAAACCCCAGTTTTGTTTTTGATAGTATGTATCGTGAGCGGTGTAATTAGTTCGTGTATCAACACCGTGGCATTTTACGTAGATTCTAAGATGTTTGGGTATTATGTATACGAGGCAGTCTTTGGTGTATTTTGGGTACGTATTGGATTGAGCGTCCTTACCTCGATTATCATAGGAATGATTATTACACCATTGTTATATGCATTGCGAAAGGCACGACTTGTATAAAGAGGTAGATAGATGATGACAGGAAATGAAGCAATCGAGTATATCCACTCCATGGTGTGGAATCGAAAGGCAACCGGATATGAACATGCAAAGATGCTTTTGGAGAAAATGGGAAATCCGGAAAAACAGTTAAAATACATACATATCGGCGGAACAAACGGCAAAGGAAGCACCGCGTCTATGTTGGCTTCTGTCTTACAAAAAGCAGGATACAAGACGGGACTGTATACGTCTCCGTACATATATCGTTTTCATGAAAGAATGCAGGTGAACGGCGAACAAATCAGTGACGAAGATTTAGCTGAAGTCACCGAATATGTGAAATCATTTGCAGACCAAATGGAAGATTGTCCGTCTGAGTTTGCGCTTGTGTGCTGTAT
Source organism: Faecalimonas sp. (assembly GCA_045650645.1). Taxonomy (GTDB): domain Bacteria; phylum Bacillota; class Clostridia; order Lachnospirales; family Lachnospiraceae; genus Faecalimonas. The sequence continues at coordinate 7,357 of JAZRRJ010000028.1, read as the reverse complement.
TGCATTTGAATACTTTGCAAGACAAAAATGCGATATTGTTGTCTTGGAAGTAGGAATGGGTGGAGCGACCGATTCTACCAATGTGATTGAGACTCCGGAGGTTGCAATTCTTACGAATATAGGATTGGACCACACCGAGTTTTTGGGAACTACATTGGAAGAAATCGCAGCTACAAAGGCAGAGATTTTAAAAGAAAATGGCAGCGCAGTCGTGTATCGAAGCACGCCATCTGTAGAAGCAATCATACAAGATGTTTGCGAAAAAAGGAACGTGCAATTGGTGCTTCCAGATTTCGAATCATTGCAGTTAAAAGAACATTCCATGGAAGGTCAAGTGTTTGATTATGGAAACCGAAAACAAGTATTCCTTCCGCTTCTAGGAGGACATCAACTGCATAACGCCGCTGTCGTATTGTCTGCAATTGATATACTTCAGGAACGAGGATGGAAGATTCAAGAAGAACATATATTAGAGGGATTCAAAGACGTTAAATGGCCAGGACGCTTTGAAGTACTCGGAAAAGAACCGTGGTTTATCATTGACGGTGGGCACAATCCACAGTGTATCGAGGCGCTGGCGCATAACGTGGAAGCATACTTACAAGGAAAAAATGTAATCGCCATTGTGGGTGTGTTGGCAGATAAGGATTATGAAGAAATGTTTCGTCCGATGCTGCCTTTGGTGGAAAAGTTTTACTGCATCACCCCTCCATGTCCAAGAGCGTTGACTGGGGAAAAATTAGCAGAGTATTTGGAAATGAAAGGCTCAAAAGCAGTTGCATTTTCAACCCTAGAAGAAACCATACAAAAAGCGATGGAGGAAGCTGGAACAAACGGAGCTGTCATTTGTTTTGGGTCCCTGTATTCGATTGCAGATATCCAACAAGGATTTCTGGATTTACATTAAAATTTGAATGTGATAAAATAAATTATCTACAGTGTAATGTGAGGAGAAAAAACGATGAGTTACGCAGATCAATTATTTATAGATATGTGCAGAGATATCATTGACAATGGTGTCAGCACAGAAGGAGAAAAAGTTCGTCCAAAATGGGAAGACGGTTCATACGCATATACCATGAAAAAGTTCTGCGTAGTAAACCGTTATGATTTATCCAAAGAATTCCCGGCATTGACACTTCGCCGTACAGGGATCAAAAGCTGTGTTGATGAACTTCTTTGGATTTGGCAAAGAAAATCAAATAATGTTCATGATTTGAAACCACATATTTGGGATAGTTGGGCAGATGAGACTGGGTCTATCGGAAAAGCATATGGCTATCAAATGAGTGTAAAGCACCAATATAAAGAAGGTATGATGGACCAAGTGGATCGCGTACTTTACGACCTAAAACACAATCCATATAGTCGACGCATTATGACAAATATCTACGTGCATCAAGATTTACATGAGATGAATCTTTATCCATGTGCATATAGTATGACTTTCAATGTGACGAAAAAAGAAGGTTCAGACAGACTTGTTTTAAATGCGATTTTAAACCAACGTTCACAGGATGTATTGGCGGCGAACAACTGGAATGTGTGCCAATACGCAGTGTTAGTGCACATGTTTGCACAAGTGAGCGATATGGAAGTGGGCGAGTTCGTGCATGTCATTGCGGACGCTCACATTTATGACAAACATATCCCGTTGGTAGAAGAGTTGATTTCAAGGGAACCATTCCCAGCACCGAAGTTCTGGTTAAATCCAGAGATTAAGAATTTCTATGATTTCACACCAGATGATGTGCGCTTGGATGATTACGAGACAGGTCCACAGATTAAAGATATACCGATTGCGGTTTAGGAGGAAATCAGATGAATTTAATTGTAGCAGTAGATGAAAATTGGGCGATTGGAAAAGGGAATGATTTGTTAGTAAGCATTCCACAGGATATGAAGTTTTTCCGCGAGACTACCATGGGAAAAGTTGTGGTAATGGGAAGAAAAACATTGGAATCCTTTCCAGGAGGACAGCCATTAAAGAAACGTACCAATATTGTGTTGACAAGAGATAAAAATTATCAAGTAAAAGACGCAATTGTATTACATACAGTTGAAGAAGTTCTTGAAGAATTGAAAAAATACGATGAAGAAGAGATTTTCATCATTGGAGGAGAGAGCATTTACCGCCAATTCCTTCCATATTGCAAGTTGGCACATGTAACCAAGATTCATCATGCTTATGAAGCAGATACGTATTTCCCAAATCTGGATGAAATGGATGACTGGGAAGTGACTGGTGTCAGTGATGAACAGACATATTTTAATTTAGAGTATGAATTTATGAGATACGAAAGAGTAAAATAAAAGAACAAAACGTAAGGATACCATCGAGTGGTATCCTTATTTTTGCTTTGTGGGAACATTTTTTAAAAAATCTCCAATTTCTTAGCGATGTTGACAAAGTACTCCTAAAGGAGTAGTATTTAATTAGAGAGGAATGAAGCGTATGGTAAGGAAAATATATCATGGTTCTGAAAAGATGATTGAAAAGCCAACCTATGGATATGGGAAAAGATACAATGATTATGGTTTGGGATTTTACTGTACAGATTGTATCGAAATGGCAAAAGAGTGGGCAGTAGGATTTGAAAAAGATGGATATGCAAATTGCTATGAAATTGATGATACAGGGCTTCGTATACTGAACTTAAATGATTCGTCCTATTGCATTTTGCATTGGCTTTCGATCCTTTTACAAAATAGAGAGTTTGACGTTCCGTCAGGGCTTTCATTGGAGGCAAAAGAATATTTGATAAAGTATTTTTCGGTAGATTATGAAGCGTATGATGTGATTATAGGATATCGTGCAGATGATAGTTATTTTTCCTTTGCACAAGATTTTATCAATGGCACGATTTCTTATCGACAGTTGAATCGAGCAATGCGCTTGGGAGAAATGGGCTTGCAATATGTCTTAAAAAGCGAAGAAGCTTTCAAACGAATTCATTTCAACGGCAGCGAAAAGGCAACAAATGAAGCGTGGTATGTGAAAAAAATGCTTCGAGACAAAACAGCCAGACGTGAATATTTTGATGTGGAGAGAAATAGAAGGGAACGAGGAGATATTTATATCACACATATTTTAGATGAGGAGATGAGACCAAATGATGCACGCTTATGACAAAATATATTTGGATAGGGCGAGAGTCGTGCTTGCTAGAATGTTAGATTTTGCGGTTCATGATTTGGGTTATAGGATTAATGAGTTTTTTGAACTGTTTATTCAATCAGGGGTAGCGAAACGGTTTGAACAAGGAGATTATACCGTGCTAACCGGTAAATCGGGTGTCGAGGTGGCATACGAGGTGTTAGAAAAAAGTGGAACAACTGTGGAGCGAGTCAAACCTCAATATGTGCAAGAACGAAGTGAAGAATATTGGACGGGATGGGCGCTGGCATATTACCAGTGGCAAACCTCACTGAGCTTTGAGGAAATCACAAGATTTGTGCCAATTCATTACGTCCAAAGATTATATTCTCCCTATCACGAGATGGATATACAGCATTTTGTGGATCGAGTGAATGAACTTTACCACGAGGCAAGGCCATATACGAATTTGAAGTTGAAACGTAGGCAGGCAGGATTGAGCCAAAAAGAATTGGCACAAATGTCTGGGATACCTTTGCGGACCATTCAACAGTATGAACAGCGACAGAAAGATATTAATAAGGCACAGGTGGAGTATTTAATAAAACTGTCAAAAACCCTGTGCTGCGAAGTAGAGTGTTTGGTGGAAAAAGTTTGACAAATATAGGAGAAAACCTTATAATTCAGGGGTAATTTAGGAATTCGCAAGAGAGGAAAATTATGAAAAAAATTACAGGAAATCAATTGCTGGTAAAAGCCTTAAAAGAAGAGGGCGTAGATGTTCTTTTCGGATATCCGGGAGCATGTACCATTGATATCAGCGACGAATTGTATAAACAAGACTATACGAGAGTGATTTTGCCAAGACATGAGCAAGCGTTGGTTCATGCAGCAGATGCATATGCACGTTCAACAGGAAAAGTTGGTGTTTGCCTTGTGACCAGTGGTCCAGGAGCGACCAACCTTGTGACAGGGATTGCAACTGCCAACTATGACAGCGTTCCATTGGTATGTTTCACCGGACAAGTGGCGAGACATTTGATTGGAAACGATGCATTCCAGGAAGTTGATATTATTGGAATCACTAGAAGTATTTGTAAATATGGCGTTACCGTACAACGCAGAGAAGATTTGGGAAGAATTGTAAAAGAAGCATTCCATATCGCAAGAACAGGAAGACCAGGTCCAGTTATTGTAGACCTTCCAAAAGATGTGATGGCAGAACTTGGAGAGGCAGAATATCCAAAGACGGTTTCCATGCGTGGTTACAAGCCAAATCCAAGTGTACACTTGGGTCAATTGAAACGTGCGATTAAGATGCTGAAAAAAGCAGAGAAACCGCTGTTCTTAGTTGGAGGCGGTGTGAATATTGCAAAAGCAGGCTCGCTTTTTACAGAAATTGTAAATAAAACAGGTATTCCGGTTGTAACGACCATCATGGGAAGAGGAGCGATTCCGACGGACCATCCACGATACATCGGAAACCTTGGTATGCATGGTGCGTATGCGGCGAATATGGCCGTAGGACAATGTGATTTGCTCTTTTCTATAGGTACTCGTTTTAACGACCGTATCACCGGAAAAGTTCATGAATTTGCGCCAAATGCGCAGATTGTACATATCGACATTGATACAGGGTCGATTTCAAGAAACGTACATGTAGAAGTGCCGATTGTAGCAGATGCAAAAGAAGCATGCGAAAAGATTTTAGAATATGCAGAGAAGAACGAGCAAGAAGAATGGTTGGCACAGATTGAAAGCTGGAAAGCACAGCATCCGTTGACTATGAATCGTTCGGAAAAATTGACGCCACAGTTGATTATCGAGACCATCAATCAGACCTTTGATGAGGCGATAGTGGTAACTGATGTTGGACAACATCAGATGTTTACTACCCAGTACTTGGCGTTGAATGAAAAGAAACAATTATTGACTTCCGGAGGATTGGGAACCATGGGTTACGGCTTCCCGGGAGCAGTAGGTGCACAGATTGGAAATCCTGACGTTCCAGTCATTGCCATTTCCGGAGACGGCGGTATGCAGATGAACATTCAAGAATTTGCCACCGCAGTATTGCAGGAATTGCCATTGATTCTATGTGTGTTTAATAATACGTATCTTGGCATGGTTCGACAGTGGCAAAAATTGTTCTATGGAAAACGTTATTCGATGACCTGTCTTCGCGCAGGAAAACAATGTGATGGAAAGTGTGGAAGCAGTGATTGTGAATGTCCACCATACACACCGGACTTTGTGAAACTAGCTGAAAGCTATGGCGCAAAAGGAATTCGCGTATTCCGTCCAGAAGAAGTAGAAGCGGCATTTGAAGAAGCGCGTAAGAACACAAAAGTTCCAACATTAATTGAATTTATTATTGATCCAGAGGATTTGGTATACCCTATGGTAAAACCAGGTGGAACTTTGGATGAATTGATTATGGATTGTTAGGAAGGAGGACTTGTGATGGATTCGACAATGAAAAAACGATGGATTTCATTATTTGTGGAAAATCAAGTCGGTGTACTTCCTAAGATATCAGGATTGTTTTCCGGGAAGTTATACAACCTAGACAGTCTTACCGTAGGTCCGACAGAAGACCCTACGATTTCTAGAATGACGATTGCCACATCCAGTGATGATGAGACATTTGAGCAGATTAAAAAACAATTAAACCGTATGGTAGAAGTCATCAAAGTCATCGACTTCACCAATTGTTCTGTCTGTATGAAAGAATTGCTTTATATCAAAGTGAAAAAATGCAGCAGACAAGAAAAAGAAGAAGTGTTTCAGATTGCAGAAGCATTTCAGGCGCGCATCGTAGACTACGGAAAAGATAGCCTACTGTTAGAATTTGTGCATTCGGCAACGAAAAACGATGCAATCATCAAACTGATGAAAGAACAATTCCAGGCGATTGAAGTGGTTCGCGGAGGAAGCGTAGGAATTGAAGCAATTAATATGACACAGAGATAAATGGAGGAAGAAAGATGAGTAACAAACAAATTGATTGGGCAAATCTTGGATTTGGTTATATCCAAACAGACAAAAGATATGTAGCAAACTATAAAGATGGAACATGGGAAGAAGGCGGACTTACAGAGGATGCAAACATCGTATTGAATGAGTGCGCAGGAGTTCTTCAATATGCACAAACTATTTTTGAAGGATTAAAAGCATACAGAACCGAAGATGGACGTATTGTGACATTCCGTCCAGACCTCAATGCATCCCGTATGGCGGACAGTGCAAAGAGACTTCAAATGCCAGTGTTTCCAGAAGAAAAATTTATTGAGGCAGTAGAACAAGTGGTTGCAGCAAACAAAGACTTCGTTCCACCATATGGCTCTGGAGCAACCATGTATCTTCGTCCATATATGTTCGGAAGCAATCCGGTTATCGGTGTAAAACCAGCAACAGAATATCAATTCCGTATTTTTGCAACACCGGTAGGACCATACTTCAAAGGTGGGGCAAAGCCAATCACTCTTCGTGTATGTGATTTTGACCGTGCAGCACCGCGTGGAACCGGTCACATCAAAGCAGGTCTTAACTATGCGATGAGTTTGTATGCAATCGTAGATGCACATGAACAAGGATATGACGAAAACATGTATCTTGATTCTGCAACAAGAACCAAGATTGAAGAGACAGGTGGAGCAAACTTCATCTTTATCACAAAAGATGGAAAACTCGTAACACCAAAATCAGAAACAATCCTTCCTTCAATTACAAGACGTTCTCTATGCTATGTGGCAAAAGAATACCTTGGTATGGAAGAGGAAGAGAGAGAAGTATACTTAAGTGAAGTGAAAGACTTTGCTGAATGTGGTCTTTGTGGGACAGCAGCAGTTATTTCCCCAGTAGGAAAGATTGTTGATCATGGAACAGAAATCTGCTTACCAAGTGGAATGGAAGAAATGGGACCAATTACAAAGAAATTATATGATACACTTACTGGAAATCAGATGGGAAGAATCGAAGCTCCGGAAGGATGGATTCATGAGATAAAATAATTGCAAAAAATAGACATCTCCTTATTCCTGTGATATAATTCATAGGATAAGGAGATTTTTTTATGGACGCATATACAAGTTTTGCTTCTGTCTATGACACATTTATGGATAATATTCCATACGAAGAATGGGCAGAATACTTAGTAGGTTTGTTAAAAGAATATGGTATAAACGACGGCCTTGTACTTGACCTTGGTTGTGGAACCGGTAATATGACTGAAATATTGGCATCTGCAGGTTATGACAT
>JAZRRJ010000027.1:0-21528 GCA_045650645.1 Faecalimonas sp. | reverse complement strand
CCTGTCTAATATTCCAAATATAGCAGGAGAAGGCAAGCAGGTCCGGTTTTTTCTTATAAATATCCTGCAAAATATCTTCCACATATTGATTGATGGTGTATTCCCCAAGTTCAATCTGATCTCTGTATTCCCCGGCATTTGCCCTGATGGAATACACAGCTAAATTCGAATGTATATATTTCGCATTCACTGCACATAATAAAATCTTCATACTCTGTCACTCCTTATACATCGAATAGAACGTTTCAAGCTCCACTCACTTTCGCGAAAAAAAAATCCCAAACCATAGTGGTTTAGGATATGAAAAAAGCGGGTGATGGGAATCGAACCCACGTATCTAGCTTGGAAGGCTAGTGTTCTACCATTGAACTACACCCGCATATAAATTATGAAATTGTAATGCCCAGAGCCGGAATCGAACCAGCGACACAGGGATTTTCAGTCCCTTGCTCTACCAACTGAGCTATCTGGGCTTATATCCTTGTAGCCGTTTCTTCAGCACGGGACTTATCATAACACGCATTTTTTTGATTGTCAACAACTTTTGTGAAATAAATGCGCCCTTTTTTCAAAGAGCGCATGCTTTTATATTATTTGAGTTTTTCAGCCAATTCATCCATTGTTTGAATCGTATCTTCTTTCATGGTTGACTTGATTGTCACGACCGGTTCACAGATTGTGATCTCTTTCATACCTTCTAAGATTTCTCTCATTTTCTTCGCTGCCATTGGCGCCCAACTTCCATTTTCCATCAAGGCCACTGTACGCTTCTGATAATTTTTCGCCTTCAAATGCAACAAGAAATCTTCCATACAAGGGAACAATCCTCCGTCATAGGTCGCAGATGCCACTACCAATTTGTCATGGCGGAATGCATCTTCCACAGCCTCTGCCAAATCATCTCTCGAAAGATCTGCAATCGCTACGCGTTTTGCACCTTTTTCTTCCAACATTTCAGCCAACTTCTTTGCTGCTTTTGCTGTGTTTCCGTGAATCGATGCATACGCAATAAATACGCCTTCATCTTCTGGTTCGTATTTGCTCCAAATATCATACTTTCCGATATAATATCCCAAATCTTCTTTTAAGATTGGACCATGAAGCGGGCAAATCATTTGAATATCCAACGTTGCCGCTTTCTTAAGTAATGCTTGAACCTGTGCACCGTACTTTCCTACAATATTGAAATAGTAACGTCTCGCTTCACATGTCCATGCTTCATCCGTATCTAGTGCACCAAACTTTCCAAACCCGTCTGCGGAGAATAAAATTTTCTCTGATTGCTCATAGGCAACCATTACCTCCGGCCAATGTACCATCGGTGCCATAAAGAACTGTAATGTATGTTTTCCTAGAGTTAATGTATCTCCCTCTTTTACCACAACACTTCTTTCCGAGAGATCGATATCAAAAAACTGAGGAATCATAGCAAATGTTTTTGCATTTCCCACAACTTTCACGTTTGGATATTGTTCTGCCAAACGTTGAATGTTCGATGCATGGTCTGGTTCCATATGTGACACAACCAAATAGTCTACATCTCTTCCGCCCAATGCCTGTTCCAAATTCGCAAGCCACTCGTCCGTCTTTCTTGCATCTACAGTATCCATGACTGCAACTTTTTCATCCAAAATCACATAAGAGTTATAAGAAATACCATTTGGAACTACATATTGACTTTCAAACAAATCAATGGTCTTATCGTCCACTCCTACATACTGAATCGCATCTGTAATCTTCACGTCTTTCATCCCTTTTCCTCCATTATAATTTACAACTGTCAAATATGAATAAATCAAAGGCTTTCTTTGCCTTTTCATATTGCTCTTTACTTTTTATCGTGTATGCCACTGACATGGCGCCCATCGCTTTGCAAAGATTTCTCGAAAGATCACTTGCATGCTGATGTTTGTATGCAATAAAATCCGGTCTCGTCATAACATTGCTTAAAAGCCATGTCATAAGCCAAAGACCAAATTGCTTTCGTCCCTGTTTTCTGTAATTCTGGCTCAATTGTCCTCGCACCACATCCGGTCGATTTTTACGATACCATTTTACAGCAAGCGGATGGAATGACTCCATACAATAAACGCCTTCGTAGTTCTTTAAAATCTCATTTCCCAATTCGCACACCTTTGTGTCTACACGATCCATCTTATATTCAATAATCAATGGCACTTTTCCATCAACCACTTGCAACACCTGACGGAGCGTTGGAATCGATTCCTTCGATTTCCCCAACTTCATTTTTTGAAGTTCTTCCATCGTAAACTCCCAAACCTGTCCCTCAACACCGCACATTCTTTTGAGTGTGGAATCGTGAAAAATAATTGGAATATTGTCCTTGCTCAATTGCACATCAAATTCAATTCCATATCCTGCTTCTACTGCTTTTTGAAACGCTCTCAAAGAATTTTCAGGCGCATCTGTATCATTGTCAAACAAACCTCTATGTGCATAATGTACTCCATAAAACGGAGTTCGATCTGGTTTGTTTAACATTCTCGGTGCAATTAAGAAGAAATATAATGCAATCAAACCCAAGACAATTCCAGCAACTATATACCACATAAAATCACCTTCTATCATTCACCATCTACATCTAAGTTTTCCAAGAGTTCTTTTTTCTTAATTGGTTTCGAATCTCCATGTTTCACCATGCTCATCGTCACAAACGCAAGTGCACAAAACGTTACCGAATATGGGAACAAAGTTCTATAACTAACATGCTCTAACAAAACTCCTGAAAGAATCGGTGTGATCACTTGTGCAGCCATAGAGAAGGTATAGTAATAACCCGTATATTTTCCTACATCCCCAGCCTTGCTCATCTCAACAACCATAGGATATGAATTTACGCTAATAGACGCCCACGCAAACCCAATGATTGCAAAGAAAATGACCATTGACCAATGGTAAACCGGATACAATCCAGCTGCTGCAAAGCAAGAACCTAGTAGCACAATCCCTATTAAAATAGTTTTCTTGCGTCCAATTTTGCTTGACAGGAATCCGATAGGAATGTAACTGATAATTGCCACAACCGTTGCAATCATCAAGCAGTCTGCATAATCTCCGCCTTCTAATCCCCAAACTTCTGACACATATCGAGAAAACGCAGTTGTTACCGCATTGTATGCAATAAACCAAAATGCCACTGAAATGAGGATGAAAATCAAGCTTTTCTTCACATCTTTTGGAAGCGAACCCGATGTCTTACTTTCACTTTCAACGATATCTGCCGTTTCACTCTCTACACCTACTGCTTTACGCAACTTGTTTTCTCGTATCGTAGAAAATGTCAAAAGCACGCTTACTACCATCAAAATTCCCACTGCCAAAAACAACGGATAATAGTTTGGACGTTCTCCCTTGTCCACCAAAAGTTTAATCATAATCAATGTATAAACAGCGCCAATCGCACCCATTAGATTAATAATCGCATTTGCTTTACTTCGAAGAGGCTTTGGAGTTAAATCTGGCATCAATGCCACTGCCGGCGACCGATACGTACCCATGCTTACCAATACTAAGAACAATCCCACAACAAATATCACAAGATTTTCCACGCGGTCTGCATACGGCAATGCAATCAAAAACAAAAACGATAAGCCTGTTCCGATTAATATAAATGGCATTCTTCTACCAATCGGAGTCTTAACTTTGTCCGAAAACGCACCGAAAATCGGCAATAAAAATAGTGCAAACACATTGTCAGCTGCCATAATTGCACCTGTTACAGTCTCGCCCATGCCAAAGGTGTTTTTCAAAATCAATGGCACTACATTATCATACATTTGCCAAAATGCGCTAATTGATAAAAACACCAATCCGATAAGTACAGTTCGTTTATAATTTAACTTCATAAACTCCTCCTACCAAATATTATTTCAGAATTTTCTTCAGTATAACACATTTCCATGTAAATTTAAAACAGGCAATATATAGAAAAATGGCACAGAATTAATCCTGTGCCAACCATGTAATCACTTCTTTTAATTGTTCGTCGTCTGTATCAACATCTTTCAAGTCATATCGCTGATTTATCAACAAGCCCTCTAACTTTTCAGGCAGTTCAACATCCAGTGCATCTGAATAAACCTTACATTCGTGGATGTGAAGATTTTTTAGTACCATTTGTACTTCTATTTCTCCCCACGAAAAACGCTTACGATGAACCGTTTCACATTCTGGAGATTTGCCCAAACGCCATTCCCACGAAGCATAGTTCTCATAGATGTCCCGTACTTCCGTTTGATTGAGTTCGGATTCTGGAATCGTTTGGAAAGAACCATATACTTCTTCAAACGCTTCTCTTAGTGCCTGTTTCATCTTTTCCACGGTAATCTCTGGATTCAGTTGCTTCAGATTGCAAACTCTGGATTCTACAGACTTAACGCCTTTTGCTTTCATTTTTTCCTCAGAAGGCGTCAAATACCTTCCTAATTTTTCTTTGTTTACGTCAATCATTAAGGTACCATGTTGAATCTTACATTTCGCATTTACCGAAAAAGCATTTCCCGAAAACTTATACCCATCCCTTGTGATAATGTCATTTCGACCCGAAAATTCCGTCTCAATTCCAAACTTTCTACAAGCAACACGGATCACATCCATCTGCGTTTTCAAGTCATATCTCTCAGGGGAACCCAAAAATGTGAAGCAAAGATTTCCAAGGTCATGGTAAACCGCTCCGCCTCCGGTTGTTCTTCGAGCTAGGTATCCACCTTCTTCTTCTAACAACTGCACACGACATTCGCGCAGTGCATTTTGATTTCGTCCAATTACAACCGTGTTGTCATTTTGCCAGAGATAAAGTATAAAATCACCCGGCTGAACATTGTCAGCCAGGTTCTTTTCTATTGCAAGATTTTTCCATGGATTATAATGATTACTCTCATATAAATAATTCATCATAATACAATCACATTTCGGTCAGTTACCATCTGAACAAATTCTTCTGGTAATTGACTATCACTAATAATATAATCTACGTCTGTTAAGTCGCCAAACTTATATGGGAAAATCTTTCCATATTTCGAGTTGTCCATAAGGATTACCTTACGAGCAGCCTTCTTCATAATCAATCTTTTTACTTGCATCTCATCTTCTTTTCCGCAAGTAAATCCACTATCTAAGGTATATCCAGAAACGCCGATAAACGCAGTCGCAATATTGATGTGTTCCAACATCGCCAATGTACTTGCACCGGAAACTGCCTGGTTTGAACGATTCAACGTCCCACCACACATGTGGATTGCAGGATTGACTAAACGAGATAATTCTACAGCTATATTCGGTGCCGTGGTAAAAATATTAATAGCAATATCAGGTAACATTTGAGCCACCGCAAAACACGAAGTTCCAGCGTCAAGAAAAATGGTGCTGTCTGTATGGATGAGTCGAAGCGCTTTTTCCGCTATTTCTCGTTTCTCGGACATATTACTCTGCATTCTATGTTCTAATTTTCCCTCAGTCATACCATGGTAATTTGCTGTCATGGCACCACCTCTGGTTCTAATAATCAATCGTTCTTCTTCCAATTTGGCCAAATCACGATGGATCGTCATAACGCTGATGTCGGGAAAAAGAGAACTAATCTCTTTCACCGACACAACACCTTTTTCTTGAATATATTTTCGAATTCTTTCTCTTCGAATCTGATTCATTGTTATACTCCCATTTTCAACTTTCTCATTTGTTCAACAGGGGTTACATTTGTTAATGGTTTGTATCCTTCTAATGGCATAATCTTTTCATTGATTGCATCCATGATCCACTCTTTTTGTGGGAAGAAGAATTCATCATATTCGAATGGAGGTGTAATCCAGTTTTGAGCTCCTACGATTACAGGAGGTGCATCTAAGTAATCAAATGCAAGTTCTGTAATGTTCTTAGCTACGTCATCAAGGAATGAACCTCTTGCACAAGCATCTGATGCCATAACCACTTTTCCAGTCTTCTTAACTGATTCAAGAATCTTAGTGTAATCCAATGGAGCCAAGCTGTGTAAGTTGATTAACTCTACAGATACTCCATATTTTTCTTCTAATTCTTTTGCTGCTTCATATGCACGGTAAAGTGTAGCACCAATTGTAATCATTGTGATATCTGAACCTGGTTTTACTACATTTACATCACCGATTTCGATTTCATATTCTTCAGCTGGAACTCCACCTTCATGGAATTTTTCACCAATATCGTAAATTCTTTGGCTTTCAAAGAATACAACTGGGTCTGTTCCGTTAAGAGCTGCTTGCATCAAACCTTTTGCTTCGTATGGTGTTGCTGGGAAGCAAACTTTAAGTCCTGGTACGTGAGCACACATAGCTGTCCAGTCTTGAGAGTGTTGTGCACCGTATTTAGAACCAACTGATACACGAAGTACCAATGGCATTTTAAGGATACCAGCACTCATTGCTTGCCATTTTGCCATTTGGTTGAAGATTTCATCTCCACAACATCCGATGAAGTCACCGTACATCAATTCTACAACTGCACGTCCACCACACATTGTGTAACCTACTGCTGTACCAACGATTGCTGTTTCAGCGATTGGTGAGTTGAACAATCTTGAATAAGGAATGACATCTGTAAATCCACGGTAAACAGCGAATGCTCCACCCCAGTCACGAACATCTTCACCATATGAGATAAGTGTTGGATCTTCATAGTATTTATTGAACATTGGTTCAAAGATAGCATCACGAAGGTTGTAACGTTTCATGGAACTTACTTCTTTTCCGTTTGCATCGTAGTGTGTACGAACTTTCTTAAGGATATCTGTGTAACGTTTACAGCTTTCCTTTGGTCCTGTAACAGCTGCTTCTCTTGTTGTATCCATGCTGCGTTGTTTTCCGTTGTTGTACATCATACGTTCAACAATTGCTGGATCTTTTACAAAATCAAGATATGGTGTCTTTTCTGTATCAGCTGCTAAACGGCAGATACGAGCCATTCTTTCTTTTGTCTTAGCCCAAATTTCTTCAAATACGCTATCATCAGCAACACCAGCTTCTACAAGTGCTTGTCTGTATGTTACCAATGGATCTTGTTCTTTCCAAGCTTCGATTTCTTCTTTTGTTCTGTATGCGTTTTGGTCAGATGTAGAGTGTCCAAGCAAACGATATGTTACAACATCTAAGAATACTGGACCTTCTCCTGTCTTAGCAAGTGGCAATTTACGACGGTAAGCATCGATTACTGCTAATGGATTGTAACCATCAATTCTTTCTGCATGTAATTGACTTGGTGTAACACCAGCACCCATACGAGCAAGTTCGCCATAACCCATTGTTTCACCGTATGTTTGACCACCCATACCATAACTGTTGTTATTGATGTGGAAGATCAATGGAAGTCCACCGTTTTTGCTTTCTTCCCAAAGTGTTTTGTATTGGTCCATTGTAGCAAATGAAAGTGCTTCCCAAACAGGACCACGAGCCATAGAACCATCACCTAAGTTTGCGATACAAACGCCTTCTTTGTCATTTACTTTTTTGAAAAGAGCTGCACCTGTTGTGATTGTTGCAGAACCACCAACCAATGCGTTGTTTGGATAAACACCGAATGGAAGGAAGAATGCATGCATTGAACCACCAAGACCTTTGTGGAAACCGTTTTCACGAGCGAATAACTCTGAAAGTGCTCCGTAAAGGATAAATTCGATTGCTAATTCTTTTACATCATCTCCAGCTTTGCTGTCTTGAAGAATACCATTTAATGTAGCACCATCGAAGAAGTTTTTCATATCTTCCATCAATTCTTCATCGCTGAGTTTTTCAATACATGACAAACTCTTTGCAAGAATTTCACTATGGCTTCTGTGGCTACCAAATGTAAAGTCTTCTTTTCCAAGTAAGTAAGCTTGACCTACTGCTGCAGCTTCTTGTCCAAGTGACAAGTGAGCTGGTCCTGGATATGTAGTTTCAACATCTGCATATTTTGCTTGAGTTTTAATTTGATTTAACATATCTTCGAATTCACGACAGATTGTCATATCACGGAAAATACGAATCAAATCTTCTTTTGTGAAGTTTCCTTCTTTTAATTCATCTTTTACTGATTTCTTGTACGCGTTTACTGGGATATCTTGAAATTCGATTTTACCTTCAGCACGCATCTTATTTGGATCAATGTATAATGATTTTGGCATAACTTTAATCTCCTTTTCTATTGAATATTATAAAAATAATGCTTCTCTAATTACTTCTGAAACTGTTGGATGTGGGAATACCAATTCTTTGATTTGTTCGATTGGCATTTGTTTTTCAATCATAAGAGCTGCACCATAAATCATTTCTGATGTGTAGCTTCCGATCATATGACATCCTACTAAGCAGTTTTTCTTTGTATCGATAACAAGTTTACAGAATCCGTCGCCTTTTTCTACTTCTGCCAAGTAACGTCCTGACATCTTCATTGTTGCTTTCACAACTTTTACTTCCATGCCTTTTGCTTTTGCTGTTTCTTCTGTTTCACCAACACTTGCGATTTCCGGTTGTGTGTAGATAACTGAAGGAATTGCATTGTAACGCATGTAATCTTTCTTTCCTAAGATGTGATTTACTGCAACTTCTGCTTCACGATATGCTGTGTGAGCTAACATAATCTTTCCGTTTACATCACCAACTGCATATACACCTGGAACATTTGTCTGCATATTGTCATCTGTAACAATTGCGCCTCTTTCCATATATACACCTAAGTTTTCGATACCCATGTTTTGAGTAAGGGCACGTCTTCCGATTGCACAGAGAACTGCATCTGTTTGGATTTTCTTAATTTCCCCTGCTTCTTCGTAAACTACGCAGTCTGTTCCAACTTCTGTAACTTTACAAGCAAGTTTGAAATCGATTCCTTTTTTCTTGTATTCTTTGAGGAGCGCTGCAGAAATTTCTTTTTCTGTAGGTCCTGCAATCTTGTCTAACATCTCGATTACTGCAACATTTACACCAATCATATTGAAGTAAGACGCAAGCTCAAGACCGATAACACCACCACCGATAACTGTTAAGTGATTTGGTACTGTTTTCATATCAAGGATTTCTTGGTTTGTCATAACAAATCCTTTTTCTAATCCTTCACGAAGTCCTGGAATTGGAGGAACAACTGCTACTGATCCACAAGCAAGGATTAACTTGTCTGCTGCGTATTCTTCTCCGCCTGCTGTTACTACAAATCCGTCTTCTGTTTTTCCTTTAACCACACCTTCAGCCATCACAACGTTTACGCCGTGTGCTTTCATTGTTGCACCAACACCAGATACAAGCATTTTTACTACTTTATCTTTACGCTCTACAACTTTTGCATGATCGATTTTTACGTTTTCAGCTGTTACACCGAATACTTCGCTTTCTTTTGCGTGTTCGTATAACTTTCCTGAGTTAAGAAGTGCTTTTGAAGGGATACATCCTTCGTTAAGGCAAGTACCACCAAGTGCACGTTTCTCAATCAAAGTTACTTTCTTCCCACCTTGTGCCGCACGTTCAGCAGCAAGATATCCACCCGGGCCACCGCCGAGTACTAATACATCTGATTTTACCATGATTACATTCTCCTTATTTCATCATTAATAATGAAAAGTTTTCAAGTGCCTGACAAAGTTCTTTCATGAACTTAGATGCTGGAGTTCCATCAAGTGCTCTATGGTCATATGACAAGCATAAGTTCATAGCTGGGTATGTTTTGATTTCTCCATTTACTTCTCTAATACGTGTTGTTGTTCCACATACACCGAGGATACCTACTTGTGGTGGATTTACAACTGGTGTAAATACTTCAACGCCAAGTGAGCCTACGTTAGAAACTGTAAAGCTTGCTCCTGAAAGCATGTCTGGAGTTGCTTTTCCTTCTTGGCAAAGTTTTGCAAGACGTTTTGCTTCCATAGAAAGTTCAGCAAGAGACATCTTGTTTGCATTGAAGATAGTTGGAACCATAAGTCCTTTTGGAGTATCAACTGCCATACCAAGATGTACATTTGTGTATTTACGAATCATATTTTCTTCTGGCATTGTTGCGTTTAATTGTGGGTGGTTCATAAGAACTCTTGTCACAGCAAACATTACAAGGTCATTGATTGTAATGTTTGGCATTCCCATAGCTTCGCCATTTGCCTTCAATTGTTTTCTAAGATTCAAGATTGTGCTTGCATCAAATGAATGTTGATGTGTAAGCTGAGCCATTGTGCTAAGTGAGCGAACCATTGCTTTAGCAGTTGCTTTTCTGATTGCAGAGAATTTTTCATCCACATACTCAGGTGCTTCTGCTGCAACTGGAGCTGCTACTGGAGCTTCTGCTTTTGCAGGTGCTGCTTCTACTACTGGTGCAGCTGCTGGTGAAAGTGCTTGTGTTGCTGCCAATGCACGAACATCTCTTTCGATGACTCTTCCGTAAGGTCCTGTTGGAGCTGCCATTGTTGGATCAACGCCTAATGTTTGCGCAATCATTTTTGCTCTTGGTGAAACCTTAGCATCTGGATTTGCTGCTACTGCTGCAGCTGCAGCTGGCGCTGCTACTGGAGCTTCTGCTTTTGCAGGTGCTGCTTCCTCTACTGCTGGTGCTGCCGCTGGAGCGTCTTCTCCTGCTCTCAAACCTACTGTGCTATCTCCTGGATTTCCGATTGCACACACATTTACTAATACTGGAACTTCGTCTCCATCGTTATAGAAGACTTCAAGCAATGTTCCTGCTGCTGTAGACTCGCACTCAAATGTTGCCTTGTCTGTTTCATATGTAAAGAGGATATCTCCTACTGCGATTTGGTCACCTGGTTTTTTCAGCCACTCTGTGATGATACATTCTTCTACAGTGATTCCTGCTTTTGGCATTAACACACCTTGCGCTACTGGTCCTGTAGGAGCTGCTGGAGCTGGAGCCGCTACTGGTGCTGCCGCCTCTACCACTGGTGCCTCTGCTGGTGCTGCTTCTCCACCTTTTAATGCGGACACGTCATCTCCTGGGTTTCCGATTGCACATACGTTTACTAATACTGGAACTTCGTCTCCATCGTTATAGAAGATTTCGAGTAATGTTCCTGCTGCTGTAGACTCGCACTCAAATGTTGCCTTATCCGTTTCATAAGTGAAAAGAATATCGCCTACTGCTACACTGTCTCCTGGTTTCTTTAACCATTCGGTAATCACACATTCTTCAACGGTGATACCTGCTTTTGGCATTAATACGCCTTCTGCCATGTTTAGTTCCTCCTTTTTTGAGTTTATGTTAAATTTTGTTACTTTTATAACATTCCATAACAAAGATATAACTTTTAATCACATTTGTCAAGATTTTTTCCTAATTATAAATGTATTTTTTATATACAATATTGCCCACCTAATTCTTCCGGGAAAACAGGCTCTGGCAAACCATCCCTCGCAGTCTCACAAACACGTTTTGTACTTGCCACCCAATTCTGCACATCCGCTTCCTTTCTCGGCTGATGCAGTACGAAAATATTCTGGATATTTAAGTATTCTTTTATCAGTTTTCTCGTGGAACGAAGTCCTACGTATGGGAATGGCGCGAAAAACCAATCAACGCCAGATGACCATGCACTAATTTTCTCAAATAATTCCTCGCACGGCATAGCATCACCAGTGATAACCAGATGCTTGTCTTCATTATTAATAAGAAGGGTTAAGTTTTGGACATTTGAATATTGTTCTCCCTCATGTAATGTTTCGATAAATCGAATCAACATATCTTCTATCGCAAGAGCATCGCCATCTTTTACTTCTTGCAATTGATGGGATGGGATATTAACATTCTGTAACATTGCGATTACATTTTTCCCTGCATATATTTGGAGATTTGGATTCTTCTCCCATGCTTCTTTCACATACTCCTCGCAAAAATGGTCTTCGTGCTCATGTGTGAAAATAAGAATGTCAAACATTAATTTTTCTCGGATTGCTAACGGGGTGTCTTGATATAACATAGAAGAATCTCTACATAGACAGTCGATGCCTATGGTCTTTCCTTCTATATCAAGTACAATTCCTGCGTTTGATACGTATTGAAACATCGTTTTCACCTTTCAGCTATTATCATCTGATAGCGTTTCTTCTTTATATTTATTTTATCGAAAAATATAGGAGTTTTCAATATTGGTAATAAAAAACGGCAACCACTCGGTCGCCGCTTCACTATTTTCCTTCACTCAATAATGCCCTAAGTCGCTCAATCTCCGCATCCTTTTCTTTGAGTGCTACATCCTTCTCTTGTAACGCCACATCCTTCTCCTGCAACGCCACATCTTTCTCTTGTAGTTGCTTCTTCTGTTCATTGATTTCATCCTGCATCTCATCAATCATATATTGAACCGTGTTTTTATCCAATTCCAAAAGTTCCTTTGAGAACATATTCATCACCCTCTCCATATTCAGGCACAGATTATAGATTTCCTCATAATAGACACGAAATTCCGGATACGTTTCTAGCAATTTCAATATCATTTCCGGACTGTCGTCCGAAAGGAACATAAGCCATGCTTCCAACTGATTTCTTATACCTTTATTCTTGCAAAGACTTCGCGCAATGTCAAGCGGAATAAAAAGAAACTCCTGCAAAAGGTCGATTCTAATTCCTGTGTCTGTTTGTTGTTTGCTTCGGTGGATATAATTTTGAGAAAATGAATGAAATAGATTTGGACTTTGTTCATAAAAAATGATACTGTAGACTTTTTTGATATCTTTGTAACTGAATTTTTTGCCTTTTTCTCCACGCACTCTTTTATATTGACGAAGTAATAAATCTGACGAGTAACATGCTGCTCTCGCACCTGGAAATGCATACCCTATTTTCTGACATTCTACGTTTGCAATACTACCATCTTCTAATTCGACGACAATATCCATAATGAGGAGTGAACTTTCTTCTGCAATCCTAGAAGAATCATTCGGCAAAACCTTTAATATCTTCACCTTCTGTTCCAATAACAGTGACAAAAGTTCCTCCAATCTTTCTGGTACTACATCTGGGTCAAAGATTGTCTTGAAAAATCCATCGTATAGCATCTTAACGCCCCGTACTCCGGTGCAGACATCTAGAAAATATTCTCGTTCCTCCTCTCCCCATTCTTCGTAAATTGTGAGCATATTTTCCTTCGCATAAATCTCATCAAGCACCTGCTGACGTGTACGGAGCTGCGGAAAATACAGTTGTAGTGTGTTTGCCATCGCAATACCTCCTTCTTAAGTTGTAAATAATAGTGAATTTCAAGCAGATACTTTTGATTTGATTCAGAATTGATAGATTGGCATTAGCCAAAGAATAATTAGAACTGCTTGTTTGATAAGTGTAGCATAGGACACTCACCTATGTCAAAACAAATCATTTGATTTCTCCCATACCTTATTCTTACAAATAAACTTGAAAAACAATACAATAATTTTGGGCGACAGTTATTCAACAGTTACAGGCTTTGTACCTAATGGCTATGCAGTATATTATTCGGAAAACGAAAAACCTGAAACAGATGTCACAAAATCATCCCAAACAATGAAATTCAAAGATTGGATAAACGATGATTTATATTTTGTGTTGCCAGGTATATGCTATTTTCCAAACCTCTTAAAAGAGACTCTTCCACACGCAGAAATTTACTGTATGATCAACACTGGTCTCAAGTCGGAGATTTCTTCTTGTATGAAGGAAGCATCGAAAGATATCAAAGATGGGGTTTTTAAGATTTTGAATAGTTAAACTATATTCGAACACCAATATAAGAAGGGCTACCGCACTCTCGAATTTTCATTCGTTAATGCGGTAGCCCTTTTATTACTTATCAAACGGATACATCCCCTTCGGAATGTTCTTCCAATCAAATTGTTTTAAATTCGATGCACTGGCTCCCGGCGTATCTGCATAACAGATATGTCCCGCAAATTTACTGTAAGATTCTTTAAACGAAGTATTTGCTTTCACCACAATCAAGTCATACAATGTAGGTTCAATTCCAAAGTGACGGAAAACTTGTGGATCACCGGAGTGAGTACATTCCTCTGTAACCAATATATCGATCGTTCCAAAATTAATGACTGCCGATAATCCCATGCTTCCCGGAACACCGCGTTTTGCAGGTCCTTCTGCAATAAACGCTCCATCATGCAGAGAACATACCCTGCCGACTGCTGTAAACGGTCCCGGCGTTCCAAGCGTATATCCTGCACCAACAGAAAACTCAGCACAATGACCAACACCAACTTCAAAAGCTTGTTTTACAGCTAATGGGTCTACAACAAACATACCTGCACGAAGTTTGCTTCCTCTCTCTGCAAGACGCATTGCAACAAATGGACTATCGCCAACTGCACCGCCATTTGGTGAATCTGCAGCATCTGACAAAATCACAGGCTTTCCTGTCGTATTTGCCTCGGCAATATCAATAATTTCATCCACAGACTGTAATGGTGGCATATACTCATCGCGTCTTTCATACAACTTCTGCGCCAAGAAATCTGCTTGTCGTTTCGCTATCTCTTCCTCTGTGGCAATCGTAACCACCACACTACTTATTTCCTTAATATCGAGCCATGGTTGTACTGGAAATACTGTATAATCTAACAAAGTTCCATCAGTAACAAGTGCATGTCCTGTATCAATCACATCCTTGAACGCACCTTCTCTTGATGTAAATCCTGCCGGTGGCACCAACATTGGAACAAGCGAAACTGCTTTCACGACAGGTTTACCCTCTAACAATTTCATACACAGTTTTCCGGCTCTGTAACCGGTTTCATAAAAATCGACATGCGGGTACGTCTGATAACCACAGATGACATCTGCATATTCAGCAACCCGACTTGTAATATTCGCGTGCAAATCAAAGCTGGCTGCAATCGGTTTATCCCCCACCAATTCACGCATTTTTTTCAAAAAGACGCCGCAAGCATCATCCTCGCTCACTGTACATGTCGCGCCATGAAGCGATGCACACACAGCATCGAATTCTCCTGCGTTTTCTATGTAATAGGAAACCTTATCAATCAGTGTTTGAAGCACTGCATCGTCTACACGACCACCGGAATCTGCATTAAGGAAAATTGTTGGAATGACCTCTCCTCCCGCTTCCTCGATTGCATCAAACATCCCATGAGGCGCTGTCGGTTGCGATTTAATCTCGTGATAGGCTTCGATTCCTTCCACATGTTCATTTCTCAAAAACCTCTCATATCCTGTCACTATTGGATTAAAGGTGTTAGATTCCTGATGAAATTCGCATACTAATACACGTTTCTTTCTTTGTTTTCCCATAAGAAACACCTCGTTTCACATACCTTATTCTTATAAATAATCTTCCGGGAAATATGCATTCGTACAAGCCACATTTCCCCTTTCATCACGCACGGTAATGCGGAAATATCCATATTCCGGTTTTGCATCAAAGACTACTTCTGTTACAGGTTCGCCACCGATTTCAGCAAACTTTGCTCCTGCCGCTCTTTTTTCATAGGTACAGATTACTCGATCTGCCGGCGAGCATTTGACATGTACCTTTCCATCCTCTACATACAGGTCATAGATTTCCGGTCCTTCTGAAGCATAGAAGTGTCCTTTCAAGAGTGCATCTGCAATTGTCTCATAATCTAATTTTTCTGCTTTAATTGTAGTCCAAGCCCATCCCGAATCGCATTGTCTTACATCATCCGGTCTATCATTGTGATTGTCATCTGCGCCGATGCAATAGATTTTCTCACCCAAACGCAAGAAATCATCATATACACGTGGATTATAATCCTCATAACCAGTGGCAATGCAGTTACCATTCAGAATCTCCATCGCATGCATTCCGTGATATTTGCTATATTGCTCATATGTTTCTTTGGACCAATTTGGATGATTATATGTAACAAAGAATCCCGCATCTCTTCCGATATGCATCATCTCTGTTAAACATTCCGGCGAGTAGGTCCAACTATAGTTTTGCAGCGAATCATCAAATTTCACCAGATGTTTCACTTTTAATGCATCTCCCCAGACATGTTTCTCTCGGTGCCACAGTGGATGCATTTCAATATTTTTATCAAGAGCCACAAAACAAATATGGCACACCTTACAATCCATAAGTGGATGTCTTCCAAACCAGTCCATAACCTCCACTTCAAAACCATTCATTGCCAAAAAGTTTTCATCTGTCAAATCGTTATGAAGAATAAATACATCATGGTCTGTATAAGCTACAATGGAATATCCCTTCTTCATATACAATTCTTTGATTTCTTCCGGTGTCTTTTTTCCATCTGACATCGTTGTATGACAATGCAAATTGGCTTTATAAAAATTTCCTGTTTCAGGCAAAAGATATTTTTTCATATTTGTGTGCTCCTTTTTTCTACTTAATAACCTGTGATATTAAATTATAATCATTGGTTAGTATCGTATCAATTCCCATCTCTAGATGTTGCTTCGTTTCCTCCATATCATCAGACCAAAATACAGTACAAACAATTCCATTCACATGCGCCTTATCTACACCTGACATGAAATATACATGCCTTCATGTTTATTTTGACTCCTTTGTCAACATAACTAGATTATACTTCTTTTTATTTTCCCTCACAATGCACATAACCTGAGAACTTATGCACAAAACCTTTCCATTATGTACCATTTCGTAACTTGGAATCAGAGAAACGGCTTGGAATATCGATTAAACATAATGCAAAATTGGTGTAGAAGAACAGAAAACGGCGACCGTATGGTCGCCGCCCTTTTGTCATCAAACTCTAATTATTCTGTTTCTTCAATAATTGTCGGATGTACAATTGTTTCCACTGTCTTATCTGTCTTGAAGATAAATTGTACACTTCCGTGACGTTCAACATTTTCAAGTCTGTTTCCGTTCATATCATACTCATCAAATCCGTATGAATAGTATGAATTTGAATTTTTAATAAAGTATGTATTGATATCACTTAGATTCCATGGAAATACAAGCGAGCCATCATCCCCTTGGAACAATTTTAATGTTTTCTCACCATACAAAACATGATTGTATGTCGTCGTTTTTTCACTCTTCACACTATCAAACACCTGATGATATGGGAACAAGACAGTATCAAATTTAAATCCATCTGCATTATTCTTGTTCTTTAACAAGTAATCAGCATACTCTGTCGAACCCACAATATGACGATCATATCCATCTGAATTCAAGGCTGCTGTCACATCATCCCAATTAGCACTTCTATACTCTGCCGTTGTATTCTTTCCATGATGATATGCTGCAAACACATTAATATTAGAAAGTGTCAATGAACTTCCTCCACCGTTAGATTCTGTTCCATACGCCATCATAATATATTCCATATTTCTGTTAGTCGAATCACCACCAAGAAGAATCTTCTTGCCAGACGCTTTTAATGTGTATACACAGTTTGTTGACATCGTATTGATATAATCTGGATCGTTGTAATCACGATATGTATCTGACGGGATTTGTTCCTGTGCTTGCACAACATCTACCGTCATACCACTAAAGTAATATCTTTCACCCATGTGCATACGATATACAGCTGGTTTTGATTTGCCATCTTCTTGTGTTAATTTCATTAATCCCGCAAATGCTTCGTTCGCCTGTTTATTCTCATCCTCATACATTGTTTCCACTTTAAGGTTTGGTTCACTGAGGTAAATTCCATTTACGTGGATACCTTCTCTTAATGTTGCATTAGCAAGGAATTCCCTTGCAACACCGCAATGATCAAAATGAAGATGTGTGAAAATCCATGCATCGATAACAACCTTATCTGTTCCTGCTTGTTCTTTCAAAACTTTAACAAGATTTTCTACATCTACTGCTTTCCCACCATCATTCACGATGAAATGACCATTTGGAAGTTTGAATACAAATCCATTTCCATATTCACTGATAAGTTCCAACATTGTAAAGGACACTTCACCTTCCGTGTTTGCAAGTGCAATATTTTCAGCTGAATCCTTCAAATATGGAGATATTCCATTTTCTCCAACTGTGCTGATAGATATATATATCTTGTTTTCTTTTGCAACATATGTAATATCAAGCACCCAATCTCCTGCTGCTTTTTTATAAACTGCGTTATAAACGCCGTCATCGTCCATATCGCTTTCACTATTATCTGTATGTTTTACAAATCCATGACTTTCATCTGCCAAAACTGCTAAATATGCTTGATACTGAGCTAAATCAGATGTGTAACTAACAACATAGTTACCCAAACCATAATCCACTGCGCTTGTGAGTGTGCCTCCCCATGTATCAAGACCAAGTTCAGCTGTTAAGGTAGATGGGTCTACGATTGTACCTACTCCGTTCATTTCTTCAAACACCTTTGGTACTGGTACTCCGGAAAGTCTCATAGACCAATCGTTTTCGAAGTCTAATTTGCTTCCGTATTTTTCATCTACACAGTATCCAATTAAGCGATCAGTGTTATATGTCGGAATCGCCATACCTTCGTATGTAGCTTTATTCACATGTGGAATTGAATATGTATCTCTTGTCGCAAAAGTATTGGTCATTTTACCATGTTCTAAATAGCCTGTAGCTGCACCGATGACTGCATTTCCGTCTCCGTTATCTGCAATCTCACCTGCTGCAATGCATGAATCCACATTTACTGTTGTGTGCGCATCTGAACCATTTTCTTCAAAAACAAATTTCGATACTGTAACTGTATTTGTTGTAGTAGTTTTTCCTGTTGTTTCATTCTTAACCGGTGTTCCATTTTTTGTACTTGAAGTTTGAACAGATTGACTTGTTCTGGCACCAACCAGTCCACCGATACGTGTGGAATTCACTGAATCTTTTGTGGAAACCTTTCCTGTAAATAAACAGTTCTCCAAATTGACTTTACCTTGTGATACTAATGCCACAAGACCGCCAACACGTGCATCCGCCATTGTAATCGTAGCATTTACTTCACCGGCAAACCAACAATTCTTCATCGTTCTTGTATGACGACCATATGTTGTAGTCTTGGTTACTGTAATAACAGTATTTCCCTCAGCATCTGTAGCGGTTGATTCTTCACTTACAGTTGCTCCAATTTGATATCTTGGACCACTCATAACACCAATCAAACCACCAGTTTGTGTTGCTACACTATCTATAATCGCATCACTATACACGTTTTCAATAGGACCATATAATTCACCGGCAACACCGCCTGCGTATCCAGTAGTATTCTTATGGTTAAAATAACTATCCGTAAGTCTGAAATTCTTTACCAAACCAGCAGTTTCCACTTGACCAAATAAGCCTGTGCGAATTCCGTCTCCCACGCAATAAATGCCACTGATTGTATGGTCTTTCCCATTAAATGTACCTGCAAAAGTTGCATATTTACTAGTGTCACTTACAGTCCACTTGTTAGCAGGAACTTTTGTTCCTGCCTGCCAAGTCTTTACAGTAGCCTCATCTACTGCATTCATCTCAATGTCAGCTTCTAACGTAACTGTTTTTCCTGCAAAAGTTTTACCTGAATTCATTAACTTCATAAAGCCGTACATATCAGCTTCGTCTTGAATTTCAAATTCTGTAGCTTCTTCATCATACCAAGTTGTATCTGGTACGATAACATCTTCAACAGTAACTTCATTAGTAGCAAATGCTTTTAATCCAGGTACATCATTGTTTCTTAATACCCATGTGTTTTCGAAATCGAGTTCAGTGTTTACATATGCCAATCCATCTTTAATGTCAGCTTCTGCAAGTAATGTGCCTGTACCAGTAATAATCAGATCTGCCACTTCTGCGCCGCCATTGGCTTTGTATTGATGATAGATTCTAGCTTCTGCAAAACATTCATTTGTTCCATATACATTTGTTAAGTTCAATGTTGTTGCTCTGAGTTCATCAAAACCACCATATACTACAGACACTGCTGGAACACTTGTAGAACCATTTGTCTGCTTAATGCTACCTGCACTGAGACAATTTTCAATTGTGATTGTCGGTGTGTAATAATCACGTGCACCTCCAACAATTCCTCCAATTCGAATTCCCCAATTGGTTGAGGTTGTTTTAAAGTCTATAGAACCCGTATAGAGACAATTTGTGATACTAACAGCTGCTTTCCACTCTTGAGCAATATATCCAAGAATTCCACCTGCTTGACTTGCACTACTTCCAAGTTCCATTTGTCCATCAAACCAACAATTGTTTATATATGCGGTTGTGTTGTGCCACGGTACGTGACCCACGATACCACCACTACGCTGTTTTTCAGCAATTATAGTTGCATTACTATAAACAGTATCCACCGTACCATAACTAACTCCTGCTACACTTCCGATGTCATAATTTGTTGATTTAAACAAGCTGTCTGTAATATAGAAATTCTTCACAACACCACTTGCATCAATCTGTCCAAATAAACCAGCATATTGTGAACTTGTATTTAAATAAAGTCCTCTAATTGTATGCATCTGGCCATCAAAGGTTCCGTTAAACGCAGCGCCTACACCAATTGGTGTCCATGATGTAGGAATTGTTCCACTTCCAGCTTTCCAATCTGCAAGTGTTCCTTCACCTACTGGATTTACTTCAATATCATCTATTAATAAGATTGTTTTATCTTTAAAGTTTATCTTGTTAGTAGCATTGGTATATGTAGCAAGTGATTCGAGCGCTGATGTAGAACTGATAGCAAACACTGTTTCATTTGTATTGTACCAGTTGTTTTGTTCAACATCTATAACAGAAACTCTTTCGCCAAGCACCTTCGCAAATGCTTTCAATCCAGGAACATTATCTTCTCTAGCTACCCAAGCTCCATTTTCTTCAAAGTCGAGAAGGGTATTTCGATATCCTGCAGTTCCAAGTAAGTCCGTCTTCGCAAGCAATGTACCTGTACCTGTAATCTTCTGAGCCGGATTTGTTGCGACTCCCTCAGTTATGTGATAGATTCTGGCTTCTGTAAAACATTCATTTGTTCCATATACATTTATTAAGTTCAATGTTGTTGCTCTGCTTTCATCAAAACCACCATATACTGCAGACACTGCTGGAGTGGCTGTCGAACCAGATGATTGTGTGATTTTACCTGCACTGAGACAATTTTCAATTGTGATTGTTGGTGTGTAATAATCACGAGCACCTCCAACAATTCCTCCAATTCGAAGTCCCCAATCGGTTGAGGTTTTTTTAAAGTCTATAGAACCCGTATAGAGACAATTTGTGATACTAACAGCTGCTTTCCAATCGTAAGCAATATATCCAAGAATTCCACCTGCTTGACTTGCACTGCTTCCAAGTTCCATTTGTCCATCAAACCAACAATTGTTTATATATGCGGTTGTGTTGTGCCACGGTACGTGACCCACGATACCACCACTACGCACATTTTCAGCAATTACAGTTGCATTACTATAAACAGTATCCACCGTACCATAACTAGCTCCTGCTACACTTCCGATGTCATAACTTGTTGATTTAAACAAGCTGTCTGTAATATAGAAATTCTTCACAACACCACTTGCATCAATCTGTCCAAATAAACCAGCATATTGTGAACTTGTATTTAAATAAACTCCACTAATTGT
>JAZRRJ010000026.1:0-68981 GCA_045650645.1 Faecalimonas sp. | reverse complement strand
TCCGTTCTTGAAATTTTCTCTTAGAAATTTTCAGGAATGCTTGTTTTGTCATCTATTGTTTAATTATCAATGTTCTTTTGCTATCTTTGCGACAGCTAGATTAGAATATCACAGCCTTTTTGCATTGTCAACCACTTTTTTATATTTTTTTACAAAAAGAAAGGACGAAAAAAATCGCCCTTTGCCTTAATTTTTATGCAATTATAACAAATATTACAACAATTGAATCGCTTCGTTAATATTTCGCACTCCGATAACCTTCATTCCTTCAATTGTTTTAACAGCATTTTTAGAAACCTCCGGAATGATACAAGTTTCAAATCCCAATTTTTTTGCCTCTGCCACACGCTGTTCCGGCATGCTAATAGCTCTCACCTCTCCGCTCAAACCAACCTCACCAAATACCATTGTCTTTTCATCAATCGGTCGATTCTTATAACTCGAAACTAAGGCCATAACAATCCCCAAATCAATTGCAGGTTCATTCATCTTTACGCCTCCGGCAATGTTTACATATGCATCTTGTGTAGACAATTGTAGACCTGCTCGCTTTTCCAAAACTGCCATCAAAAGATTCACTCGATTATAATCTGTTCCCGCGGCAGTTCTTCTTGGCATTCCAAAATTGCTACCACAAACGAGTGCTTGAATCTCTATAAGAATTGGACGTGTTCCTTCAATAGAACAAGTCACAACAGAACCCGATGCATGTTCTGGTTTCCCATTTAACAAAAATTCTGATGGGTTATCCACTTCCACCAAGCCATTTTGTCGCATTTCAAATACACCAATTTCATTGGTGGAACCAAAACGATTCTTCACACCTCTTAAAATACGATACGATGCATGTCGATCCCCTTCAAAATATAGCACGGTATCTACCATATGTTCTAAAACTCTTGGACCTGCAACATTTCCTTCTTTTGTCACATGTCCCACAATAAAGATTGGAATCCCCAATCCTTTTGCCAGCTGCATTAAAACATGCGTGGTAGCCCTTACCTGAGAAACGCTTCCCGGTGCTGAGGAGACCTCTTCGCAATACATCGTTTGGATAGAATCAATCACAACAAACGATGGCTTTCGTTTTTCAATCACATTTTGAATTAAATCCAAATTTGTTTCACAAAGTAAATATAAATGATTGACAAATTCACCAATTCGATTTGCACGCATTTTAATCTGTTTTAAAGATTCCTCACCCGAAATATAAAGTACTTCTTGTTTCTTTTCGCAAAGTTTTTTACACACCTGTAGAAGCAATGTGGATTTTCCAATTCCAGGATCCCCTCCTACTAGCACGAGTGAGCCTGGAACAATTCCACCACCCAACACACGGTCCAGTTCTTTTATTTCTGTGCAAAGTCGTTCTTCACAATCAACTTCCACCTCGCTAAGCGCAATCACTTCTATATCTTTTGTCTGTTTCACGCTACCCACATTTACATTAGAAACCATCTCTTCTACAAACGTATTCCACTCTTTGCACATCGGGCATTGACCTAACCACTTCGTTTCTTCATGTCCACAATTCTGACAAAAAAATATGCTTTTCTTTCCTTTTGCCATTTGTGCCTCCTTTTATCTAACACATAAATTTGATTTCACCTTTTGACACACCGACGGCAACTTTACTGTTTGATTGTACAGTGCCATTCAAGATTGCTTCTGCCAATCGGTCTTCTAGTTCTGTCTGCAATGCACGCCGAAGTGGCCTTGCACCATATTTTTTATCTGTTCCTTTTTCCACAATATATTTCTTTACAGAATCACGAATCGTCAACTTGATGCCCAATTGAATTTTTACACGTTCAGCTAACTCATTACACATGAGACTTACAATCTTCTTTAGATGCTCTTCATTCAATGAATGGAATACAATTGTCTCATCAATACGATTCAAAAATTCCGGACGGAACAATTTCTTCACTTCTTCCATTACATTTGATTTCATTTTCTTATAATCTTCTGCTGCATCCTCTTTCGCACCAAATCCCAATTTTTTCGGTTCTACAATCGCTTTCGCACCAGCATTTGACGTCATGATGATTACCGTGTTTCGGAAATCCACTTTTCTTCCTTGAGAATCTGTAATGTGTCCATCATCCAACACTTGAAGCAAAATATTAAATACATCTGGGTGTGCTTTTTCAATCTCATCAAATAACACAACCGAATATGGATTTCTTCTCACTTTTTCACTCAATTGACCACCTTCATCGTGACCCACATATCCCGGTGGTGAACCAATCATTTTGGACACGCTATGTTTTTCCATGTATTCAGACATGTCTACACGAACCATTGCATCTTCTTTTCCAAAAAGCGCCTCTGCAAGGGCTTTTGCAAGTTCCGTTTTTCCAACACCTGTAGGACCAAGAAACAAGAATGATCCTATTGGTCTATTTGGGCTCTTAATTCCTACTCGCCCACGCTTGATTGCTTTTGCAACAGCTGATACTGCTTCTTCCTGACCAATCACACGCTTATGAATCGCCATTTCTAATTTTCTAAGCCGAGAGCTTTCTGACTCTGTTAATTTCTGCACGGGAATCTTCGTCCATGCAGATACAACAGCTGCAACATCCTCTTCCAAAACAAACAATTCTCCTTTTTCTTGTGCCTTATGGAAATTCTTTTTGATATTGTTCATTTTCTTAACAATTTGTTCCTGCTCTTGATGAAGAAGTGATGCTTCTGAAAAATTTCCTTTTTTAATTTCTTCTTCTTTATTAAAAGATAATTCTTTCAGTTCTTTCTCCAGTTGTTCCAATTGTTCCGGAACTTTGTATCCTTTTAAGCTCACCTTTGAGCATGCTTCATCCAGCACGTCCAGCGCTTTGTCCGGCAAATATCGGTCATGAATATAGCGTTGCGATAGTTCAATTGCTGCAATGATTGTTTCCTCTGAAATATTCACTCTATGATGGGCTTCATACTTTTCTTTCAGTCCCTGCAAAATTTCTTTGCAGAGCATTTCACTTGGCTCTTCAATCATAATCGGTTGAAATCTTCGTTCTAATGCTGCATCTTTTTCGATATGCTTTCGATATTCCGTAATGGTCGTAGCACCAATTAATTGAATCTCACCGCGAGACATTGACGGTTTCAAAATATTTGCCGCATCTAACGCACCCTCTGAACCCCCTGCACCGATGATTGTGTGAATTTCATCCAAAAATAGAACTACATTTTTATCCGCTTTTACTTCTTGTAAAAGTTTTTTCATACGGTCTTCAAACTCGCCTCGATACTTTGTTCCTGCTACCATGGAAGATAAATCCAACGTAAGAATTCTCTTTTCTTTAATAAGTTCTGGAACAAGTCCTTCTGCAATTCGACTTGCAAGACCTTCTATGATAGCTGTTTTTCCAACCCCTGGTTCACCAATCAAACACGGATTGTTCTTGGCACGTCTGGTAAGCACTTGCATAAGACGTTCAATTTCCTCTTTGCGGCCGATCACAGGATCTAATTTCCCCTCTGCAGCTTTTGCAGTCAAATCCGTTGCAAATTGTTCCAAAGCACCGCCCGGCACACGTCCGCCTTCAAGGATATCTTCCATATATTCTTTTGGATTTATCCCAACTGCCTCCAAAATATCCTCCTGCAATTTCCCTAAATCCGCATTCAAAGTAACTAAAATACGAGTTGCCACACTATCTCCATCTTTCATCATGGCAAGTAACATGTGCTCGGTTCCAATCTTTTCTGAATTTTGGCGTACTGCTTCCATCAACGCATTATCCAAGAGAAATTCTAATCTCGGACTAAATTCAATCTTATTCTTTTTCACACCTTCTGCCGGTGCAACCAATTCTTCTATAATTCTTTTAATCTCATCTTCTTCTATACGATTCATTGCAAGCACTTGCCCTGCAACTCCCACATACTCCTGACGAAGTGCCAATAAAAGATGTTCTGTTCCAACATATAAATGGTTCCACTTCTTTGCCAATTTCTTCGCTGTTACTAATGCTTTCTCGGCTTGTGCTGTAAATTCTTTCTGCATATTTGCCGACCTCCCAACTAACAATACTCATTCATAATCTCGTCTACCAAATCGTAGATATCTTCTTTTGTAATATTTTTACATCTCCCTTTTGCAAGAACCACTCTCAATTGCTGTTTCATATCTGCCAGCGCTTGTAGTCGATTCATATCAATAGCAACGACCGCACCACGCCTTCTGTCCAATTGAATAATTCCTTCCTCACGAAGCACTGCATATGCTTTATTAACAGTATGCATGTTAATACCGATTATATCCGCCATTTGTCTCACAGACGGAAGCGAATCCCCTTCGTGAATTTGAGAAGTTGCAATTCCCATAATGATTTGATTTCTCACTTGCATATAAATAGCTTCTTCACTATTAAAGTCTATTTTAACTAACATATCTTTCACCTTTTCTCATGCATTTGTTATACAAAGATTATAACACAACTTCTTTCAAAGTAAAGAAAAAGGTGTGTCCAATTAGACACACCTGATTATTTAAACGATACCTTGTAACAAGTAAGCATATAAGATATTCCATAAGGACGTCCGCAATACAGCACCTACTGCCGCATTACCTATGAATCCAAAATTGGAAAATGACAATCTAATTCCTTTGGATTCATACCATAAACTTGTACAATTTCTAATAGTTCCGAATCAAAGAGATCATTCGCCGTAACCAATCGTCCCCCATCCGAGTCTAAGTCATACCCAAACTCCTGCCACGCATACCACACCAAATATGCACATTGCAAACCAAAATATGCTTTATCTGGACTTGGTGCCTTTTCACCCAGAAATCCGGACGACAAATGGTAGGGGAGCCCTTGCAATGTTTTCTCCGCATAGGAAGCCACCTGCTCTCGTTCTGTTGTTGAGCTATTTTTCACTCGAAGCACAATATAGTTCGAATATTTACGCCAATGTTTACTTTTCACGATGCGAGAATCTTTTCCCCAACTGGTACATTCCAAGACATAATTAGTATCAATCGCTAATCCTGCATGTCCATGCCTCCATCCTATACTATGCGTAGAAAAACTAATCAAAATATCTCCCGGCTGCAAATCTACAATCGGTGCACTCTGAGAACTGTCAATTCGGTCACTCCTTGTAAACCAACCAAGAACAGAAATACATTCCACGTCATCTTTATCTAAGAAAGCATTCTGAACACTTTCGATTTTTGCTAGTTTGTCAGCTTTCAACAACTTATCTACAGCCTCTCTTCCCAGACCTGTTTGCAAAAAGAAAGTTTCATAATCTGTCTCCTTTGTCAATTTTACTTTTGATTCTTCTGAGACAAATATTTCATCTCTGTGCACCCATGTATGTTGTAGCCAATATATGAGTAAACATAAAAAAACTGGGAACACCAACAATAATAATGTCCATGTTTCCCAGCGTTTTTTCTTTTTTCTTAATTTCATCATTTCGGCTCCTTTTTTTAATTAAGAGCCTTGCCACTTTTTGATAAAACTATTCTAGTATTTTTTTACAATCTCTTGCATTTCATCCCATTTCTTTTCCATATCTGCAACCAATACAAATTGTGTTCTACAACGATCAAGATTGTGATGTTCGCGATGAATTCTAAAATAGTGATCACCTTGCAAATAATCGGTCAAGAAACGCATACCACATTCGAAAGTCATCACTTTTGCACCCATTGGCAATAATGAAATTTCGAGATCAGTCAAGCTTCCTTTACATCCTTCCAAATATCCTTTTACATAGATTTCATAAAGTTCTAAATCAAGTGAAACTTTTGATAAATCTGTTTCATCCTCTACTGCTGTATTTGCACCAAAACGAATAGAATCTCCAAAGTCATACAAAGCTGAACCTGGCATTACTGTATCCAAATCGATAACACAGATTCCTTTTCCTGTTTCGTTGTCAATCATAATGTTATTTAATTTTGTATCATTATGTGTTACACGAAGTGGCAATTCTTTGCTTTCCAAAAGACTTGTTAATACAGATGTTTCTTCTGCACGAGCCATAACAAAATCAATTTCCGCTTGAACACTTGCTGCCCTTCCGCACGCATCTTCTTTTACTGCTTGGCAGAATGTTTCAAAACGTTTTGCTGTATGATGGAAATTTGGAATCGTCTCATATAATGTTTCCGCTGGATAGTTAGCCAACAAATATTGGAAGTTGCCAAATGAAACTGCACTTTCATAGAAATCTTTTGGGCTTTCTACCACGTCATAGCTTGTTGCATCTGTAATAAAACGATATACACGATAGCAGAGACCATCTGTATCACGATAAAAATTTTCACCATTTTTTGTCTTGATTACTTGTAATGTTTCTCGCTTTGGATCTCCATTTCTTTCTTCAATCTGCTTTGTCAAATAGGAAGTTACACCTTGAATGTTTTCCATCAATCTTTCAATGTCCACAAAAATATCTGTGTTTACTTGTTGGAAGATATATTTCTCAAGACTTCCATTTTCATTGACTTCCACTACATATGTAGCATTGATGTGACCGCTTCCGTATTCACCCATGCTAACGATTGGTCCTTTCAAATCAAAGTTTTCCATAATAGATACTTGTTTTGCTAATTTTTGTTTTTCCATATGCTTACCTTCTTTCCTATTTCAAAGATATGAATGATTTAATTTTGCGATTAATCTCTTCTCTTAAATTGAGAATATATTCATTGTTTCTTGGGTAAGAAGCAAACTTATCGATCTCACCCAACATATTGACTACCGTTTCTCGGTCCGTCAAAGATTCTAGTAATTTCAACGCACGCAAATCCTGTAATGTTTCATGGAACACATACAATCTAAGTGAACATACCACTTCTCCGTCTTCGTCTAATGGATAAACGACAAACGCATCACCTGACTGGAATGCCCCACCGGCTGTGGTGTCTTCATACGGATTTAACACACCAACCGATAATTCTTTGAACCAGAAATTGTAACCCCATTGCAAGAATCCTTCGATTTGGTACTTGTACAATTGATATCCCAAAATTCTGTTTCTATATGATGGCATCGCCATAAAACGATTTGCCACATCTTTTCCTTCCGAAGTACAATAATATGCCCACATTCTTTTCACGTCGTGCGCAATGAAATCTTGGATATACTTTATACTTACAACCGGTCTTGTTACAATTCCTTTTTCGAAGAAACTATAATCAGACAACGCATCGATCAATTGTGCACTATCCAAATGCGCTAGCAAAATAGCTTTTACATTGCGGTATTGTGTCTCATGAACTTCACGTGGTTCATCCGATACATGGAAGAAACAATTTTCCATGATACCTTCTGTTTTCAAAAATGCAATCAATTCTGGCAACAATGCATTTAAAAACTCTTTATACTCATCAGATAGGGCATCTGTTTCCCATCCAAAAATCTTTTTATACTCACCATCCACAGTAGCCATAACTTTTGGTGCATGATATGCACCCCACTGTGTAAAGAAATGTGCCATTTCAAAATATTTAATTCCAAAACCATGGCACAAATCAATCCAACATTTCAGTTTGTCAAATCCAAATGAATACTTTCCGCCCGTTATGACAACATCAATTAATTGATTGGTCGGTCTTTCTCCACCTACTACAGTATCAAGTGGTGGTGTGAAAATCGGAGTCAAAATCATATTGTGACCAAATTTCACAAATGTTGCAAGATACTTCTTTACCACTTCATAATATTCATCACTCAAAATTTCTACATTATGAAGAGCCGCTAAACAATCTCCATGGAACCAACAGGTATTATAAATATCCAATTCTGGAAGTTCCACATCTAAAATTTCGATTGTAAAGCAAGTTTCTCCAATCAATTCTGCTTTCGGATTGAATATTTTAAATGTGATCGGATAAGTTCCTACCTTTTCACCATTTGGCTCAATCGAAATCCAAAGTGCTCTTGCTTGATGCAGGAAAATCTCGATTTCACCATTTTTGATTGTATGTAATGGATCTGGAAACATCACACCAGGTCTTTTTACCAAATAATCATCATCCGCTTTCGCTTCAACTAGCGGAAGCATCGACGGTACATAATCTATTTTTTTCATCTGAATATAAGGTAATAACTCTGATTCAATCTGAATTTTACATTTATGTCGTGTAACAATTTCTCCTTCTCCCCATGTTGCTAATTGGAAAGAAAAAATCTCGTTTTTCAACATCGTACCCGAAGTATATTCTGATCGGTCTGAAAAATTGTCAAAGAAAATCTTTTCCAAACTACTAAGTAATTTCAATTCACACTTCAATGTTCCATACTCCTCTATTTACTTATTTTTTTTCATTCCGTTGCTTTTACAACAATTTTATGTTAGCATAATTTATAAGATAAGTATAGTGAAAATACGACGTAATATAGCATTTTTTTGATATAAGAGGACAAAATATGTTTGATTTTAGTAAAAACAATCAAGAACTTACACCAATTACATATAGTTCAGCAGCGATTAAGATACTGCCTTATTCTGTTCCTGCAAACCAAGAATGTTTTCGCATACATTGGCATGACCGTATGGAGTTTTTGCGTGTGCACAAAGGAGAGATGACCGTTACGCACGGCGCAAATGTAACAAAAGTATCTACAGGAGAAATGATACTTTTTCCACCCAAACAACCTCACCATGCCTTTTCAGGAGATTCCCACTTAGAATACGATGTACTGATGTTCGACATTCGTTCATTTTACAATGATAGTGATATTTGCAAAGAGTACTTTCCTTGCATTTTCAACGGACGTGCAAAATTCGACGCACTTGTAACAAACCCAGATACCATCGCTTGCTTTGACCGCATTATCCAAAATACGGACCACAACTCTTTGGAAATCATATCGTTTATTTATTACTTTCTATTTTTGCTTTTTAAACATAACTTAACTGATTTGCAATCAGCTTCAAACCAAAGTGATATTGTGAGAGATATTGTAGAGTACATAGAAGAAAACTTTGTACAAGAATTGACAACCGCTTCCCTCTGTGCACACTTTGGTTATACGTCTGCACATTTCTGTCGAAAATTCAAAGAGAAAATCGGTCTTACTCCTATGACCTACTTAAAAATCCGACGCATGGAAGAAGCATATAAGCTTCTCAAAAAGGGCGAGCACAACATCAACGAAATTGCAATAAAGTGCGGATATACAGACTCCAATTATTTTACTCGTTGTTTTAAATCACACTTTGGAATTCCACCTTCACAATTACGTATACAAAAATAAAAGGAACAGTCAAAACTGTTCCTTTTTTCTTAAGCCTCATCAATTGCTTTTCCAATATCATTTCTTTTGTATTTATTTTCAAATGACACCCATTCTGTTGCCGCATATGCATTTGCTCTTGCCTCTTTCAAATCACTTCCCTTGGCTGTTACTCCAAGTACACGGCCACCATTTGTCACGATTTTACCATCCGAGAATTTGGTTCCTGCATGGAAGCAATAGTATCCGTCGTGCTTACCAAACTCATCTAAACCGTCGATTGGGAATCCTTTTTCATATTTCAATGGATATCCATCTGAAGCCAATACAACACATACTGCTGCATTATCTTCAAATTCTAATTCTACTTGCTCTAATGTACCATCAATACAAGCTTCAAACACTTCTACAATATCACTTTTCATACGCGGAAGAACAACCTGTGTTTCTGGATCTCCGAAACGTGCATTATACTCTAACACTCTTGGTCCATCCGCTGTAAGCATCAAACCAAAGAAAATAATTCCTTTAAATTCTCTGCCTTCGGATTTCATGGCATCTACCGTCGGTTGATAGATATATTTTTTACAGAACTCATCCACTTCATCTGTATAGAACGGACTTGGACTAAATGTTCCCATTCCTCCGGTATTTAAGCCTTGGTCACCATCTTTTGCACGCTTGTGATCTTGTGCAGATGTCATAGTCTTGATCGTAGTTCCATCTACAAAAGAAAGTACAGACACTTCACGTCCTGTCATAAATTCTTCGATTACCATGCGGTTTCCGGCTGTTCCAAATTGCTTATCTAACATAATTGACTGCACACCTTCTTTTGCTTCTTCCAAGGTGTTGCAAATTAATACGCCTTTCCCAAGCGCCAAACCGTCTGCTTTTAATACAATTGGAAATTTTGCCGTTTCCAAATATGCAAGAGCCTCATCTGCATCATCAAAATTTTCATATGCTGCAGTTGGAATATTGTATTTTTTCATTAAATCTTTCGAGAACGCTTTAGAACCTTCCAAAATCGCTGCATTTTTACGTGGACCAAAAACACGAAGTCCCGCTTCTTCGAATGCATCTACAACACCGCCAACAAGTGGATCATCCATGCCGATAACGGTTAGGTCAATTTCTTTCTCTTTTGCGAATGCAACGAGTTTATCAAACTCCATTGCTCCAATTGCAACGCATTCTGCAAATTCTTCGATTCCCGCATTACCAGGTGCACAATAAATTTTATCTACCTTTGGGCTTTGAGCAACTTTCCATGCAATCGCATGCTCTCTTCCGCCACTTCCAACGATTAATACTTTCATCTTAATCCTCCGTCTTTATCCACACTTTTCCGTCAACGATTTCCAACTTGTCATTTGCAATTAAATCAATTGCCTTTGGCATAATCTTCCACTCTGCCTGTTCCATAACTCTTCGTTGCAAAATTTCAGGAGTATCCCCTTTTTCTACAAAAACCGGTTGTTGCATAATAATCGCTCCCGTATCGGTTCCTTCATCTACAAAATGAACCGTTGCACCTACAACCTTCACACCTTTTTCCAATGCAGCTTCATGCACTTTCAAACCATAGTATCCAGTTCCACAAAAAGATGGAATCAGGGATGGGTGAATATTAATGATACGATTTCGATATTGTGCAATCATCTTCTCTGGGATGACCACTAAAAATCCTGCCAATACAACCAAATCCGCTTTTAACTCATCTACTGCTGCAAGTAATGCATCGTTAAACTCTGTTCTAGTTGCAAAGTCTTTTGGAGAAACACAAAGGCTAGGGATTCCCTTCGCCTTTGCACGTTCCAACGCATATGCACTTTTATTATTACTAATCACGCCTACAATTTCAGTATTCGTAATTGTTCCAGTTTCTACTGCATCTATAATTGCTTGTAAATTGGTTCCACCACCGGAAACTAATACAACAACTCTTAGCATAAAGTAACTCCTTTGTCACCTGCTTCAATGTGACCAACAACATATCCTTCTTCTCCAGCTTCTTTAATAGCTGCAAGTGTAGCGTCTACATCTTTTTCGTCTACCGCAAGAACCATACCAAGGCCCATATTAAATGTATTGTACATCATTTGTTCTTCAATATCGCCATCTACTGCTAACATCTTGAAGATTGGTGGCACTGGATAACTGTCTTTTTTCACAACAGCATGTGTATCTTCTTTCAACATACGTGGAATATTTTCATAGAATCCACCACCTGTAATGTGACTACATGCCTTAATTGTAACGCCAGCCTCTTTAATTGTTCGAAGTGCTTTTACATAAATCTTTGTAGGAGCGAGTAATGCTTCTCCTAATGAACATCCCAAAGCATCATATTCTCTCTTCAAAGACTCTTCTGTCATAGAGAACACTTTACGTACCAATGAGAATCCATTACTATGTACACCAGAAGATGCCATACCAATCAAAACATCCCCTGCTTTTAAATCTTTTCCTGTAATTAAATCTTTTTCATCTACAATACCCACTGCAAAACCTGCAAGATCATATTCGTCAATTGGATAGAACCCTGGCATTTCTGCAGTCTCTCCACCAATCAATGCAGCCCCTGACTGAATACATCCTTCTGCCACACCACTTACAATTGTTGCAATCTTTTCAGGTTCATTCTTTCCACAAGCAATGTAATCAAGGAAGAATAACGGTTCTCCTCCTGCACATGCAATATCATTTACACACATTGCTACACAGTCAATACCAATCGTGTCATGTTTATCCAAAATAAACGCCAACTTCAACTTTGTTCCGACACCATCTGTTCCTGATACCAACGTTGGTTTTTCCATATTCTTAAATTTATCCATCGCAAATGCTCCAGAGAAACCTCCGATATTGGTAAGTACTTCTGGTCTCATTGTTGCTTGTACATGTTTTTTCATAAGTTCTACTGATCTGTAACCCGCTTCAATATCTACGCCTGCTTTCTTGTAATCCATTTTCTCTTCCTCCGCTGTGTTTATAATTGTTTAATATATTCTTTATAGCCAATTGCATCCAATTTGTTTGCTTTTCCTTGAACAGTCTCTCTCATTTCTACTGAGTATGCTTTCAATTTGTCAAGCAATTCCGGGTTCGATGTTGCAAGAATCTTTGCTGCTAAAATCGCCGCATTTGCTCCGCCATCAATAGCCACGGTTGCTACCGGAATTCCTGGTGGCATCTGCATAATTGAGAATACTGCATCCATACCATCTAAATTCTTTCCTGAAATCGGTACACCGATAACTGGCATTGGGAATATTGCTGCACACATACCTGGAAGATGTGCTGCCATTCCTGCTCCTGCAATAATCACTTTGTAGTCCTTTGATTCTGCTGATTTTGCATAATCAAAAAAGATATCTGGCATGCGATGTGCTGAAATAATTGTCATTTCATAATCGATTCCAAATTTTTCCAACATATCTGCTGCTTTCCCCATCACTTTTAAGTCTGAGTCACTTCCCATTACAATTCCTACTTTTGGCATTTTCCTTCTCCTTTTTCTCGTTTGTCACTACCTTTTATTTTACTTCCACCACTATGGAATGTCAACCGCAATCAAAGTTATAAATCCTTATAAATACTTATAACAACTGCTCATCTAATGGTTCATTTAAGACTTCCGTCCCCTCGAGCACA
Source organism: Faecalimonas sp. (assembly GCA_045650645.1). Taxonomy (GTDB): domain Bacteria; phylum Bacillota; class Clostridia; order Lachnospirales; family Lachnospiraceae; genus Faecalimonas. The sequence continues at coordinate 56,112 of JAZRRJ010000026.1, read as the reverse complement.
AATCGTCCGTCTAACAACAGCGGGATTCGTTCTCCATTCCGAGTCACCACACTGATTTCTTGTAATTCATCATATGGAATGGTGATGTCCGTATGACAATTAAAATATGCTTTGGATGTATCTTCTTTTCGCAATATAGAAACAGAATTATCTTTCGCAACAATTTCCTTTCCATTGCGATTATAGACCCTGTTTTCTTCACTCCAAGAATAGCAAGTATCACCCACTGCAAAATGCGGCCCTGTTTTTTCTGCGATTAGAATCGGCATTTTATCTTCGATTTGATATTTCTTTCCAACCACATAAGCAGTTGTGTTTGTTCCAATTGCAAACTCTCCCATCGGTAGGGTGTCGTGATTATGAAGAAGGTTGCTCTTGATAAACTTTCTGCCTTCCTCTTTTTCTTCGAAATTGCCACAACTGTAATCTGCAATCATTCCATCTTTGAATACCACTTTCAAATCTTGATATTGCAATTCGTGCAAATACACTTTACTCACATGCAAGACACCATCTGTCCCCTCTAATACAGGAGACGTAAACACTTCACCAACCGGGATATTGACATCTGCCACACAGTTTTCGAAAATAGTTTCTTTCTTTGGATCCATCAAGCGATACAACTGGATCTTTAAATCCGTCTCATTTTCTCCTTTTCCGAGAACATGCACATACTCTCCTTGGTCTAATGCATCAATCAAGGTCTGTTGTACTCTCTCATAAAGGTCTGCATCCAACGTATTTAAACGAATGACTTCATTAAAAATCTCTGCGTATTCCTCGCCAATTTCCGGAATCGGATAAGCAACAATGGTAAAACTACGCTCATCACCTTTGATATATTGATTTACCAATTGCCCAGCTTTGCTGTCTGCAAGTACTGACAATTGTTCTTGTTTTTCTGTCAATCGAATCGCTTCTGTTTTTTGTTCCGGTGTAAACGGTTCTTCTCCAAAGACTTCCATCACCGCCGGACCAGCAAATTTGCCTGCCAACTCTTTATGCTCTTCATATGCATTTTTCATGACATCTAACTTTCGTTCCACAAATTTCTTATCCAAGAACAACCCATTGTCCTCTCGGTGGTCATAGTCATATTGCTTGTTCGGCGTCCCCCCTGCAAAACCAATCTTATGTTGACCTTTTTTCGTCGTCACATTTGTAGCTGCCCGATAAATGGTTGGGCGCAGACCCATGGAGGCAAAATTTTCAATCGCTTTTCGAATCACACGTTCAAAACCTAATTGATATCGAATATTTACAACTGCCTTCTTCGACAAATCAATTCCTGCCACCTCAAAACCTTTACGGTATCCTTCCGTATAAACGTCAGCCATACAGTCAATAACTTCTTGTGGCAAAGCATTCAAATGTTCTGCAGTTTTTCTTTCATTTTCAGAAACATATTCACCAAAAAAATACAAGTAACGTAAATCCGACAAATCACTTTGCATAATGATATCCGCCGCAAACGAGTATTCCGGATTTAATTGCTCTGCCACGCGCTCTGACACGAACACATCACAGTAATCACTTGCATACCAATAAATAATACTCTTCAACTCTTTTTCATCCGGAGTTTCTACTCCTTCAAAGCAATTGTAGATTTCTATAAACAATTCATTACAGATGGTCAAGTACTCTAAACGGCCCTCATAAACATGTGGTATCTCGCTTCGAATCTCCGCGTAAAGAAAGCTCAACATGCGCCCCACATTTTCTCCCATTTTTGCGACTGCATACGTAGGATTCGCATAACTAATCTCATATGCTTCTCCCACTATATCCCTGTAAATTCGTTCATTTTCTTCTTTCAATTCTTCCATTGTGCAACGCTCGTTTGATTTATTTTCGAGTCGTCTTTTGATTGCATCAATCTCCAAAACAAACCTTGCCACACTTTGAAAATAATCACGATAGGCTGGCGCCACCGTCTCTTCCTTTACAATAGAACGAATACGCCCCATTGCAAGTTCATATCTTTCATTCATTAAAACAAACCTCTGCAGAAAATAATAATAAAGCTTAGAATAAAGGTTGCACTACACCCGATTCCGATTTTACAAGTCAGATAATCTTTCTCGCGCTCACGAAAACCTTTGATTCCCATATACATTGCACCACCCGCAAGCCCCATGCTCATAAGACCCAATGATCCTATAATTGGTGCTGCAGTTCCTCTGGTGAAATATGCGATTGCAATTAAAACGACAAGCATCAAAAGAACTCCTGCTGAAAGTCCACATGAAATAATTCCTTTCTTTGCATGTTTCAGTTTTGCTTGCCCGTATTTTCGTTTTCCTCTTTTTTTACGTTCTCTTTCTCTTTGTGCCATACATTCTCCTCGTTGCATTACATACAACAAAAATGAAATATCCGAGAATTACCCCGGATGTATTCAAAATCAAATCGTCTACATCAAAACGTCCCACTTTAGAAAGTAATTGAAAAACTTCCACTACCAGGCTTAAAAACGCCCCCTCAAATATTGTTCCGAAAAAGCTCCTCTTCTTACTTGCCATCGATTTAAAGAAACCAAACGGAACAAACACTAGTACATTTCCAACCAGATTAATAATCGACCAGACACCCAATTTCTCCCGATAGTTCCAAAAACGTTTTATCTCACAAAACGGAGTCAGGTTATAATGATAATTTTCCATGACTCCGCTTCTCCCATACCAATCTGAAAAGATTAAGAAATAAAGCAGGAATAAAATGTACACTACAAATAAAAATTTCCCCAATGTACGAATCCGTTTCGCTTTTTTTGTATTCAAAATCATTTCCCTTTCAAATTTATTTTACACCGTACTGTTCATAGTATGCGTCAATTGCTGCTTTCAATGTATCGTCAACGATAACTTCTCCATTTACTTCCTGATTGTACAAGTATTCTACTACTTCTTCCATTGTTACAATTGCTGCTGTATCAAATCCGTACAATTCTTTCACTTCGTCTAAGGCACTCTTTTCTCCGCCTTTTCCTACTTCCATACGATTTAAAGAAACCATCAATCCAACGATTTCCACATCTGCAGCACCTTTTACTTTCGGAACAGTCTCTTCCATTGATTTTCCAGATGTCGTAACATCTTCAATCATAATTACACGATCCCCATCTTGCAATTTGCTACCCAAGAAACTTCCTTTATCTGCGCCATGATCTTTTTCTTCTTTTCGGTCTGAACAATAACGTACTTCTTTTCCATATAAATTGCTATATGCGATAGCTGTTACAACTGCGATCGGAATCCCTTTGTAAGCCGGTCCAAACAATACATCAAAATCATCTCCATATGTATTGTGAATTGCTTTCGCATAGTATTCTCCTAATTTCATTAATTGTGATCCGGTTACATATCCCCCTGCATTCATGAAAAACGGAGACTTTCTTCCACTTTTCAATGTAAAATCACCAAATTTTAATACTTTACTATCTACCATGAATTGAATAAATTCACTCTTATATTGTTCCATATGTATATCCTCCGTTACGTGTTATTTTTCACTCCTTTTATAGTAGCATAAATACCACCCATTTTCAAACGAAACATAAAAGTCCTTTTTATTGACGAAGATACACTCTTCACTTTATAATATAAGTATATTTAACAACTCGAAAGGAGGACTTTTCTATGGGACGTTTAGAGGGAAAAGTTGCTATTATTACAGGAAGTAACTCTGGTGTTGGAGCTGCTACTGCAAAACTCTTTGCAAAAGAAGGTGCAAAAGTAGTTATTAGTGCTCGCCGTCTTCCTCAATTGGAAGAAGTTGCTGCCGAAATTCGCGAAGCAGGTGGAGAAGTGTTGATTGTACAAACAGATGTATCAAAGGTTGAAGATGTGGAAAATCTTGTTTCGAAAACAGTGGAAACCTTTGGAACCGTTGACGTATTAGTAAATAATGCAGGCGTATTGGAAGCAGGCTTGAAACCAATCGAATGTTACGATGATGAAGACTTAGAAAAAGTACTTAATATTAATACAAAAGGAACGCTTTACTGCACAAGAGCAGTACTGCAAGAAATGATGAAGAACAACAAAGGGTCTATCATCAATTTAGATTCCGTTGCCGGTCAATTTGGTACTGGTGGTGCTTCTTATGTTACAAGTAAAGCTGCAATTATCGGTTTAACAAAACATACTGCACTCCGTTTTGCAGGTACAGGAATTCGTTGTAACTCGGTAAATCCAAGTACAATTGCTACACCGATGGCAAAAACAGATCCTGCCACATTAAATCAAGATATGTTTGGTCAAATGAGAAAACATATGAATTTATCTGTTCCAATCTCTATGCCAGAAGATATTGCAAACATCTTGCTCTTCCTTGCAAGTGATGAATCGAGAGCAATTACTGGTCAGATTATCGTATCAGACTTTGGTGCAACATTATAAAACTTTAGGGCGTTTGCTTCGCAAGCGCTCTTTTTATCAGGAGGAACGAACATGAAAATCGGAATTGTCACCGGTGCATCAAGTGGCATTGGTCGAGAGTTTGTCTATGCGTTAGACAGGAAATTTGAACTTGATGAAATCTGGGTGATCGCAAGACGAGCGGAACGTTTAATAGAATTACAAGAACAATGTAAGACAAAGATTCGCCCAATGACATTAGACTTATCAAAAAAAGAATCTTTTAACACCTATAGAGACTATTTGGAAACTGAAAAACCGGAAATTAAAGTACTTGTAAATGGTGCTGGTTTCGGTGTGTTTGGCGCATTTATGGATATTAGCCTGGAAGAACAAATGAATATCATCGATTTAAACGCAAAGGCATTGACCGCAATCACTTACCTTAGCGTTCCATACATGCCTGAAAAAAGCTACTTAATCAATATCGCCTCCAACTCTTCTTGGCAACCAGTTCCATACATCAATGTCTATGGTTCCAGCAAGGCTTATGTCCTTAACTTCTCAAGAGCATTGCATGTAGAATTGAAATCTAAAAAGATTCATGTAATGGCTGTTGCTCCTGGCTGGATTAAAACAGAATTCTTTGACCACGCGGTAAAAGATGACACGATCAAGTACTATGACCGTTTCTACACCGCAAAACAGGTGGTAGATAAATCCATGAAAGACCTAAAGAAGAAAAAAATGGTATCCATCCTCGGTTTTCCGGTTCGCATGCAAGTAAGAATGGTGAAGCTTCTGCCTGTGAAATGGATTATGGGAATTTGGTGTAAACAGCAAGGAAAATAGACGATAAAAAAAGAGGTTCCAGATGGAACCTCTTTTTTATTATTATTTTAATTATCTACTATCACATCTAAAAATTATGTGTTGTATCATCACTATAACATTCACAAAAGCGTGCCATAAAAGATGGTTCCTCGTTTGCCACATAAAGATGGCTAATATCTCCATAACTTCGAATGCGGAACGAAGCGATACCCTGCTCTCTCTCTTCTGTCACAATACTAGTTACAGAACTCGGCTGCATAACAAATCCTTGAAAAAACATATACGGAGATACCCCCAGCAAATGAGCCAATAGCACACAGCTCACTCCGAAGTGACAGAAAAATACAATCCTCTTGTGATTCTCTTTCTCTACGCGGAACAGTCTTCCTTCATGGACATATCCTCTAGCAGCAAGAAATTTATCTAGTTCCTCGGTAACCCACTTGTATTCTGCCTCCGAATTACCTGTTCGTATCAACTCTGTCTTGTACCAATCATCTCTCGAATAATACGCATCTTCCTTTGTCCAATAAGACGGAAGCATATCCCAACAGCGAGTAGGACTATCCAAGAAATCATACTGAACAAACCCTTTAAATTCTCGAAGCCAGTCATAGATAATTGCTTCCTTCCCCACTTTTTCCATTGTACGAGAAGCCGTGTCTTTTGCCCTTCCATGTGGCGAACAATACCATTCATCTATCTCCATTTTCGAAAGTTTATCGGATAATAATTCTGCCTCCCTCCATCCTTTCGGAGTAAGTGAATCAATTTCATAATTCGGTTCACAATGTCTTACAATAATAATTTCCAAATCGTTTCTCCTTTTATCTAAAATTCATCATTGTCAGATTCTTCTTCATTGTCTTCTTGCTCTTGCCTTGTCAGTTCATCAAAAAGCATAAAATCCATCGCTTGTTCCATCGCATCCAACTTACCGTCACGATTCAAATCAAACATATTTCCAAATATTCCGCCCTTCATAATTGCCTCCTAGTTCTCTTTTTGACAGTTTCCGAATCTTTCACACTTTTCTTCGATTTTATTTCTCTGCTGAATCTTTTCTAACCATTTTTTCGGAATTCCTTCATAACCATAATACACCCCAGCGAGTCCACATGCAATAGCACCGACTGTATCTGTGTCTTTTCCAAGGTTAACTGCTACAAGTGCTACTTCTTCAAAAGTTGTTCCTTTCAAGAAGCTCCATACTGCAGCTTCTAAACTATCCACAACATAACCTGTGCTTTTAATCTCTTGTTCCGCCAATTCTGAAAAGGATTCCACATCCAGCATTCTTCCGTAATAAGAGAATTCTGTATAATTCTTAATATCCTTCTGATAATACGCCTTTGCTTCATTCAACCCCACTTGAACCGCTTCTTTTGCACCATATTTTCTTGTCAAAATAGACTTTACTAAGAAATAGTAAATCCCACAAGCCATCTGAGATCGCAAGTGATTGTGCGTTAACGCAGATACTCGATGCACAAGTTCTAAAACGTCTTCCTCTCTCAAGGTTCCTTCTTGCACCTTTTCATGCCCATACAAGCATACTGGAAGAATTCGCATTAACGCACCATTTCCATTTGCCCATTCTCCCACGACACCACAAGTCTCCGTATTTTGATTTTTCACATAATGTGTAATTGCTTTCACACAAGTATTCCCCTCATCAAAGGATTCTCCAAACGGTGTGAATCTGCCCTCCAACAACCAATCAGCAAAGTTCTCCATGATATCTTCGCAATCAACTACACCCTTGTCATAAATGCTCTGCATCGTCGCAATTGTTAAACTTCCATCATCCGACCATGTTCCTTCAGGTTTATTAAAAGTCCCGTACCCACGCATATCTGTAATTGGGTTTTTACGAACTTCTTCTCTGCTCAAAAATTGTACGGGCAATCCCAACGCATCTCCCACAATAACACCCATAATTCCATCTAACCAAATATTTTTCATTCTTTTTTCTCCTATCGTTTTACATGTCTCTTTTTATAATCCGCTTCAATGTCTTCTTTCCAATTTTCATTCAATGCAAGGTTCATTTCCGTAACAGTGCATTTTCTAACTTTACTTACCACATGGCTTAGTGTTTGATAATTAAGTTCGGTTCCTCTGCTATCACACTCATAATTAACAGCTCGTTCTGGTGCAATCCCGAATCTCCCTGCCACTTCTATTGCATCAATATTTGCTCCCAAGAACAAAAATTCCCAACCATATTTTTCTTTTTGTCTTTCTATCATCTGCTTTACTTTTCCATAAGAATAACGCTTGCTTGAATTTTCCATTCCATCTGTTGTAATAATAAACAATGTTTTTTCCGGAACATCTTCTTCTCTTGCGTACTTGTGAACATTTCCAATATGGTGAATTGCTCCACCGACTGCATCCAAAAGTGCAGTACAACCTCTTACATAATATTCTCGTTCTGTCATCGGTTTTACTTCTTCTAATTTCGCACGATCGTGTATTACTTCCATCCAATCATCAAACAACACTGTTGAGACGATTACGTCGCCTTCTTCCTTTTGCTGTTTCTCAAGAAGAGAATTATAACCTCCGATAGTGTCTTTTTCTAGCCCTCGCATTGACCCGCTTCTGTCTAAAATAAATACGATTTCTGTACATCCTTTTTTCATAGTTGTTACCTCCATATATTTGTTTTTCTTGTTTCTGAGGCAACTATATCACAAGAATAAAAAAATCAGGTCGCCGTAAAAGCGACCTGTTGCTTATTCGATAAAACACGGAAGTCCATGTTCTTCTAACGCAATATCAATTTCAATCATATCATAGATTTCATTCTCGATAAAAAAGGAAAAAATAATGTCTCTCTTATCGCAAGGAGACAGAGCATACCCTGCTCTTGCTAGCAAATCTTTCGTTTCATCCAAACTAAGTTTCGCTCCTACGCACAAACGCATGGCCGTTCCTTTATCTGGATGATAGTGTGGATTTACCTTGATCTTAGAAAAGAGCTGCTTCGTAATAATTGCCCTTTTATAAACGTCTGTGGATGCGAGTTTTTTTAGTTCCATGAGATATAACAGATACTCTTGAAAGGTATCTGACATATGCTTCATTCGCTCATTAAGATCCGATTCATGCTCTTCTAAAAAATCATAAAGTTCCTCTTCGTTCCAATTCCTTTTTGCACTTGTAGGCACCGCCACAACAGAAGCGTTTTCCATTGGAAGAAGTTGTTTCTCAACGTTTTCTCGATGTCTTCGATACTCGCTATACCCTGGCTTTCCTTTTGGTACTGAACCAAAGTATCGATTTCCATACTCTTCTTGTCGTTTGTCACACACATAGTTATGATCAATATATGCTTCTAGTTTCGGACTGAGTTTCAATCCCAGCTCGGTCGACTTGGTGTCAAACACTACTAGATAAATCAACATCTCGTGATTTAAGAGAAAGGAATGAATCTCATCCACTGCCACACGCATTGCTTCCTCTTTCGGATACCCAAAATTCCCCGTTGACATCAGCGGAAACGCAATACTTTCACAATGTTTTTCATGAGCAAGTCGCAAACTCTGCTTATAGCACGAACGAAGTTTCTTTTCTTCATCAAAGGTTCCATCTATGTAACAAGGGCTTACGGCGTGGATAATATACTTTGCCGGCAATTTGAATCCCGGTGTAATCGCCACTTCACCCTCATTCATAAAACCTATTTTCTTTCGCTCCGCAAGAAGTTCCTTTTCCCCCGCCGCTTTGTATACCGCAAAATCTACTCCTGAGGAATAGATCGGCTCTTCGTTTGCTGTATTTACAATCGCATCTACTTTCATGCGAGTAATATCGTTTCTTATAATCTTAAATGGCATCTAAATCCCTACTTTCTAAAAGTATAACGTCATGAAATATGTTTTTATTATACCATAGAGCATGATTGCTTTGCTAGTTTTTAACGCAGTGCTAGGATTCATTTTTCAAATCAATTGCCGTTTAGAATATTTACATTTCTTTTATCACACCACATGCAACAATGCTTCCCGGATTTCCCGATGGCTGACTTTTAAAATCATCTGGCATTGCATGGATAACTACTACTTTTCCTACCACATCTTCCGGATGGAATCGACTCGTATAGAACGCGCTGAATGCAGTTCCTTGATTCGCTAAAAGCGACGGGAAATCACCTGCATGTTTCGGATGTGATTGATTGGTTGGATTATAATGCCCTCCCTCCATCTTAGGCATGCAACTTTCTCCGTTATGAATGTGAAAACCATGGAAGCCATCTGAACCGAGCAAGTTTTTCACGCTAGCCGCCACAAATGTACCGCCATATACTTCATAAAACAAAACTTCTCCTCGAATCTTTGGATACATCTCACTTCCTTTTATTTCTGCCTTTGCATATGGCATTGACCGAATCATCGAAAACATAAAAACACCTCCGATGTAATATATTCAAACGTTTCTAATGCGTTACGATATATAAAACTTGTTGCACAAGAAAAGCCAAGGGTATGTGCCCTTGGCTCTCTAATCTTATAACAATTTTTCTTCCCAGTCTTTTTCACGAAATCCCGTCAGAACTAAGTCTTCCCCTACTACCAATGGTCGTTTCACTAACATACCATCTGTCGCAAGGAGTTTTAATTGCTTTTCCTCTGACATCGTTAAAAGTTTGTCTTTCAATCCCATATCTTTATACAATAATCCGCTCGTGTTAAAAAACTTTTTCAATGGCATTCCACTTTTCTGATACCATTCTTTAAGTTCCTCGTAAGTTGGATTTTCTTCTTTTATTGCTCTTTCTTCAAACTGCACGTTATGGTCTTCTAACCACTTCAACGCCTTTAGGCACGTGCTACATTTTCGATATACTAGTACTAACATATGTTTCCCACTTTCTGTTCCGTTAATTTAAATCATCTACAATCCTTGCACCTAATTCACACGGATTTTGTCTTACTTTTTAATCTCATCTAAGCGAGAAATTATATACTTATAGACTTCATAAACATCTTTATAATTACTAAAAGTAAATGAATTTTCATTAAAATAATTACTTTCACTATTATTCCCGCTATTTGCAGCTGTTTCTAACTGCAAATACCCAATAGTCAATCCTGGCTTTTTCATCTGCACGCCTATAACATCTTTGAAATATATCGTCTTTTCTCCATCTGTAGCATTCTTGGATAGAATAGACCCTATAGTTACATCCGTTTTTATGACACATTTATTTTGATATACCAACAACTTTCGCCCCCTGTTTCCTTCAATTTCATACAAAGGAATTCCATGCAAGTTATGATCAATTATCTCGGATAAAACACTCTCTTCTATATTTTCCTCTACTTCAACACTTATACACTCTTCACCGTCTTCAACATTTGGGGCATACCCACAAAAATAGCAGAAATCACTTTCGTCCTCTATCATTTTTCCACAATTTACGCATTTAATCATAGGTCCTTCTCCTGTACTTTATTTAGAAAATGCCCCTAGCTTATAACTAGAGGCATTCTTAACATTCTATTAACGATAAATAATATCATCTCTTCCTGGTCCATTAGAAACCATTGTAATCGGGTATCCGATTTGTTTTTCTACGAACTCAATGTATTTTCTACAGTTTTCTGGAAGATCTTCATACTTCTTGATTCCTCTGATTTCACATTTCCATCCCGGCAATACTTCATATACTGGTTTTGCTTTTTCAAGTAATGCTGTTACAGGGAAGTCTGTTGTGATTTCTCCGTCGATTTCATAACCAACACATACTGGAAGTTCATCTAAGTATCCAAGCACATCTAATACTGTGAATGCAACGCCTGTTGTTCCTTGCATACGGCATCCGTATTTAGAAGCTACACAGTCGAACCATCCCATTCTACGTGGACGTCCTGTCGTTGCACCGTATTCTCCGCCGTCTCCACCGCGTCTTCTAAGTTCATCCGCTTCCTCTCCAAAGATTTCACTTACAAATGCACCTGCACCAACTGCTGATGAGTATGCTTTACATACAGTGATTACTTCTTTGATTTCGTATGGTGGGATACCTGCTCCGATTGCACCGTAAGCTGCTAAAGTCGAAGAAGATGTTACCATTGGATAAATACCGTGGTCTGGATCTTTTAATGTTCCCAATTGACCTTCTAATAAAATCACTTTATCTTCCTTAATTGCGTTATGTAACACAACCGATGTATCTGCTACATATGGTGCAATCATATCGCGGTATTCACGAAGTGTTGTCATAAGTTCATCTACACTCAAAAGTGGTTTGTGATACATGTGTTCAAGTAAGATGTTTTTCTTTTCTACAACGCTTTCAACTTTTTCAAGTAATCTTTCATCATCAAACAATTCACTTACTTGGAAACCAATTTTTGCATATTTATCTGAGTAAAATGGTGCAATTCCTGATTTTGTTGAACCGAAAGATTTCTTTCCTAAACGTTCTTCTTCATATTGATCAAACAATACGTGATATGGCATTACGATTTGCGCTCTATTTGAAACCAAAATCTTTGGCATTGGAGCACCTTGGTCTACCACTGTTTGAATTTCCTTGCAAAATACTGGAATATCAAGTGCAACACCATTTCCAATAATACTTGTTGTATGATCATAAAAGATACCAGATGGCAAGGTGTGAAGTGCGAATTTCCCGTATTTATTTACGATTGTATGACCTGCATTTGCTCCACCTTGAAAACGAACAACATAATCCGCTTTTTCAGCAAGCATATCTGTGATCTTACCTTTACCCTCGTCACCCCAGTTAGCGCCGACTACTGCTTTTACCATTTCTATTACCTCTCTTTATTCATTAGTGTTGGTCTATCTCAAGACCGCATTCCTATAATATCACAAAGTCTTGTATAAGGCCAATTATTTTTTTATTTTTTATACATTAATCTCAACATCTACACCAAGCAAGTTCGCATTTGCTTCCAAAATTGGATTTACATGATTTGCAATAAATGCATCTACCTGCTCTTTTGCGCGACCCACATACTTACTTGGATCCATCGTTTCTTGAAGTTCTTCCAATGTCATATTGAATTCTGGATCAGCCGCAATGAGTTCAAGTAAGTTATTATCCTTACCTTCCACCTTCACAGTGCGTCCTGCTTCCATAGAAAGTTCACGAATACGTTCATGCAAGTCTTGACGATTTCCGCCCTTCTTCACGGCATCCATCATAATATTTTCTGTCGCCATAAATGGAAGTTCGCTCATCAAATGTTTTTCAATAACTTTTGGATAAACTACAAGTCCATCTACCACGTTCATGCAAAGGTCCAAGATTCCATCCACTGCCAAGAAAGCTTCTGGAACAGACAATCTCTTATTTGCCGAATCGTCCAATGTTCTTTCAAACCATTGTGTCGCAGAAGTAATTGCTGGATTTAATGCATCCACCATTACAAAACGAGAAAGTGCTGCGATACGTTCGCTGCGCATTGGATTTCTCTTATAAGCCATTGCTGATGAACCGATTTGATTCTTTCCAAATGGTTCTTCGATTTCTTTCAAATGTTGTAACAAGCGAATGTCGTTACTCATTTTATGTGCACTTGCTGCAATTCCAGCCAATGCATTGAGAACTCTTGTATCTGTCTTTCTTGAATATGTTTGACCCGATACAGGATAACAAGCCTCAAATCCCATTTTTTGTGCGATCATTGGATCAATCTTATCAATTGTGTCATGGTCACCATCAAAAAGTTCTAAGAAAGAAGCTTGAGTACCTGTAGTCCCTTTTGATCCAAGTAACTTCATTGTAGAAATCACATGTTCCAAATCTTCCATGTCAAGCAAGAACTCTTGAAGCCACAAACATGCACGTTTTCCAACCGTAGTTGGTTGCGCTGCTTGGAAATGCGTGAACCCAAGCGTTGGAAGTGCTTTGTATTCCTCCGCAAATTTCGCAAGCAATTGGATTACATTTACTAATTTTTTCTTTACTAATTTCAGAGCTTCTGTCATTACAATAATATCTGTATTATCACCCACATAACAAGATGTTGCTCCTAGATGGATAATTCCTGCTGCCTTTGGACACTGTTGTCCGTAAGCATACACATGACTCATTACATCGTGGCGAACAACTTTTTCACGTTCTCTTGCCACTTCATAATTGATATCTTCTGCATGTGCTTTCAATTCTTCGATTTGCTCATCCGTAATTACTGGAACACCATTTTGACAAAGTCCCAATTCTTTCTCCGTCTCTGCAAGTGCAATCCAAAGTTTTCTCCAAGTACGGAATTTCATATCTTGAGAGAAAATGTATTGCATTTCCTTACTTGCATAACGTTCTGATAATGGACTTGAATATTTATCTGTACGTTGCATTTTATGTCCTCCTTATTTCACCAATCCTACCATCTCTTGTACGGTATTGAATCCGTGTTGTTTCATATATGCTTCAATGCCATCCACAATCTCCATGGTCACTCCTGGATTATGGAAGTTCGCTGTTCCTACAGCTACTGCACTCGCACCTGCAAGAATCATTTCAATGGCATCTTCTGCTGTTGCAATTCCTCCCATTCCAATAATTGGAATATTTACGGCATTTGCTACTTGATATACCATACGCACAGCAATTGGATGAATTGCTGGACCAGATACACCACCTGTTTTATTCGCAATTGCAAATGTTTTACGATTGATATCAATCTTCATACCTGTCAACGTATTAATCAACGAAACTGCGTCTGCGCCACCTGCTTCTGCTGCTTTTGCAATCTCCGTAATATCTGTTACATTTGGTGTGAGTTTCATAATCACTGGTTGTTTTGCAAGTTTTTTAATCTCAGCAGTTAATTTTTCTACTTGCTTTGGATCCTGTCCAAATGCAAGGAATCCTGCATTTACGTTTGGACAAGAGATATTGATTTCCATCATATCAATTGGCTCATCTGCAAGTCTTTCCACTACTGCAAAATACTCTTCCGGTGCATGCCCACACACATTCACAATTACCTTTGTATCAAATTGTTTCAAAAACGGAATATCTCTTTCGCAAAACACATCAATTCCAGGATTTTGAAGTCCAATTGCGTTCATCATGCCGCCATATGTTTCTGCCACTCTAGGAGTTGGATTTCCTGACCAAGGTACATTGGCAACCCCTTTTGTTGTCACTGCACCCAAACGATTCAAATCCACAAACTCTGTAAATTCTGCTCCAGAACCAAACGTTCCAGAAGCTACTGTTACAGGATTTTTCCATTCCACTCCTGCTATATTTACACGCATATCCATTAGATTTCCACCTCCGTCGACAAGAATACTGGGCCATCCTTACAAATACGCTTATTGTGTACATTTGTATGGTGATCTTTCTCTTTTGACTTGCAAGTACATGCCAAACATGCGCCAATTCCACAAGCCATCTTTTCTTCCAACGAAATATAGCACTCAATTTCATTTTCCTCGGCATAGTTTTTAATTGCACGAAGCATTGGAGTTGGTCCACATGCATAGATAATATCCGCAGTAAGTCCATTCTCCGCAATGGCATTCATTACATTTCCTTTGGTTCCTACACTACCATCTTCTGTGGAGATATAAAGAGAACCATTTTGTTCAAACTGGTCTTTTAAAAATGTATGTGCATCTCGATAACCTACCACGATTTGCTTCTCGCAATTCAATTGTTTTGCAAGTTCTAAGATTGGCGGAACACCAATTCCACCGCCCATCAAGAACGCTTTTTTCCCTTCTGCTTTTTCTAATGGGAATCCATTTCCAAGTGGACCTACCACAGGAATCACATCTCCTGCTTTCATTTCTGAGAACTGCTTAGTCCCTGCCTTTTCGCTCGTCACGCGGTACACCACTCGCAAACGTCCTTGTTCCTTATCAATTTCACAGATACTGATTGGTCTAGGAAGTAATTTTGTTCCATCATTGGTATACATCGAAATAAATTGTCCTGGTTTTGCAGATGCAGCCGCTTCTGTCTGAATCCACATACTGAAAATATGATCTGCAACTTGTTCTTGTGACACAACAATTGCTGATTCTTTTCTTCTGTCTGCCATCTTATATAATCTCCTTTCTTTCGCAGCACCTCAAAAATCATAGATTTTCTCGGTCGCGGGCATTCGCCCCATTAAAATAGCCCTCGTCACTCCTGCTTGCAAGCAGCGGATTGCCGATGCCTATTTAACGCTGCTCAAAGCTTCTCGAATGTCTGCCACCATATCTTCCACAGCTGCTCTAGAAGCTTCTCCAAAGTTCTCCGCACCAAATTTTGCATATGCTTCTTGTTTGTATGCTGCAATAATTCCACGTGAAGAGTTTACAATTGCTCCAAGTCCATCTTCATTAAAGAAGTGAACCAAATCTTTTCCTTTTCCACCTTGTGCGCCATAACCTGGTACTAAGATATATGTTTTTGGCATTACCTTACGAAGAACTTTACCCATTTCTGGATATGTTGCACCAACAACTGCTCCTACATAGCTGTAGTCATCGCCCATGTGTTGTTCTCCCCAAGCTGCTACTTTTTCTCCAACCAATTCGTAAAGTGGTTTTCCGTTAATTAATTGATCTTGGAATTCTCCACTTGATGGATTTGATGTTTTTACTAATACAAACATACCTTTATTTTCTTCTTTACACACTTTGATAAATGGATCGATTCCATCTGAACCAAGGTATGGATTTACTGTTACGAAATCTTCATCAAATGGTACGTATGTTTTGCTACCCACTTGCACGCGACCTACGTGACCTACCGCATATGCTGCAGATGTAGAACCTATGTCGCCACGTTTGATATCTCCGATGACTACCAAACCTTTTTCTTTACAGTAATCCACTGTTTTCTTAAATGCTACAAGCCCTGGAATACCAAATTGTTCGTACATTGCGATTTGTGGTTTTACTGCAGGAATCAAATCATAGGTCTTATCCACGATTTCTTTATTAAACTGCCAAATTGCTTCTGCAGCACCTTCCAATGTTTCTCCATACTCTGCAAATGCTTTCTTTTGTACATGCTCTGGAATGTAGTTGAGCATTGGATCTAATCCCACTACGATTGGCGCATTTGTTTTCTTAATGTTTTGTACTAATTTGTTAATCATCTTTTTATCCTCCAAAATTAATTTCTTTCGTATACAACGTTTCCGTCAACCAATGTATATTTTACATCCCCTTTGACTTTTCGTCCGTGGAATGGGGTATTCTTCCCTTTTGAAAAGAATCTATTTTTATCGATAACATATTCAACATTTGGATCAAAGACTACAATGTCCGCTATCTTTCCTTCCGCAATCGCACCTTTTTCAGTAAGTCCTAAAATTTGTGCTGGATTATAGCTGGTCTTTTCTGCCATCTGCATCGGAGTTAAAATTCCTGGTTCCACAAGTTCTGTATAAGTCAAAGATGCCATTGTTTCTAATCCTACGATTCCAAATGCGGCTTTTGTCATGGAACAGTTCTTTTCCTCTGCTGCATGTGGTGCATGGTCCGTAGCAATCACATCCATAATGTCTGCTTGAAGCCCTGCTTTCAATGCTTCCACATCTGCCTTTCCTCGAAGAGGTGGGTTCATTTTGAAGTTTCCATCATCTTCTGTAATATCATCTGTACACATTGCAAAATGATGTGGACAAACTTCTGCAGTTACCGGAAGGCCTTCTTCCTTTGCTGCCTTTACCAATTTCACACTATCTTCCGTCGAGCAATGGCACAAATGTAATCTTACACCCGTCTCTTTTGCAAGAAGAATATCCCTTGCAACAATCACATCTTCTACTGCATTTGTAATTCCCTTTAAGCCAAGTGCTTTTGCTTTTTCATCTGCGTGCATGACACCACCTTCTACCATGGTGATATCTTCGCAGTGCGCAAAGACTGAGATACCGCTCTCTTTTGCAAGACGCATTGCTTCGCGATAAAGAGATGCATTCATTACTGATTTTCCATCTTCGCTGATGGCATAACAGCCTGCTTTGGCCATTCCCGCAATATCTGCAAGTTCTTCCCCTTGTTGTCCGACAGTAATCGCACCGATTTGGATCACATGTACCGGCGAATCTTTCTTTGCTCTATCATGAACATCTGTTACTTTTTCTGCGCTATCAACGACCGGCTTTGTATTTGGCATCGCACAGAGTGTGGTAACCCCTCCTCTTGCACCAGCCTTTCCTCCGGTTTCTAAAGTTTCTTTATATTCCAGTCCCGGGTCACGAAGATGCACATGAAGATCTATAAATCCAGGCATCACATAACAATCTGTAGCGTCGATTACTCGTTCTGCCACGTCATCCATTTGTTCTGCCACTTTTACAATTTTATTTTCCTCAATCAACACATCGTACTTTCCTTCTCGTTTACTTTCCGGATCTAGTACGTATCCATTCTGAATTAAAATTTTCATGCTAGTTGTATCCTTTCTTTTCAAATTAAGCATAAAACTACATACTATGATTATTTTACCATAATGCAACAAAAAAAGGAATGTAAAATTACATTCCTTTTTTCAATATTTCTAATGCTTTTTCTAGTTGATTATCTGCATCCGGATTTGCTTCATTGTATTCGTATTCAATCTTCACATCCGGCTTAATTCCTTTGCCATGGATATTTCTTCCCTTTGCGGTAAAATATTCCGAACTTGTAATTTTAAGTGCAGTTCCATCACTTAATGAAAATACATTTTGAACAATTCCTTTACCATACGTGGTAGTTCCTACAATCGTACCGATTTCGTAATCCTGGACTGCCCCCGCAAAGATTTCTGACGCACTTGCACTAAATCCATTGATCAACACAACCATTGGAACATCTAGAATTGTATTGGCATCCGAAGTATACGACTGAGTATTTCCAGAACGATCTTTAATGGATACCACATTTCCACTTGGAAGAATTAAATCCAACATCTCACATACTGTATTCAAGTTTCCTCCAGGATTGTTTCGAAGGTCTACTACCAAGCCTTTCATTCCTTGCTTATTCAAATCATTTAAAGCGTCTTCAAATTGCTTATATGTGACTTCTTCAAATCCAGTGATTTGAAGATATCCGATTTGATTTTCTTTCATTTCATAGTTAACTGTCGTATTTTCAATCCGTGAGCGTACTACCGTGGCTGTATATTCTTTTCGGTCATCTCCGCGTAATACTGTAATTTTCACGGATGTTCCAATTTCTCCGCGAATTTTAGACACTACCGTATCTAAATCTTGACCGCTCACATCCTCACCGTTAATCTTATAGACAATATCTCCTGACTTGAACCCTGCGTTCTCACCAGGGTTACCTTTGTAAATCGTGGTAAAAGTAATCAATCCAGTTGTTCGATCTTGCTGAATTCCCACACCGATTCCTCCAAAGGTTCCACTCGTTGTTTCAAAAAGCGCCTTTGCTTCTTCCTTGCTATAATACACAGAATACGGTTCTTTTAAACCAGCCACATATCCATGAATAATCGCATCTTGAATTGCCTCTTTGTCTATATCATCCGCATACAAATAGTATTCATCAATCAAGTCCTGAATCTCTTTCAACTTATTCATAGTCTCTTCAGAAACAAACTGATTGCCATTTGCGCTTCCACGATTGCCATCACTCTGTAATTTGCCAGTAAAGAACAGTGCACCTACACCAATGCCGCCCACAAGCAACACGATAACAAGCATTGACAAGGCTCCCACAAAAAGGCCTTTTATGAAATTTCTTTTGTTTTCCATCTTTATGCTACCTCACCTTTTTATTAAGCTTTCAAATGTCGTTTAATAGTAAAGTAACTTCCTACAAAACCAATTCCTACACCAAGTGCCAATCCGACTGGGAGAAGTGTTAAATACAATTTCCCTACAGAAAGAAAATCAATTGTTCCAACAATCAATGCAAACTCGGATGTGACATAATCAATCGCGCCTTTATATACAAAGTATAACAATGTCAATGGAAGTGCTGCTCCAATCAATCCAATCAAAACACCTTCCAAAATAAATGGTGCTCTTACGAAAGAATCCTTTGCACCAATATATTTCATAATCGCAATTTCTTCTCGACGAATTGTGATACCCATTGAAACTGTGTTGCTTATCAAGAAGATGGCAACTACTAAGAGCAATGTTACAATCACACCTGAAATTGTCGCTAACAATACACTGATTGTTTCAAGCGTTTCTGCTGCACTGGCTGATGCACGTACTTTACGCACACCTTTTAATTCTTCGGCAAACTTCACTACTTCATCTTGGCTTTCTACAGATTTTAAATAAACTTCATAGTTATCAGAATCTGCCAACGGGTTCTCCTCAAACCCTGTTAAAGCATCTGTATCTTCTCCAAAATAAACTTTTTTAAACTCTTCCCATCCTTCTTCAGAAGAAACGTATCTCACTTCCGCTACATCGTCTCTCTGTGAAAGATTTCGTTCAATATTATCTTTTTCTTTTTGTGTTGCTTCTTTCTCAAAATACACAACAATCGGTAAGCTTTCTTCTACATTTCGCATTACTACCTGCACATTTGCAATCAACGCATAGAATACGCCAAAGAGGAAGATACATGCTACCATCGTTGCAATGGATGCAACAGAAAACATTTTATTTTTTGCAATATTTCTAAGTCCTTGTTGAACTGTATATTTTATCGTACTGATTCTCATTTACACACCCACCCTTTTTGTATCGCTCACAATGCTACCTTTCTTCATTGTGATGACTCTTTTCTTCATTGCACTGACAATCTCAAGATTATGGGTAACAACAATGACTGTTGTCCCTCTCTTGTTTGCCTCATCCAACAACTTCATGATTTCCCATGAGTTTGCCGGGTCCAAGTTTCCTGTTGGCTCATCTGCAAGCAAAATCGATGGCTCATTGATGATCGCTCTTGCAATCGCAACTCTTTGTTGCTCTCCACCAGATAACTCTTTTGGATAGGATTTATATTTTTGTGCCAATCCTACTAACGAAAGTGCTGCAGGTACTTTCGTTTTCAAAATACGGGTTGGTGTTTCTGTAACACGAAGGGTAAATGCAATGTTTTCATATACATTCCTGTCTTTTAATAAACGGAAATCTTGGAAAACCACTCCGATTTTTCTGCGGTAATATGGAACTGCTTTGTGTTTCATTCTTCCCAAATCTCGATTCATTACCGTAATAGTTCCTGATGTCGGTTCCAATTCTTTCAAAAGCAAACGAATCAGGGTTGATTTTCCAGAACCACTGTCCCCTACTATAAATACAAATTCACCTTGCTCAATCTTTAAACTCACTTCATTGAGTGCCGCAATTCCTTTTGAATACTCTTTTGTAACTTCTTTTAATTCAATCATACGCTCCTCCTTAATTATTAATACTCCAATGTTTCCATGTAATTCATATATTTCACAACCATCAACGCAATTTTAAATGTAATGGCATCCTCAAATACGCGAAGATCTAATCCTGTCATCTTTTGAATCTTGTCCAATCGATAGACCAACGTATTTCTGTGAATAAACAGCTGTCTGGAAGTTTCTGAAACATTCAAGCTGTTTTCAAAAAACTTATCAATAGTCATCAGTGTTTCCTCGTCAAAATCATCCGGTGATTTCCCCTCAAAAATTTCTCGGATAAACATTTTACAAAGAGGAATCGGTAATTGATAAATCAAACGTCCAATTCCTAATGTGTTATATGCAATCACACTCTTTCCATTGAAAAAGATTTTTCCTACATCAAGTGCCAGTCGTGCTTCTTTGTATGATTTCGAAACTTCTTTAATATCACTAGCAATAGTTCCGTATGCAACGTGGAATCCTTTTTCTTCCGTTTTTTCTAACGTCTTTAATATTCCTCTAGCATAATCTTCAATGACTTGATATCCAATTTGCGTTCCAACTTCACGTATCACAATCACATTCTTTTCATCTACAGCAGTAATAAAATCTTTGCTCTTATTTGAAAGAATTGTTCTTACTTTTTCTAATAAAGCAGCTTCTTTTCCTGCCGGCATTTCAACAATAAAGATAACACGTTTCGCTTCGGTGTCAATATGCAATTTTTTTGCACGATTGTAAATATCTACCAACAATAAGTTGTCGAGAATAAGACTCTTGAAAAAGTTGTCATTATCAAAACGCTCTCTGTAGGCAATAAGCAAACTTTGGATTTGGAACACTGTGATTTCCCCGATTTTTTTCGCTTCTTCACTCTCCCCAAACACAGCCAATATGTACTCTGGTTGATATTCGTCATATATTTTAAACAGCCAATAACCGCCTCGCTTGCCTTCATCATCTGCCGATTGCATAAAGTCAAATGCATGTTTTGTCAACAGTTCTACTTTACCACGAGTGCCTGCCAGATATTTTCCTTCTACATCCATCACGCACAAATCAAATTTTGTAATTTCTTGCAATCCTTCAACTGTACTTTGAAGTATTTGATTTGATATCATTTGTATTCCTCCATAACTAGTAACCTTTCTTCATATTAATGCAAAATCACAAAAAAATAAAGGGGATAAACGCATTTTTTTATGCATTTTCCCCTTTTTTAGCCATTTCTTTCTTTAAAAGTTGTCTTAGAACAAATTCCTTTACTTTTTGAAACGTTGTTTTCTCTTTTTTCATTTCATCCAGTAAATTTCCAAGTCCCAACCACACTCTCGCATTCACCAATAACTTGTTTCGGGAAATAAATTGCTCTTCCATCGGAGACGGCAATGCTGATAACACACACGCTGCCTCAGCACCATTGATTAAATTCAACAACATGTCATCCGAAGTTCCCTGCTCTTCCATTGTTGCTGTTTCCACAACTTGAATATTTGCATAATCTTCTTCCATGTACACTTCTAATTTCTGCAAATCTTCTGCTGTTTCTGTCAAAAGAAATACTCGAATACTATTCTTATGAAAATAGCGCAAAACCATCTTAATAAATAATAGTTCTTCTACTTCTTTTAATTGGCGTTCTTCCGTAACTCCAGCCGCCTGCAAGATTCCTTTATCACTTGCCAATGCCAAGTCAAGTGTACCAAACACCTCATTGGAATTGTCCATTTCTTGAAACTTTGCAATCGTATTCATAGTAACCATCTCTATGACATTTACCGGTTCCGTTTCCATATAAGACATGACAGTTTTTAATGCACCTTTGGCATTCAGATTATTCATTTGTAATCCTAATACTTCTATTTTCTCATTCATAATCTCACCTGTATATTCCCCAACTGTTTGAGTATAACAGATTTTTTTCTATTTCGCAACTTTCATTTCTCTTCGCTTCTTCGTAACCAACCCTCCGATTTTTCCAGTTTCTTTTGAAGACAAGGAGCGCCACCCCTCTTCGAGTACTCGGTCTAACAGCCCCAATTCTTTTGCTATTTCATATTTCATTTTTTCTTCTTCCGTAAGTTCTTCCAAACTAATCTTCTTTTTTTTAGACATAAAAAATCCCCTTCCCTTTTGGAAGAGGATTTCCTGTTTTTGTATTTTTATTCGATTTTATTGCACAATCCTAACAAATTTTCTTCTGCTACAATGCGATTTCCTTGTGTAATGCAAAAGAATAAATCCGCTTTTCTTTTACCACTTTTCCAGTCAATCTTTCGAGGGCTTCCGCGTAATATTCCAATTGCGAAAGGTATTTGTTTTTTAATTCCGCAGCCGAAAATACACGATCTGTCTTATAGTCGACAACAACCAACTGCCCCTCTTCTTCGAAGTAGGCATCAATAATTCCCTGTACTAAGACAATCTCGTCTGATTCACTGTCTGGATATACAATTCTTGCAGGCATTCCCATCACAAATGGCTGTTCTGCAAAACAGTTTCCTTTTTGGCTAGCTAGTTTCATGCGTTTTCCTATATCAGATTGTAAAAACTTCAGGATATCTTTCACTTGAATACAAGAACTCATTTTTTCAGTTAAAATTCCCTTTTCTTGCATCTGAAGCATTTCCATTCGCAAAAGAGTCTCATCGTATTCTTTTGTAAAATCTAACGACTCCATTAATTTATGGTATGCTGTTCCTCGAAAAGCACCCGTTAATGTTTCGTCTTCTTGAATGAATTTTGGCAACAACGGAATCACGTCTTCCTCACGATACGCATCTTCTCCTTCTTCATCCTCATAAATTTGCTTTTTCAATTCCGATACAGAAAGTTTCTGTTTGATTTTTTGTTCTTGCTGATACGGATACGAATACGTAAATTGTTGTTCCAATTGCTCCCTTATGTCCGCATCATAGGTTTCTTCTGTACCCCATTGTTTCAAGATTTCTCGTGTAATTCCTTCTTTGTACACTTCTTCAATTTCTTGTTTCATAATTTCCTCGATGGAAATTCGCTTCACCTTCATTGGTATTTCACAGAAAAACAACGGATTTTGAAACGGTGCAGTGATACTATAATCTTCCCGTACAGGCGTAAAACATTGATTGCGATACAGTGCAGCCAGCAACCATTCCATTGCATCATTTGCCTTTGATAAATTTCGGTAAGGAAGTGTTGTCTCACAGTGGTTCTTTAATATCTCAAAATTTTGCAACCGTTTTTCTAGGTTCGACACCCCACCCGTGATAATCATCTTTTCCTTTGCTCGAGTCATAGCCACATATAGTACACGCAGTTCCTCGGCGTCTAATTCTGCATGAAGTTTCTGCGCGATGGCCTCCTTTAGCAACGTTGTTCTTTTGGTTCTCATAATCGGATCAATTTGTTCCATTCCGATTCCCCAATCAGAATGATATAAAATATTTTTCTCAATATCTTTTCTACTGATCTGTTTTCCTAAACCAGCGACGAATACAACTGGAAATTCTAGACCTTTACTCTTATGCATGCTCATCAGTGTTACAACGTCCATCTGGTCATCCATAAGATTTGCCTCACCAAAATCAATTTCATACTTTTCAATTTGCTCCATATAACGAACAAAATTAAACAGGCCTTTATAACTGGTTCCCTCAAATGCAACTGCCTTTTCAATCAACATTTCTAGATTAGCAATGCGCTGTTCCCCATTCGGGAATGCAGCCATATAGTCCAAGTAACCGCTTTCTTCCATGAGACGCCAAAGCAATACATGAATCGCCGTGTACGGAACCATATTTCGAAATCGTTCAAACAGTTCCATGAACATTTGCAAATGCTGTTTTATCTTGGCATCTTCTCCATTTTCCAGATACCCAAGTATGTTTTCATACATGGTGTTACCTTTTGTATGACTTTGTATCAAGGCCAACTCTTCTGCTGCGAAATTTCCAAATGTGGAAGTCAGCACCGAAGTCAACGGAATGTCCTGTCTTGGATTATCCAAAATCCTCAAATAGTTTAAAACCAACTGAATTTCATACGTTTGGAAATATCCTTCTTTCGAGTTCATATACGTCGGAATACCTGCTTGATTCAATGCCTTTGCCAATGGTTTATTCCAGTGTTTTGGACTTCTAGTCAAAATCACAATATCGCTATAACGAACCTTTCGATAAGTCCCCGTCTTTTTATCAAGCACTTGATGATTTTCTTTTAATTCTTTGATTCTTTTTGCAATGACATCTCCCTCTAACTCCATTCTTTGCTCTGCTTTATATCCTGGCAAATCAAGCAAGAGAAGTTCTGTCTCATTATTTGGCTGTTCCTCATAATTTGCACCTACATATAGAGCCGCTTTATCATCATATGCAATGCCGCCCAAACCAACAGTCATGATTTGTTCAAACACAAAATTGGTGCTATCAAGGACTTCACGCCTACTTCGAAAGTTTTTACTTAAATCTACACGCCTTTCTTTTCCCGTTTCCAAATCATACTCTTGATATTTTTTCAAAAACAATTCTGGACGCGCCAAACGGAAACGATAAATACTCTGTTTTACATCCCCTACCATAAAAAGGTTGTGTTTTCCATTTGAAACACCTGAAATACTTTTCATGATTTCTTCTTGCAACAAGTTGATATCTTGATATTCATCAATCATAATCTCTGCGAATTTCTCTTGATATCCTTCTGCCACTTCGCTTGGCACAAATTTCCCATCCAACTCTTTTGTCAGAATCTTGAGTGCAAAATGCTCCATGTCATTGAAATCAATTACATTTTTCTTCCGCTTCTCATCTGTGAATTCCTCTGAAAATCGTTTCACCAATTCCACAAGAACTGCTACATTTTTCCCAGCAGCATTCATGCTCGCCTTGATTTCTTCGAAAGAATCTTTGAAGTAATCCTCCTTGATCTCTTTCACTCTTTCTTTCATATCATCTCGCAAACCACGCACTTGTTTTTGCTTTTCTTCCGATACGATGTCGGCCTTCTTCTTTGGTGTCAAAGTCTGCCATTTATAATTTTGTAATTCCGCTTGCATCTTTGTAAAAGAATCCGCTTCTGCAAATCGTTCTAATTGAAGAATATCTGACAATAAATTCTCTTTATAGCTCAAAGGCCCTTCTTCGGATTCACAAATTTCTATACAAAATTCCATTCGCATTTTCCAATCTACAAACTCTTTTTGAAGATCGGCTACAAGGGTTTTTGCAAATTCTTTTTCATTTAATTCTTTTTCATTCGAAAGTTCGTATTGTTTTACACATTCATCAAGCCACCTCGTCGGATTCGGATGACTTTCTGAGGCTTTATGCAAATTCAAGATCAAATCTTCTAATTGGTAGTCGCTCTTCTTAGGAGCATAACATTCTACGAAAAAGAGAAACTCCGGTGTCGCCTTCTGATAGGCTTCTTCTAGCACCTGCTTCAACACATCCTGCTTCAACAGTTCAATTTCTCCACTTTCTCCTACACGAACTCCAGAATCCAATCCGATTAAATGAAAATTCTCTCGAATAACTGACATGCAAAATGTGTGCATTGTGGAGATATTTGCCTGATGAATCAACGCTGTCTGTCGTTGAAGATGCTCATTATCCGATTGCTCCTCCAACGCTTTTTCAATAGCTGCGTGAATACGCTCTTTCATCTCAGCTGCTGCAGCATCTGTATATGTTACAACTAAAAGTTCATCCACATTAAGTGGCGGCTGATCTTTTGTAAGCCGCTCAATAATACGTCCTACCAACACAGCCGTTTTCCCTGAACCTGCTGCTGCGGATACTAAGAGATTGCAATCACGAAGATCAATTACTTGCTGTTGTTCTCTTGTAAATTCAATTCCCATGTATCCACCTCCTCACGCATTTTTTCCACAGCTTTCTGTTTATCCATTTTCTCTAATTCTCGGTATTGGTATCCTGGCACTTTTTCTTCAAATCCACAAACGGATTGATACGGACAATATTCACATCCTGTATGACTTCCAAGTTTGTGCGGTGCTATTTCTGCTTGCCCTTCCAAAATCTGCTTTCCAATCTTTTGGATTTGATGTTCAATATAATCTCCTACAAGTTCAAATTCTTCTGCAGTCACAACTGCATCCGTGGCTTTTATAGCGCCCTCCTTGTCGCGTGCTACAGGTATCACTTGTGAACTCTTCGTAAACTCTCTATCTAAATGACAAACAATCGTTTCATCATTTTGAATCACTCCAAGTGGCTTTAGGCTTTTTAGAATTTCCGTCTCGACCTTTTCCAAGTCGTTCTGATCGGATACAATCGGATCCACCGCGCCATAATAAAGAGCCCCTGCCGGCACAATCTGCTTATCCGGAGATTTCATTGCCTGTAGTTCCATTGCCGCTTTCATATAAACAAATAATTGTATCTGAAGACCATGACAAAGTTCACTCCAATCGAACTTGGTGGTATCCGTTTTATAATCAACAATTTTCACATATACGTTTTGCTCATCTTCGCATACATCTACGCGGTCAATTTTTCCATTCAAACGAAGTTTTCCTAATTCTCCCAGGTCTACATTCGATAAACGAAGGCCCTTTAAATAATTAAATACTACTTCGTAACCGTCTGGTACAAAATCACCTTTCTGCAATTGTTGCCTCATTGCCCACACCGTCCGTCTGAGCAGTCGTTTCAACCGCAAAATCATATATTCATTTCGCGCAGAACTATACAGAATGGAATTCCCATAATCCACAACACTCTCTTCCACACTTTGTTGTATGAGTTCTTCCTGAGATTGCTCCGGCAAATCGGTCCACGACCATTCGCTCTTTTCAACTTTACGTGAAAACTTTTCTATAGATGAGTGAAACAATGTTCCAAAATCCAGTCCTTGGAACTGATATTCTTCCCGTTCTCTCAAACGCAAACCATAGGATAGAAAATGGGAATACGCACACTTTGAAAATTTTTCCAAACGGGTAACACTATTATCTAAAACATCGCCATACAATTGTTTTGCAGTTTCTCTTGTCAATGTATGATTCGGATTTTCATAGAATGTTGCTTCTAGAATACGGTCAATTTTTTCTTGCCACTCCTCCTGCTTTTTATACCAGGTGTATAATTCTTGCCACTCTACATTCAAACCATTCTCTCGTTGTTGCAATCCTTCGATTAAAGAAGCCACACCGCTTTGTGGGGTAAATTCTTTTTTTCGAATCTCGGAAGGCACATTCTGAACACACAATTTCGGGAACAATTTTACAATCTCTGTCACCAAATAAGATGGTCGAGAAGAATTCCCATCCGAATTGCTTTTACTGTATGTCAAATACACTTGATTCGTTGGTTTTGTTAAAATCAAGTATAGATAAAATTTCTGAATATATATTTTTTCTTTCGTACCTGGTGCCAATACTGTTCCGGTCTCTGTAAGCATTTGACGGTCATATTCTGTTAGGAATCCTCCTCCCGACATACTACCCGGAAGATGATTGTCACTCACACCTACTAAGAACACTACTTTCACATCTTTGATACGGCTTCGTTCCACATCTCCTACCATAACCTGATCTAAGCTTGGTGGTATCACACCTACTTTCGCTTCTTCAAGTCCGGCATCAAGCAGTTCACAGTATTCTTTTAAGGAAATCGTTTCATCTCCTAACAACTCTACAAATTGATCTAGCAATTCGATTACAATGCGATAAACTTGCGCATATTCCTTTGCCAATGCAAGTTCTCCCTCTGCTTCGAATTTTAATTGATATTCTTTTACATGCAATTGTAACTCGTTCTGCAGAAAGAAACTATGCAACGCACGTGTCACATCTAGTACGGTCTTTTTCCGACTCTTCAGCACCGCCATAACCGGTTCCAAACAATTGATGATTTTTTCACGGGTATCATTGATTTTATCCAGTTCTTCTACTGACATTTTTCTCGTTCTGCGAACCCATTTTTCCTGCCACTTTTTATACCCCTGTATGCCGAGTGCCAAAACATAATTTTCCAGCACATCTATTTCATCACAGTGAATTCCTACAAGACCGGTACGAAGGTATCTAAAAACACTTTCATAAGTAAAGTTTTGTTCTGCCATTACAAGCAAACTACGTATGTACTCCACGCAAGAATTCAGCAATATACTTCTCTTGTGATCCATAAAAACAGGAATTTCATATTGCTCAAAACTTCGTTCTATATGACTTGCGTAACAATCTAATGCACTTGTAAGAATTGCGATATCTTGGTATCTGCATTGACCAGTCCGCACCAAATATCGAATTTTTTGCGCGACAAAGTCCATCTCTTCTCGTGGGTTTTTCGCGCACCACACTTGAATCGCATCTTGTTCCTCTTCAAAACTTTTATTTCCATAGCGGAACAAACGTGACTCCATGAAAGCCAACGGTCTATTATCACAAAAACGATAGACCGGTTCTTCAAATAAGTATATTGGTCTTTTTACTTCTACTTTATTTTCTTCCGCCATATGCACAAGCGTTACAACCATCTGTTTACTCAAAGCAAACAATTGATATGGATGTTGGTAGATAAATGGATTCTCTGATTTATCCATTGTAACAGTCAAAAGTACCTCTTCACAAAGGCTCATCAATGTACTTAAAAGTTTATTTTGTACCGGAGTAAATCCAGTAAATCCATCCAGAACAATGACACTATCTCTTAACAGTTTTGATTTGTGTGCAACCGAAGAAAGCACATCTAGGACTTCTTCTCCTGTAATGTACTTCTCTTTCAAATAATCACGAAAACTTTCATATACAACTTTAAGGTCACTTAGTTTATAGTATAGATTTGGATTCTTTTTCATTTGTTCCATCATCTCACCCAAGTGCTCTGGTTGAATATTATATTGGGTAAACTCGGAAATGATAGATTTTACCTCGCTAATATAACCCACTTTTCGCAAATTGCTGCCGATCACTTTCAGTTCTTCCCCTTGCTCTCCGGCAATTTTTCGAATCACAAAATTCTTACCCACATCATCTAAGATTGTTCGATGATTTTCTCCGGTCTCTTCAAAAACACGTTGTGCAAGTCTATGAAAACTGAGAACTTCTACATTCAAGATTCCCTTTCTAGGACTTGCCATAACAAGGTCTTTCTGCGTCTGCATAGTAAACTGTTCTGGCACCAATACAATGTACTTTTTCTTTGGATGCTTGAAAGATTCTTTCGTCACCCATTGATATAAATAATGGGACTTTCCTGATCCGGAAGGCCCCATGATAAATTGTAAACTCATCTTCTTCCTCCTGATTATTCTAAGTTACAATTTGATAATCATGACTGGTATTGGCGGATTGTTCGGTCGATTATAATAAGAACTTACAACCACCAAATACTGTTTCCCGTCTAGATTCTTTACGAATTCTAAAAGAGCATCTCGCTCTTCAAAACCGCTGTCTCCTCCACTGTAGATACAAAGGCTCATCATCCCACCTTTTTTCAAAAGTGTAAGCCCTTCTTTCACCGCCGTCACACTTGTCTCTTTCTTTGTTGCCAAACTGTGGTCTCCACCCGGAAGATACCCAAAATTAAACACCATACAACTGACGCTCTCTTTTTGTACATACTCTCCCATTTTTACATGGCTTTCCAAATATAATTGCGCCCGTTTAGCAACGCCTGCTTTTTCTAATCGTTCTTTTGTATGTGCAATTGCCTCTTCTTGAATATCAAAAGCAAGAACCGTTCCGGTCTCACCTACGAGTTCACACAACAACAACGTATCATTTCCATTCCCTGCCGTTGCATCAATGCATAGGTCCCCTTCCTGCACATGCTCCCGAATAAAACGATGACACCATTCTGTAATCTGATATCGCTTCATACTTTCTATTTCACCTTCTCGTAAATTTCTGCAGGCACATATCCCTGTACAAAAATACCATTTTCTCGATATTCCTCTTGCAACAATTCACCATACTTGCGAATCATCTGTATCTTCCCAGCTTCCGCATAATCATAAACTTTCTCTATAAACACCTTCTGCCCACGAAGGACCTCTTCGATTACCTCTTGTAATTCATCCAATCCATCTCCATGTTTTGCTGAAATACGCACGATATGATCTGCATGAAAATCACGCAAAATGCTTTCACCACTTATTCTGTCCTGCTTATTAAAGGCTGTAATAATCGGTTTGTTTTTTACTTCCAAATTAGTAAGCGTCTCGTATACAATATGCATTTGCTCGTCCACTTGCGGATTGGATGCATCCACTACATGCAAAATCATATCCGCATATTTTGCTTCTTCCAAAGTACTTCGGAAGGCCTCAATCAAATGGTGTGGCAATTTTCGAATAAATCCTACTGTATCCGTAAGCAACACTTCTTGCTTGCTTGGAAGTTTTAAATTGCGAGTAGTAGGGTCAAGTGTTGCGAACAATTTATCCTCTTCCAAAACACCTGCTCCTGTCAATGTATTTAACAATGTGGATTTTCCCGCATTGGTATATCCTACAATTGCAACTACCGGAATCTTATTTCGGCTTCTTTGCTCTCTTGTCACCTCTCTATGACGTTTCACATCTTTTAGTTCACGATTCAACTGTGCAATTCGGTCACGGATCAATCTTCGGTCCATTTCCAACTTCTTTTCACCAGGACCCCTTGTTCCGATTCCACCACCAAGTCGCGAAAGTGATTTCCCTAAGCCGGTCAATCTGGATTGACGGTATTTTAATTGAGCAAGCTCTACTTGAATCTTTCCTTCATTGGTAGATGCTCTTCCCGCAAAAATATCTAGAATAATCAAAGTACGATCCATTACTTTCGTATCTAATGCATCTTCCATATTTCCCAGTTGAATCGGCGAGAGCTCATCGTCACAAATAATTCCAGTCGCTTCCGTTTCCCAAAGTAGGTCCTTAATCTCTTCTAATTTCCCTTTTCCCACATAGGTTCCCGGATGAATCTGATCCAAATTTTGAATCACTCTACCTACTGTCACGGCTCCTGCTGTAGCTACCAGTTCCTCTAATTCATCTAACGATTTTTCCGTATCATCGTGGTCGCTGGTGCTGACACCGACTAGAATCACTTTTTCTTTCGTTTCTCTTGTTTCAATCATTTCTGCCATATATTTTCCTACCTTGTTTCCAAAAACTCTGCTTCCCTCTTCACTCGAGTGTCATCTGGATAGTCTTTTACATATTTTTTCATTTCTTTCTTCGCTGCATCCCAATCCCCAGACTTTTCGTAAGCAACAATTAAATTATATCTGGTTTCCTGTTTCAGCTCATCTGTAATTTTTTCATCATCCAATGCCTTCTTATATACGTCAATTGCTTCTTTGTATTGTTCTGTCTCTATGTAGCATGCTCCCAAGAAATCACAAAATACTGCATCTTCTTTGGTTCCCTCTTTTGCTGCCGCCTTAAAGCATTCAATTGCAGTCTCATATTCCTGTAACTCAAAGCATGCAATTCCTTTTCCATAATTGGCTTTATCCAGATTTTTTCCTTTTTCAATATCTTTTTCAAAACATGCTCTCGCTTCTTCATATTTCGACTCTTCGAGCAATGCTTTTCCTTCTTTTACATTCCCTGCACATCCACATAATACAGCTACAATTGCAATGAT
This sequence comes from Faecalimonas sp., assembly GCA_045650645.1. Taxonomy (GTDB): domain Bacteria; phylum Bacillota; class Clostridia; order Lachnospirales; family Lachnospiraceae; genus Faecalimonas. Next base: position 24,053 of record JAZRRJ010000026.1, on the reverse strand, counting down.
TGTAATCATTCTTAGTTTCTTCATATCAAAGCTCCTTATACTTTTCTTTATAATGTTTGGCAATCCATTTTTTCGCTCTGTATAACTTACTGTATAAAACACCCTTAGAGATTCTAAGTAATTTTGCCGTATCCTCATGGGACATCCCTAAACAATAAATCGACTTTAAAATATGATACCACATTTCATTTTCGATATATAATTGTTGCATCAACTCTCCCAAAAATACTCTTTTCTCTATTACATTCTCATCAAGCAGATAAGAATCTTCTGCACTATCTACCAAAACACTCGTGTCAGATAACGTATCAACACTTTCCCCTTCTCGCTCTTTCTTTGTGTCTCGCAACCAATTATAAGATAAATTTCTAGCTGCAGTGACTAAATACTCTCGCACATATTCCATTTGGATTTTGTCCATGCGAAGGTAAAAGGCAAAGAACACCTTTTGCGTAATATCCTGTGCTTCTTGCTCGTTTCTCGTGTAATACAAACTGATTCTATACACATCATTTCGGTATTGTTGATATAGTTTTTCGAACCGTTCTTCTTTTTTCCTATCGCAACTCATCCATTGAACCTCTGTGATATTTTTCCCATATGAGCATATTATATCATAAGATTTTTCTTTCACAAATACCTGTTTTTTTCAACTTGTCAATAAATGTTGAATTGTGTATAATGGAGTAAATTGTTAAAAAACTATAAACTTTTTGTAGTCTAGGAGGGTTTTCATGTTTCGCAACAGACCGGATGGCCGCAGAGTCAAGAATATTGATCCGCTGCAACTTATAACATCCTACATTATGAAAAATCGCTATGACGCGATGAATATGTACGAAGATACTTTTGCGTGTGAAGTGTGGGATGAATATATTAAAGCAAAAGAAGCCCAAGGTATCAAAATGAACTATATGCACATTTTAATAGCTGGTGTTGTTCGTATGTTGGCACTCAAGCCAAGATTGAATCGCTTTGTCATGAACGGACACATTTATGCTAGACCTAAAATATGGGTAAGTTTTGTCGTACATCCTGAGTTACATGAAGACAGCTGTGGGACTACCATTAAGCTTTGTTTCGAAGGAACAGAAAGCATCTTGGAAATTGCTGAAATTATCAATGTAGCAATTGAGAAAGAAACTTCGAAAAGAGTTGGCGAAAATGGCACTGACAAGTTAGCTCGCGTATTAACTTCAATTCCTGGTCCAATTTTATCTTTCGTTGTAAATACATTGATGTGGATGGACAGACACAATATTCTGCCAAAGAAAATTATTGAGCTGAGTCCTTTCCATACATCCTTCTTTGTAACGAACTTAAAATCGCTTGGAATCAATCATGTACATCATCATACATATGATTTCGGTACTACCGGACTCTTTTTCTCAATGGGAAAAGAAAAAATGATTCCGATTGTTCATAAAGGTGAAGTCATTCAACAAAAACACATGGGCTTTAGTTTGGTATCTGATGAACGTTTTTGCGATGGATTATATTTTGCAATGGCATTGCGTGATTTACGTAAGATTATGCGAAATCCATCCGTTTTAGAAAAACCATTAGAACACAAAGTGGAAGATACAAAATAATAAAAACAAAAAATTCGTTAGAGATTACTCTAACGAATTTTTTTATAATTCTTCAATTTGCCAATCGATTGGTTCCACTCCGTTGTCTTCTAAAAATCGATTTGTCTGACTAAATGGCTTACTTCCAAAAAATCCTCGATAAGAAGATAAAGGACTTGGATGCGGTGCCTCTAACACCAAATGTTTTGGATTGTTAAGCATATTCTTTTTCATTTGCGCAGGTCTTCCCCAAAGAATAAATACGATTGGTCGTTCCTGCTCATTCAACACACGAATCGCTGCATCTGTAAACTCTTCCCAGCCAATTCCACGATGGGAATTTGCTTGATGTGCACGCACAGTCAGTACCGTATTGAGCAAAAGCACTCCTTGTTTCGCCCACTTCTCCAAATAGCCATGACTCGGAATATTGCACCCCAAATCATCCTGCAATTCTTTATAAATATTTACAAGCGAAGGTGGTATTTCCACCTCTGGTTTTACAGAAAAACAAAGGCCATGTGCCTGGTGTTCCCCATGATATGGATCCTGACCTAAAATAACCACTTTCACTTTATCTAGCGGTGCGAAATGAAACGCATTAAACACATCTTCCGCTGGTGGAAAAATCTGTCTCGTTTGATATTCTTGATTCACGGTCTCAAAAAGTTTTTTATAATAAGGTTTTCCAAATTCACCTTTTAAAGCATTCAGCCATTCCCCATTAATTGCCGGCATGGTTTCCTCCTTACAATCTTACAGAAACTCCTTTTTCTTGTAAGTATTGCTTTACTTCTTTAATTTCTAATTCTTTAAAATGAAAGAGTGATGCTACCAAAGCCGCATCCGCTTTTCCTTCTGTAAAGGCTTCATAAAAATGCTCCAAGGTTCCTGCACCGCCAGAAGCGATTACCGGAATAGACACACTCTCCGAAATCGTCCTTGTGAGTTCCAAATCATATCCCGCTTTTGTTCCGTCACAATCCATACTAGTCAACAAGATTTCCCCTGCGCCGAGTTCCTCCACAGTTTTGGCCCATTCAACCGCATCGATTCCCATATCAACACGTCCGCCATTTTTATAAATATTCCATCCACTACCGTCTGCTCTTCTCTTCGCATCTATCGCAACTACAACACACTGACTCCCAAATTTTTCTGCCGCCTCGCGAATCAGTTCTGGTCGATTGATTGCTGCTGAATTCACAGAAATTTTATCTGCGCCTTCTCGCAACAGTGCTTTGAAATCATCTACCGTACGGATTCCTCCGCCAACTGTAAATGGAATGAATACATTCTTTGCAACTTCTCTCACCATATCAACCACAGTTTCTCTTGCATCAGATGATGCTGTAATATCTAAAAATACAATCTCGTCTGCACCGGCCTCATCATACGCCTTTGCAATGGCAACCGGATCCCCTGCATCCACAAGGTTTACAAAATTGACACCTTTGACCACACGTCCGCCATGTACGTCCAAACAAGGAATAATTCTCTTGGTAAACATGTCCAATCCTCCTAGCTAAGTTCCACAAAGTTTTTCAAAATTTCCAGTCCTACCTCACTGCTCTTCTCTGGATGAAATTGACAAGCAAATACATTATCTTTCTCTACTGATGCATGGATATTCACACTATAATCTGTCGTTGCTTTTACAATCTCTTCTTCCTCAGCTTTCAAATAGTAAGAATGTACAAAATAGACATAAGATTGTTCCTTAAGACCTTTAAATAATCTTCCTTCATTCTGCAAATGCAAGGAGTTCCAACCCATGTGTGGAATCTTTAAATCATCCTTTTCCGGAATGCGTAGAATCTCTCCTTTTAGAATTCCAAGTCCTTCTACACCTGGAGTCTCATCACTTCTCTCAAACAACAGTTGTAGACCTAAACAAATCCCTAAAAAAGGAGTTCCTTTTTTCACAACCCTATGAATGATTTCATCCAATTTATATTTCTTTATATTCGCCATCGCATCACCAAATGCTCCAACACCTGGTAAAATAACCTTATCTGCATTTAGAATCACTTGCGGGTCTTTTGTAATCACTACTTCTGCCCCTAATTTTTGCAATGCCTTTTCTACGCTTTTAATATTTCCTGCATCATAATCTATAATCGCAATCACGTTTTGCCTCCTATTTTAAGTCTAACTCAAACCAAAAAGCGACTCCATTGTCATAGTTTACCACACCATACTCTTGTTGAAAAGACTTCATAATCGCTTTTACAATGGACAATCCTATTCCATGTCCGCCGTATTCTCGAGTTCGCGCTTTGTCTACTTTATAGAACTTGCTCCAAATATGTTCAATATCTTCTTCCGGAATCGGACTTCCTGTATTGAATACCGTAATGCGAACTTTTTCTCTTGCTGTATCCCGTTCTGTTCTTATTACGATTCTATTTTCACCTTCTACATGATGTAATGCATTACTTAAATAATTGCGCAGAACTTGTTCTACTTTATACTCATCGCCCCAAACATAAATAGCTGTATCTGTTTGCAATTTCACATCTACTTCTTTTTGTTGAATCAGAATCTGATTGCTCTGTATGATGCCACGAATTAATTCTACAATATCAAAACGTTCAAACATGATTTCCTCTTCCCCAAATTCCAACTCATTTAAGGCAAGAAGATTCCGAACCATCTGATTCATCTTATTCGCCTCATCCAAAATGACGTCGCAGTAATACTCTCGACTCTGTGGATCCTCCGAAATTCCTTCTTTTAACCCCTCCGCATAACCTTGAATTAATGCAATTGGAGTCTTCAATTCATGAGAAACATTTCCGATGAATTCACTTCTCATAAGTTCAATCTTTTCTTTCTTTTCAATGTCTTTTTGCAACTCATAATTGGCATTCTTCAATTCAGAAACTGTCTTTTCTAATTCTTCTGACATGAGATTGAAATTTTCACCCAATATACCAATTTCATTATTTCCTCCACTTGTATATTTTGCGTCAAATTCCAAATTTGCCATACGTTTCGACAAGCGTGTCAATTCCAAGATTGGGTTGGTGATTCGCTTTGCAAAATACCACACAAAAATGGAGCCAATTCCAATCATAGCTAATGTCGTATAAATCAAAAACTCATTAGAAATCGCCACGCTTTCTCGGATACTTTCTATTGGGCTTCGCAAAAGAAATAACTTGTCATCTCCCAAGCGTCCCCACATTTCAATGTATTCTCCACCGCCCAAAACATCTGTAGCACTATGAATTTCATATTCATTGCTGCTTTTCAGCAGTTTCCCTTTCACCTGATTCTTGTTTAAAATATATCCCATTAATTGTCCATACAACTCTTGTCCTTTTTTCGGATTCTGTGCGGTGCTCAGCACTTCACGACCATCATTCGTCATGATAACCAGAGATAAATTCCCAACTTCTGCTTCCTGATTTAATCGGTCAATTGTACTTTGGTCAGACAATGTTCCTCTTCTATTTGCTCGGTTCATTTGATTATAAACACGGATCAAATTCGTCTGCTTATTACGCACATAAAAATCTTCCAAAAACCAACTGTTTATGATAATTGAAATGACTAATACCGAACTGACGATTACGATAAAGATCGTTGCAATTTGTCTTCGGATTGATTTTTTCATTCTTCCACCTCAAATTTATATCCCATTCCCCAGATGGTTTTAATATAATTCCCTTTCTCTCCCAACTTGCTACGCAGTTTTTTCACATGTGTATCGATGGTTCGTGCATCCCCAAAATAATCATAATTCCAAACATGGTTTAAGATTTTTTCTCTCGATAGAGCAATTCTCTGATTTTCCACAAAATAGATTAAAAGTTCAAATTCTTTGATACTCAATTCGATATTTTGTCCTTCAATGGTTACCATGTGAGCGGTCTTGTTAATCACAATTCCGCCGGCATCTATGACTTCTTCATCCGTTCCACTCTTTGTACGTTTTAAAAGCGCAGCCACCCTCGCCACTAAGATCTTCGGACTGAATGGCTTTGTAATATATTCATCTACGCCCAAATGGAATCCTTTCAATTCATTCCATTCTTCGGCTCTGGCTGTCAGCATCACTATCGGAACCTTTGAATGTTCTCTAATCTCTTTGCAAACTTGCCATCCGTCCATTCGCGGCATCATCACATCCAGAATAATCAAATCGATATTCTTATCTTCATAAAATAAGTCCATCGCCTCTACTCCATCTGCTGCTTCTAATATTTGATAGCCTTCTCTTTCTAAGAAATCTCGGATTAATTTTCGCATTCTGCTTTCATCATCTACGATTAGGATTTTTATTTTTTCCACGCAATACACCTCGTTTATTTTCATTTGTTCTCACTCTAACAAAGATTTATGTTAATTTTGTGTCTTTATTATACTCCCTTTTTGTTGACAAACCTAGTTCTTTTTGATAAATTCAAATTATTATATAACACTTGTTATTTAACAAGGAGGAGCGTATGCCACCAAAAATAAAAATAACCAAAGATCAAATTTTACAAACCGCCATGGATATGGTAAAAGAAAGCGGGGTATCCGTGCTAAACGCGCGCACACTCGCCACTCGATTGGGCTGTTCCACACAACCCATCTTTTCGAATTATACCTCTATGGATGAATTAAAAGAAGCTCTGCTTTTGAGATCGGAACGATGCTATCAAGAATACATTCAAAAAGAAATGGCGACAAACCAATATCCAGAATATAAAGCGATGGGTATGGCATACATTCGCTTTGCTGCCGAAGAGAAGGAATTGTTTAAACTTCTATTCATGAGAAATCGCTCCGACGAAAACATCCACGCGTCCTCGACTCTTTTAGACTTAGGTGTTTCTAGTGTCAAAAATCATTTGCCTTTTTCGGAGGAACATGCCTTCCTTTTCCATCTGGAAATGTGGGTTTTTGTTCACGGAATTGCATCTATGCTTGCTACGTCTTATTTGCCATGGAACACCGATACGATTAGTTCTATGATTACCGATATATATCAGGGGTTGAAAGCACATTATATCTCTAAGGAGGAACCATCATGAAAAACATAATAGAAATTGAACATTTGTCCAAAAGTTTCGGTCCTATCAACGCAGTGCAAGACATCAGTTTCTGTGTGAAGGAAGGAGACCTCTTCGCGTTTCTGGGAGAAAACGGTGCCGGTAAATCTACGACCATCTCCATCATCTGTGGACAATTAGCACAAGATGAAGGTACAGTAAAGATTGACGGAAACACTATGGAACGCAACGAAAGTCAAATTAAGAATGATCTCGGCGTTGTATTTCAGGATTCTGTCCTAGACAAAGCATTGTCTGTAAAAGACAACTTAGAGAGTCGTGCGGCTCTCTATGGAATCACTGGAAACAACTTCAAAAAACGGTTGGAAGAATTGTCCGAATTATTGGACTTTAAAGATTTACTAAAACGAACAGTGGGGAAGTTATCCGGAGGACAACGCCGTCGGATTGATATCGCAAGAGCTCTTTTAAATCATCCGAAAATTTTAATTCTCGACGAACCTACAACCGGTTTGGATCCGCAAACACGCCGACATCTTTGGAATGCCATTGCACAACTACGCAAAGAAGAAAACTTGACTGTATTTTTAACAACACACTACATGGAAGAAGCTGCAGATGCTGACTATGTTGTCATCTTGGATTCCGGGAAAATTGTTGCAGACGGCACACCGTTACAATTAAAAAACACTTATACCGGTGATTTTATTACACTTTACAATATCGATGAGTCTCAAGCACAAAAATTAAACACACCATACGAGCGTTTGCGCGATGCTTATCGCTTTTCGGTCGCAAACACGTCGGAAGCAACACAGCTGATTCTGGAACATGCGGAAATTTTTGTGGATTATGAGATCACAAAAGGGAAAATGGACGATGTATTCCTTGCGGTTACCGGAAAATCTTTGATAGGAGGTTCTGAGAAATGATTGTATTAGGAACATTAATCAAACGAAACATCAAACTATTTTTTAAAGACAAAGGCCTATTTTTCACGTCGCTAATCACTCCACTCATCCTACTTCTGCTCTACACCACCTTTCTTGGAAATGTTTATCGCGATAGTTTTGCGATGGCATTCCCAAAAGGCGTTGAAATTCCTGATAAGTTGTTGGATTCAGCAGTTGGAGGACAATTAATTTCTTCACTTTTGGCCGTATGCTGTGTTACCGTTTCCTTCTGCTCTAACATGCTCATGGTTCAGGATAAAGCAAATGGTACAAGAAAAGATTTATCGATTACGCCAATCAAAAGTACTACGTTGGCACTTAGCTACTACATTGCCACCTTGATATCTACGCTACTCGTTTGTTTATTTGCCTGCGGAGCCGGATTCCTTTATCTCGGCAAACTTGGTTGGTATCTATCTGGAAAAGATGTTGTTTTCTTTTTACTCGATGTGTTTTTACTTATCATGTTTGGTGTGGCTTTGTCTTCCATTATCAACTTTTTCCTTTCTACACAAGGGCAAATTTCCGCTGTTGGAAGCATAGTTAGCTCGACGTATGGATTCATTTGCGGTGCCTATATGCCACTCTCACAATTTAGCGAAGGGCTACGAAATGTGCTGTCTTTCTTCCCTGGAATTTATTCCACATCACTCCTGAGAAACCATGCACTTCGTGGCGTATTTGCCGAACTGAAAGCCGAAGGATACCCAAAAGAGGTCATTCAAACATTACAGGATATCATTGACTGTAATGTCTATTTCTTTGATAACAAAGTAGAACTTTCAACGATGTATCTTATTGTGTGTGGCAGTGTGTTCGTGATGATTTCTATCTATGTGATAATGAATTTGATGAAGAAGAAATAAATTATAAAACAAAAAAAGTAATCAAATAGGGGCATTCCCCGTTTGATTACTTTTTCTTTTCCTTTTTCCAATGGACCTGAGGGGAATCGAACCCCTGTCCGAAAGCCCATCCATCAAGGCATCTCCCATCACAGTCATTATTTTGACGTTCCCTCCATCCATCGCCTAATGACAGGCTATAGACTTTAGTAGCTTCATAAATTCTTCCATTCCCTCAAAGCTTTGGAAACGAAGTGCCTCACCTCGTTGAAGCCGGTACCTTAAGCAGTGAGCGACCTAAGACCGACTGCTACCACTAGGCAGCGTACGCTAAATTTTTGTTTGCGTTTAATTTTAAAATACGGATTGTTACGCGGTCCCGCCCCGCAGATGGCTTCCTCAACTTCAAAACCCCCGTCGAAACCAGTACAAGCCCCAATGACTATCTGGTCCGCAAACGTAGTTGAATTATATCTGATGGACTCACCCTTGTCAAGGCTCTATAAATCAATAAATTCCTCTGCATACTTTGATGCAACTGCACCGTCGGCTACTGCTGTTACAATCTGACGAAGTGGTTTTTGACGCATATCCCCTACTGCAAACACACCTGGGATATTCGTTCTTGTCGTTTCATCTGCCACAACATATCCTGCGTCATCTAATGCAACCTGCCCTTTGATTAAATCTGTGTTTGGAATATTTCCAATGGCAACAAACACGCCATCACATGCCACTACTTGAACAGTATCGTCTTTTCGATTCTTCACCTTAACACCTGTCACAAATTCATCTTCTAGAACCTCAATTACTTCGCTGCTCCATAAGAATTCAATGTTCTCCGTTCTTTCGAGTGATTCCATATATGTTTTTGATGCACGTAGCTCATCTCTACGATGTACTAAGTATACTTTTTTACAAATCTTAGCGAGGAAAATCGCATCTGCAACAGCCGTATTTCCTCCACCTACAATGACAACCGTCTTATCACGATAGAACATTCCATCGCAAGTTGCGCAATAAGAGATTCCGCGTCCACGCAGATTTCTTTCATTTTCCAGTCCTAATTCTCTTGGAAACGCTCCCAAAGCAAGAATCACTGTCTTTGCCTCAAATGTGTCCTTTGCGGTATGAATCAGTTTTGGATTTTTATCCAATTCTACACTCTTCACTTCCGCCAACTTTGTCTTTACACCAAAGCGTTCTGCACCTTTTTTCATCTGCATGCCAAGTTCAAAGCCATTGATTCCATCCACAAATCCCGGATAATTTTCTACAATCTCAGTTGTAGCCATCTGTCCTCCCGGTGCAAATTTTTCAATAACCAATGTGCTGAGATTTGCTCTTGCTGCATAAAGTGCTGCACAATATCCACCTGGACCTCCTCCGATTACAACTACATCATAACAATTATTTTCCATGGTACTCTCCTATTCTACTCCGTTTTCTTTCAGCCACTCTTCCATCTCTTCCATTGACATTGCCCCTACGAATGTTGCTCTTGGTTCTGTATCTCCAGTAAACAACTTCAATGTCGGAATGCTCATTACACGATATTTTTGTGCCAATGGAGTCGCCTCGTCCACATTTAATTTTACAACTTTTAACTTTCCTTCCCATTCTTCTGCTAATGTTTCCAACGTTGGGGCGAACATTTTACATGGCATACACCAATCCGCATAGAAATCTACCAACACTGGCAAATCAGCTTGTAATACTTCTTGCTCAAAATTTTGACCTGTGATTTTCAACATATCTTTCCACTCCTTTTTTTACCCTAACATATTCAAAAACTCTTCTTCTGTAAGAATCGGAATGCCAAGTTCTTTGGCTTTTTTATTCTTTGATGATGTAGAATTCACATCATTGTTAATCAGATAATTGGTCTTTGCGGTTACAGAGCCTGTCACTTTTCCACCCTTGCTCTCTATGACCTCTTTGACTTCATTTCGATTTGCAAAATGCGCCACACTTCCTGTAATAACAAAAGTCAGGTTTTCAAAAATCTGTTCTTCTGTATTCACTTCCTGTGGAATTGTCAATTCATCCAAAAGCTTTTTCAATTCCTGTACATGCTTTTCTTCTGCAAAATATTCTACATAAGCTCTTGCAATGACTGGACCGATTCCTGACACTTCACTTAATTCTTCTTCTGTTAAATGAATCATTTTTTCAATATCATAATGAAATTCTTTGCAAATCACCTTTGCATTTGCAAGACCTATATTGGCAATGCCAAGCCCATAAATCAAGCGTGGCAACGTAGTTATCCTTGATGCTTCAATACTCTTTTGCAAATTGATGTAAGACTTCTCTCCAAAACCTTCCATGCTCTTAATTTCTTCCTCATATCGTTCCAAATGAAAGATGTCAGAATAAACATGAATAAATCCTTTTGCGATAAACTTTTCCAATGTTGCTTCTGAAAGTCCATCCATATTCAATGCATCACGACTGACAAACAACGCAAACGATTTCAAATGCTTTGCACCACATTCCTCATTGGTACAATAGAGTGCTCTTGCATCACTTATTTGTCGGATTTCTGTTTTTCCATGGCAGATTGGACACTCTGTTGGGATATCTTTTACACCACTTCTTGTTAGATTCGAAGCAATCTGTGGAATGATCATATTCGCTTTGTATACTTCTATTTTATCTCCAATTCCGAGTTCCAATTCCTCCATAATACTAATATTATGAACACTGGCTCTGCTAACTGTTGTACCCTCTAATTCTACCGGTTCAAAAATGGCAACTGGATTGATTAGACCGGTTCTAGAAGGGCTCCACTCAATTTCTAAGAGTGTGGTCTCGCGAACCTCGTCCGCCCATTTAAAAGCAAAGGAGTCTCTCGGAAACTTTGATGTCCTTCCTAAAGACTGACCATATGCAATATCATCATATACTAGCACCAAACCATCTGACGGAAAATCATTATGTTCAATCTGTTTTGCAAAATACGCTACTTTTTCTTCAATCGTATCTGCAGTAACTTCATATCCTTCTACGACATCAAATCCTTGCTCTTTCAACCATTGCATTTGGAAAATTCTGGAATTGTGAAAATCTACATTTTCTGCTTGCACCAAAGAAAATGCAAAAAACTGCACATTTCGTTTGGCTGTAATTTCATTATTCAATTGACGAACAGAGCCACTGCAAAGATTTCTTGGATTTTTGTATTTTGCATCTACATCTTCGATTTCTTCATTGATCTTTTCAAAATCTTGATAACCAATGACTGCTTCCCCACGTAAAATCAATTCTCCCTGATACGCAATTCGAAGCGGCAAATTTTTGAAGGTCTTCGCATTGTTTGTAATAACTTCACCAATTTCTCCATTTCCTCTGGTTACTGCTTTCTCCAACCTTCCGCCGCGATAAGTCAACACAATGGTAAGACCATCTAATTTCCAAGAAAGAAATGCTCTTTGCTCGCCTAAGAACTCTTTCAATCTTGAAATCTCTTTTGTCTTATCTAATGATAACATTGGTTTCTCATGTCGTTCCTTTGGAAGTTCACTCAAAACTTCATACCCTACATTGACTGTTGGGCTGTTTGCCATCACAATACCTAACTCGCTTTCCAATGCAAGTAATTCATCATAAAGCCTATCATACTCGAAATTACTCATAATTTCAGTTGCTTCCTGATAATATGCTCTCGAGGCTTTATTTAATAATTCTACCAATTCTTGCATGCGCTGCTTTTTCTGTTCCATCTTCTATCCTCACTGTCTCATTTGAAGAATCTTTAATCAATTCATAAAGCTGGGCAATCTCTTCTTCTGTTACCTTTCGCATCTCGCCTGGCCTCAAATTTCCCAATTCAATATTCATTACACGAATTCGCTCTAAGCGAGTCACTTTATAGCCCAAATATTCGCACATTCGTCGAATCTGGCGATTCAGCCCCTGGGTCAACACGATACGAAATTTATATTTCCCAATCATTTCAACTTCACACTTTCTTGTGACGGTATCCAAAATCGGGATTCCATTTGCCATTCTTTCAATAAACTCTGAGGTAATCGGCTTATTCACCGTTACCTTATATTCTTTTTCGTGCTGATTTCCTGAACGCATCATTTTATTAATGATGTCTCCATTATTGGTCATCAAGAGTAATCCTTCCGAATCTTTATCCAGTCGTCCAATATAAGTAATTCTGGTCGGATAATCCAAGAAACGAATGATGTTATTCTTCTCTTTTTTCTCTTCTGTACAAACGATTCCAACTGGTTTATTCACTGCCAAGAGCACCATCTCATTTTTAGGTTGAATCTCTTTCTTTCCCACTCGCACAACTTGTGACTCAGAAATTTTCATGCCCATCTCGGCACGTTTCCCATCCACCGTCACTTTTCCGCTTTCAATCAGTCGGTCTGCCTCCCGACGGGAACAAACGCCTGCTTCGCTTAAATATTTATTCAAACGTATTTCCATACCTTCTCCTATAGTTTAAAAAATGCTGTCATAAACGCAACGAAACCTTTATAGTCCTCCACACCCATCGTCTCTCTGCTTGAGTGCATTGCCAATATTGGGATTCCTATATCTACTGTACGGATTGGAAGCATGGCTGACGAAATTGCACCCAGAGTTCCGCCTCCTATCATATCTGCATGATTGACAAATTTTTGATAGGGAATTCCCTCTTTTTCACAAATCTGTTGCACGATTCCTATCGCTTCGCTATCCGTAGCATAACTTTGCGATGACGCTTCTTTAACCGCGAAACCGCAATTGATTACATTTCGATTTGTCGGATCATATTTGGACGCATAGTTTGGATGATATGCATGACTGACGTCTGCTGAAATCATCAAACTCTCTTCCAATGCATTTACAAAATCCATTCTGGTGAAATGAAGTGAATCATATATTTTTTCTAAAATGACATTCAATAAAGTAGATGCCGCACCTTGTTTACTTCTGCTTCCAATCTCCTCGTGGTCAAAGATAATCATCATATTCAAACCTTGACTTCTAGTTCCTTTTGTAATCCCCTCAATCAACGCTTGGGATGAACTCAAGTTATCCAATCTTGGCGCTGAAATAAATGCATCTTCCGTTCCCACTAAAGTTGCTTTGTCTGTATTGTAAATAGTTAATTCGTAATCTAAAATTTCATCAACATTTACATCTAGTGCCTTTGCCAAGTAGCTCATAAATGTTTGTGTTTCCACCTGTTCAGAATCCACTCCGTAGATTGGCACCATATCTACCTGTTTTTTCAATTCCACCCCTTTATTGACTTCACGATTGAAATGAATCGCCAAATTTGGAATCATCAATATCGGCTTTTTGAAATCGACCAAACGAACGTCTGGATGAAATACATCGTCTGATTTTAAGACCACACGTCCAGCCACAGATAATGGTCGGTCCATCCAAGTCGAAAGAATCGCTCCGCCATAGGTTTCAGTATTTAATTGCAAATAACCGCCCTGTTTCATTTCTGCATTTGGCTTGATGCGAAATCCCGGGAAATCTCCGTGTGAGGCCACAATTCGAAATCCATCTTCCGGGCGAAAATCCGCGCCAACTGTAAATGCAAAAATACTAGAACCATGATGGACCAAAAAGTATCTTCCGCCCTTTTCCAAGTCCCAATTCTCATTCAATAAAAGTTCTTGGAATCCTGCTTCCACCAATTGTTCTTTTGTTGCTTTTACGGTATGAAATGGTGATGTTGCATTCTCTATAAATTCAAATAATTGTTCTATATTTTTCATTCTATTTTCTCCCTATTACTCTACTTTTCATCATACTGTTTTGCCACTCAAAAGTCAACGTTTCGCAAAAACAGAATGTATTTTTTCCAAGTATCTGTTATACTATAAAATATGGTAATATCATTTCAATATAAGAAGTATTTTATACAAAGGAGGTCCATGCATGATTGCTTTATCACTGACAGAAGTCAAAGAATGCATGTCAAAATTATTATTATCGGAAACATTTGATTCGTTTCTGTTTGTGGAGGGTGAAGTCACCACATTTAATACCTTTCATATAGACGGCTATCTACACAAAGAATTCTATGCCGAAAATGAAATTCCAAAGTTAGACTATTCCCTTTGGAAGGATATGCGCGAGCATTTCTTTTCTCTCATTAAAGGAAAAAAGACACCGCTCAATTTCAAATTTGTTCTTGGTTTATCTGAATCAAATATTGAAAAACTGATTCAACAACAAGGACTGGATTTTGAGTTGGAAGATGTTCGTGGCTTATACATAAATTTAAAATTTGACGGTCAAAAATTACAATGTGTGACTGGAACAGCCATGACACTTTTTACCATGGATAAATCTTTGGAACAAGCATGGGACGTCATGGTACAAAAATTTTTCACACAGAAAGAAATTCCTTTCCAACTCTTATAAAAACATTCAAAAAAGCTGTAGCAACATTTGCTACAGCTCTTTTTCTATTTTGCAAGTAACAGCATAATCTCATTGCTTCGCTTTATAAACTCTGTCATTTCTTGTGGACTCAATGGTTTATTTCCTAACAATGCCAAATCGTATAATTGCTTACAGAACAATGTGGTATGCTCCCCTTCTTTGTGTTCGAGCACATATTGTACCAACGGATGATTTGCATTTAATACTAATGTCACATCCGGTCCAAACATGCTTGGATCCATTCCCATCATACCATACATCTTCATCATATCTTGCATACGACGAGACTCTTCAGAAAGTGTCATCATAGATGCTACCGTTTCATTCTTTAATTTTTCTACTTTTACATCTAAGTTCTCTTTTTCTAAAGCTTTTTTGAAAATTTCTGTCAAAGTCTCTGTATTCGTCTTGAAAGTTTCTTCTTCGTCTTCTCCTACTTCTTGCTTAAATGTCTCTGTCAAGTCTGCGTCAATACGTTGGAACTTCACGTTTTCATTTCGCTGTTCTAACTGACTAATAAATGGAGTATCAATATTATGTGTGAGAATCACCGCATCCATTCCTTCTGCTTTAAACATATTGATATACTGACTTTGTTGTTGCTCATCTGTTACATAATAAATGGTTACTTCTTTGGCATCTTCTCCACCATTTTTCTCTACACATTCTTTCATGGTCAAATACTTGTGCTCTAAATTTTTGAACAACATATAGTCGCTCATCTTATCACAGAACTTATTGTCCTTCAGGCAACCAAATTTGATAAATGGACTGATGTCATCCCAATAACTCTCATAGGTTTCTTTGTCAGTCTTACACATTCCCGAAAGCTTGTCTGCCACTTTTTTCGAAATATATTCTGAAATTTTATTTACAAACCCATCATTTTGTAACGCACTACGAGAAACATTGAGCGGTAAGTCTGGACAATCGATCACACCTTTTAATACCATTAAGAATTCTGGAATCACTTCTTTGATATTGTCTGCAATAAATACTTGATTATTGTATAACTTAATCTTACCTTCTACAGAATCATATTCTGAATTGATTTTTGGGAAATATAGAATTCCTTTTAAGTTAAATGGATAATCCATATTTAAATGAATCCAGAATAATGGTTCCTTATAATCCATAAATACTTTGCGATAGAATCCTATATAATCATCCTTATCGCACTCATTTGGATGTTTTGCCCAAAGTGGCGTCGTATCGTTTAATGCAACCGGACGTTTATTGATTTTTACTTTGTCACATGCCGGTTCAATTTCAACAATCTCGCCATCTTTTTCTTCTGTTTTTGCATCCTCATGAATATGTTCTACCACCACATCATCTTCCGTCACTTCGTCGGCCATGATGGTCTCATATTCTTGCTCTGCATTTTCTTTTGAAAGATAAATCGGAACAGGCATAAAAGAACAATATTTTTCAATCACTTCTCTCACACGATATTCATTTGAAAATTCAACACTGTCTTCATTCAAAAAGAGGGTGATGGAAGTTCCTATCGTTTCTTTATCCCCTTCTTCCATATCATACTCTGTCCCACCATCGCAGGTCCAATGAACCGCTGTGGCACCTTCCTTGTACGACAACGTATCAATATGCACCTCTTCTGCCACCATAAATGCCGAATAAAATCCAAGACCAAAGTGTCCAATCATATCGTCCTCTGTCGTCTTGTCTTTGTACTTTTCTAAAAATTCTGTAGCTCCGGAAAATGCAATCTGAGTAATATATTCTTCTACCTCTTCTGCAGTCATTCCTAAACCTGTATCGATGAATTTTAATGTTTTTTCTTCTGGATTTACCACCACTTGAATGCTAGCCTTGTAGTCGTCTGGCATCTGGTATTCGCCCATCATATCCAATTTTTTCAATTTAGTAATTGCATCACAACCATTTGAAATTAACTCTCTTATAAAAATATCATGATCTGAATACATCCATTTTTTAATAATTGGGAAAATGTTTTCGCTGTTAATGGAAAGACTTCCGTGTTTTACTGTCATGTCTTATTTCTCCTTTTGCTGTTTTTTCTGCATTTTATTATACCATAAGATTCCATTCCGTGATAGAATACATTTATTAAACAATTATAAATTTACGGAGGATACTTTACTTATGAAAGCATTAAGAATTATGCCTGTTACAAATATGGAACTGGTTTACTCTGTATACGCAGTTGCCGAAGCAATTTGGGAAGAACACTATACCCCTATTATCGGCACAGAACAGGTTGAATATATGGTGGAAAAATTCTTGTCACCAGACGCTATCGTAGAGCAAATCAATTCTGGATATGAATACTTCTTATTCTCATACGATTACACTTTTGCAGGATTTGCTTCCATTTTAGAAAAAGATGGAGAACTATTCTTAAGCAAATTATATGTGGATAAAGAATTCCGAGGAAAAGGCATTGGAAAATACATGTTCCAAAAATTTGTGGAGATTTGTAAGTTGAGAAATCTTAAGAAGATTTGGCTTACATGTAATCGCAACAACGTCAGCTCTCTTGCTGTCTACGAACGCTTAGGATTTAAAAAGGTGCGCGAGGAAGTAACGGATATCGGAAATGGCTTTGTTATGGACGATTTCATTCTTGAATATGAAGTAAAATAATAGAAGGATGCAATGCATCCTTCTATATTTTTGTTCCCCACATCTCATTATGCCATTTAATAAGATTCTTATCTTCTTTTATAATCTTAATCGCATTTGCAAGTCTCTCAGCTTCTATCTGCAATGCAGTCTTTCCGATTCTTTCATTACATCCAACAGGGTCGTCACTATCCATCCAATTCGGGAAATTTATGCCCCATCCATGATCTCGAATCTGAATGCCCGCTCCTTTATAAGCCCCTGTTAGGTTTCGACTTTTCCCACTGATAAGTCCGAGTTTTTCCATATGAACACATTCAGGATACGAACCATAAATATAAGCCGTCTCTGTATATCCACAATGTCCATCTTTTATCTTCTTGTTTCCAACCTCTAAAATGAGTTCTTCATCTTCTGGAATCAATTCTGGAAAATGTCCGCTTCCTTGTTTTTCTAATTCTCGCGCCATTCGCCCCATAATATCGCATTTAATATTCACATTAACTAACACATAATCATGCGGCTTATTTTCAACTTTTCGAAGGAATGTGGAAAGCCAAGAAACATTGCCTCCATGGCCATTATAAATCATAATTTTCTTAAATCCGTTGCGGGCAATCTGTTCGCAAAACGTTTCCAAAAGTTGCATCTCCAATTCGACTGGCATCACCACATTTCCTGGCGGTGCAGTTCTCGTGTTTTCAGAGATATCTCCAAATGTAAAATCTGGAAATACACAAACGGTCTCCATCTGAGATGCCATATAAGCAATTTTGCTAGCTTGTAAGATATCTGTTCCCAACGGCAAATGTAGTCCATGTTTTTCCACACATCCCATAGGAATGAGACATGTATCCTTAGATGCAGTTCGCAATATTTCAAAGTTTTCACTAGTAGTGTGTAACCAACGCGTTTCCATACAATTTCTCCTTAAATTTTAGCTAATGATGCATTCTTGTATGAATCATCATCCGTTACTTCTTTTATTACTTTTATCTGCTCCGGGAAAACAATCGGAGCATTCTCATCGCTCAATTCAATTTCAACAATTGCTTTGTCACTCCAGAACGGATACACATCAATTTCAAAATACTGATTTTCATGTGTAAGACAATATCTCGTCTTACGAATCTGTCTTTTTGTTGTATCTGCTTCCATGAGAAGTTTGATGTATTCTTCTTGTGAAAGGCGACTCTCTATTTCTACACGTTTCATGCTAGAAACGTTTTTCTTAATCGTCTGGAAATAAATATAATTCCCATCTGCACCGCGCTGACGTACACGAACTTCTTCACCCGCTGCACTATTGAGATACGTTTGAATAATCTCTACACGTTCACAAGAAGGATGCGTCTCAAGCCACTTGATATCCGGATACTCAATCAAATATTTACGTTCAATCTCATAAGGTTCCGGTTCCCCCAAGAAGGACGCAATCTCTACAATCAACTTCTTCATCTTATCTTCAAATGATGAGGTATTATCAATCACACGTAAATGTGGATGCCCTGTCCACGCTGCAATTAACTTGTCATCCAATGCCGCTGCTTCTTCAGCCGTTTCGGTTCGAGCAGAATTGTTTGCTGTTGTATAAAATTCTTCGGCTCCCTTTGCTGCTGTGACTAAATGGAATACTGCATCGTAATTATCCCGTAATTCCACCTCATTGGAGTGTATAGACTGCATTGTTTCTGCGAATTCTATGTCATTCATATATGCTTTATTATCTAAAGTTCCTCGGTCGCAAACAATGAGAATCTTTTCTGCATTCATGGTATGAGCCGCTTGCTCAAAGATCTTTTCTTTTTCAATCTGCAACTTCATCTGGCATTTTTGATATTCCGCATTTGTTCCACATGTCCATGGTGCAACGCCACCTGTAATCAGCTCGGTTGCGGTCTCTGGCACAAATAAAACTGTATATCCCATATGTGAAAATGCTTTTTGTATCCAACTCATTGCAGTAGATTTTCCGCCACAAGGGCCTCCGGTTATGACGATTTTTGTAATCTCCATCTTTTGCTCCTCATCTTTCATGGATAGTAATTCGTTGACATCCAGTTTGAAAAGTGCTGCCAATTTCCTAATCACATTTGTGGTTGGTTTTGATTTTCCTGTTTCCCACTTGGAAACGGCCTTATTTGTCACGCCAATCATTTTGGCCAATTCTGTCTGAGAAAGATTCATCTGTGTTCGCAACTCAAAAATTTTATTGCCAAATGTATAATCGTTCATGTGATAGCACCCTCCTTCTTGCAAAATTATCTTATCAAAACAAGCCTCAAAACTCAACATTTGCACTGTAGAATTTTGGTAGAATTTGTGTTTTCAAAAATACTTTGAGAAATCAAAAAGAGTTTGCTTGCAAACTCTTGCGCGAGACGCGATTGCGTAGCAATATCTTCCTTGTATGCGTCTCTTCGCATCCTCGCGGAGCATTTTTTACTTTATAGGGAACGCAGTTTCTATAAAATAAACAAGCACGATGGTTTCGTATCAAAACCATCGTGCTTATATGATCGGAGTGACAAGATTCGAACTTGCGACCTCTACGTCCCGAACGTAGCGCTCTACCAAACTGAGCCACACTCCGCCGTATAAAATAAAAAAAGCTACGGAAAAGGGATTCGAACCCCTACTAACAGAGTCAGAGTCTGCTGTGCTACCATTACACCATTCCGCACTATCTGAGATAGAACACGTTTCATTATATCAGTATTTTATGAAAAATCAACCAGTTTTTCGTAAAAAAATATTGTAAAAAATGCGATTTTGTGATAAAAAAATGGAGTGGGATGTTATATCTCGCTGCTAATGAATTCACATATAGAAAGGACAATTGAAAATGGAAAAAATCTATGTAGGAAAAACAAAAGACGTATACAAACTTGATAATGGTAACGTATTATTAAAATTCAAAGATGACTGTACTGGAAAAGACGGTGTATTTGATCCAGGTGAAAACTCAGTTGGTTTAACAATTGAAGGAATTGGTAAAGCGAACTTAGAAACATCCATCTACTACTTTGAATTATTAAAGAAAGCTGGGATTAAAACTCACTATGTAAACGCAAACTTAGACGACGCAACAATGGAAGTTCTTCCGGGTAAAGTATTCGGACATGGTCTCGAAGTAATCTGCCGTCTTGTTGCAACAGGAAGCTTCATCCGCAGATACGGTGAATACATCGCTGATGGTACTGTATTAGAAGGTGGATATGTAGAATGTACATTCAAAAACGATGAATTAGGTGATCCACTTGTAACAGGTGAAGGACTTGCTGCTTTAGGCGTTATGTCTCCAGAAATGTTCGAAAGCATGAAAGAACAAACATTGAAAATCACAAAACTCATCGCTGCTGACTTAAAAGAACTTGGCCTTGACTTATGGGATATCAAATTCGAATTTGGATACAACAATGACGAAGTAATCTTAATCGACGAAATCGCATCTGGTAACATGCGTGTTTACAAAGATGGTCAAATTGTTAACCCAGTAGAATTGACAAAGATTATTAACAACCGTTAATTATAAAAAATGAGATGCTTGAACGCATCTCATTTTTTTGTTCTAATCTTTATAAAAATTCTCCATCAAACGAAACCTCAGCAGGTCCTGTCATATAGACTTTGTTTGCCTCCCTGTCCCATTCAATCATCAAATCTCCGCCCAGCAATTTCACTGTAACCTTGTTTTCCGTATATCCATTTAGAATACTTGCCACTGCAACTGCACAGGCTCCAGTTCCGCATGCCAGTGTTTCTCCCGAGCCTCTCTCCCACACACGCATTTCTACAGTGTTTCGGTCAATCACTCTTACAAACTCTGCATTGACCCGTTTTGGAAAACGTTCATGGTTTTCAAACATAGGTCCTATTTTTTCTAAATCAAATCCCTTTACATCATCCACATAGATTACGGTATGAGGATTTCCCATAGAAACACAAGTCATATAATACGTCTCATCTCCCACAACAATCGGAGTGTTGATCGCCGTATCACCTTCTGCTACAACAGGAATTTTTTCTGGCACTAACTCTGGGCTTCCCATATCTACCTTCACCAATTTTACTTTTCCATCCTCAATAGTAAAATCCAAATATTTGATTCCTGCTAATGTTTCCACGGAAATGCTAGTCTTATCTGTTAAACCATAATCATAAACATATTTTCCTACACAACGAATTCCATTTCCGCACATTTCACTGCGAGATCCATCCGCATTATACATTTCCATCTCACAATCTGCCACTTCAGATGGATTAATCATAATCAATCCATCCGACCCAACTCCATAGTGTCTGTCACTTACTTGAATCGCAAACTGTACTGGATTCTCAATTTTTTCTTTAAAACAATTCACATATACGTAATCGTTTCCTAATCCTTGCATCTTCGTAAATTTCATAATTGTTTCTCCTTTTGCTTCCTCATAAGAATCTGGATACCTTCTACTATTTTCTTTTCAATTGGAATCACAACTAAAATACCAAACAATAATAGCACAACCGTGTATAGGCAAACCATCCATGGCGAAGAAAACGCACATGAAATGCCTACAATTCCTAAAATTCGTGGAATAATTGCTTTTATCATATATTCATTTCCACATAAGTA
Source organism: Faecalimonas sp. (assembly GCA_045650645.1). Taxonomy (GTDB): domain Bacteria; phylum Bacillota; class Clostridia; order Lachnospirales; family Lachnospiraceae; genus Faecalimonas. Next base: position 2,039 of record JAZRRJ010000026.1, on the reverse strand, counting down.
CAGCGTGTTTTTCCCAACGGTTGTAAAAATTTTGACGCGTTCCAACAACTTCGCAACTACCAAATTTGCCCATATCAATAACAAAGCTCTGATAACTGCTGCAAAAACCTTTAATCCTGGCACTTTACAAACGGCCATAATCAGATAATCTTTTTCAAAAAACAGTAGAATCGCATAGACAAGGGTCAATGCTCCCGTCGTCCAAAACACCACTTTCTTCCATGGTTTATCTTTTTGAAAAAGTTCTTCTATCCAAGAAAAACTAAGGTAACCCACTCCATAGAAAATCATATAATAGCACATACTATCTAGATTGTATGCCCAGCTAGGGGCTTTAATTGGCGATGGATTCATAACACATTCTGCAATGAGAAACATACCCACGCAAATCCCTAAAATTATCCACTTATTCTTTATATACTTTAATATTTTGAAAACGATTTCCATGACAAATAAACAGGTTAAGAACCATAGCGATGCTGCAAAAAACGTATTTCTCACACATCCTTTCGCTACAATAAGCAACATCTCTTTCACATCCGATATTTGTGCTCTTGAAGCAATCGTGCGCAATGCAATTGATAGTATCGCGAAAATCCAAAATGGAACCATGATTCTTTTTAGTCTCTTTACTAAAAATCGACCGATATGTGGTTCTTTATCGTAGGTACTCATACACCCTGACAAAAAGAAAAATAACGCCACATGATACTGAAACACAAAAAAGTGTCCTTTTCCGGCACTCTCTCCAAAATGCCCTAGATAGATTGCAAAAATACCGAAGCATTTCGCCACATCAATCCACTCTATTCTCTTTTTCATTTGTACGCTCCTTATAAAGGAAAAAACTTTTATGTCATTATACTACTTTCTCATTAAAAATCAACCCTTCTCCCCCTGCCACTCATGGTATTAATTTCATTTTTTATGATCTGAAATTTGCCTTCCTGTCACATCCAAATGATAGTTCTCTTTATAAATTAATTCCGAAATCGGAACAATCTCATATCCTTTTTTCTGTAATTCTTCAATTACTTTAGGTAAAGCTTCCGCGGTGTATTTTGCACCGTTATGCATCAAAATAATCGAACCATTTTGTAAGTTTTTATGCTCTGTTACGGTTTGGATAATACTTTCTACTCCGTAGTCTTTCCAGTCTAGACTGTCCACATCCCACTGAATCGTATAATAACCACATGCGGTCGCGTTTTTTATCACTTCATTATCATAATCTCCATAAGGCGGGCGAAACAGTTCCATATCTACTCCCGTCAATTTTTTCACCTTTTGGTGCGCTTCCATGAGTTCACTTTCACACTCACGATTATCTAGTTGACTCATGTTTTTATGATTCTCACTATGGTTTGCCAAATCATGACCCGCTTCATATATATCCTTTACATCTTCCGGATATTTCTCTATCCAACCGCCTGTCATAAAAAACGTAGCATGAATCTTGTATGTCTTTAAGATATCTAATATTTGTTTTGTATCTTCATTCCCCCACGCCGCGTCAAAAGATAACGCCACCTTCTTTTCCTCTATTTCCACAGAATAAATAGGGAGTTCCTTACCATTTACGGTATTTGTCACAGTAACTGTCTTAGAAACTCCCGCACAGGCAACCAGAATAAGTACTCCGAATATTGCCCAAGTTTTTAATTTCCGTTTTAGTTTTTCCTTCATACAAAACTCCGCAAAGTTGTTTTGTAATAGTGTATGAAGAAATACATCACATTATTTCTCGCATTTCTGTTATTACAAAATTACATCATTTTCAACTATAAGTCTTAATAAGACAAACATCTGGAATTTGTCCATAGCATATAATTCATTAAAATCCGACAACTCTTGTTCTCTTCCGATAAACACATTTAAATAAGAGAGTGACAAAATTCGGTTCTAAAATAAATGTTGGGGTGGATGATTTTAAATAATCATCTACTTCAACATTTTTTCGTTTATAATAAAAAGAAAAAACCTCCCAGTGCCAGTCAACCACAACAAACCACTAGGAGGTGCATTACAAATGCATAGTC
>JAZRRJ010000025.1:0-5545 GCA_045650645.1 Faecalimonas sp. | reverse complement strand
GTTATCCACATTTTAATTTCTATTTTTAAGTTTAACCATCTAATTATTTTACTATTAAATCATTTTAAGGCAATTTCTAAAAATTACTTTGTAAGTGATTTATGGAATTTTACTAGAAAGATTTCTACTTTCTTTTGATTGAGCATAGCGGGCTATACGATTGAAAAAGAAATAGAAAGATTTTGGTAAAAAACGTAAACGTTGCGATTAAACGAGTAAAGAGCAATGCCTCAGCATTAGCTATTTCGAGCGATAGCAACATCGACGAAGTCAACCACGCAAAAGTTCTTTCTGCAATCAATTCAATTTCCTAGAACGTGGAATTTTTAGAAATTGCCCTTATACAATCTACAATAATTATCATGAAATATTTTCTGTGCAACAGTTTTATTTAGTGTACAACGAATCAGAGAAATTTGATTGGCATACCATTTGCGTTCGTCTCCTAAATGGGGAAACCATCTGTTAACCGGAAAATCCGTACCAAATAGAATTCTATCCTCTACATCTTTGGATATATTAGTAACCAATTCTTTAAGTGATAGAAAAGCCGTATCAATCCAAAGGTTTGAAAACTCTCGCATCATAGGAAATGCTTCTTCCGATGGGCGTGCATGACAAAGAACAAAAATCAAATGAGGATGAATTCGAATGAATGGTCGGAAACGTTCGCAATGGCAAGTTTTATCAAATCCTGTATGAATCATTAACGGAAGCTCATTTTTTTCAGCAATGGCACAAATTATCTCTATTTGTTGATTGGAAAAATCAACTGCATCCGGATGAATTTTCAAAGCCTTAAATGGATAAATTAAAAACTGAGACAAATCTTCGGACAAATCCAACATTGTAGGATTTACATACAATGCTATGTGAAAACCTAACCCTATTGCTTCTTCATATAGTATAGAATGTTTTTCCCAATCATCGTAGCCACCCCTTAAAGCCACAGGCATTACCAAGCCATTGTTTACGCCTACTGATGCCAAAAATGTTTTAACATCAGCAGGTGTTACAATGTCTTTATCCGAAATATTTCCAATATGCAAGTGGCTATCAATGATATTCATTACATTTATTCCTCCTGTAATTTTGCTTTATACTCTTCTACCAAGCGTTTGTTCATAAATGCCACTTCACAGAAATATGGATTAATATGGAACATATCACCATTACTTTCGTTATAGTTCTGCACTAAACAAAGGTGACAGTAGTCTCGGGCTTCGCATTTCAAACATTTGGGAAAAGATGCTTGTGTGATTTTGCGTAATTCGGCAAATTGTGGCGAATTGTCCCAAATTTCTTGCAACGATTGTTTATTAACATTTCCACAAATCATTGCTTGCCAGCCGGAACAAGGATATACATCGCCATTTGCAGTAATACACAAATCATTGATACCTACACTACACAAAGGCTGTTTAGCAAACTTCTCCGGATCTATGCGTTGCTCTTCACTCTTTGACATCTTTTCTAAGGTGATATTTTTGTAGTCGATATCATGCTCAATAATATCTCGTAGCAATTCTTCTGTTTCTTCCAAAGAAGGACGATTTGCCAAGTTAGAAGTATCGAAGTTTGCTTGTGCCTTAATCATGTAATCAGTATATGCTTTGATACGCTTTGATTGAGCGTATTTCAATACATCTACATAACCTTTATAGTTGATTTTCATCGATGGACAAGAAATTTGGCATGGAATGTCTGCTGCAATAAGTTTTTCCAAATTTTCTTTGGTCTTTACTTGCGAACCGGGAATGGTTGTTATAGCATCGTGGATAGCAGGATCCATACTATACAAAGAAGTTTGCAACAATGAAATATTAGCTTCTTTGATAAATGGAATTTGCTCATCTTTAAGTGCTATAAGGTTGCTGAGAATTGTGATACGCATATCCTTCTCTCTACAATATTGCATAATCTTGATAATATCCTTATGCATAAATACCTCGCCTCCCGACAATGTAACGTGCATGCCTCCCATGTCTGCAAATTCATCAATAATAGAAAGTACTTTTTCGGTTGGCATATCAAAGCCGTGATTTTTTTTATCGTTAGGGATATAACAATGTATGCAACGTTCGTTGCAACGACTTGTCAATTCAAACTGTATAGCATTTAGGCGTGGTTTACGTTGACTTGTTTTCCACATCAAATCGCGAGTATTCTCTTCCACAACTTGCGTGATGTTCTGAGAAAAGTCGTCAGTCTCTGTTTTGAGGTTTTCCATCTTGTAGGAAAATTCAATATCATTGGATTTCAACTCCTCTTCTGTTTCACCCAAAACGAGAAAATGATGCTTTGCCAAATCGGTTATAAATTCTATAAAGTCAGTATAAAGTTCTTCTTGAGAGACACTATCTCCATACAATTTTTGCAGACGATTGACTATATCATCCACCTCCTGTGGCAGACGGTTAATCTCCTTCAGAAAGTCTGTTCCTGCATCGTTATAAATACGATCTTGGAACGTTACTTGATTAACAATATGTACACTTTCATCAATAAAGCGTATAAATGTATTTTTTGACTGACGAACTAACATATTATTTATTTTTTACGAATTAAAGATTTCAAATCTATATCTATATTTTGAACATCATCATCTTTTATGGTGTTGCGAACAGATAATGTCCTATTTTTGTCATTGCCATTTAATTTGAAAACGACATTGTCTGTTCTTTCGCTATTCGCAGCCATTGCGAAAGATTCTTTACCAAAAGAATGTTCAACTATATTCGAAATCATTGGCAATATTTTAACTCCTGGCTTTTTCGATGCTTTGACTACTTGCTTGGAAGCATTGTCTCTAATTTCTGCATTGGATAGTGTAATTTCATACATTGATTCATAATCAGAATGTATTGTAATATTCAATACAAGATAATCGTTATAAACGAAAGATTTGTCATTATTAATAGTTACTTTCATAATAGTTTAATATTGAGGATTAGATTTTTATTCAAAATAAAGTCCCCACCCCGCCTATGCAAGGCAGGAACTTTTACAACCCCAAACTTAGGCTGCTCTATCGCAGTTTTTGCAATAATAATCACCTATAGCATTATCTGCAGGGCAACCAGCAGCATAAGAACCACTTGGGGCATTTACAGCTTGTGTTTTTACTTTTTTGTATGTTTTCATACTTGTAAAAATTTAATTGTTACGCCTACTCTTTGCAGGATTTTCGGCTTCTTCCTTTTATTCTTTTACATTTACTTTCATAAACTGGTAAAAGTCGAAAATGACTTGGTATTTACAGAAAGCATCTTTTAATTCAATTTCAGTACGTTTACATTCTTCGATTTGAAGCAAAGACAAGAACGAATTCTCATCTTCAATTCTTTTTTCGTATTTGCATAAACAATACATAAAATTGTAAAATCTCTCATCTTTTAGAGGATGAGCATTCTCAAAAGGATATTTCATCCAAACAGTACAACATTTAGTTGTTTCTTCATTTTTAAATTCCATAATCATTTGTATTAAGAATAGTATTTAATAATTCAATCAAACTTTTCTGTCCAATCAAAATTGTATTTATTTGAATACCTTTCACAATCTTCATCGCCTCCAAATACTTACAACCATTAATCACAGGACAGTCTTCGCAGTGAAAACAGCTTGGCATATCGTAGTATTGCAGTTGGTCATCATTGCCCATATCTACCAATACTTCCTCAACCAATTCAGAAGCAAAAACCGATTTTAAGGCAATGGAAATCTCTATATCCGATTTGGCTTCGCTTTTCAACCAGGTGTAAAGTAGGCAACAATTGAAGTAGGGAAGCATTTCCGAATCTTCTTCCGCATTTAAACTTTCTATAAATATCTGTAATTGTTGATGTGCATCTGCATACTCCTTGCAGTGCATAAAAATTGTAGCCAAGAATAATCGATAGTCCGGAGCATTTTCCATTGTTTCTTGATTGTATAAAAATCCTCCAAAAATTGTAGGTGCCCATCCTTTGGGATTTTTCAACGCTTCAACATGAGTATGTGCTAACCGACTCATCCACTCCTTAGTTTGATTTTTAAAATCAAATGTATTTTGATGATGTAATGTATCATAACTGTTGTAATACTGGTCATCATCGAAATAGGAACGATACACATTGCTCATTCCAGGGATAACAATGTGGTAAGACGGAAATCCAAGGATAGAATTGTCGCGGATATAGCAATCGAAATTATTAGGTTTAAGAATATGATTGAAAATATAACTCAGTTCTTTTTCGTGTGAATCACCTTCCACGGTATGGAATCCTTCAAATTGGAAATCGGCAGATGATGTCAGAAGTTTCACCACATCTAATTCGCCATCGGCTCTGTTTACATTCCAAAGATAGTTAATCAATTTCGACTCCCACGCAGTACGGTTCGGAAAAGGTTTATAACCAAAAAAGTTGTGCATGGAACCTTCGGGTTGTGATGCTTGAAAATGCTCGGTCAAGCAACGCTCCAATGCAATGGTTGCAGTGGTGGCTCCTGCCATCATCAGGCGATATTTATAATGTTCTGTATCGATAATCAATGTTCCTATTACAGGTAGATTCATACCGAAAGAACAGTCCAATACCACAATTTTGCGATTTTGCAATGCCGTAATCTTGTCATAAATAGCAGTTCCTTCAAAATACTCCAATGGAATTTGAGGTGGAATACATTCGTCCAACATAATCTTGCGCAAGGCATAACGTTCAAAAATCTCGCAAAATCCTTGTACAATAGCTTCTGCCGGAGAATTACCTGCACACATTCCATTACTTCCACTACAAAATAGTTGTGGTATATAATTTACTCTTTTTCCGAATACATCATAGAATGGTAAACAGTTGAGTTCAAGACCTTGTAAAGAGTCAATATGGTCTATTAAGTACTGCTTTTGAAAATCCGGCAAGAGACAATCATTAGATTTAAGATACTCTTCAATCGGAATATTCTTTTCATCCGGAAACGATTCGTAATCTAATACTACCCCCGCAGATTCCACTTTTTGTCGAAAAAGGGAGTCTTCAGGCAATGTAGCAAGAAATTTTTTGGTTGCGAATTTCTGATTGCAAAACAACATATTATTCTGTAGCCGTTCCATCATTTCGGCATAGCCACTGGCCAAAGAATAAGCAGGTGTCATACCTTTGCCATTGGTTTGGATGTCAAACGGTAACAAATTATCGTTAGCAATATGTAAATGACTATGATAGAAACCATTTTGCGTATCGTTTAATTCCATGATATATATACCGCAATTATACAGAATTTCACGTATGCGACGTATCGTTTCTTCGGGAGAACACTTCTTATAGAATGATTTATCTATTCTAGTAGAAATTCGATTGTTCATATCAGTTTTACGTCTATCTCTATTAAAACTATCCACGGCTCGATGGGGAAACTAAAAAATGGGTAATAAGAAAGTGAAGCCATCCATTTCCACCATATTCCTACTGTTGGACTTCGACTTCCTTTGATGTGAATATAAGTTTAGTGAATTGCTCCACTAGGTCGTTATCGTATGTATATTTACGGATACAACCAATGAAGC
>JAZRRJ010000024.1:0-20857 GCA_045650645.1 Faecalimonas sp. | reverse complement strand
CTTGAGATGTAGGAACATTATCTCGGTAGGATTTGAAAAAGCATACCTCTTACAGAGCAGTATGAATGAATCCGTATCAGAGGTTATTTCAACCTACGTATACAAGGTTGGTATGGCAAGTTTCCGAAGCTTCTCTTATGGTGCAGCAGTAGGATTATTTAATACATCAATTAACTTAGCATTACTTCTTTCCGTAAACTACGGTGTGCGTAAAGCTACCGACGGCGAGGTCTCATTATTCTAAGGAAGGGAGGAAATAAGACATGAGTACAAAACCTAAAAAAGTAAAAAAATTAAACAACAGTATGTCAGACCGTACATTCAATACGATTTTGACTATCCTTTCAACGATATGGCTCTTAATCGTAGCCTATCCATGTATCTACATTATTTCGAGTTCCCTTTCATCCGGAAATGCAGTATCAAACGGACAGGTATTATTATGGCCGGTAGAGTTCAGTTTGACAGGATATGAATTGGTATTCAAATACAAGATGGTATGGACGGGATATGCGAACACCATTCTGTATGCAGGATTAGGTACAGTGATTCACTTAGCAATGACTATTTGTGGAGCATATCCACTTTCAAGAAGAGATTATCAGGGAAAAGGTTTCATTCAGAAGTTCCTTACCGTGTCGATGCTCTTCGGTGGAGGCTTGATTCCTACATACATCTTGGTATCAAGCCTTGGACTCGTTAATACTCGTACATGGATGATTATCAGTGGAGCAGTTGGTATCAGTCATTTGATTATCATGAGAACCTTCTTCCAGAGCAATATTCCATATGAACTATTAGAATCTGCGAAGATGGATGGCATCTCAGACGCAGGATATTTAGTAAAGATTGTAATTCCACTTTCAAAGGCGTCTATTTCCGTTATCCTGCTTTACGCATTAGTAGGAAAATGGAATTCATACTTTGGACCTATGATTTACCTGCGTGACAGAAACTTATATCCATTGCAGCTGGTAGTTCGAGAAATCTTAAATGCTGCGAAGGTAGATACAAGTAACATAACGGATGCGGAGGTGCTGGAGAAAATGGCTACAGCCGCAGACCTTATGAAATATTCGTTGATTATCATATCAACACTTCCAATGCTTATCTTATACCCATGCTTACAGAAGTTCTTCCAGAAGGGTGTAATGATTGGTTCAATTAAAGGTTAGACTTTTAGGAGGCATAAAATAATGGCTAAATTTAATTTACATGCGTTTGCAGATGAAGCAGGGCAGGAACTGAATGAACAGATATCTGCACTTTATGACAATGGGTATGAGGGATTGGAAATTCGCAAGGTTGAAGGACAAAATGTATCCACTTTAACATTAGAACAAGCGAAAGAGATTGACAAACGCATGAAAGATGCAGGTCTTTGTGTGTGGTCCATTGGCTCGCCTATAGGAAAAATCGGTCTAGATGCAGATTTTGAAAAACATATTGAATTATATAAGCATACATTAGATGTGTCAGCAGTGTTTGGGGCAAAGGTGCTTCGCTTGTTTAGTTTTCACATGCCGAAAGATGCAGAGGACTTTTCTCCATACAAAAACGAAGTCATTGAACGTATGGGTAGAATCGTCGATATTGCAAAAAATTATGATATCAAAATTTGTCATGAGAATGAGAAAGGTATCTATGGAGATACTGCCATACATTGTTTGGATCTTTACAAAGCTGTTCCGGATCTTGGGGCAATTTTTGACCCTGCAAACTTTGTGCAATGTGGGCAGAATACATTAGAGGCATGGGACATGCTAAGTTCCTATGTGAGATATTTGCACATTAAGGACGCAAATGAATTGGGACGCGTGGTTCCTGCTGGAGAAGGCTGTGGAAATATTCCTACTATTCTTAAGAAATATTATGAGATGGGTGGAAGAGATTTGACCTTAGAACCACATCTATTTGTGTTTGGTGGATTGAAGGAATTGGAAAAAGATTTTGACGAGAGTGAAATCGGTGAAAGAGATACTTACCCGACGGCGAGAGCAGCATTTGATGCGGCTGTTGTAGCTTTGAATAGATTGATTGAGGAGGTATAGAGATGAGCAAGATTAGACTTGGAGTGATCGGTGTGGGTAACATGGGAAGATCACACTGTAAGAATATCAAAGAAGGAAAATGTCCGGAAATTGAATTAGTTGCAATTGCGGAACGAAATTCGAAACGTATTCAAGCAATGAAAGATGACGGATATGAAGGAGTTACATATTTTGAAGATGCGGAAGCAATGATGGACAGTGGTCTTATTGATTCTGTATTGGTTGCAATTCCACACTATCAGCATGCGGAATACGCGGTTATGGCTATGAAAAAAGGACTTCATGTGATGGTGGAAAAACCAGCAGGAGTTTATACGAAGCAGGCTCGTGAGATGAATGATGTTGCAAAAGAATCAGATGTTGTTTTTGCAATGATGTTTAATCAACGTACGAATCATATTTATCGAAAGGCAAAGGAACTTGTATCAAGTGGACAATTAGGTAAACTTCGTCGTGTCAATTGGATGATTACGAACTGGTATCGTCCACAGCGCTACTATGATTCTGGTGATTGGCGTGCAACATGGTCTGGTGAAGGCGGTGGTGTTCTTCTCAATCAATGTCCGCATCAGCTAGATCTTTTGCAGTGGATTTGTGGTCTTCCTGTAAGTGTACAGGCATTTTTGAAATTCGGTCAATGGCATGACATTGAAGTAGAAGATGATGTGACAGCATATATGGAATTTGAGAACGGAGCAACCGGATGTTTCGTAACAACAACTGGAGATGCTTATGGAACTAATCGTTTGGAAATTCAATTAGAAAAAGGTAAGATTGTTATCGAAGGTGGTGAAATCAGAGTTTGGGAATTTGCTATGAGTGAACCGGAGTTCAGCAAAACAACAGACGATCCATTTGCTAAGATTGAGAAAAAAGAACTTGAAATTGAGACAGATGGAATGAACGAGCAACACTATGGTGTTATGAATGCATTTGCAGGTGCGATTCTCAGAGGCGAACCACTCGTGGCAAAGGGAGAGGAAGGAATCAATGGATTGATGCTTTCCAATGCAATGCATCTTTCTGCATGGACAGAATCAAAGGTAACCTTGCCAATTGATGAAGACTTGTATTACGATGAACTTATGAAACGTGTGAAGACATCGAGACGTAAGACAACAACAGTTGAGATTGTAGCAGACACGTCGAATACATATTAGTTATTTTACAAATAATAATGTGATAATGTTGTGAGGAGGAAGTGTATGAAAATCAATTTGTTAGATAACGGTTATAAGTCACAAGCTGAACTGTTAATGAGAACAATAGAAGAGAGAATCCCTGTGCAACAGACTGAGGATGGAATGTCAATTGTACTTGACGTTAATTGTTTACTTGGAAAAGAAGAAAGTTTTCAGATTATAAAAGAAGAAAACAATTGGAAGATTATTGGTGCTGATGAAGCAGGACTTTATTACGGTATCGGTAAATTTTTACATACAGCAACATGGAGCGACGAGTGCTTTGCACCATTAGAAACAGCAGGCATAGTGACTCCAGACTGCGACTTTCGTGCAACTTATTATTCGATTCATTTTTATAATTGGTATTATACAGCACCAACAGAAGAATTAAAAAAATATACAGAAGAGCTTATGCTATGGGGGTACAATACCATTATCTGTATCATACCACTTGTGAATTTTAACAGTTGTGATGAACCAGCATTTTTTGAAGCGGTAGAAAAGATTCGTACGATTTTCTTTGCGGCGAAAGCAATGAAAATGAAGGTTGGTATTATTATCAATCCAAATCAAGGACTTCAAACAACTCCGAGTGAATTTGAGGCAGACCCATCTTGCTATGATAATCGTTGCACGCTTGCAGGCAAAAATATTTGTCCGAGCATTACGGGTGCAATGGAATATATGAGATATTTGTGGGTAATGATGCTAAAACGTTTCACGGATATCGGATTAGACTATGTGCTTTCGTGGCCATACGACGAAGGTGGTTGTGGGTGCGAAAATTGCAGACCTTGGGGAGCAAATGGATTTGCAGAACTTTCAAGAGAAGTGAGCAAAGAAGCGAAACGTTTTTACCCGAATGCCAAATTTATTTATTCGACATGGTTTTTTGATCAACCAGATGATGAGGGTGAGTTTTCCGGACTATATAAACGTTTGAACGATGATGATATGCAATATATCGACTATCTCATGTCAGATGCGGGAAAAGGATATCAACAGTATGTATTAGAACATGAGGTGATTAAACCAATTTTGAATTTCCCAGAGATTAGTATGTGGAGATTATATCCATGGGGCGGACGTGGAGCAAATCCGCTTCTCAAACGTTTCCAAACAATATGGGACAAGATAAAGCATGTAATATCTGGAGGTATGCCGTACTCAGAAGGTATGTATGAGGATATTTCAAAAGTTCAATATATTGGTTATTACTGGGATAAGAACAGCGATTATCGCGATACGATGAAAGAGTATATCAATTATGAATACTCTGGAGAAGTATATGAAGATGTTCTAGAAATGATGGAATTAATTGAATTGAACCATGTGGGAGTATCAAAACGGCAAGAACCAGATATGAAAGCTGCCATTCGTGCGGATGAATTGGCAAGAAGCGTGCAGGCGCGTCTTTCTGAACGAGCAGCAAAATCTTGGAGATGGAGAATTCTTTATATTCGTGCACGTATTGACCTCATGGTCTATAATTTCTATCAAGGAAAAGGCAAAGAAATGTCATGGACAAATACATTCCATGTCAATATGAAGGAAGCAGACGGAACAATCGTAAAACCAGGCGAAACAATCAGTGCCTTGGCACTTATGTGGCGTACTCCAAAAGAGTATTTAGAAAACAACCAAGAGGCACAGGAACTCATGCAGGAACTTTGTGATTACTATCACTGTGTAGATGAGGATCCTAAGAAAAACAACAAATACACCTTGCCACCGGTGAAGGAAGGAAAGGTATTATAAATGTCTTGGGTTTCTTATGATGCGAAGATGAATTATGAAAACGGAACAGAAGGTTTAGCGATTTATCTTCCAACAAAAAGAGGATATATTAATTACAATTTTGTTCATACAGTCAATCAAGATAGAAATGCAGATATGTGGAGATTGAGTGTTACCAATCTCTGCGATGAAAAAGGCCGGTTTATCAAGAGAATCACCAAGTCTGGCGCTGAGTGGGAAATGGCAGTCAAAATCGCTGGACGTCCAGATTTTATTGGTGGATACGCACATGGTGATGAGAGGTTTCATTCCATTGTAATGACAATAGATGGTGTAGCGGTAGAAGATATTAGAGTGCTTAATCATACATCTTTTTCGAGCATGTCGATTACTGTGTGTTCCGAAGGATATGATCCAAAGGATGGAAGCACAAAGGCGTTGGAGCATTGCAAGGAGTATACGATTACCAATGATGGGATTACGCTACATCAAACAGTAAAATGGTGTAACGATTACACATTAGATGACCGACTTGGCTCCTATTTGGCAATGATGCCACCAATGAAGCACTCAAACACAGATGAAACAGATATTATTACAGATTCTTATTATACGAATTTGAATGAAGAACCGTTAAAAATAGATAGAAACGGATATTCAATAAAACACAGCGATGTTGAAATGTTATGTGTTGTCGGAATGGAGAGTGGCCTTTGTTTTAGAATGACAAAATCAGATTATATGCCTGAATGCAATGATGGTAGAACGATGATTGTCACTGATAATGGAGAGAAAAATAACTATAACAAAATGTATTTTGTGTTTGCACAAAATGATAAGGTCTCTTCAGGAGATGTTTGGAGCGCAACTACATCTTATCAAATCGAATGGAAGTAAGAAGAAGCAAAGAGAAACAATAGGGTTTTCTCTTTGCTTTTTTATTTTGTTGAGCAATATTCGCAAAGTTTCAAGCAACAAATGAGAGGAAAGTAGTAAAAAATTGTAATACAATCAAGGCAGAATTATATCCAAAAATCGGAAGTTAGTTTATAGAAAACAAAAAAACAGTAAGTTTGGAACAAGGAGGAGCCAATAATGAAATATGAGAAACCAGAATTGGAAATCATGGAATGGGAAAAGATTGATGTAATTACGCAATCGCAACTTGAAGGTGAAGATGGCGGTAGCGGAGATGGTTACGGCGGTAATGGAGAGTATCCTTGGGAATAGGAAGAATATTAACAAAGAAAGGAATGTTCAAGATGAAACAAATGGTTAGAAATTATTTCGGAAAAGCAGTTATACTCATACTTGCAATGGTAATGGCGGTATCAGTAACTTGGATGTTTGATGGTGAAGGAAGTGTTGCTTACGCAGCAAATAGTGCGGATTATTTCACGGAACCACAGCCAGGGCTTACGATTACAGAAAATATGACTGCGCCAATACCAACTACAGAGGGTAAGGAGTCATATATCTTTGCGGGATATTATAAAGAGGAGACTTGTGAAACCCCTGTTAAGTCAGACACAAATGCAGTTGTGTATAAGAAGTTTGTGCCAGCGGAGATTATGAATGTTAAAGCGCAGGTGACAAAAGGAACAAAGGGCGATACTGCAAAGACAGATATGCGACTTGTTACAACTGTTGATGGATTGAATTATAAAGAAGTAGGATTTGATATATATTACGATGGAGCATCGAATCCTATAAACGTAAAGACAACAAAGGTATACAAGAAGATTTTTGCAGCTAAAGATGGCAATGAGTTTGGATACAGTCCAAATGCTTTTGATTTGGATTCTGAATATTTTACAACCGTGAATCTTTTGAATATTGCAAATAAAAACTTTGATAAAACATTCTTTATCAAACCATATTGGAAAACTTTGGATGGAACTAAAGTATATGGTATTAGCAGAATGGCCAGAGTATCAGACAGTTACAATGAGATTGCGAATGTTCCTGTGAGAATTTATGCGGATAATGTAGGGGAAGGTAACACAATTACAATTACTTATGATACGGCGAATTTTGAATATCAGGGATTTGAGGCTGGTAATGTTGATACAGGAGCAACTGCTGTGGACAATGGGGATGGAACGATTACATGTACGGCAGCTCAAGCTTTTTCGAATATTAATGATATGCTTGTAAACTTGAGATTTAAGATTAATGATACGGCATTATCAAATGAAACCTTTGTCATGGTAGGAGATGGCGCTTGTAGTCATGTATATAAGTCATTTGATACAGTGTATCGTGGAACACATGACGTAAGTTGGTACAATGATTCCAAAGATACGTATGTAATTTCTTCTCCGGCAGAGTTGTACGGATTGGTGTATATAGTAAATAAAGAAAGTGAAACGTTTGCAAATAAAACGATTTATGTGGCAGCGGATATTACAATCAATGATATGACCGTTGATGAAATGAAAACTGCGTTGTCAGATGAGAATATTGCAGACCCTGTGATTTGGAATTCGATTGGAATAAGTAACACAACTTATTTTAGGGGAACATTTGATGGCCAAGGGCACACGATTAGTGGACTTTATCAACCTGCAACAGCAAATTATGCGGGATTATTCGCATCAACAGATGAGGGAAGTACAGTTCGCAATTTAAAATTAACGAATAGTTATTTCGTTAGTAATGCTGGCTATATGGGTAGTATTGCTGGTCAGGGAGCAGGAACTTTTGATACAATCTACAGTAATGCGGTTGTAGAAGGAGCAGGCACACAAATTGGTGGATTAATTGGTCGTGTAAATAAAGTTGGTACCAGCGAGCATGTGATTAATAACTGTTGGTTTGATGGAGAAGTTGTATTAACGTATGCTACTAATGAAAAAGTATATGGCGGAGGTATCGTTGGTGCTTTTGTACAAGGTACATTGGATGTTACGAACTGTTTGAATACAGGGAAAGTTACTCATATTTCAGCTACGGATATAACAAGTAATAAGAATTACTTTGTTGGTGGTATTTGTGGTGCACCAATGAATTCATCATGTATACTTACAATTGAAAATTGCTTGAATGCAGGGGTAATAAAATCTGTTTTGGCAGATGGAACTGTGGATACACATAAACTTGTAAGTGCAGCAGTTGGATGCGCAAATGCTGGAAAAACAATATTAAAAGGCGTGTTTTTAACTACGGAATCTTCTGGTTATATTATTAGAGGTGGAAGTGGAACGATTACCTGGAATGGGCGATTGCAAATTGCAGAAAATGATCTAAGTGGTGCTATTAGTTATATTAATGCACAAGATGATAAAGGAAATAAATTAAATTTCTATACAAGTAACAACCCAGATGGTTATTGGGTAGTAAGAGAAAATGCAGTACCAGCACTTAAGAGTTTCGCGGATGAGTGGATTGATGTTGCTTGGTATTACGATAGCGAAAGCGATGTATATACACTTGATACGGCAGAACAATTATGCGGATTTGCAGTTCTTTCTCAGAGCGCTACGTTTTCTGGCAAAACGATTCGGTTAGGAAATGATATTAAGGTAAATAAGAAAACAATTGATAGAAGTTCTTTGGCTAGCGGTTTGAGAGAATGGAAGTCAATCGGAAGTTCTTCGAGTCTATTCGCTGGAACATTTGATGGACAAGGGCACACAATTAGCGGACTTTATCAATCTGCAACGGCAAATTATGCGGGATTATTCGCAGCAACAGATGAGGGAAGTACAGTTCGTGATTTGAAATTAACGAATAGTTATTTCGTTAGTGATGCTGGTTATATGGGAAGTATTGCTGGTCAAGGAGCAGGAATTTTTGATACAATCTACAGTAATGCAGTTGTAGAAGGAGCCGGCACACAAATCGGTG
The DNA here is from genome assembly GCA_045650645.1 of Faecalimonas sp. Lineage (GTDB taxonomy): Bacteria > Bacillota > Clostridia > Lachnospirales > Lachnospiraceae > Faecalimonas. Next base: position 12,036 of record JAZRRJ010000024.1, on the reverse strand, counting down.
GATTAATCGGTCGTGTAAATAAGGTTGGTACAAGCGAGCATATGATTAATAACTGTTGGTTTGATGGAGAAGTTGTATTAACATATGCTACTAACGAAAAAGTATATGGCGGTGGTATCGCAGGTGCTTTTGTACAAGGTACATTGGATATTACGAACTGTTTAAATACAGGAAGCGTTACACATGTATCTGCTACAGATTTAACATCCAATACGAATTATTACGTTGGTGGTATGTGCGGTGCTGTTATGAATGCATCTGTGTTAAGAATAAGTAACTGCTTCAATGCAGGTGAATTAACAGCAGTTCTTGAAAATGGAACAAAAGATGCACAGAAGGTCATAAGCGCAGCAGTTGGTTATGTGGCTAGTGGTAATAGCAGCAAGAAAACAACAATCAACAGATTCTTTTATATCGGTGAATGTTGTAATAGTTTGATTAAACAGCCAAGTGGAAAAAGCTACATTACATTTAATGGATCAAATGTTTTCGACACAATCGATGATATAAGTGGTAAGAACAGTTATATCGATGCAGTAGATAATAAGAATAACAAATTAGACTTTTATTCTAGTAGCAATCCAAATGGTGCTTGGGTTGTAACAGAAGACAATATACCAGCACTTAAGAGTTTTACAGATGAGTGGATTGATGTTGCTTGGTATTATGATACAGAGGATTACGATGGTGGAAATCATACATTTGAAGTATCTACTCCAGAAGAATTCTACGGATTCTCTGCAATTTCACAGGAATACTCATTTGAAAATGATACAGTAAATCTTTGCAACAATGTTACTTTGGATAAGGTGGAAGGAAGAGAATGGACACCGATTGGAAGCAGTGTGGATAACGCATTCCAAGGAACATTCAATGGAAATGGCAAGACAATTAGAGGAATTCATGTAACATTAAATGATTCAAGCAATTATATTGGTTTGTTTGGATGGGTTGCAGATGCAACGATTAAGAATTTTACATTGTCAGATAGTACGTTTACAGGAAACGCAATGGCAATGGGAGCAATCGCCGGAAACGGTGATGGAACATTAGTAAACATTTATTGTGATAATAGTGTTATTATTGAGACAACATCGACAGTAACAGTCGGAGGTATGTTCGGTCGTGTACAAGATCCGTTACAAACAACGAATGCAGACCGTATAGCAAACACACTTCTTACTGTAAGTAATTGTTGGTTTGATGGAAAGATTAAGCAGACGATTGGTGTGAATAGTACGGCCACTTCAGGTGGTATCGTGGGATACTTAATCCACGGAGCGGCAAATATTGAGAACTGTTTGTTTACAGGAGACATGGATTGTGCAAAGACAGCAAGTGGAAACAAACACTTGTATGTTGGAGGTATTTTCGGCAAGGCAAACGGAACATCAGCTACAAACTTTTCAATTAAGAATTCGTTAGGTGCAGGAAGTAAAATCAAGGCCACTGTAAATGGTTGCAACAAATATGTAGGAGCAATTGCTGGTCAGGCACAAGGAAATGAAACATTCTCAAATGTATATGCAATAAGTGAATGTGCTAGTTTGGCGATTGGACAATTAAGTGGTGGATCCACACAACCAACTACGCCGGTGGAAAAAACTGCACTTTATAACACAATTGAAAATCTTGATGCAAACTACTGGGTGGCACAAGAAACAGGAATTCCTGTTTTGAAGAGCTTTAGCGATTCGTATGAAACTCCTGAAGGCACAGAGTGGTTATATGAATCTGTAGGAAATGAAACGGATCCATTCATTCTTTCAAATGCTGAAGAGCTCGAAGGGTTCGGAACGTTAGTAAATGCTGGAACAACCTTCAAGAATAAGTTTGTTCAATTAGCAAACGACATTGAGGTATGTGAAGGTGATGCAAATGATTGGGCAGAAGGTAAAAACACGCCGTCCAAATCATGGACACCGATTGGTACAGTAAATGGTGACACAATTGTAAATGCTTTCCGAGGAACGTTTGATGGCAATGGCCATGCAATTCGTGGATTATATGTAACAGACGCAGCGGGAACATATCTTGGTTTGTTTAGAAAAATAAAAGATGCTACTGTATGCAATCTTAGAATTGAAAACAGCTATTTCAGCACCAATAATGCAACATTTATCGGTAGTGTTGCAGGTGGTGGAGATGGTACATTTGACAGTGTGTATAGTAATGCCATTGTACATGGAAGCCGATTTGTCGGTGGTTTAATCGGACGTGTTAGTGAAAATCAAAGCACAAACAATGATACAGAAATGATTTTGAAGAGTTGTCATTTTGATGGTGTTGTGGATTTGGATTATACAGGGACAAAACAATTGTATAGCGGTGGATTTGTTGGCTATGCGGTTCATGGTTCTACGCTTATAGATACATGTTTATATACAGGACGTATTTCGTTGGATTATAAATGTAATGCAAGTGCAACAGAATGGAAAGCTTATGTTGGTGCATTTTGTGGTGCAGACAATGGAACATCAACTGGATATGTGCAAGTCAAAAATTGTATCAGTGCAGGAAGTGTAAATGCAAAAGTTCTTAGTTCAAGCACAAGTCCTGAAGTTGCAGTAGTTTATATGAACGAGACAATTGGATATGCAAGACATGCAAACAGTTGGGCAAAGAATACTTATGTGATTAATAACAATACTAGAACAATTGAATCTACAGGCGTAACTACAAAATCTGATGAAATATTTGCAAGAGGTAATAACTCTTTGGCGGCAAACTTTGACGTAAATAGTTCACTTGAAAAAGAAACTCTTTATGGTTACGGTGCACAGATGTGGACGAACTTGGCATTCACAAACGCAGATAGATTGGCAGCGGACAATGCCGCATTAGAAGAAGGCGCGGCAGCAATCACAGTGGCAGGTCCAATCTGGGCGGCAATTGCAGGAGAATTACCTGTTCCTGCTACCCTTGCAGAGAATGCATTGGAAATGAACATAGGAAAACCAGACACTGAATTAGAAGGTGATGGTCTTACTTTAGCGACTGCATGGAAGATTTCTTCGGTGGAAGAATTAGCAGGTTTCGCATTACTTTCAAAAGAAGATAATTTTGCCGGAGAGTATGTAGTACTTACGAAAGATATTGTCATCAACGCGGGCGAAGATGCATCGAAATGGGTGGATGACAAGGCAGAACCTACATTGCCATGGGCAATAGCTATTGGCTCTGCTACTGGTTCAAACGGAAAATATTTTGAAGGAATCTTTGACGGACAAGGCCATACAATTAGCGGTATTTGCTTTGAAAATGGAGCAAAGAATGCCAGAGAATTTGTTGGTTTATTCGCAACAACTGAAGTTGGCAGTGAGGTTAGAAACTTAAGATTAAGAAATAGCTACTTTGAACAAGTTGGTACAGGCTGGGTTGGTAGTGTTATCGGTAAATGCCGTGGAACTGTAAGTAATGTATATAGTGATGCGATTGTAAAATCTTCAGCTGAAAATATTGGCGGAATTATTGCGATGGCAGACGGTTATAATTACAGAAATGCCTCTGCTGGTACAGAAAGTCGTATCAGCAGAACGGTTGATAACTGCTGGTATGCAGGTGAAATTATTCTCGGAGATGAAGGAAGATATTCCGGTGGAATCCTAGGAATTGTGAATCAAGGAGAATGGACCTTAAATAATTGCGTATTTACAGGAAAAATCACGAGCGGATATACTGGAACATCATATGCTTATGTTGGCGGTATGGCTGGCACATTAGAAGTGCAAAAATCAATAACAACGAGCCAAAAAGAGACAAAGCTTACTCTTAATTCATGTATCAGTGCTGGAACTATTAAGACTGCAAATGGTGATTATGGTGCAGGTGCAATGGTTGGTAGAGCAAAGGCTAATGTATGGTTTACCGATGAGGAGAAGACGGCACTTAAAGAATACAAAGCAACTCACGTTGTAATGAATAATGTATTTGCAACAAGAGATTCTGGATACCAAGATGTTGGTCATTATGCAGTAGTCAAATCTTCTGACAGTGCAGGAAATCAATATACAGCAACACCAACTATCACAGGTTCTGCTGTATGGACGAACAATGCAGATCGCCTTGTTGGTTATTGCACAGAGGAAACAACAGGTAATTACCAAGGTGGAAGCTTAGACTTTAACACATTTGTAATCCGTAAAGAAGGCGTTCCAGTACCAAAGAACTTTACAGACTTAGAATTTGTGACACCAATTTCTGATGTAGATGCAATCCTTGCGCTTGCAACTATGGATGCGTCATGGACAACAAAGAATGCTGTGAACAATGGTTTGGGTCATTATGTATTAAGAGCTACAGAAAAAACTTATGAAAACTATACAGCATATCTTGCGGCGCTTGAAACACAAGGATTTGCACCATATACTACATTGGAAGAAACGGGAACAGATGGTGTATACAACGTGATTTACACAAAAACAGAAGGAGAGTGGGTACTCAACATATTGTTTGTGCAAAATACTGGTAAAGTGATATTAACTATCAGCAATGGATTTGATAGTTTGTCACCAGATTTAGAGCCGGAAGGGAACACAACAAGTGGTACAGTAACTCTTAGTATGCTTCAACTGGAAGGAAGTAAAACAGCTTTTACTAGCATACAACATTACCTTGAATACGAAGATTATTATTTCGGTAATAGCTTTGTATTTAAACTTCCAAATGGTCATTTTGTGATTAACGATGGTGGTAATAAGGCGGATATGGCTGGACTTATGAAATACCTCAGAAAAGAAGCGGGACTTGCAGAAAATGATACAACATCGAAGATTTATATCGATGCTTGGACAGTTACTCATCAACATGGCGATCATTTTACAGTAATGAGAAATATAGTGGATAATCCACAGTATGCAGAGCAACTTGTTGTAAATGCAATCTATGTAAACGAACCAAATCGAAAAGCAATGCTTTGCGAAGATGGAAAAGATGTAATGGGTACTGTTGCAATACAATATCGAGGTATTCGTATGTTGAAAGATGCAAATGGAAATATGCCGAAGGTGTACTGGTGTCAGACGGGTCAAACTTATTACTTTAATGGCTTGACCATGAATATCATTCAGTCACAGGAGCAGATTCCAGTTGAATCTTACGGAAAGAGAAATGCAGGTTCTGCCGATGGCACAGACTTCAATACAGCGTCTACGAATATGCTTTTCACAACAGCAAATGGTAAGAAGGTATTGATTACCGGTGATTCAAACTATGTAAATATGGAATGGATGATGGAAGCATATGGTTCTTCATCAGAGATGTTTGCAGGAATTAATGTATATCAGGTAGTGCATCATGGTAAGAATACAAGTTACAATATTTCAAGTGTTGATCATACATTCACAGATTATGTTGCGGGTGATGGAAAGATTGATGTAAGCTTGTTCCCATGTTCTGTTTTCTATGACTATAGAGGAAAACATGAGAGACCAAGTGGTGTATTCCCGGCTGCAGAGTTGGCTAATAAGTACTTAATTGAAACTGTAAGTACGAGTGAATTCAACTATGGACAAGGTACAGTTAAAGTAACATTGGGCAATGAGATTACAGTAGGACTTGATAATAGTGTAGATACAGGTACAGACACTCCTGAGATTGAAGCAGGAGAGGGTGAATAATAGAATATTGTTCCAAAACAAGAGGCGTGCATTGCACGTCTCTTGTTTTCGTTGTTTGTAGCAATATTTGCAAGATTATGAGCAAAATTCCAAATGCTTTAAAGAAAAAATTGAGATATAATTGTGATATATATAGCCTGAAGAGGAGAGGAAAATAATATGAAAAACAAAAAAACAGTAATGGTTGGAATCAGTGTATTGATAGTTGTTTTGTTGCTGGGTGCATGTTTTGCATTAGTGTTTGAAATTGGAAGACGAGAAAAAACAGTCAAGCAATCAGAAGAAGGTGAATATACGACATTTGCCGAATTTACATCAACAGACATTTTTAAAGATGTACCTGCATTGCTTGCAGAAGGTACAAAGATTGGAAGCGCATATGAGTACGGTGATAAACATTATACTATAGACGTGAACGGTACAACTTATGCGGACTATCAAGCATATTTGGAACTTCTTCAAAAGGCGGGCTATGAGAAACATAGCGATAACGGAGAAGAAGGAATGGATGGATATGTATATACAGCCTCTTTTACGAAGGGAACATCCATTTTGAATGTTTATCATATTACAAAATTCGAGAAGACATATATTTCAACAGGAAAAAATGCAGTATTATCTGATCATTTAGTATATTCTGATAAGTATATGGAAGGAGTTTCGGCGGATGCTAAAACGAAAGTACATATGCTAGAACTTAGTGATAATGGTAACAGTTTTGTTGTTCAGTTAAAGAATGGTCATTTTGTTGTGGAAGATGGCGGAACAGAGCCAGATGCGCCATATTTAATTGATTATTTGGAAAGCCTTACTCCAGACGGACAAAAACCAGTCATAGAGGCGTGGTTTATGACACATGCTCATATTGACCATTATGGAGCGCTTAAGAAGATTATGCTCACACCAGAGCTTGCAAATCGAATTTATGTGGAAGGTGTATATTTTGTTGATCCAAGTGCAAGTGTAAAGGAATATTTTACAAAAAGTGAAGGAAATGTTTCACAAGCTGCTTGGTATATCATCAATTCAACCAACAACTTCAAGAAACAAGATGGAAGTAAATCAGAGTTTTACAGACCTTCACTTGGACAGAGATATTATTTCGCGGATATTACCATAGACATTCCGTTTACGTTGGATCAGATTACTATGGATGCATATTATTCAACAGACTTTAACGACACCTCTATGTGGTTGATGCATAATATTGAGGGACAAAGATTTCTTCATGCAGGTGATGCCGGGACTACATCAACAAAGATGGCAATGGGATTCTATGACAAAGAATATTTTGAATTAGACATGTTTTCGGTGCTTCACCATGGAATTAATGTGTTTGATTATTTTACTAATTATTGTAAAGTCAAAACCCTCCTCTATACAAACAGGGAAGTTGGAAGTTTGTATACAGACACACAATATGCAAGATTTGAGGAAAATGCACGTCTTCAAGAAGTAGTAGCTGAGAGTGTGGCTCACGGAGATGGAACAGTAATTATGACATTCCCATACGAGATAGGTTCTTATGAGAGAGCGAAACCATTAGATTGGAAATATACAAACGGTGAGCGTCAACATAAATATTGGGATGTTGTAGGTGGAAGACAAAAGGATGAACCGAAAGAATAAAAAGGAGGCGATTTAGATGAATAAAAGGAAGTTAATTGGTATCATAGCATCCGTAGTTTTGGTGCTAGCGTTGGCTGGTGTCGGTAGCTTTATGATTCTCCATTTTATAGAAGCAAATGGCGGAAATCGCCTGGGTGTAGAATGGTACGATGTAAACGGAAAAGAGTTTGTCATTACAACTGCAGATGAACTTTATGAATTTTCAGAACTTTCTAATTACTATGATTTTAAGGATCAGACTATTAAACTGGGTGCGGATATTATAGTAAACGAAGGTGATGCCAAGGAATGGGAAAAGAAAGCGCCTTCGCGTAAATGGGCACCAATCTCAGGATTTGGTGGTGTGTTTGATGGACAGGGACATACGATTAGTGGTATTTATGCAAAAGGTTATGACGCAGCAGTAGCTTTGTTTAGCAATACAATGAGCGGTGCTACGATTCAGAATTTTAAAGTTACGAACTCCTATTTCGAATCCGCTGGATTTGGTGGTGTAGCGAGTGTTTCAAGCAATGGTGGCGGTAATTTCAAACAGATTTATAGTGATGCAATTCTTAATGTTGTAGGAGAATATAGTGGATTTGCCGGAGGTATTTGTAGTAAATTAAATCTCCAGGCATCAGTGGAAGAATGCTGGTTTGATGGCGTGATTCATACTACAGGACGTGATACTGGTGGTATCGTAGATGATGTTCTTGGAAGTCGTGTTACGATTTCTCATTGTCTTTTTTCGGGAGAAATTAATAGTGCATGGGATTTTTCAGGAACTAGAACAGGTGGTATTGTCGGAAGAATCTCTCAAGAGGGTGCAGGGTTAGTATTGAACGATTGTTTGTCAACGGGTCAAATTAATGCAGCCAGCATTTACTATACTGGTTCTGTGCTGGGTACGACTACGGCAAATACTTCGTTAACAACAACGAATTCCTATGGTTCTATGGGAAGTTATGATGTTGGAATTGGACGTTCGGGATTAAGCGGGACCATTAATTCTTATCCAATTGAACTTCACGAAAGAGAGTTGGTTGGAACAAAGGCTTATCAATGGACGAACCTTGATTTCAATAAATACTGGGCAATTGTAGAAGATGACACACCAATTTTAAAATGCTTTGCAGAAAATGTACCTAGTATAGCAGGTCTTGAAAAAGCATTTGATACAAGTTGGTATACACCAGGAGCTTCTGAATATGTAATTAAGGACCGCGCAGATTTATATGGATTATATATGGTGTCTGCATCGGATACCTTTGCTGGAAAGACAATCAAAGTCGGTGAAGATATTGTAGTAAATGAAGGAAATGCCAAAAATTGGGCAAAAACAGAGCCTGAAAATATATGGTATCCTATCATGAAATTTGCTGGAACCTTTGATGGACAGGGACATAGCATTAGTGGAATCTATTTGAATACAGCTGCTGAAAAAGCAGGATTCTTTAAAGAAACAACTTCTACAGCTGTAGTAAAGAATATGAGTCTAAAGAACAGTTACATGATTAGCACATCAACAACCAATGCATTCCTTGGAAGTATTTCTGGACGAGGAGGAGGAACTTTTGACACGATTTACAGTGATGCAATTATCGTTTCACATGCTCCGATTGTTGGAGGTATCTTCGCACAAGTAAACGCAGAGGCAAAGAATAGTTTTACGAATTGTTGGTTTGATGGGTCTATTACAATGAAAGGCGAGAAAGCTCGTTATGCTGGAGGTATTGTTGGTGGTGTTGTAAAAGGTAATGCTACCATTGCGCATTGTCTCAATACAGCGCCTATTTCGCAATTAGACTTTAAAGATGCCGGAATGTTCGTAGGCGGTATCGCAGGTTATATTATCAATGATAAAACGGTAGGAACGATTACAGATTGTTTGAATACCGGAAAAATATCTGTAAATTATCATGTTTGTGTAGGTTCAGGAGTAGGGCGTATAAACCAAGCTGCTGTTACCATCACAGATACTTATGCAACAGATGAAAGCTATATTTATATAGCTGAGAAAGATTCAAGTTATGAACATGGTAAGTTCAGAGGAATTGGTACATCTAGTAAAGGATATAAAGGAGGTGTTGCGCACTTCCCTGAAGCATATCTTAAAGGTATTGGTGGTTATCAGTGGTCATCACTTAACTTTAAGGAGTACTGGACGGTTGTGACTGGTCCGAATGACACGCCTATATTGAAAAGTTTTGCAAATAAAGTGCCAAGTGTAGCAGGCGTTAAAAGAAAAATTGATACGAGTTGGTACAGTGTGGATAAGAAATCCTTTGTCTTGAAAGATTTAGCGGACCTTTATGGATTTTATGCAGTATCAGCATTTGATACGTTCTATGAAGATACGGTTAAATTGGGGGCAGATATTGTCGTAAATACTGGCGCGGCATCGGATTGGGCACAAAAATCACCAGCAAATCCATGGTTTGCAATCCACAATTTCAAAGGAACATTCGATGGACAAGGACATACAATTAGCGGTGTTTACTTAAAAACAGGTGAAAAATATTCTGGTTTGTTTGCAAAGACAACAAATGAAAGTACGATTAAGAATCTCAAATTAACAAACAGTTATTTTGAAAATACAATTGAGGATGAATTTGCGGCGTTTGGTAGTATCGCAGGACAAATGGGCGGTGTTCTCAACACTGTATATAGCGATGCTATTGTAGTTGGAAAAGGAATACAGATTGGAGGTCTTGTTGGACGTGTAAATCAATCGAAGACATCACAGTACAAGATAACAAACTGTTGGTTTGACGGAAAAGTAAGCGTTGCAAACAAAGTAGCAAAATTGGCTTATGTTGGAGGTATTGCAGGTGCTTCAATACAAGGAACACTTAACATAGACAATTGTCTGAACACAGGTGACATTTCTTACGTGTATGACGAGATGCCGGAAGGCAAGACTAGAAATGGAGTTGCTGTCGGAGGTCTTGTTGGTGGTTTGATAAATGGTGTGAGAAAAGACACCAAAAAAGGAACGTTATCTGTACTTCATGTTTCTAATAGCTTAAATGCGGGATATATTCATGCACAGACATCCGCAGGAGAAGAACATCCATATAACGATGGTGTTCGATCAATTGTTGGATATACGACAGACGGAACAGTTACAATTAATGATAATGTATACGCAACCAGCGAAAGTGCTATTGGAATCGTTAACTTCAATGAAAAAAGAGCAACTGTGGATAATAAAGGAACTGTATTGGCGGAATCTGTTATCTTAGGAACAAAGGGTTATACTTTTACAAAACTTAATTTTGAAAAGTATTGGTCAGCCAGAGCAAACAATGTTCCTGCACTTAGAAGTTTTGTGACAAATGGTCTTGGACTTGCAGAAGTGTGGAGAACGGATACAAACTGGGAAGGTTCAGGTACGGAAAAAGATCCTTATATTATTAGTTCTGTTGGAGAACTGTACGGTTTTGCACAACTTGTGAATGAAGGAAACGGTTTTGCAAATCAATTTATTAAATTGGCAGATGATATTGACATTAATAAAGATTGGGAAGTTGGAGTGAATGAAGCTGAGTATGCTTGGACTCCAATTGGAACAACCGATCATCCATTTAAAGGAACATTTGATGGAAACGGAAAAATAATCCGTGGAATCAGTGTGACTCTTGATGATGCGAAAGAATATGCTGGTCTTTTTGGTGTAATAGCGGATGCGACAATCAAAAACTTCACACTTTCAAATAGTAAGATTGCAGGAACTGCAATGGCGATGGGAGCAATCGTTGGAAATGGCGATGGAACATTAGAAAACATTTATTGTGATAGTAGTGTTCTTGTTGAAACTTCATCGACAACAACGGTTGGAGGTATGATCGGTCGTGTACAAGATCCGTTGCAAAAGAATGACCAAGATCGTATTGAAAACACCCTCCTTACAGTATCTAATTGCTGGTTTGAAGGAAGCATCAAACAATCAATCAGTCAAGACAGTACAACAATTGTAGGTGGAATTGTAGGATTCTTGATTCACGGTACTGTAAAAGTAGAAAATTGCTTGTTTACAGGACAGATAGAGAGTGCGAAGACTACAGGAAGCAGCAAACATTTGTATGTTGGAGGTATTTTTGGAAAGGCAAACGGAACTTCAACTACAAACTATATGATTAAGGATTCGCTGAGTGCAGGAAGTGCAATTAAGGCTACTGTAAACGGCTGCAACAAATATGTAGGAGCAATTACAAGTCAAGCACAAGGAAATGAAAGATTCTTAAATGTATATGCGACAACGGAATGTGCTGCACAAGCAATTGGAACAGGAACCAATACATCGAATAAAATCACTGTGCTTGGTGAGGAAAACTTTATCGGTGTGAAAGGCTATCAAATGACAATGTTGGATTTTGAAGATTACTGGTCGGCCAGAGAAAACAAAGTACCAGCGCTTAAGACTTTTGTTGGAAGCGGAATCAAAATTCCAGCAGATACTTGGAGATTTGATACTAGTTGGTATAGTGAAGACAAAACAAACTTTGATATTCAAACAGAAGGCGAATTTTATGGTTTTGCAAGTCTTGTAAATAACGGAGAGAATTTCAAAGGTAAAACAGTTACCCTGAAAAAGGATATGGTAATTGTAAACTCCGAATGGGTACCAATCGGAACGAGTGCGGAAAATGCATTCCAAGGAACTTTTGATGGAAATGGCAAGACAATCAGTGGAATTCATGTAACATTAAATGATTCAAAGAATTATATCGGTTTGTTTGGATGGATTGCAGATGCAACGATTAAGAATTTCAAATTGTCAGACAGTACGTTTAAAGGAACGGCA
>JAZRRJ010000023.1:0-5645 GCA_045650645.1 Faecalimonas sp. | reverse complement strand
TCTAACCAAGGTTGGTATACCCAAAGTTTTTGTTGTACTGAAGTATATGTTTCTTCAATAAATCTTGGAACACAGTAGATACCACCTTCTGGTCTTGTGATGTATTTTACAAGATCTTTTCCGCTTCTCTCAGAACCAGCTAAAATGTTTGCTGCAAATTTTTCATTTTCATAGAATGGAGTTAAATCATATAACACATCTTCTTCAATCCAGTTTGCATATGCATCTGGGCTAAAAATAATATCAGGCAACTCTTCGCCACCCATAATCATAACGTTCAATTTTGAAGAGTAATCTGCTGATGGTAATTCAACAAATTCCAAATCCACGCCTAATTTCTTTTCAATCATTTTTGTTTGATCGTTTGTGTTAAAATCTAATACTCTGGCATTAGAAGGTACAGCGATCGTAAGTTTCACGCCATTTGTGACTTCTTTCAAATCCTTAACATCAGCATACTTTTTCGCTTGTTCTTCTACAAGTTTGTTGTCTCCTTTTCTAGAAGAACCACCACCACAACCAACTAACGTTGTTGCTACCATGGCAAGTGCAAGCACTACGCTGAGCATCTTTTTTGTAACAATTTTCGTTTTCATAAAACTTTGTCTCCTTTTTCGTTTGATACTTAAACTATATCGTAACCCCACATTCTTTTTCATTAGGATAATTCAAAATTAATGGTGCAAATTCTTTTTTTTTATCTTTCCACCGTGCAAATTCTTTTTTTTATGTGCAATTTCTTCCATTTTACTCCTCTTCATTGACGTCCTTTTTCTTTCAATGGTAAAATCATCATATATTGTAGAAAGAAAAGGGAGAATTTTGATTATGTTAAAAAAACACTCCAACTCCATTCACCAGCAAACGGTCATACGCTGGTTTTCAAAAATCTTTATTTCGATCTCACTCGCTTTTTTGCTCTTGCTCTTACCTTTATTTGCAAGTTCAAAAAACAATTTTTCAGATTTACAAATAGAAAAAAGAAAGCAGTTGTTAAATTCCGGTGCTACACGAATTTCATCCACTGTATCTGGTATGATTAATGTATCAAAAGCATTGCGTGGGGATTCTCGTTTTACGCCTTTGAAATATCCAAACTCGAACTATAAAGATATTTCGCTTTCTACACAGCATCAATTACAGGCCGAACTAGAAAATTTAACACACCCTTATGATTTCGTTTCACATACCGCTTTACATTTAAATGAAGATGTGACAATTACTGACAGTGCACTCTTTTTTGAAAATCAGTTAGATTACTATCCTAACTTCTTTCAAGTAAATGACCTCTCTTACGAAGAATGGATGAATCTTCTTTCAGCATCATCAACAGGTTTTACCCCTGTCTGTCACATTAAAACATACTCTTCCGAATATGATGCACTTATTTTTGTGACGCCTTGGACAAGCACTACTTATTTATATACTTGCATTAATGTAAACACAATCAAACAACTAATTATCGAAGAAGAGAGTTTGGATACTTGCTATTTCACAATTACTTCTTCCGATAACACTGTGTTATATAGTGACTTACCAAATGATTTGAAGAACTACGAAACAATCAGCGAAGCGTGTTCTACTGGTCGCATCAACATCAGTGTACATATTCCAAATTCGGTTTTATTCCAGAATATGAAATCATTCTACGTTTTCATATTGTTATATGCCATTGCATGCATTATGCTCATTGTTTCTATCGGTTTCATCGGAACAAAGCAAGCTGCAAAACCAGTTATGAACATCCTGAATATCCTTGAACATAGTCGCCACCTCAAACCGTCAGATAGCAATATTCCATTATCGACTGCGAAAGGATTCGACTATATTTCAGATAGTATTTTAAATGCCGAACAGAACCTTGAAGCTTATCAAAGTACATTTGCTACGCAGCAAAAAGTTCTACAAGCAAGATTTATAGAAAAAGCAATCAACGGACAATTAGTGAGTAAGAACGACATTCAAGATTTCCACTCTTACTTCCCTAATTTTCCAGAGAAGTATCGTATGCTTTTAATCAAACTTTGGTCTTATACTAGTGTACCAAACACGATGTTGTACCAAGAACCTTTGTTGCTTTTGCACTCCTTCTTAGGACAGGAAATTCCTTGCGTCTACCAACAGCAGATCAACGATACCGAATTGTTGATGATTTTAAACGAAGAAGACTATGAAAACTCTTACGAAACATTAAACTTTATCATAAATAATATTAATCAGGAGGAACCTACTTATCACGCATATTGTATGGCTAGTAATATTTATTCTAATTTAGAAGACATTCCAACAGCATATCAACAACTTCGAGCTGTAGATGGAATCTCATTTTCAGAATATCAATCACAAATTTGCACGGTAGCAGATACGCTTGAAGATTCTGATGTGAAAATTCCAGTAACAATGATAGATTTGATGACACTCTATACTGCTATTATTTCCGGAAACGCAGAGCTTTCGCTTAGTCGACTCTCTACTTATTCAGATGAATTAGAAAAATCCGAAAACAAAAATTTCGCAAAACCTGTATACGAAGTCATCAAGAGTATGCTGACCTACATCAAAATGGAATATTTGCAATTAATGTTTGAGCAAAAGATTCCTAGTTATCAAGCAGATAAAGGCTTGTATGAACAATTGTCAAAAACTGTCGAATCATTCTGTTCTTTAATCAGCGAACATAATAACGTGGACAAAGACTCATTTACACAAGAGCTTTTCAGCTACATTGATGCACATTATACAGACAGCGACATTTGTCTAACATCATTAAGGGCACATTTCAAATGTTCCGAATCAACCATTCGGAAAGTATTCAAGAAAGTGACTGATGTTCCTATCGCTCGATACATCGAGCAAAAGCGTATGATTTTGGCAAACGACTTACTTGCTAAAAACGAATTGAGCGTAACAGAGATCGCGCTTAAATGCGGATACACTCTCCCACACTCGTTCTATAAGGCATACAAGCGCGTATATGGTCATGCACCAACTTTATCAAATAATACGAGAGGTATGGCTGATGAAGAATTATAAGAACCGAATTGTTTTAATATCCGACATGCATTATACAACCCAAGAAAACTCCGCAGAGCTCAAAGCACTCTATCCAGAAGCAAAAGCTTCTGTTGCTGCCGGAAACACCTTGGGGCATACGCAAAAAGAAAAAATCGAGCACATAATGAGTGATATCACATCTTTCACAGAGAAGGAAGATATTGATGCAATCCTAGTGTTAGGGGATTTATCAATCGATGACTATAGTTACCGAAATCTTCCGGAAAACTATTGCAAAAAGTTCAAAGAAGACTGCATGGACCAATTGCCATTTCCATACTACGTGATTCCTGGTAACCACGACAGTTATCCAAACGAAATATGGAAAGACATCTTTGGATACGACAGACAGTACTCATTTAAACTGAAAGATGCAGCATTTATTATGCTAGACACTTTCAACGATAGCCCTGCTTATACTGCTTCTGGTTCTGCGTATACAGGAGTAGATATGGACTTTTTGAAAAAGGAACTTGAGAAATACCCAACCGAGCAAATCTTCCTTTGCTCCCACTTTTTCAAGGTGTCACAGTTCCCAGATGAGCTTAATGAACTGTTAAACTCAAACAGCCGTATCGTTTGCTTATTCGACGGACACACCCATAAAAACCGTGTGTTTACAGAGTTAGAAAAAATACCTCAACCAAAAATCAATATCGGCGGATATGGCTACGAGGGCGAAAAACGAGAAGATGGGAAGTGGTACTTTGATCGCTATGACGATGCTTGGGCATGGGGCTATGAAGTGCTAGAATGGAACGAAAACGAAGCGCATGTATATCATGTAAAACCTGCTCGCAGATACGAAGGATTCAACGGAGTGTTTGAACATCCTTTTACCATCGAAAATGAATTGACAATAAGCTTTTAACACAAAGCAAGGCCTACCAGTTAAAATCTGGTAGGCCTCTTTTTTTGCCATGCTATTGACTTATAAACATCTAGAAATGCCGAAACTGCCAAACATTGTTTGGCAGTTTCATTATTTTTAGCATACCTTACTAATATTTCAGAACCATATTATTCAGCCGCTGGCTTGTTTTGCAATTTTCCGTCTGTACCTACACAGAATTCATTCTCTGTGAACGCTGTACTTGAAGTATACTTGCGAACAACAATTCTCGCTACTGTATTTGCTTTTTCATCAGCTGACATTCCTGTAGCAAAAGTAACAAGCACAGTATCATCTGCACGTGGGATCAATATCATTTCCCCTGTATATTCTTCTAAAATATTAATTTTTGCATTTGTGGCTGCTCTACTAACCAAACCAACATTTATATTGTTCTTGATATTCAAGGTGGCTCCTCCACCTACTCTCACATCACATGCCGGATTTGCCTTGTCGTAAGCAATTCCAACGTTATCAACAATAGTACAATTTTCAAGTGTCAACGAACCACCATTAGATATATAAATTGTACCATTGTAATTAGACGAGCCTTTCTTCGCCGTGTTTTCTGTCATCGTTGCATTAGAAATAGTTGCTGTGCAACCGCCTGCAACATTTATCACTGCTCCGCCATCTAGTGCTTCATTTTCTCTGAATGTACCACCTTCGATGTCTATTGTTTTAGCATTACCAGAGATAATACCACCTGTAGCTCCTTGTGCTTTATTACCCTTAAATAATCCAGTTTCAATTTTTACCTTTGCATTGGTTTTATCATCACAACGAATAACAGTTCCGCCCATTGTAGCAGTATTGTTAGAGTAAGTTCCTGTTTTGATTGTTAATGTTCCCTTATTGTATACAACCGCACCTTGATATGCGACATTTCCCGTCATGGTACCATTTAAGGTAGCTGTTCCTGTATTATACAGCACACCACCTACATTCGTGCTTCCATTTCCTGCATTCGCATTCTGAATTGTCACATTGCTATTTGTAACAAAGGTTCCTGCATTGTTTATTAACGAAGGAGCCACCAACGGAGTCTCTGCACCTTCCACATAGCCGCCATCTACAATGAATTCGTTCTCTTCATCTGCAGAATTACCAAGTGTCAATGTACTTCCCTTCGCAACTGTGAACAATGCTGTTTTGCTTGTTCTTGTAATCTTTATATCTTTTCCGGCAATGTTTGTAATCGTAAGTTCTTTTGCCGCTTCTGCACTGCCAATTGCAATCGCTTGATCAACTTGAATATCTTTCAGAACGTATACAGTAGCTCCGCTTTCTGCTGCCGCAACAGCTTCTGCCAAGGTATCATATGTGTTGCTTCCAACCATAGCCGCTTTACATTGCAATTTTCCATCTGTATCTACCCAGTACTTATCGTCTATGTAATTAGTAGCTGAAGAATACTCACGGACAACAAGTTTTGCCGCTGTATTTGATTTCGCATCAGCAGTCATTGCATTATCGAAAGCGACAAGCGAAGAACCAATTACATAATGGCCTTTAGGCGGAATTAACATCATTGCTCCTGTGAATTCTTCTAAAAACTTAATTGTTCCACTTGTTTCTCTCTTGTTAATTGCACCAACACTTGTGTTGTTCTTGAGATTCAATGCTACATTTGCACCTACGCTTATATCACATCCCGGATTTGTCGTACTGTTGTAAATCCCTGAATTTCCGGAAATAT
>JAZRRJ010000022.1:0-9735 GCA_045650645.1 Faecalimonas sp. | reverse complement strand
TGAAGACGACGAGGTAGATAGGACAGAGGTGGAAGTGTAGTAATACATGTAGCTGACTGTTACTAATCGGTCGAGGGCATAACCATAAAGGTGATAGGAATAGGAAAGATGAAATGATAGAGAGTATTTGTGTGTAGTTTTTAGGGTACAAACCTTAAATTGGCCCGGTGGCTCAGTTGGTTAGAGCGCCGCCCTGTCACGGCGGAGGTCGAGGGTTCGAGTCCCTTCCGGGTCGTTTATTATATGGGATCATAGCTCAGCTGGGAGAGCATCTGCCTTACAAGCAGAGGGTCATAGGTTCGAGCCCTATTGGTCCCATTTTGCCGATGTGGCTCAATTGGCAGAGCAGCTGATTTGTAATCAGCAGGTTATCGGTTCGAGTCCGATCATCGGCTTACGTCTTAATTAAATAGATGTTACAATTTGGATGGGTTCCCGAGTGGCCAAAGGGGGGAGACTGTAAATCTGTTAGCAACGCTTTCGGTGGTTCGAATCCACCTCCATCCATTTGGAAGTGAAAAAATTCCAAAAATCTTGCATATTTTTCAAAAATATGTATATAATTAGTTAAATATTACCGCGGGGTGGAGCAGTCTGGAAGCTCGTCGGGCTCATAACCCGAAGGTCGTAGGTTCAAATCCTGCCCCCGCAACTCTTTTTTGCCCAGATAGCTCAGTTGGTAGAGCAAGGGACTGAAAATCCCTGTGTCGCTGGTTCGATTCCGGCTCTGGGCATTTGTTCTGCAAAAAAAGGACAAGCAATGAAATATGGAGCATTAGCTCAGTCGGTAGAGCACTTGACTTTTAATCAAGTTGTCCGGGGTTCGAATCCCCGATGCTTCATTATATATTAAATTAAAAAGACAATAAATTGCCCAAGTGTTTTAAGAAGACACTTGGGCAATTTTGTTTTATGTAGTAAAAGCAAAGTGTTTTGATTCAAGATACTATGATTTTTTCATCTTTTTAGATATTAAGATAGGTACATACATTATGAAAATTACAACAGGTAAAAGTATAGGGAACCCCCAAAGGTGAGAACCTAGAAACTTTTCAAAAAGTTCTAAGGGATTACCCGAATCGGGTTCCATCAAAAACATAAAGTTTGTATCCCAAAGTAGATTTAAAAAGTATACAGGGATTGCCATGGCAACAAGTAGAAGTACAGTCTTAAAAGCTAATTTTATATCGGTAATAATCTGATCGGTGGTTATCAGTAGTAAAGGATAGAGTACTAGCAAAATATGTATTGTAAAACTGTGCAAATGAAAGAAATTCCAAAACGGTAAAGCTGTCCAGTTTGGAAAGAGCAGAGCAAGTGTTGCACCAGGAATAGCAAAATAATAAAGAAAACATCTTACAATTTTTGTCTGCTTTATTACATCAAAGGCAATGAGTAAAATATTTATTCCACAAAGGTGAAAAGGAAGATTTCCCCAACTAAATTCGTCCAATATTATAAGCACTAAGTTTTTAATCATCTCCTGCAAGAAGATGTATGAGCCTAGTACAGTCAACATGATTCTTCGTTTATCCTCATTGAGCTTTTTATAGAAAATGCAGACGGTCACACATAAAAGAAGCCCCATTAAGAGCCAAATTATATGGGTAACGCCAAAGGCCTCGAATCCCAATCCATGGGAAATGTTATCATTCGTTTTAAAAAACATATTTATCACCTCAATTACTTTTATCATATTTTG
The DNA here is from genome assembly GCA_045650645.1 of Faecalimonas sp. Lineage (GTDB taxonomy): Bacteria > Bacillota > Clostridia > Lachnospirales > Lachnospiraceae > Faecalimonas. Next base: position 8,033 of record JAZRRJ010000022.1, on the reverse strand, counting down.
TCGAAAAATGCACCGTATATAATAAAAAAAATTAAGGCATAGAACTTAGATGTTTTGATTTGTGCAAAGAAAAGGAGCATCGTTCTGCAACTAAAAACCAGTTGTTTCACGCACTCCGTTTTTGTTTATCTATTTCGCTTATAGTTTCATATTATTCCACTTATATAGGATATCTTCCTCTGTGTCTTCCCATGACAAGATGTCGAATGTAGCTACAGTATCTCCGTGAAAATAATCTATCAATTTAATTTCCGTATCTGTAAGGTCTATGCTAAAACCGTGTCCCTTTTCGATATTAAAAACTTTTTCGAGTTGGTCTTTGTAGCTTTCGGTGGAAGATAATACACAGTATACTGTTTTACCAAAGGCGTTTTTAGCAATCAAACGTTTATTCATAGAAAAATCCTTTCCAGTGAACGCCATTTCACAAATTTATTTGTTTTATTATATCATGTCGTTCGTGTAATGTAAATTTAGAACAAAGGTGTAGAGCCTTCTATATAAAAAATAGACAATGCTTGTGCATTGTCTATTTGTATTATAAATCATAAGAATCAAATAAAGGTGTTGAAAAATATCTTTCAGCAGTATCAGGTAAAATCGTAACCACGCGTTTTCCTTTTCCAAGAATCTTTGCTAATTTCATTGCTGCAGCCACATTGGTTCCACTACTGATTCCACACATGATGCCTTCTTTTACAGCCAAGTCTTTTGCTGTCTGAAGAGCTTCTTCATCTTTTATAATGCATACATCATCATAGATGTTCTGGTTTAAGATAGGTGGGATGATTCCATCTCCAATGCCCATTTGTACATGTGTTCCGATTAATCCACCAGAAAGAATCGCGGCATCTTCTGGCTCAATGGCCCAAATGGTCATATCTGGATTATGTTCTTTTAGTACTTCACCGATACCAGTAAGCGTTCCTCCAGTACCTATTCCTGAACAAAAACCATCAATTGGTCCATTTACTTGTTCTAAAATCTCCACAGCAGTACTGCTTCTTTGAATCGCAGGGTTTGCAGGATTTTCAAATTGTTGAGGAACAAAAACATTTGGATTTTCTGCTTGCATTTTTAATGCTAAGTTTAAGCATTCTTCAATACAAAGACCAATGTTTCCATCGTCATGTACTAGAATTACTTCTGCACCGTAATGCTGAACTAATTTTCTTCTTTCTTCGCTTACAGAATCAGGCATAATAATTTTTACTTGATAGCCACGTACCGCCCCTACAAGAGCCAAACCGATTCCCTGGTTTCCGCTAGTAGGTTCTACAATTATAGTATCAGGTTTGATGCGCCCTTTCTTTTCAGCGTCTAAAATCATGTTAAATGCAGTACGAGTTTTAATTGAACCGCCAACATTTAATCCTTCAAATTTTACTAAGATTTCCGCATCATCTGGACCAGTCATATGTTGAAGTTTAATGATTGGTGTGTTGCCCAATGCGTCTAATATTGTTTCACAAATCATGTTGTTTCACCTTTCTTATCGTTCACTTTTCTATATTACAATATGAAGGCGACAAAAACAAGTCAAAAAGTTTTGATTAGTATCGTTGTTTATAACAAATCGTTGAATAGATAAATGTTTTTTGCCTCTGCAGTTCGCTTTCCTTGTTCAATATCTTTTACAATTTCTACTATTTTGTCATTAATAGGAGTCGGAACATTGTGTGTTCTTCCCCATTCACAAACAATGCCATTAATAGAATCAATCTCACAAGGCTTGTTTTTCTTAAGATCTTGAAGCATGGAAGGCTCAATCGCACGGTGTTTCTTCATTGCTATCGGAATAATCAGTGTAGCAATCGTACGTTTGATTGCATTTTTATAGTAGAATAGTTTTGTAATATCTTTTCCTTGGACAGGGGCAAAGGTTGCTCCAGCAGCGTGTCCGACATCAATACATTCTTTCATGCATCGGATGGCCACTTTCCTAGCATCTTTGTTTTCAGAAACATCTCCAAAGACACCACCAACGACAGTTCCTAATCCAGAGAAGGTTGCATTGATGAGAAGCTTTGACCAACGTGCACCAATAAGATTTTCTTCTTCGTGTACTGGGCACATGAGTTCTAGCAATTCTTTAACAGTATTGAATTGCTCGTCTGTAATTCCTTCCATCTTTCCCATATGATAAGAAAGGCTGTCTGGATCACTTGTTAACGTACATACTCCTGGGGCAGAGAGTGTAGCACCCCATTCTACGACGCATCCCATTGTATGATTATCACCCACAATACTGGCAATTAATGGTTCTGGAATTCCATTTTGCAATGTTACAATAACTCCGTTGTCAGAAAGGAATGGTTTGAGAAATGTCACGATTTCTTGATTCATCAACTGTTTGGTCATTAAGAAAATCACATCGTATGTACCAGACATTTCGTCTGGGGTTATAGCTTTTACAGGGACTGTCATCTCAAGCGTTCCTGTGATTTTCGCTCCGTTTGTTTTTAATGCATCGATATGGGCTTTGTTTCGATTTACAAGCTCTACATTCGCTCCGTTTTTTGTCATAAATGCTCCCAAAATTGTGCCGAGGGAACCGGCGCCATAGATGGCACTTCTAATTGTTTTCATAAATAACCTCCTTAGAGTAGTATATGTTTATTATACATTATAAGGAAGCAAAAGGGAACATCGATTGACACGTTAGGGGCTTCTTATTATAATGCTAGTGGAATAGTTGAAACAAAGGAGACGAGAGCATGAGAGTTTGCAAAAACTGTGGGTGTGAAATCTGTGATGATGAAAGTATTTGTCTAAACTGTGGAGAAGAGCAAGAACTGATTATTCACCAAGAACCAACCATTCATCAAAAACCAATATTTCACCAAGAATCGATTCGCACGAAGGAAGTGGTTTGGAAGGACAAACCGAACCAGTCCGGAGGTACTGCTTCAATGGTATGGGGTATTGTTTCGATTGTTTTATCGACGGGTACATTTTGTTGTTTGGGAACCTTGGGGACTATCTTCGGTTTAGCTAGTGGAATTGTCGCAATTACATTGGCAAAAGCTGGAATACCAAAGAAAACAAAGTTATCTGGTGCTAGAAAAGTAGGGTTCATCACGGGTATCGTGGGAACTGTTATGGCAATTGTTTTTGGGATTCTGGTTTTGGCGATTGTTATATTGAGTGTCATGTCAGACGTATAAGAGCGCAAACAAGTTGAATTTATATGAGACGTTCTGGCGATTTGCCAGAGCGTTTTTGTTTTTCTAAAATAGAAAAAGAAATCATTGTAAGTATAGGATGATTGTGCTAAAATGGGAAAGGTTTGGGAGAAAACAGGAAAGGAATGAAAAAATGAACGGTAAAGTGAAAAAAGTAAGTGGATGGCGTAATAACAAGTGGATACGCGCAGCGATTCCAGCGTTGCTTTTGCATTGTAGCATAGGAACGGTTTATTGTTGGTCATTGTTTAGTGAAAATATAGGAAAACATATCGGATTTTCAAAGGGTGCTACAGAGTGGGCATTCAGTTTTGCGATTTTCTTTCTAGGAATGTCAGCGGCATTTCTTGGTAATGTAGTCGAAAAAGATATTCACAAATCTTCATTGATTGCAGCAATTTGTTTTGCAGTAGGCATGGCCGGAACTGGAGTATGCATTTGGTTAGGCGGAAACTACTATTCGAATAATGGAAAAGGTAGTGTATTAGCGCTTGTTGGTATTTATATTTTCTATGGTTTGATTATGGGAATTGGTCTTGGCACAGGATATCTTTCTCCTGTTAAAACATTGATGCTTTGGTTTAAGGATCAAAAAGGTCTTGCAACAGGTCTTGCAGTAGCGGGATTTGGAGCGGCAAAAGCGATTGCAAGTCCAATTATGGAAAAGATGCTCGCAACCATTAAAAATGGCGGTATCTATAAAATGTTCTTAATCCTTGCAGCTGTATATTTTGTTATGATGTTTGTCGGACATTTATTGTTAAAGAAACCGGATGATTGGCATGAACCACAAACAAAAGCAAAAGGACAAAGCATCATAAGCGTAATTAAGACACGTCCTATTATGAATTATGTAGGTATTTGGTTAATGTTTTATATTAACATTACCTGTGGCCTAGCACTCATTTCACAAGAGAAGATGATTGTAAAATGTCTTGGATTGGCAGGAGCAGTAGCGACTGTATCTATTTTTTCAGCAGTTTTCAATGCGGGAGGCCGTCTTGTTCTATCTGCAGCCGCTGATAAAATGAAGGATAGAAATACGATGTACAAAATTATTTTCATTGCATCTATCGTATTTACAGCACTTGTAATCGTGACAGGTGGTATTGAAAATGGAAATGGAAAGACTGGTTTAACCATTCTTGTACTTGCATTAATTATGATTGTAAATGCAGGATACGGCGGTGGTTTTTCAAATGTTCCAACATTGCTTTCTGACCAATATGGAATGGGAAGTATCAGTGCCCTTCATGGGATTACTTTATCTGCGTGGGCATTTGCGGGACTTACCGGAAATCAATTGGCAAACTGGATTGTAAATCGTTTTGAACCAGTAATGGTTGATGGAATCGAAGTAAATCCACTTGGTTATCAGACTGTGCTTTATGTAACATTAGCTCTTTACATAGTTGCGCTTTTATTAAGTGTTTTCTTTGTGAGGGGTGCAAAAAAAGAAAAATAAAACAAATTAACCGAGCAGAAATTGGATGTTTCAGCTCGGTTTTTTATGGGAAAAATGGTTGATACAAGACTCTTTTTTATGTATAATGATTAAGATAAGGTTATTAGATTGGGAAAATAGGAGGAAAAAGATATGTCACAAAGAAAAGACATTCGCAAAGTACTGATTATTGGTTCAGGTCCTATTATTATCGGACAAGCATGTGAGTTTGATTATTCAGGAACTCAAGCGTGTAAAGCCCTTAGAAATTTAGGTTATGAAATCGTGTTAGTAAACTCAAACCCTGCCACAATTATGACAGACCCTGAGATTGCTGACGTTACGTATATTGAGCCACTGAATGTGCAACGTCTTGAACAAATTATTGAAAAAGAAAGACCAGATGCATTGCTTCCAAACTTGGGAGGACAATCTGGACTTAACTTGTGTTCAGAATTAGCAGAAGCTGGTGTACTTGAAAAATACAATGTACAAGTAATCGGTGTTCAAGTAGATGCAATTGAACGTGGTGAAGACAGAATAGAATTTAAAAAGACAATGGATAGTCTCGGAATTGAGATGGCAAGAAGTGAAGTTGCTTACTCAGTTGAGGAAGCTCTTGCAATTGCAGACGAGTTGGGTTACCCAGTTGTACTTCGTCCAGCATACACGATGGGTGGAGCTGGTGGCGGACTCGTATATAATGTAGAAGAATTAAAGACTGTTTGTGCGCGTGGACTTCAAGCAAGCTTGGTAGGACAAGTATTAGTTGAAGAGTCTATTTTGGGTTGGGAAGAATTAGAGTTAGAAGTTGTTCGTGATGCAGAAGGTAATATGATTACGGTTTGTTTCATTGAAAACATTGACCCGCTCGGGGTTCATACAGGAGACTCTTTCTGTTCAGCACCAATGCTTACAATTTCTGAAGATGTTCAGAAACGTTTGCAAGAAAAATCATACAAGATTGTAAGCTCTGTTGAAGTTATCGGTGGATGTAATGTGCAATGGGCACATGATCCGAAGACAGACAGAGATATCATTATTGAAATTAATCCGAGAACATCTCGTTCTTCCGCACTTGCTTCAAAGGCAACTGGTTTCCCAATTGCGTTGGTATCAGCGATGTTGGCAGCAGGATTAACATTGAAAGATATCCCATGTGGAAAATACGGAAGCTTAGATAAATATGTTCCAGATGCAGATTATGTAGTAATCAAGTTTGCTCGTTGGGCATTTGAAAAATTCAAAGGCGTAGAAGACAAGTTAGGTACTCAAATGCGTGCCGTTGGGGAAGTAATGAGTATCGGTAAAACATATAAAGAAGCATTCCAAAAAGCAATTCGTAGTTTGGAAACAGGTCGTTATGGACTTGGACATGCAAAAGATTTTGATACAAAATCAAAAGAAGAATTGTTAAAAGCTTTAATTACTCCTTCAAGTGAAAGACATTTCCTTATGTATGAAGCACTTCGCAAAGGTGCAACTGTAGAAGAACTTCATGCAATTACAAAGGTAAAAGCTTGGTTCATCGAACAAATGAAGGAATTGGTAGAAGAGGAAGAAGAACTTTTGAAAGCTAAAGGTTCTTTACCATCAGATGAAGCTTTAATTTCTGCAAAGAAAAATGGTTTTGCAGATAAATATTTGAGCAAAATCTTAGAAATTCCAGAAGCAGATGTTCGTGAAAAACGAATAGCACTTGGATTAGAAGAAGCTTGGGAACCAGTTCACGTAAGTGGAACACAGGATAAAGCTTACTATTATTCAACTTATAATGCAGCAGATAAGAACCCAATTAAGACAGACAAGCCAAAGGTTATGATTCTTGGTGGTGGTCCTAATAGAATTGGTCAAGGTATCGAATTTGACTATTGTTGTGTACATGCAGCACTTGCATTAAAGCAGCTTGGTTTTGAGACAATTATGGTTAACTGTAACCCAGAGACGGTTTCTACAGACTATGATACTTCAGACAAATTGTACTTTGAACCACTTACATTGGAAGATGTTCTTAGTATTTATAAAAAAGAAAATCCAGTAGGTGTTATCGCACAGTTTGGTGGTCAAACTCCACTTAACTTGGCAGCTGATTTGGAAAAGAATGGTGTGAAGATTCTCGGAACACCTCCAGCGGTTATCGACCTTGCAGAAGATAGAGATTTATTCCGTGAGATGATGGATAAATTGGAAATCCCAATGCCAGAGTCGGGAATGGCTGTTAATGTAGAGGAAGCTCTTGCTATTGCTGATAAGATTGGATATCCAGTTATGGTTCGTCCTTCATACGTACTTGGTGGACGTGGTATGGAAGTTGTTTACGATCCAGAAAATCTTACAAAGTATATGAATGCAGCAGTAGGTGTAACACCAGATAGACCAATCCTCATTGATAGATTCTTGAATCATGCATTAGAGTGTGAGGCAGATGCAATCAGCGACGGAACACACGCATTTGTACCAGCAGTTATGGAGCATATTGAACTTGCTGGTGTACATTCAGGTGACTCTGCTTGTATCATTCCTTCAAGACATATTTCGGAAGAAAATGTAAAGACAATCAAGGAATATACAAGAAAGATTGCAGAAGAAATGGGCGTTAAAGGTCTTATGAATATGCAATATGCAATTGAAAATGATAAGGTATATGTGTTAGAGGCAAATCCTCGTGCATCACGTACCGTTCCGTTGGTTTCGAAGGTATGTGGTATCCGTATGGTTCCACTTGCAATTGATATTGTGACTGCGGAATTAACAGGAAGAAAATCTCCAATTGCTGATTTGAAAGAAAAAGATATTCCTTACTACGGTGTAAAAGAGGCTGTATTCCCATTCAATATGTTCCAAGAAGTAGACCCTGTTTTAGGACCTGAAATGCGTTCAACTGGAGAAGTTCTTGGTATGTCAAGATACTATGGGGAAGCGTTCTTTAAGGCACAGGAAGCAACAAAGACAGAACTTCCGCTTGGAGGAACCGTCTTAATCTCTGTAAGTGATAAGGATAAAGAAGAAGTAATTGACGTTGCAAAAGACTTTGTAGCAACTGGTTTCAAGATTCTTGCAACAAAAGGAACTGCAAAAGTTCTTGCAGAAGCAGGCGTTCAAGCAGAAGTTGTAAACAAGCTAAATGAAGGAAGACCTGACATTTTAGATTTGATTACAAATAGAAAGATTGATTTGATTATTAACACACCAATCGGAGCAGACAGTGCAACAGATGATACTTACTTAAGAAAAGGTGCTATCAAGAAGAAAATCCCATATATCACAACCATTGCAGCAGCAAAAGCAACTGCAAGTGGAATGAAGTCTATGAACAAACCGGGTTGTGGTGATGTGAAATCATTGCAAGAGTTGCATAGCGAAATTAGAGATAAATAATAGTGAAACATAATAAAACCGACTAA
>JAZRRJ010000021.1:0-43634 GCA_045650645.1 Faecalimonas sp. | reverse complement strand
ATGCACTGTTCTGCAAACACAGATATGAACGGCGAAAATACAGCTATTTTCTTCGGTCTTTCAGGAACAGGTAAAACAACTTTATCAACAGATCCAAAACGTCTTCTTATCGGTGATGACGAACACGGCTGGGATGACAATGGTGTATTCAACTTCGAAGGTGGTTGCTACGCAAAAGTTATCAACCTTGATAAAGAATCTGAGCCAGATATCTACAATGCAATCAAACGTAACGCATTATTAGAAAACGTTACATTAGATAAAGATGGAAAGATTGATTTCGCTGACGGAAGCGTTACAGAAAACACACGTGTTTCTTACCCAATCGATCACATCAACAACATCGTTCGTCCAGTGTCAAAAGCACCAGCTGCTAAAGATGTTATCTTCTTGTCAGCAGATGCATTCGGAGTACTTCCTCCAGTATCTATCTTGACACCAGAACAAACAAAATACTACTTCTTATCAGGATTTACAGCAAAACTTGCTGGAACAGAACGTGGTATTACAGAACCAACACCAACATTCTCGGCTTGCTTCGGTCAAGCATTCTTGGAATTACATCCAACAAAATATGCTGAAGAATTAGTTAAGAAAATGGAAGCAAATGGTTCAAAAGCATACTTAGTAAACACAGGATGGAATGGTACAGGAAAACGTATCTCTATTAAAGATACACGTGGTATCATCGATGCAATCCTTGATGGATCAATCGAAAAAGCAGAAACAAAAGAAATTCCATTCTTCAACTTTGCAGTTCCAACAGAACTTCCAGGTGTAGACACAGGAATTCTTGATCCTCGTGACACATATGCTGATGCATCTGAATGGGAAGTAAAAGCAAAAGACCTTGCTGGACGTTTCATTAAGAACTTCAACAAATATACTACAAACGAAGCAGGAAAAGCTTTGGTAGAAGCAGGTCCACAATTATAATTTCAAACATTCAAAAACCAGTTTCTCGTATGAGAAGCTGGTTTTTTATTTTGCGAGAACTCTTGATAAAGTAAAAGAAAAATGATATGATATTGTATTATAGTGTACCATGAAAGAATTGGGGATTGATATGATTATAGATATACACACTCATGTTTTGCCAGAAATTGATGATGGGGCAAAAAATCTACAAATGAGTCTGGAAATGCTTGTTGAAAGCGCAAAGAATGGTGTTGAAAAAGTGATTGCCACCCCGCATTACTATCCATGGGACGAAAATGCATCTGCAGAAATTTTGCGTCAAGCGTGTAACTTTATAAAAGAAAAACTTTTTGCAGATTATGGTATTAATATGGAAATCTTTCCGGGACATGAGATTTTTTATAGCATAGATGTTTTAAAAGATTTGAAAAACGGAAAGGTTCTAACGCTAGCGGACAGCAGGTATGTGTTGCTGGAGTTTGACACGAATACAAGCTTTTCGGTGATGTATCATGCGGTAAGAGAGTTTAAAGATAGTGGATACATTCCGATTATTGCACATGTAGAGAGATACGAATGCTTGCGTCAAAATAAGAATATAGACCAGATAAAAGAAGGCGGAGCATTGCTCCAAATGAATGTGCGCGCAGTCCAAGGAAAGATTTTTAGTCAGACCAGAAGATGGTCTAGAGCATGTTTGAAGAATGAAAAAATAGATTTTCTTGGATCGGATATGCATAATTTAGAAACGCGTCCGCCATATTTGATGAAGAATTTACAATTGGTTCAAAAAGTGACGAACCAACAGTATTTAGAGAAACTTTTGTACAGGAATTGTGAGAACATTTTGTCTGATACGAAGGGATAAGAAAGGGAAAAGATATGGAAAAGAAAGTATTTGATGAGGAAATTGATCTTGTGTGGATTTTCTATGCATTATTGAAAAGGGTTTGGCTGATTGTCATTGTTGCAGCGGTGTCGGCTTGTGGCATGGCAGGTTATACATATTTCAAAACAGAACCAACCTACACATCCACCTCTACATTGTTGGTGTTGACAAAAGAGACAACCTTGACATCTCTCGCTGATTTGCAAATTGGAAGTCAGTTGACAAAAGATTATACGATTTTAATCACGAGCCGTCCTGTATTACAAAAAGTAATTGAAAATTTGGATTTGAAAATGACGTATAAACAATTGAAAGGGAAAGTTTCAATTAGCAATCCGGAGGATACACGTATCCTAACAATTTCAGTAACAACAAACAATGCGAAGCAAGCAAAGAAAATCGTAGATGAGTTATCAAAAGTATCGGCTGAATTTGTAGGAGACAAGATGGAAGTAACGCCACCGAAGATTATTGAAGAGGGCGAAGTAAGTGTATTTAAGATTGGTCCTAAAATTTCGAAAAGTGCAATGATAGGCTTTTTGGTAGGAGCATTATTAGTATGTGCAATTATTGTCGTACTTGAACTCTTGAATGATTCTGTACAATCGGAAGAAGATGTGGAGAAATATTTGGGAATTCCAACCTTGGCAAGTGTTCCTATAAGAACTGTTTCTCGCAAAGGCAAAAAAAGAGAGAATGGAAAGGCGAAGTAAGACATGGCATATAAAAATATCGTTTTAACAGATACAAATCCTGAAGATTATTTCTTTGAAGAAGCACTAAAAATGTTGCGTACGAATGTAAGGTTTTCAGGGAAAAATAATAAAGTTATCTTATTGACCAGTTGTTTTAGTGGAGAAGGAAAGAGTGAGATCTGTTTTAACCTTGCAGTACACTTAGGGAAAGCTGGAAAAAAAGTTCTTTTGATTGATGCAGATATTCGTAGATCTGTTTATAAATCAAGATATGAGATCCAAGAAGAGACAAAAGGACTCTCACAATTCTTGAGCGGACAAGTAGAACAAATAGATGAAGTGGTTTACAAGACAAATTATGAAAATTTATATATGATTTTATCTGGACCATATGCACCAAATCCTACAGAAATATTGGGGGATGAGCAATTCGGGAAATTGTTAAAGGCTGCAAAACAAGTATTTGAATACGTGATTATTGACACCCCTCCTTTAGGAAGCGTAGTAGATGCGGCTGTAATCGGTCAATATTGTGATGGCGCTATTTTGGTATTGGAAAAAGGAGCGACAAGTTACCGCGTCGCTCAAAAAGTAAAATCACAACTAGAAAAAAGCGGTTGTAAGATTTTGGGAGCCGTTCTTAACAAAGTGAATCGAGAGGGACGTGGCTATCGTTCGAACTATATAAACGGTCGTAGTCGAAGTGGCGGATACTATGGTCCGAAGATTGAAGATTAGGTAAGATATGAAAAAACAAAGAAAAAAAATAATCATATGTTTGACGTGCTTATGCGGGCTTCTTGTGCTGGGAATCGGAATTTGGTTTGCGATAGATGAAAAGGATTCGTTGTCAACGGAATATACAGAGAGTGAAAGAGAAGATCTTGTTGTATATGGTGGAAAAACATATCGTTATAATGAACACCTGAGCAATTATTTGTTTCTTGGTATCGACAAAAGAGAAGTAGCAAAGGAAGGAAAAACTCCGGGAACTGCGGGACAAGCGGATGCAATCCTTTTTGTGTCTTATGACCGTGTTAAGAACACGATACGGTGCATTGCAATACCGAGAGATACCATGACAGCCATTCGTACATTTTCTCCGGAAGGAGAAGATTTAGGAGTATCGAGGGATCATTTGAACATACAGTTTGCCTTTGGAGATGGGAAATCGAAAAGCTGCGAACTTATGAAAGAAGCAGTGCAAAGTTTACTATACGGAGTGCCGATTCAAGGATATTGCGCGATTAATATGGATGGGATACCTGCAGCAGTAAAAATGGTAGATAGTGTGGAAGTGGTTGTTCCAAATGATACATTGAGTGATGTTAATCCGGAATTTGAGCAAGGCGCAAAAGTACTAATTACGGAAGAAAATGCAGAGCTATTTGTTCGTTATCGAGATACCGGTATCAGACAAAGTGCAATGGATCGTGGAACACGTCAGAAAGTGTTTGCAAAGGCGTTTGCTGAGAAGGCAAAAGAGTATGCAACAAAAGACAAAGAGTTTGTTGTGAACTTGTATGAAAATATGAAACCATACATGGTTACAAATATCAGAAATGATGTGTTTGCAAAATTGTTGCAAGCGGAAAATGAGTCCAAGGATATATTTTATGATATCCCAGGAAAAACAGTTGACGGGGCGGATTTCGATGAGTATCATGCAGATGATGATGCATTATATGAATTGGTTCTCCAATTGTTTTATGAAGAAGTGCAGGATGATTCGTTATGAAAAAGAGAATTTTTATTATAATCGGTATTATAATAATAGTAGTTGGAATAGCCCTTGGTTATTGGGGACTCGAAAAATATCTTTCGGAAAAAAACGCGGGAGCTGTGTATGAGGATTTAAAAGTTGATTTTGGTGTGGATCCAGTGTTGGAACTTCCGGAAATTAAGGAAGAGGATATTAATCCGATTGATTTCGAGAGCCTTACAGCTCAATATCCGGATGTTTATGCATGGATACGAATTCCGGGTACGAATGTAGATTACCCAATTGTACAGCGTGAAGGTGATAATGGATATTACCTCAATCATACCGTAGATGGGAGAAAACGTGTAGAAGGAGCCATTTTTACAGAGGATTATAATCAGAAAGATTTTGAAGATCCTAATACGTTGATTTATGGTCATAACATGAAAAATGGTTCGATGTTTAAGACGTTACATAAGTATAAAGATCGAAAGTTTTTTGAAGAAAATCGAGATGTTTATATTTATCAAGAAGGAAAAGTACTAAAATATAAAATTTTTGCTGCTTATACCTATGATTCTAGACATTTAATGTTGAGTTTTGATTTCAAAGATGATATTATATATGAGACATATATAAATAGTGTTTTGACAAAAAAGGATATAAGTAGTAATATAGATGTAACGGTACCAATTACAGTGAAGGATAAGATTATAACATTATCTACATGTAATGGAAATCCGAACCAGAGATATCTAGTACAAGCGGTACTATTGTCTATAAAGGAATAAGAAAGGAAATGTTTATTATGAAAAAGAAAATTTTAGCAGGTATTTTAATCATGGTGTTTGCTCTTGCTACAGTGATGGGAGTTTCAGCAGCAGGTAGCTCACAAGGAAATGTAACAGTAGTTGGCCCAAATAGTGGAAGTTATATTATCAGAACCGGTGCAGATGCCTTTACTGATGATCGTAACAATAATGCACCAATTGCAAACAAAGCAGATATTTTAGCTTACAATGCTGGTACAAAAACATTGGATCAATTGTTGGGAAGCAGTTCTTCTGTTTTATCTGAATTAAAAGGAAAAACAGACCTTACAAAGCTTTTTGACTTACATGATGTTAATGGTGGAGCAAAAGAACCAGGTGACAACTATCACCGAGTTACAGTTAAAGTTCCTGCATTAAGCAATAAATGCTCAGAAGTAAAAGTGCTTCACTACAGTCTTGAAGCTGGCGCATGGGAAATTTTGGACAAATCTGTTATTGATATTACAAACAAAAAAGTTACTGTAGTAACAGATGACTTATCTCCAATTGCTATTTTTGCAAAAGTAAGTGGAGGTTCAGGATCAGGACAATCACCAGCAACAGGTGTAACATCTTCAGCATGGATGATTTGGACAGCTGCAGCCCTTGTAGTATTGGGTTCGGGAGTTGTAATCGTAAGAAAGAAAAGACAATAGTAATTTAGAATAAATAAAACCTTGCCTTATTGGCAAGGTTTTTTTATTGCATTTAAACGTCGTTTTTAACACTTGGAGGATATGAAAGTCCCGTCAATTGTTCAAAACTACAACGAACAGCGTCTTCTGACATGTCACATTCTAAAAGATATAACGGCACTTTCTTGATTAATAAATCAAGAAGAAAGAGCGTTTGTTGCGCTGATTCTTCGTTTTGTGGCATATAAATCTGATTTAAAAGTAGTGGAAGTGATTCCAAAATACTTGTTTTTCGGATTGTGTTGCTGGTGCCTTGGCGAATAAAACAAATTCCATTTAGAGGTGCACTGCAGTTTTTTTGCCACTTTTCTTTTCCAGCCCAAGGAGACCCGTGTACAAGAGGTTGTGGTTCGTTGAACGTGATGAACGGTTTATCACCATTGATGATTCCAACGTCTTTTCCGATATAGTTACGCCACAAGCGTATGTGAGTAGATTTTCCTGTTCCGCTAGGTGCCGCAAATAGATATGCTTTTCCTTGGTAAGAAATAGATGCACCGTGGAATAGAAAGCCGTTTTTTAAAGGAAGAATCTCGGAGATTTTACGTAAAATAACCAAAGTTTCTATATATTCATAGGAGAAGTTCTCTGTGCAGGCAGATTGCTCGCTTAAGACTTCTTGTTCAGAACAAGAAATTGAAAAATCAATCTGTTCATTTGATACGATATAATCCTTGAAAAAAGTTTGTAATGAAGGACATTGTCCACATATTTGTATGTTATGTTTTGCTAACTTTACTGTAAAAGCCATAATTTACACCTCGTATTGTAATAAAGTTATTATACAACATTTCTGTGAAAAAAGTAAGTTCGATTTTGGGTGGAGGATAAATATTATAGTTTTTATATGCAGGAATAGTCTTTTACAAACGCTTTGTTTTGTGATATAGTTTTGAATATATGAGTATATGTAAGGAGGATGAGCCATGCGAGTGAAAGAAGGATTTGTCATGCGAGAAGTGGCCGGTCAATATGTGGTAATCGCAGTTGGTGAAGCGAGCAAAACATTTCATGGGATGATTAAGTTGAATCGTACAGGAAAAGATATTTGGGAATGCTTGCAAGAAGGAATGGAAGAAGAACAGATTGTAGAAGTTTTACAAGCGAGATATCAGGTAGAGATGCAGGAAGTAAGACAGGATGTTCAAGCGTTTATATCCAAAATGAAAGAAATGGGATTTTTGGCAGATGAATAATATAAAAGAAATAAAAGATATATTGGAAACGGATGGGGTATTTGTATCCACTACAGCTGGATTGAGTATGTATCCGATGCTACGAGATCGAAAAGATGTGATTGTTGTTAAAAAATGTACAGAGCGTCTAAAAAAATATGATGTAGCACTTTATAAAGTGGGAACAAATTATATTTTACATCGTGTGCTGGAAGTCTCAAGTGACTCGTATGTGATTAGAGGAGATAATTGTGATCAAAAAGAGTATGGGATTACAGATGAACAGATTCTTGGTGTTTTGACAGAATTTTATCGAGGTGACAAGAAAGTCAGTTTAGACAGTTGGAAATATAAAGCATATGTAAGAATCTATTGTGCGTGCCCTCCGATTAGGTGGGTGTTACGTCTGGGACTTCGAGTTGTTAGAATAGGAACCAGAATCTTTAGAAAGAGAGAAACGAAAACATGCGTGTAAAACAAATTGTAGTCATTGTGGCAGGGTGTCTACTCGCAGCGCTAATTGCGTTTTGTGGATATCTTACGAAAAAAGACAATCAACAAGACGCCCTATACAGAGCATGGCAAGATAAGCGGCGAGCATCAGAGATTCAATACCATGATTTTGAACAACAGTTGAAGGCTTTAGAGCAAAATTACAAAGAACTGACAATGCCAAAAGCAACCACGCAAGTGGTGTTTACGGAATTGAATGAAGATATATATAAAAAATGTTATCCTATCATGTCAGAAATGGGACAAACAGGAACTTTGGCAGTTACTTCTAGCCAACTTCCAGGAAAAGAAGGCTGTATCACCGTGGAACAGTATCAAGAACTGATGGAAAAGGGTTGGAGTACTTGTGTACAATGGGAAAATTCGAGAAGTATGGATGGATGGTGGGGGAACCTCCAAGCAGAATTAGCGAAGTTAAATATTGATCCAAAAGGTGTGATATATTTCCCGAAAGGAACCTATCAGACTGGTATGGACAATCGTCTTCGTCAAATGGGGTTTCAAATTGTAATATCTGAAAGAGAAGACGAGGAATCTCCGTTGCAGAAGACATACGAAGAAGGTATTTGGCATATTGGCGCAATGGGAAATATGACATCAAAACCGAAAGCATGGCTAAAAGAAGCGGTGGCAAACGATGCAAATATATTGTTTTTAGTTAATTTTCAGTCGGATCATCAAAGATATGAGGAAAATTCTTTTCGGAGGATGTTAAGCACGTTTGATGACTATGTTGTTACTCGTGATTTGGTTGTTTGCAGTCCGATAGAAGCAAGAGAACATTATAGAAATTGTTTGAATGGAATTAGTCCTGAGGTAGAACTGAAGTATCAACAAGAGAAAAAAGAATTAGAAAAGAAGATTAAAAAAGCAAAAAACACATTGGAAGACATAGATGAGCAGTATCAATAAGATACGATAGGAGAATGTATGAAAACATTGAAATGGATTAGCCATACTTTGGGAAAGCAAAAATGGAATATTGTTTTTATCAGTATCCTTCAAGGCGCGTTAGCGGCAACTGGAGTGGTGTTTGCGCTATGTTTGCGCGATGTGATAGATGGTGCCATAGAGAAGAATAGTCATGCGTTTGTGATGTCTGTTGTAATCTTGGCCATTGTGATTCTTGTGCAAATTTCTCTGCGATTGTTAGAACGATTGGTGGAAGATGACACGAGAGCGTTGGTTGAAAATCGTCTTCGAAAAAGAATATTTGGAGATATTTTGACAACCGATTATACAAAAATAAAGGAATTTCATACTGGCGAATTAATGAATCGCATTACTTCGGATGCGCAGATTGTTACAGATGGAGCGGTTTCCTTGGTTCCGAGTTTGTGCTCGATGGGGGTTCGTATTGTCGGCATTTTAGTTGTCGTGGGAGTTGTTGAACCGAAAATTTCTATTGTGATGCTTGTGGGTGGATGCTTGTTGGCTGCTTTGTCGGTTGCCCCAAGAAAGATACAAAAGAAAATGCATAAACAAGTACAAGCGGCAGATGGAAAAACGAGAAGTTTTTTGCAGGAATCGTTGGAAAGTTTGTTGGTTATCCGAGCATTTGGCTGTGAAGATAAGATTGAACACATTGGTCAACAAAACATGAATGAATATCGAGCTGTGCGTAGAAAACGTAGCTATGTTATGAATTTTTTGGGGATGGGGCTTCGGTTTTGCATTCAAGGTGGCTATTTGTTTGGTTTGGCCTGGTGTGGACATCAACTTTTAAAAGGCAATCTGTCTCCGGGAACATTAATGTCAGTGATACAATTGATTGGACAAATTCAGGTTCCGTTTGTGAACATTGGAAACACATTTCCTAAATATACAGGTATGCTTGCGAGCGCAGAACGCCTCATGGAATTCTCACAGGACGCGGGAAAGAAAAAGAACGAGGTATGTACATATACAAGAGAAGATATATACAAGAATATGGAATCGATTGATTTTAAAAAGGTTTCATTTGCTTACGATAAAGATAGACCAGTGTTGAGTCGAGAATCATTTTCTGTGAAAAAAGGTGAATTTATAGCGCTAATTGGGAATAGTGGAATTGGAAAAAGTACGATTATGAAATTGCTTTTGTCTGTGTATCAACCAGATAAAGGAGAAATTTCAATTTCTTTAAAAGATGAACAAATTAGTTTGTCAAGGCTTCCAAAAGGACTGTTTTCTTATGTTCCGCAAGGAAATTATTTGATGAGTGGAACTATATGGGAAGTAGTAGGATTTGCGGAACAATCAGAAAATATAGATCACGAAAAAGTAGAGAAGGCATGTAAAATTGCCTGTGCACATGAATTTGTGAGTGAACTTCCAAAAGGATATGATACAGTTCTTGGTGAACGAGGACATGGACTTTCAGAAGGTCAAATGCAAAGACTAGCTGTTGCGCGAGCAATTTATAGTGAATGTCCAATTTTACTGTTGGATGAAGCGACATCTGCATTGGATGCCGAAACAGAACGAGCATTGATTACATCGTTGAAGCAGATGACAGAATGTACGGTGTTTTTAGTGACTCACAGACAGAATGTATGGGATTTGTGTGACAGAATTTTAGAGAGAACAGAATAAAAAGGAGAGAATAATATGAAAAAGTCACAGGTAGGCAATTCGCTCCTGTTATTGTTAGCTGCTACGATTTGGGGAAGTACGTTTGTTGCACAAAGTGTCGGAATGAAACATGTGGAACCATTTACCTTTATCTGCATTCGTAGCATCATTGGTGGCTTGGTTTTAATTCCGTGCATATTGTTGCTAGGAAGATGGAAAAAAGGGTTTGCTACAAAGATAGAGTGGCTTGGAGGTATTTGCTGTGGAATTGCATTATGCGCAGCAAGTTCTTTCCAACAAGTCGGCATGAAATATACAACTGTAGGAAAATCAGGTTTTATTACAGCTTTGTATGTAGTGATTGTTCCGATATTGGGATTGTTTTTGAAAAAAAGAGTTTCTGCGCTTGTTTGGTTTTGTGTAGCGTTGTCTGTAGTGGGATTGTATTTATTATGCATTCCAAGCGGTGAATTCGCATTTGCTATGGGAGATTTGTTGGTGTTGGTATGCGCGCTACTATTTTCTTTCCATATTTTAATCATCGATTATTTTTCTCCAAAGGGAGATGGAATCATTATTTCTTGCATTCAGTTTTTTGTGTGTGGAATGATTTCTGGAATGTTGATGATATTTACGGAAGAGCCAAATATAAGCAACATTATGAGCGCAAAAGTATCTATTTTATATGCGGGTGTGTTATCAAGTGGTGTCGCATATACGCTACAAGTTGTGGCACAAAAAAATGTAAACCCGACTGTGGCATCGTTGATTATGTGTTTAGAGTCGGTGATTGCAGTACTAGCAGGATGGTTGGTATTGAGGGAAACTTTAGAAACAAGAGAATTGATTGGATGCCTGCTTATGTTTGTAGCAATTATATTGGCACAGTTACCAGTGCCGCAGAAAAAGAAAGAGAGGGTATGAAATGGAAGCTTATAAATCAGTGATTAACTCGGGTATTTTCTATTTGATGACAGCAGGAGTTCTTTTGTTCATTACTGTGATGTGTTTCGTGTTTCTTATTAAAAGTTATCGAGCAGGAATTAAACTGGGAATGGACAAAGCGGTTTTAAGAAAAACGATTATTTCCAGTGCGACATTTACATTGTTGCCATCTATTAGTATTTTGCTTGGCGTCATTGCGTTGAGTGGAACTTTGGGAGTTCCGTTTTCGTGGCTGCGTCTTTCGGTAATTGGGGCGCTTCAATATGAGTTGAATGTTGCTGAGATTGCAGCGACAAGCATTAAGGGAATTACGGAATTCAAGATAGACCAAATGACGGTAGATGCATTCGTTACAGTAGCCCTTGTTATGACAGTTTGTATTATGGGTGGCCCAGTCTTGAATACCTTTTTCTTAAAGGGGTATTTGAATAAGGTACAGAAAGCACCGAAAAAAGAAAATAAGGGAAAACCTGGATTTGGAGCACATGCAACCACTGCAATGTTCATCGGTCTTTGTAGTGCTTACATAGGTGCCTATATTGGTGAAGCAATTGTTGGTCGTGTGGATGAAGGTCGTGACTGGATTCCTCTTTTTGTTGCACTTTCGGCTGCGGCCATTATGGCGATTTTTGAATTTTTTATTCAGAAAAAAGGGAAAGCGGTTTTGGAAAATTTCAGCTTGGCGGCAAGTATGTTGATTGCTATGGTTGGAGCGGTTGCAGTTTCGTCGGCACCACAGTGGTGGCCGGTAGTTGTTGAGTTTGTAAAAGGAATATGGGGGTAGTCGTTATGAGTGAAAAAGAAAACGTTGTTCTAAAATTAAACAATAGCCTTCATATGATAGGAAGAATCATGATGATATCAGCAATTCTTCTTCTCGTGGCAGTTCCTTTTTGCATAGGGATGATTTATGGTGGACGAATTGACACAAAAGGATTTCTTGCAGGATTTCTTAATGTAGCAATTATCTATGTTCCAGTTGCTTTGGTTGAGTTCTTGGTATACACCCCTATGTTGGGCGTGGGAGGAAGTTATATTTCTTTCATTACAGGAAATGTGACAAATATGAAAATTCCATGTGCAATCAATGCAAGAGACATTGCGAAGACGGAAGTTGGAACACCTGAGAATGAAATTATTTCTACAATCAGCACGGCGACCAGCGCGATTGTCACAACATTAGTAATTGTAGTAGGAGTGATTTTATTAGCTCCGTTGCAACCAGTACTTGATAGTGAAGTGTTAAGGCCAGCATTTGATAATGTGGTTCCAGCTCTTTTTGGAGCTTTGGCATTAAAATATTATTTGAAAGGCCCTAAAATTGCGATTGCACCAATTTTGATTATGTCGTTATTATGTATATTTGTCCCGGCAATGATTAATGAGACGAGTATTCTTATTATTCCAAGTGGTGGATTGGCGTTATTAATAGGATTTATTTTGTTTAAAAAAGGGAAACTATAAAAGAAGGTGGTCCGATATGGAAATTTTATTTGTTGTTTTAGGCTTGCTGGCAGGTTTGGTGTTGATCGTTTTGGCGAGAGCAATCTTCCTAAAACCGACTTCGGCTAAAACTGCAAGTGTAGAATTAGATACCAGTGAGCGAGCTGAAAAATACGGAAAGCAACTCGCGGAGTTGATAAGGAAAGAAACAATTTCCAGCAGGTTTGATGAAGATAGAACAAAATTTTTGGAGTTTCACGAAATTTTAGAAACTATGTTTCCGAAACTTCATGAAACTTGTGAAAAACATGTATTTAACGGCAGTTTGTTGTTTAAGTGGAATGGAAAGGGTAATGGTGAACCGATTCTGTTTATGAGTCATCACGATGTGGTGGAAGCGAATGGAACTTGGGAACACGGAGCATTTTCAGGTGATATTGATGAGACGGGACGCGTGTGGGGACGAGGTACGGTCGATACAAAAGCTAGCCTTTTCTGTATGTTAACTGCGTTGGAAGAATTGATAGCGGATGGATATAAACCAGAATGTGACGTCTATGTTGCAAGTAGTTGTACGGAAGAGTGGAGTGGAGAAGGAGCTCCTAAGACAGTGGAATACTTAAAAGAACAGGGCATCAAATTTGCATATCTCATGGATGAGGGTGGCATGATTATTGAGGAACCTGTTGCCGGTGTAAAAGGTGTTTACGGTATGGTGGGTGTCCTGGAAAAAGGCTATGGGGACATTAAGTTCATTGCCAAAGGACAAGGGGGTCATGCAAGTGCCCCGAAGAAAAACACACCGCTTGTAAGACTTGGAAAGTTTATGGCCGCTGTGGAAAAGAAAAGTCCATTCAAGAACAAGTTCAATCCTACAGTGAAAGAAATGTTTCGTAGAATGGCTCCGAACATGAATTTTGGAATGAAAGTGATATTTGCGAATATGTGGCTTTTTGAAGGCATTTTGAAAAAACTTCTTCCAACTATTAGTTCGGCAGGAGGGGCGATGCTTCATACAACGTTGGCCTTTACTATGGCAAAAGGTGCAGATGGTTTGAATGTTTTGCCACAAGAAGCATATGTCACTGGAAATATGAGATTTATTCCTCACCAAGATACGGAAGAAAGTATTGCTTTGATTCAAGGCATTGCAAAAAAATACGATTTAGAAACAGAAGTTATCTATAAAGATTACTCTTGCCCGGTTGTAGATTATCAAAATAGACCGTTCAAATTGATTGAGGAAGTAGCTGCGGAAGTTTATCCGGGAATTGGGATTTGTCCTTATGTGATGACAGGCGGAACCGATGCAAAATTCTATCGCGATTTAAGTGAAAATTGCTTGCGTTTTGCGCCGATTTATATCGATGGACAACAATACGCAAGCATTCATGGTTTAAATGAAAATATTTATCAAGGTGCTTTGCCACTTGGAGTTGATTTCTATAAAGGTATGATTTGCATATCTTGATAATCTTTTGGGGAAATGCCGTACTCTTTTTTGAAGGCACGGTAAAAACTTGAATAATCCCCGAAACCGAAGGCACGGTATGCTTCAGTAATACTCATATTGCAAGAAATGGCTTCTTTGCAAAGGGATAGTCGTTTTTTTGTAATGAATTGATGTATAGAGATTCCCAAATTATCTTTGAATACATGCGCAATATGGTATTTACTAACAAAAAACTTTTTAGCCAAAGTCTCGAGAGACAAATCTTCTTCGATATGGTCTTCGATATATTCGGCAAGTTGTTGATAAAGTACATATTCTGAATTTTTGCGTTTTGGTGTATTTTGTTCATACACCAAACGATTCAGGCAGAGAATAAGGTCGTTGATACAGATGGAAATCTGAGTATCACGGCCGAATTTTTTTGCGTGCATTTCTTCTAATAGACGCAAAAGTTTCGATTGTACGGTGTGAAAACTTATCTGGTCTGTATGAATGAGATAACACTGTTCGTTGTCGATATATTGCATAAGATATGTGTAATCGGGGGATGATTGAAGTAAATGGTTGCAATAATCTTGACTGAGCCAAAGAACAAATCGACGATACGGATTTTTATGAGTTTTCGTAATGGAACGATGTGAAAGGAACGGTGGAATTAATAATATGTCCCCAGAACGAATGGAATAGGTTTCGTCTTTGATTTGCATTTCTATATCCCCTTCCAAAAAGAAACATAGTTCATAGTAATTGTGGGTGTGAAATTCAACCTGAGTGAGAGCTACATCTTCATAATAATAAAGCTCGCAATTTGGAGATAACATATTTTTAGTTGGGTGGAAGGCTGTTTGTAATTTCTTTTTCATAGGAACTCCTATAATATCAAAGTTTTTCATATCATAGCACGAAACAACAACTTTTGCAATGTATACAACAAATGGCTCAATTGATTTTTAAAGGTTACATTTTTACAATTAAATATATAAAAAACGAAAGCAAAGAGAACGAAGTAGTTTGAATTTGTAGGAGGAAGAAATGAACGAATTATTAAAAAAAGTAGAGAGTTTGGGTGTTGTGCCAGTTGTTGTATTAAATGATGCGAAAGATGCAGCACCATTAGCCAAAGCATTATGCGATGGAGGGCTTCCATGTGCGGAGGTAACATTTAGAACAGAAGCAGCGGAAGAATCCATCCGTATTATGGCAAACGAGTTTCCTGAAATGCTTTTGGGAGCGGGTACTGTGCTGACAATTGACCAAGTAGACCGAGCAGTGGAAGCAGGAGCAAAATTTATTGTAAGCCCTGGATTCGATCCGGAAATCGTAGATTACTGTATTGAAAAGAATATTTTGGTATTCCCAGGATGCATCACACCTTCAGAAGTGGCACAAGCGGTAAAGAGAGGGCTGGAAGTAGTGAAATTCTTTCCTGCAGAACAGTTTGGAGGAGTATCTACAATCAAAGCGTTGGCAGCTCCGTACACCAATATAAAGTTTATGCCTACAGGTGGAGTGAGTGCGAAGAACTTGGCTGATTATCTTGGATTTAAAAAGATTGTTGCTTGTGGAGGCAGTTGGATGGTGAAAGGCGAGATGATTACTGCTGGAGAGTTTGATAAAATCAAAGAAATGACAGCAGAAGCGGTTGCTATGGTAAAAGAAATTAGAGGTTAAGGAGAACAACGATGAATTTAAATTTAAGACCAGAAAACGAATGCCAATTTGATGCGGTTTCATTGGGTGAAGTCATGCTTCGACTGGATCCGGGAGAGGGAAGAATACGCACTGCGCGTCAATTTCGCGCGTGGGAAGGGGGCGGAGAATATAATGTGGTTCGAGGCCTTCGTCGATGCTTTGGATTAAAGACGGCGGTTATCACCGCTTTTGCAGACAATGAAGTGGGTATGCTTATGGAAGATTTTATTCTTCAGGGCGGTGTGGATACTTCACTTATAAAATGGATGAAGACAGACGGTATCGGAAGAATTTGTCGTAATGGATTAAATTTTACAGAAAGAGGTTTTGGAATTCGCGGAGCGGTTGGCTGTTCGGATCGTGCAAATACAGCAATTTCAAAAGCGACACCTGAAGATTTTGATTTTGAATACATTTTCGGAGAACTAGGAGTGCGCTGGTTGCATACTGGAGGAATCTATGCGGCGTTGTCAGAACAATCTTGCGAAACTGTTCTCGCTGCAATTAAAACAGCAAAGAAATATGGAACGATTGTCTCTTATGATTTAAATTATCGTCCGTCTATGTGGAGTGCGATTGGTGGAAAAGAGAAGGCGCAAGAAGTAAATAAAGAAATTGCAAAGTATGTTGATGTCATGATTGGAAACGAAGAAGATTTCACGGCATGTCTTGGATTTGAAATAGAGGGAAATGATGAAAATCTCAAAGAGTTAAACATTGACGGATATAAGAAGATGATTAATAAAGCAGTGGAAACGTATCCGAATTTCAAAGCGGTTGCGACAACACTTCGAGAAGTAAAGACCGCCACTGTGAATGATTGGAGTGCACTTTGCTGGGCTGGTGGAGAAATTTACAAAGCGAAAGATTATAAAGGCTTAGAAATCATGGACCGTGTCGGCGGTGGAGATTCGTTTGCTTCGGGACTTATTTATGGTCTTATGACCACGGGAGATGCAGAAGTAGCTGTGAATTACGGTGCGGCACATGGAGCGTTAGCCATGACAACTCCGGGGGATACCACAATGGCAAGCAAAAAAGAGGTAGAATCCATTATGGGTGGAGCAGGAGCAAGAGTACAAAGATAATAAAAAAAACTGCCAATTGGCAGTTTTTTTTATTTATAAAGTGTCTCCACGTTTTACATAACCAGGTGTTTCGGCATCTGCGATTAATTCCTTGCAATGAATTAATTTCGAATGTTTGCCGACAACATAGTTTTCTACGTGTATGCCTTCTTCGATATAAGTTTGTGGTAAAATCAAAGAATTCTTTATTACCACTCCTTTTTTGATTACACATCCACGACCAATAATTGAGTTTTCTACAGTTCCTTCAATTGTACAGCCGTTTGAAATAACAGATTGTTTCACATTGGCTGTTTCATAATAGTGAGTTGGACAAGAATCATTGGTGCGAGTGTGGATTGGCCACTCTTCATCAAATAATTCATTTGTGTTCTCGTATTTGATGAGAGAAATGTTTGCGTCGTAGTAACTTTTGAAATTTGTGATAGCAGCAAAGTATCCTTCGTGCTTGTATCCGCGAACATCAAGCTCATCACATTCAATGTTGATGATTTGAGCTAATGTATACATAGAAGAAAGTTCTCGCGCTTTGCGGATGAGAGTGATGAACAAATCTTTCTTCATAATATAAGTGTCCATAGAAATCTCTCTCTCAGTTTCGCCACCACGGTTGGTCATAATGGATAACACACCGTTCTGTCTGTTTAAAGTTAAGAAATTACAATTTAAATAATTGATATTTGCATTCTTTACAGAATGGTATAACAGTGTAATGTCTGCTTGTGATTCTTGGTGATGATTTAGAAGTTTTTCAAAATCTATCGTATAAATCATATAACTTGGTGCAATTACAACATATTCTTCTTTCATTTTTTGTATGCTGTCTAAGTTTTCCCAAAAAGCAGCAATGTCAGTGTTATAAATATCATTTTTTGAATGACTTTCTGCGAATAGAATTTGTAATTTACCTGTTTTTGAATTGATGTTGTAATGACGTCCAATTCCCATGTGTTCGATTAAGGAACGAGGATTGTTCCCTGCAAAAACCTGTATACGTTCAATACCACTGTTTGTCATGTTTGAAAGAGGGAAGTCGATGACGCGATATCTTCCAAGGAAAGAAAAGGCTCCGATTGGACGATAGTCTTGCATTCCTTCTACCCAAATGTGATTTCCGGATGTGTTTACGATTCCAAATGCTTTAGCCATATTATTCCACCCCTTTCACATCGTGCGCGATTAATTCAATGTTTTTACTGTTTTCGTCTCCAACTACAGCACCTTTTCCAATAGTAACACCATCCGCGATGAGTGCACGATTAATAATTGCACCCTCTTCAACGATGACATTCGGCATCAAAACGGTATCGGTTACTTTTGCGTTTGTACCAACCTTAACTCCTGTGAATAATACGGAATTTTTCACATCGCCGTTAATGACACATCCTTGGGTGATGTACGCACGGGTGATATTAGCGTCGGCGCCAACGTAGTGTGGAAGTGTGGTGATATCTTCTGTATAAATTTTCCAAGAAGAGTCTCCTAAATCCAAGGCATTGTTTTCATCTAAAAGATCCATGTTTGCTTCCCAAAGGGAGTCGATGGTTCCAACGTCTTTCCAATAACCTTTGAAATTATAAGCAAATAAATTACCGCCATTTTCTAATAAGGTAGGGATGATATCTTTTCCGAAGTCGTGATTCGAATCTGCTTTCACCATATCATCGATTAACATTTGTCGAAGAGTTTTCCAATTAAATATGTAGATACCCATTGAAGCAAGGTTGCTCTTTGGTACAGGAGGTTTTTCTTCAAATTCGACAATGCGTCCGGTATCGTTTGTGTTCATAATTCCAAAACGGCTTGCTTCTTCCAATGGTACTTCGATTACTGCAATTGTAGCATCGGCATTATTTTTCTTATGGGCAGAGAGCATTTCCTCATAGTCCATTTTGTAAATGTGGTCACCTGATAAAATCAATACATATTCTGGATTGTATGTATCGATAAAATCAATGTTTTGGGAGATAGCGTCGGCAGTACCTCGGTAAACATCCAAATTTGCATCCGCTTTCTCGCGTGGTGGTAATACAAAAACACCACTATTTTTTGCATCTAGCCCCCAACGTCTTCCTGCAGCAACATAGCTGTTAAGGAAAATAGATTCGTATTGGGTAAGTACACCAACGATATCGATACCGCTGTTTGCACAGTTACTGAGAGGGAAATCTACGATGCGGTATTTGCCGCCATATGAAACAGCTGGCTTTGCCACCTTGTTGGTCAAGTCGTGAAGACGAGAACCGCGGCCGCCGGCCAAAATCATGGCTAACATACTGTTTTGTTTCATAACGAATCCTCACTTTCTATTTGTTACAAGAATAGTATACTCCCTTTTGTTTAATTTGGCTATAAATTCGATAAAAAAACAGAAAAAATGTATAAAATTAACAAAAAAACAGCAAGAAATCGCGAATACTTATTGAGAAACGCTATTTTTTATGGAAAAAACACTAATAATAGACCTGAAAAACTATGAAAACAAAAAAATGCTTGACGGCATTTGTCTTGTGTGATAAGATATACGGGCGAATGGAAGTAGGTCTTTTTTTTATGCCTAAAAATAGGTAGTCTCGCAAACTACCATGTAACATGTAAAACATTAAAAAAAGCGAGGTGGAAGTTGTGCGTACAAGAATCACATTGGCATGTACAGAATGTAAACAACGTAACTATGATACTACTAAGGATAAGAAAGCTCATCCTGAACGTATGGAGACAAAGAAGTACTGTAAGTTCTGTAAAACACACACATTACACAAAGAAACGAAGTAAACTCGTTGAAAGGAGTGAATGTTATGTCTGAAACTACAGTAGAAAAAGCAAAAAAGAAAAACTGGTTCAAAGGTCTTAAAGCTGAGTTCAAGAAAATATCTTGGCCTGATAAGAAAACACTTCTAAAACAGACGGTGGCAGTTATCACATGTTCAGTATTACTTGGAGTAATTATTTGGGCTGTTGATGAAGCGATCGAATTTGGGCTCAAGTACTGGGTGTATTAATGAGAAGGTCAGCGTAGGAAAGGTGATTTTATGTCAGAAGCAAAATGGTATGTAGTTCATACTTATTCGGGGTATGAGAACAAAGTAAAAGCAAATATTGACAAGACAATTGAAAACAGACACCTTGAGGATCAAATCTTGGAAGTGCGAGTTCCTATGCAAGAAGTTGTAGAAGTTAAGAATGGAACTCAAAAAGCATCGCAAAAGAAAATGTTCCCTGGATATGTTATGATTCATATGATCATGAATGATGACACATGGTATGTCGTAAGAAATACCAGAGGGGTAACAGGATTTGTAGGTCCTGGGTCAAAACCAGTACCACTTACAGATGCAGAGATTGGTTCTTTGGGAATCATGAATGCAGAAGTTGTTTCGAATTACGAAGTTGGCGAAACAATAGTTGTTATTTCCGGAGCTTGGAAAGATACTGTTGGAATGGTCAAAGAAGTGAATTCACAAAAACAAACTTTAACAATCAATGTAGAACTGTTTGGTCGAGAGACCCCAGTAGAGATTCAATTCTCAGAAGTTAAAAAAATGTAACAAAATCAGTGGGAGGGAAATCCCCGCAAATACCACAAGGAGGTACACAAAATGGCAAAGAAAGTACAAGGTTATATTAAATTACAAATTCCAGCTGGAAAAGCAACTCCAGCACCACCGGTAGGTCCTGCACTTGGACAACACGGTGTAAACATTGTTGAATTTACAAAACAATTCAATGCTAGAACTGCAGATCAAGGAGATTTAATCATCCCTGTAGTTATTACAGTTTACAATGACAGAAGCTTTAGCTTCATCACAAAAACACCACCGGCAGCAGTTTTGATTAAGAAAGCTTGCGGACTTAAATCTGGTTCAGGTGTTCCAAACAAAACAAAAGTAGCAACCATCACAAAGGCTCAATTAGAAGAAATTGCAAAATTGAAAATGCCTGATTTAAATGCTGCATCAGTAGAAGCAGCTATGAGCATGATCGCAGGAACATGCCGCAGTATGGGTGTTAAAGTAGAAGAATAGGCATTGAGCACTTGATGAATCGCAGAGGATTCAGTGCGAAAGCCGTTACCGAGACTTGACGGTGCAAAGCAGCGTGTTAGTCTAACGTAACTACCTTGTTTAAGAAACATTGTAAATTAACGTGGGAGGGCTCGCTCCCGATATTACCACTAGGAGGTTATTGAATATGAAAAGAGGAAAGAAATATCAAGAAGCTGCGAAGTTAATCGAAAGAGGAAATCTTTACGATAAAGCAGAAGCAATTTCATTAGTAAAAAAATCAGCAGTAGCAAAATTCGATGAAACAATCGAAGCACATATCAGAACAGGTTGTGACGGACGTCATGCAGACCAACAAATCCGTGGTGCGGTAGTATTACCACACGGAACAGGTAAAAAAGTTCGTATCTTAGTATTCGCAAAAGATGCTAAAGCAGAAGAAGCTAAAGCAGCAGGAGCAGATTTCGTAGGAGCAGAGGATTTGATTCCAAGAATCCAAAACGAAGGTTGGTTTGAATTTGATGTAGTAGTTGCTACACCAGACATGATGGGTGTTGTTGGTCGTCTTGGTCGTGTACTTGGACCAAAAGGCTTAATGCCAAACCCAAAAGCTGGTACAGTAACAATGGACGTTACAAAAGCTGTTAACGATATCAAAGCTGGTAAGATTGAATACAGATTAGATAAGACAAACATCATCCACGTGCCAGTGGGAAAAGCTTCTTTTACAGAAGAACAATTAGCAGACAACTTCCAAACGCTTATCGATGCAATCAACAAAGCAAAACCTGCAGCAGTAAAAGGTCAATTTTTGAAGAGTGTAACACTTACATCTACAATGGGACCTGGTGTTAAAATTAACCCTGCAAAATTGTAAAAGTTGTTATTGACATCTGATATATACCTTGCTATAATGTGCAAGGAATTAACTGCCGAAGACAGTAGGTGCCGTAAGGCATAAGGTTTAAAACGCCTACCGAGGAGATTGAAATTCATTAACGAATTCACAAAACCTCTCTGTTTTCGCGGAGAGGTTTTTTATATTTGCTTTCGCAAATATAACGCTGCGCGAGCATGCACACAAGTGCAAAAGGAAAAGCACTTGGCGCACGAGTTCCGCAAGCGTAACTCGATAAAAAACAATCGGCGGTGCCAAAACAAAATATTATAAGGAGGTGCACCATTCGTGGCAAAAGTTGAATTAAAACAACCAATCGTTGCAGCAATCGCAGAAGACGTGAAGGACGCACAATCAGTTGTAATTGTTGATTACCGTGGTTTAACTGTAGCTCAAGATACAGAATTACGTAAACAATTAAGAGAAGCTGGAATCATTTACAAAGTTTGCAAAAACACAATGATGAAGAGAGCATTCGAAGGAACTGAGTTTGAAGGACTTTCAGCATACTTGGAAGGACCAAGTGCTATGGCTGTGTCAAAAGACGATGCTACAGCGCCAGCTAGAATCATTTGCAAGTTTGCAAAAACAGCTGACAAATTAGAAGTAAAAGCCGGTGTGGTAGAAGGAAAAGTATACGATATGGCTGGTGTTCAAGCATTATCAGCAATCCCTTCAAGAGAAGAATTACTTTCAAAATTACTTGGAAGCATTCAATCACCAATCGCAAACTTTGCTCGTGTTATTAAGCAAATCGCTGAAAATGGCGGAGCAACAACAGAAGCAACAGAAGAAGTTGCAGAACCAGTAGCAGAAGCAACAGAAGCTCCTGCAGAAGAAGCAGTAGAAACAACTGCAGAATAATTTAGAAACTAAGGGCAAAGCCCAATAATGAAAAAAGAAATTTTACGGAGGTAAATAAAAATGGCAAAATTAACAGTAGCTGAAATGATCGAAGCGATCAAAGAATTATCAGTATTAGAATTAAACGATTTAGTAAAAGCATGTGAAGAAGAATTTGGTGTATCTGCAGCAGCAGGTGTTGTAGTTGCAGCAGCAGGTGCTGGAGAAGCAGCAGCAGCTGAAGAAAAAGATGAATTTGATGTAGAATTAACAAACGCTGGAGCATCAAAAGTTAAAGTAATCAAAGTTGTTCGTGAAATCACAGGACTTGGATTAAAAGAAGCTAAAGATGTTGTAGACGGAGCTCCAAAGGTAATCAAAGAAGCTTGCTCTAAAGCAGAAGCTGAAGAAATCAAAGCTAAATTAGAAGCTGAAGGTGCAGAAGTTACATTGAAATAATTTTGGTGTATATGAAAGATGGGCGTTGTACATTAATGTGCAACGCCTTTTTTATATGTGTGGCATAAATATACCGTTAATTGTACGGGATATGGGTGAAAAAATTTTAAGAGATTTCTAAGAAATTATGTGGTATAATACTATATAAGTATGCAAATTTATATCTTTGCGTGATGAAGAAGGAATTTGTTTGGATTTTAATGTTGAAATAAACAGTTTATAAAATAGTTTAAAAATGACAGGTGATATAGATGATTCAGTTAAATGGCGATTACATTTTGCGACAAATAGGGGATGATTATATCATTGTTCCCGTGGGAAAAACAGCACTAGAGTTTAATGGTATGATTACTGTGAATGAGATTGGAGCTTTATTGTGGGAACAGTTAGTTAATGGAACTGATCGAGATAAGTTGGTGCAAAATTTAATTGACAACTATGAGGTTGCTCGAGAAGAAGCGGAGAAAGACCTTGGTGAATTTTTGAATATATTGTATGACAATTTGATACTAATAGAGGAATTAGGATGAAAAGTGTATTTAAAAATCCGGGAATATATACGAGCACATTATATGTGATTGCTGCTTGTTATTTCATGCAACAATTGCTTCAATTACAAATCTTAAAGACAAAATATGTTGTAGCAGTAATACTGGGTATTGTAATTGTTGCCGCTAGTTTGTTTGTTATGATGTTTGCAAAGAAAGCAAAGCGAGCAGTGAGAACCATAGGGAACAGTTTGGCTGTTCTATTTGCTGTTATATTTTTCCTGGGAGGGTTTGGCTTTTATGTTACAAACTCGTTGATTACAAACATTACAGAACAAAATATAGAATATAAAGATATTTCATTAATCGTTTTGAAAGAAAATAAAATAAAAACGGTTGAAGATATTCAAGATATGCATGTGTTAGGATATCAAACACGTTGTTATCCAGATAGTGTAGATAAAATGTTAAAAGCATTAAAGGACGAAAGAGGAAGTGAAAATCCGACAGAAAAATTTGATTCCATTAATGACATGGTAAAGGGATTGTATGACAA
The DNA here is from genome assembly GCA_045650645.1 of Faecalimonas sp. Classification (GTDB taxonomy): domain Bacteria; phylum Bacillota; class Clostridia; order Lachnospirales; family Lachnospiraceae; genus Faecalimonas. The sequence goes on along the minus strand of JAZRRJ010000021.1, from coordinate 19,813 downwards.
GAAGGTTCCTATTATCATTTTTGACGAAGCGTATCGACATATATTGGAGGAAGAATATCCAACATTTTCCAAAGATACGAGAGTTGTTTATACGATAAACTATCCAGAGAAAGAAAAGAGTTTTGCAAAAGAGGTTGATGTTTCGGAAGATAGTTTTGTAGTATTGATTAGTGGAATTGATACGTATGGTGGCATTAAGAAGGTGTCTAGATCAGATGTTAATATATTAGCAGTTGTTAATCCTAAAAAGGAGAAAATTCTTCTTATCAGTATACCCCGTGATTATTATGTTCCAATAGTAAGTGGTGGTAGTAGTATAGGTCGTACGGATGGTCAGTATGATAAGTTGACTCATACGGGATTGTTTGGACCACGATGTACGGTGAGTACACTGGAAAATTTGTTTGACATACCAATTCATTATTATGTTCGCGTGAATTTTACAAGTGTAGTTGATATTGTAGATGCAATAGGTGGTATAACTGTTCAGAGTGATTATGCTTTTGACGGGTTCGTGGTCGGAGAAAATGAATGTAATGGAGAAAGAGCATTAAAGTTTTCTCGTGAAAGATATGCATTTATTGATGGAGACCGCCAAAGAGGGAAAAACCAAATGGAAGTCATTGAGGCTATTGTTAGCAAACTCTCTAACCCAACTTTGAAATATGATTATTTACAATTGTTTCAAACCTTGAGTAATTGTGTAGAAACTAATATCTCTGATAAGGATGTTAAGGAATTGATACAGTTTCAAATTAATAATATGCCAGCTTGGTCGGTGGAAACAACAAGTGTGGATGGAAGTGACGGAAGAGATTATTCCTATTATAGCGGGCAAAGTCTTTATGTGATGTATCCGAACCAAGAATCCATTGATGCAGCGATAGAAAAAATAAGGAGTGTCTATTTTGATTGACATACATACACATATTATGCCAGGAGTAGATGATGGGGCAAAAAACTATCAAATGGCGTTGCAAATGTTGAAGAATGCGGCGGCAGGAGGTACGACGGATGTTTTTTTGACACCACATTGCGCACCTAGTTATGGATTTTTTAATTATAATGATGACGCATTAGGAACTTGCTTTAATAGATTGTGTTATGAAGTGAGACGACACAACATACCCATTCGATTACACCCGGGAATGGAAATCCTGTTCGAGGGAAGAAAAGATTTTTTGTGTCAGACACAGGATTACTATCCGCTTTGTGGAAGTAGATATTATTTGATTGAATACTATTTCAATGTTACAGAGAGCGTTTTGTTAGAAGGAATAGAAAGTGTGGAAGAGATAGGTGGGATTCCGATTATTGCGCATCCAGAAAGATATGAACTTATTCAAGAGGATTGTTTATCCAGAAAAGGGTTGTGTGTTCGGAAGGCGGCCGAGATGGGAGCACTGTTTCAGGTGAATAAGGGAAGCCTGGCAGGAAAACATGGAGTGAAATCTTTGCATACTGCTGTATGGATGTTGGAACAAAATTTTGTTGATTTCATAGCGAGTGATGCGCATCATCCTAGGTATCGAAACGCAGGACTTAGAAATGTGGAACGGGAAATTCGAGAAAAGTATGGAGAAGAAAAAGCGACAAGTATTTTTAAGGAGAATCCTAAGAAAGTAATAGAGAACAAACCGATTATTCGGAGATAAAAAGAGGTAAAGTTTATGAGGAAAAGGTGGATTTACATCCTTCTCATGTTTGCACTGATTGTAGGTTACATTTTGTTTTTGAATTATTATGAGAGAGAGGATGTCAATGAGGCGCCACAAATTATTTTTGAAGAAACACATGTGGAGTTAAGTGTAGATGATGACAGTAGTCGTCTGTTGGAAGGGGTTCGCGCGATTGATAAAGAAGATGGCGAACTGACTTCTGATATTATTATTGATTCCATTTCGGCATTTGATGGGAAAAAGAATCGAACGGTTCGATATGTAGTCTTTGATAAAAATAATAAGGCGGCACAGGCATTTAGAACAATTTCTTATGTGGATTATCAGCCACCAAAAATAATGTTAAATGATTCATTGATTCAAAATACAATTTCAGTTACTAAAATCAATAAAATGGTTGAGGCAGTAAGCTGTGTGGATGGTGATATTTCCAATAATGTGGAAGTGAATATCGGGAAACTGCAAGATAATCAAGTGGTTTTGAAAATTCATGTATATGACAGTACAGGAACAGAAAGCAATATTAGCGTTGTATTAGAATATGACAAAAATCAATATCCAATCAAGATGAACCTGAAGGAGTATATGTTATATGTTCCAGTAGGTGAAAATTATGATTTAAAGGAAAATGTTTTTGAAATTTTACAAGGAAATCAACCAGTTCAGATGTACGATGACATGATTCAAGTAGAGAGTGATGTTGATTTTAATACTCCAGGAGTATATGAAGTATATTACACATTAAAAGAGGAAGCAGGGAATACTGCTCGTGCGAAAGCAATTATTGTAGTGGAATAAGAGAGGGAACATAAAAGATGGAACGTATGGAGCAAAACAGCGGACAGGGTTTTAACTGGAATGAGCAAATCTATAATATTGTCCATGATGTGTTGGTGAGATGGCACATGATCTGTTTGTTTGGCGTAATTTTTGCAATTGCGGCAGATTTGTTTTTGACGCTTACATACACTCCAAAGTATTATACAGAGGTGTCTGTCGTTCGCAAACAATCTTCCGGAACTGTGTCGTCAGAGGAGGAAGGGGAAGAAATTGCAACTGCTTTAGGATATATATTATCCAGCAATTTATTTATGAACGAGGTAAAGAAGGAGCTAGGTGTAAAAAATCTACAGGGTTCATATTCGATCGAGAATGTGCCGGGAACGAATATGATGAAAATCAAGGCAGAAGCAACTACACCACAGATATCATACCGCATGTTAAATTCTATGATGGGGAGATACGAGGAAGTGGCAAGTCTTGTAATTGGAGAAACCCGGTTAGAAGTGATTGATAAGATGCAGGTTCCTATAAAGCCTAGCAATCAACTGAATCATTTAAAAAATCTCCTTGTTTTTGGAAGTGTAGGATTTTTGATAGCAATCATTTTTTATGGGGTATTGTCTTTTCTGAGGGATACGATTAAAGAAAAAAATGATGTGAAGAATAAATTGCAAGTACGTTTGCTTGCAAATATTGTAAAAGAACCAAAAACGATTGTTAAATGGGGAAAAGTTCAAAAAAAGAAGGCGCTACTTATTACACAGATGACAACTAGTTATGAATTTGTGGAAGCGTTTAGGCGCCTAAGAATACGTTTTGAGACACAAGCGAGAAAAAAAGATTATAAAATTGTAAGTGTGAGCAGCACAATGGAAAACGAAGGCAAGTCTTCGATTATTTTGAACTTAGCTATCGCCTTGGCGAAACATGGAAAAAAAGTTCTTTTGGTAGATTTAGATCTTGGAAAACCGGCGTTATATAAATTGTTAGAGATGAATGTGGAGCATGGCATTGAGGAAGCTTTGCAAGGGAAAATTCCGTTTCAACAGACGGTTACTACACATGAACGTATGAAAATTGATTGTGTATACACTAAGCATGGAGTTTCGAAAAGATTAGAACTTCTTGAAAATCCAATATTAGAGGAGTGGCTACAAGAATGTAGAGAACACTATGATTATGTTTTGATTGATACGCCACCGTCTCATATGATGAGTGATTCTAGAATTATCTCACAGTATGCGGATGCGTTGATTTTGGTAGTCTGTCAGAATGTAGTACCGACTCCATTAGTAAATCGTACAATCGAGCATTATATAATGCAAGGAACACCAGTTATGGGATGTGTGTTGAATCGTTCAACTCCGACATGGATGCTGAAAAAGAGGGCGCATCTAGATGAAGGAGGTGTGCAGAATGTGGAATAAAAATCGAGAAATTGATTTGCTGGAAATGTTCAACAAGGCACTTATTATTTTTCGAAGAACATGGCTTTGGTTAATTTTGGTGTTGGTAATTGCCGTAGTAACAACAGGCGCATATGTGAAGTTTTCATATGTTGCAGTTTATCGCGACAAGGCAACTTTTGCTGTTACACGAGAACAAAACGGAGAATCAAATTATCAGTACAATAAGGAAGCTATGGATGAATTGGCGGTTTCTTTTTCGTCTATTGTGTCAAGTGATGTTATGAAAGATGCTATGTGTCACGAGTTGGACGTAGAAACTTTGCCAGCAACGATATCCGCAGAGCGTATAGGAACCACGAATCTGTTTACTGTGTATTCCACCGGTGATGATGCGGAAACGGTTAGCAAGGTGATTCAAACGTTTCTCGACAATTATGCGAGAGTATTCCGCGTAGCATTGGTGGATATTAATCTGGAAATGATCGAAGAACCAGAAGGTGGTTATGTTAAAAATGAGCCGGCATATTTGGGCATTTGCGGGAAAGTAGCATTCGTGATTCTGGCAATTTACTGCATGCTGGTAATAGGGTATATTTTGCTTCGAAGAACAATTGTTGAAGAGGAAGATATCAAACAATATTTTCGTTTACAATGTGTTGCGAATATGCCTTACGTGAAAATGGTTCGAAGAGGTGGGATCCCAATGATATCAGAAGACGGGTCTCGTTATTTCGATTTAAAAGATGCAGTGGGGAATATTCGAAGACGTTTAGAAAAGGATGCCGAGGAACATCAACATCAGGTTTATTTGTTCTGCGGTGCGTCAGACGGAGAGGGAACCACAACTGTTGCAATCAACACGGCACTCTCGCTGGCTGCAAAAGGATATCAGACAATTTTTGTTGATTGCGATTTTAGTAAAACCGCTTCAAAGCAGATACATAGACTAGTGGAGCATAAGAACCTTCATATAGTAAGACCAGAGAAAAAAACAGATTATAAAGATGATATAGAAAAATGGAAAGCGAATTATGACTTTATCATATTAGATGGTTCTCCAATTCTGGTGACAGAAGACGTGGCGTCTTGGACAAACCATGCAGATGCTACAATGTTTGTAATCAAAGGGGACCATTTATCCATTGATAAACTGACAGACGCATTAGAATCTTTTAATCAATTAACAGATAATCTAATAGGAGCAGTTTTAAATGGAAGTAAACATCAGCTGTCTCGATATGGATATGGATACGGCTATGGATACGGTTATGGATATGGATATGGCTATGGATACGGCTATGGTCATCGATATGGACAGAGGGAGAATAAATGATTCAAAAACCAGTAGAGGCTCAGATTACAAATTATTTATATACAAAAGCATCTTATCAAGGGTTGCCGCTAAGTGGAACCTTTGAACTGACACCGTGTTGTAACATGGCGTGTAAGATGTGTTATGTGCGTAAGACCAAAGCTGAGCAGGAGGCGATTTCGCCATTGCACATGCCAGAAGAATGGATTCAGTTAGGCGAACGCGCAAAAGAGGCGGGAATGTTATACCTGTTAATTACAGGTGGAGAACCCTTTTTGTATACTGGTATAAGGGAAGTTCTAATGGGGCTTCATTACATGGGGTTAATTATATCAATTAACACGAATGGAACAATGATTGATTCTCAGACCATAGAGTGGCTGAAAAAGTGCCCTCCATCCAGGTTTAATGTTACATTATATGGAGCATCCGATGAGACTTATGAACGCCTATGTGGGAATCCAAAAGGATTCACACAAGCGACACAGGCCATAAGACTTTTGAAGGAAGCGGGATTTACCGTCAAAATAAATTGTAGTGTTACACCACATAATGTAAATGATTTAGAAGGGGTTTTTGCCTTCGCAAAGGAAGAACAACTCGTTATACAAGCAACTAGTTATATGTTTCCGCCAGTTAGACGTGATGTCAATATGATAGGATTGAACGAAAGGTTTACACCAGAGGAGGCGGCATATCAGGCGGCGAGAATTACTGCACTGACAGATGGGGAGGAAATGTTCTTAGAAAGAATGAAAAAACATGCACCGTTATCTCTTCCGGCTGAACTTGAAGAAGAATGCCCGCAAATAGAATCAGAGGGAGATGGGATCCGTTGTCGAGCAGGAAAGTGTAGTTTTTGGATTACTTGGGAAGGGAATATGCTTCCGTGTGGAATCTTTCCGGATGAGGATTCTAACAATGTCTTTGATGTGGGATTTGAAAGAGCATGGATGAACGTGCGCGAAAAAACTCGCGAGATACGTTTGCCAGTAAAATGCAAAGCTTGTGAGTTGAGAGACCAGTGTAAAGCGTGTGCGGCTATGGTAATCACAGAGAGTGGTAATTTTCACACAGTACCGGAGTACCGGTGTCGTATGTCAAAAAAATATCCGAGTGCGTGCCACTGTTTAGAGGAGGAACTCTTAAGAAAAGTAGGGAGATAACTATGACAAAGCGGAAAAAGTAAATGATCATAGGCATAGCAATATCCCTGGCAGTGTTGCTTGTAGGTGGTATTTTGTTGCGGTGTTCTCATAAAGGTTATCATTGTACAGGAAAGTACAGCATGAGAAAGGCGCCAGTCGTATTATGATGGTGAGAATCTACGATACTTATTAAACAAATAAGGAAGAAAAGAATGAAAAAAAAGGAAAGGTGGTCCATGCCAAGGGAAATCTTTGGTGAGTTGAAATGGATTTCACAGTATGCTCTTAGGTACAAAAAGAGAATATTAGGACACATCGTATTGGGAATGGCAGGAGTTGGCACCAGTCTTGGGATAGGATTGGTTACAAAGCGCATTTTCGACGAGGTGGTAGAGTATAGATTTCGGGCAACAATACCATTTATTGCTGCCTATGTTGTGTTGCAATTGTTTGCTATTTTGATTCATGCTTATAGTGAGCGAAAAATTGCTAAAATTGAAGTTGATGTAGACCAGGAAATACGTCGGGATGTGTATGACCAGATTATGCATGCAGATTGGGAAACGATGTCAGAATTTCATTCTGGCGATTTGTTGAATCGTGTAGATAACGATGTAAGTAGTGTATCTGCTTGTGTAGTAGGTTGGTTGCCAGGATTTGTAACAAGAGTATTTCAGTTTGTAAGTACATTGATTGTTATCTTGTATTACGATGGCACTTTAGCGCTTTTGGCGCTTTTGAGTGCACCGATTACTATGTTGGCTTCTTATTACTTATCAAAACGTATGCGTCAGCATAATAAAAAAATGCGAGAAATTAGTTCTGATGTGATGGCTTTTCAGGAGGAGTCGTTTCAAAATATACAGACAATCAAGTCGTTTGGACTTACCAATTTGTATGGAAAAAAACTTAGAGAAGTACAAAAGACTTATCGAGATGCGAAATTGGATTATAATCAGTTTGCAGTGTACACAGGAGCATTGATGTCAACAGTGGGAAGAGTGGTTGCTGGCATTTGCTTTGGTTGGAGTTTATACCGTTTGTGGGGAGGACACATTTCTTACGGAACTATGATTTTGTTCTTGCAGTTGTCGTCGATGTTGGCGGGGACCTTTCAAGGACTTGTACATATGGTCCCGGGAGTTGTCTCAGCGACAACGGCGGCTGGTCGTATTATGATACTTATGGATATGCCAGCGGAACGACGTGTATGTGAAAATGAGGCAAATATGCTTCGTAAAGAGGGAAAAGGAATCTTTATTCAAGGGAAGAAGATTGATTTTACATATAAAAATGGAAGAAGCGTATTCGAAAAAGCAGATTTTTCGGTGAAACCAGGAGAAGTTGTGGCAGTTGTTGGACCGTCAGGTGAAGGGAAAACTACGTTATTAAGATTGTTGTTGGGCGTAGTTTCTGCTCAAAGTGGAACATTGACTGTGTCACTAGATGGAGACAAAAATGAGATTCCAATCAGTGCAGCTACAAGAAAATTATTTTCTTACGTTCCACAGGATAATATATTGTTTGCAGGAACTGTAGCAGAAAATTTACGTCTTGTGAAAAAGGATGCAACGGATGAGGAGTTAAATGAAGTGCTCGCAATAGCGTGTGCATACAATTTTGTTCACCGCTCTCCTTTGGGACTCGACAGACCAGTCAAGGAACAAGGTGGCGGATTTTCAGAAGGGCAGTTACAACGCTTATCTATTGCGAGAGCGTTGCTAGCAAATGCACCGGTACTTCTTTTGGATGAAGCAACGAGTGCATTGGATATGGAGACAGAAGAAAAATTGATTCGAAATTTGATGGAGGCACGAAAGGAGTGTACTTGTATTATTACTACACACCGCCCAAGTGTACTTGCAATTTGTGACAGAGTATATCGTGTGGAAAACGGCAAGGTAAGAGGAGACGAACAATGAAAAGAAAAGCGGAAGAAAAAGGATTGAAAGATTCTAAGGAAAGTTGAAACCTTACGTTTGGGGAGAAAATACTTGTGTTCTTGAAAAAACTATTCTATAATGTTGTGACGTGGATAGGAAAGTAGATTGGAGGATGGAATGTATGAAAAAGCAATATAAAAAGCCGCTGATTGCAGTGGAGCGTTTTGCTATTGTGCACACGGCAGCTAGGGATTGCTGGGACAGCATACCTCAAGATCAAGTAAATCTAAGCGACCATCCATGTGGCTGGGAATTTGGAGAGGGTAACGTTCTTTTTAACTCCACAGTCGTAGGTAGTACATGTAGTATAGACGGGGAGTTGTCAGGTATGGTTTGTTACAACAATCCAAGCGAAGGACAGTATATGTTTCGTTCTTAAATAAAACTAAAAAAGAAGGTCACAAGAAGCTTATCTTGTGGTCTTCTTTTGAAATCACGAGGAATATTATGAAAACATTTTTTGTTAATCTGGCTGGTTGTGTTGTGAAAATTCAACTTGCTAATGATATTACAATTTCGGATAGGTTGAAGCCATTTCTTTTTAAGGAGACACCACCTACGGTTGATGTCATGTTGGATGTGCATGACTGCGAACAATTACCGAAGTTAGAACCAGGGGGATATTGGGAAGGAACCAATTATTATCTCTATGTCGACAAAGAACTTCGCATTTTCCATGTAAATGAAGTTGGACTCCCACCATTTTCGGTTACTTGCTATCAAGAAGAAGGCAACGTATTACTTTTGTATTTGAAAGAATATGAGCATTATTTTACGGGGAGTTCGGGAATCTTTAATAGAATTGTAGCCGAACAATTACTGTTACAGCAGAATCGACTATTGTTGCATGCGTCGTTTGTGGAATACAAAGGGCAAGGGATCCTATTCTCGGGACCATCTGGCATTGGAAAATCCACACAGGCAGAGCTGTGGAGACAGAACATGGGAGCGGAAATTATCAATGGTGACAGAGTGGCGGTAGGCATGACTGACACGAGTTGGACTGCGTGGGGCATCCCTTATGCTGGGACATCAGGCATTTATTGTAATAAAAGCACACCTATCTCTGCGATTGTAGTACTTGGGCAGGCAAAAGAAAATCAAATCAACCGGTTGGATTTGAAAGAGTCATTTCGGTTTTTGTATCCCGAAACAACCATTCATCAGCAAGATGAGCGATTTGTGCAAAAGGTTGTTGCTCTGTTAACGGATTTGATTTCACAGGTTCCGGTATTTCGGTTGGAATGTCTTCCGGATGAAAGTGCTGTTGAAATGTTGAGGAAAAAAATAGAATCTTATGCACCTCCTAGTGACTAGTTGGCAAACTGGTCGCCAGGAGATTTTTTTATGGAAAAAAATGAAAAAAGTGTATTGACACCTTGACAAATGTATGGTACATTTTAAGTTGCACTATTGTGGAGTATTGTGCTGTATTATGTGCAATTTCTCTAAAAATAATATGTACGAGGAGTGAAACGTCAATGGAGAAAAACAGAATTCATCCTATTAAAAACGGAAAAAGTTCGCGTATGAGTTATTCTAGACAAAAAGAAGTCTTACAGATGCCGAACTTAATCGAAGTGCAAAAAGATTCCTACCAATGGTTTCTTGACACTGGATTAAAAGAAGTATTTGCAGACATCTCGCCAATTGCTGACTATAGCGGGCATTTAAGTTTGGAATTTGTTGATTTTACATTATGCGAGAACGATGTGAAATACACGATTGAAGAATGTAAGGAACGCGATGCAACTTACGCAGCACCATTAAAGGTGAAAGTCAGACTTTACAATAAAGAGACAGACGAAATTAACGAACATGAAATTTTCATGGGAGATTTGCCGCTCATGACAAAGACCGGAACATTTGTAATTAACGGTGCTGAGCGTGTTATTGTAAGCCAGTTGGTTCGTTCCCCAGGAATTTATTATGCAATCGGACACGATAAAGTAGGAAAAGAATTGTATTCTTCTACAGTAATTCCGAATCGTGGAGCATGGTTGGAGTACGAAACAGATTCCAATGACGTATTCTGGGTTCGTGTAGATAGAACAAGAAAAGTTCCGATTACAGTGTTGATTCGTGCACTTGGAGTTGGAACAAATGCTGAGATTGTAGAAATGTTTGGTGAAGAACCAAAGATTTTGGCAAGTTTCGGAAAAGACGTTGCTGAAAATTATCAGGAAGGTCTTTTGGAGTTGTATAAAAAGATTCGTCCAGGTGAACCACTTGCAGTAGATAGTGCAGAAAGTTTATTGACTGCAATGTTCTTTGATGCAAGACGTTATGACCTTGCAAAAGTTGGACGTTATAAATTTAATAAAAAATTAGCATTTAGATATCGTATTGCAGGACAAGTTTTGGCAGAAGATGTTGTAAGTGCTGTGACTGGTGAAGTGATCGCTGAAAAGGGTGAAAAGATTACAAAAGAAAAAGCAGATGCAATTCAAAATGCAGCAGTTTCTTATGTTTGGATCCAAGGCGAAGAACGCAACATCAAAGTGCTTTCTAATATGATGGTAGATCTTGGAGCGATTGTGGATGTTGACCCTGAAGAAGTGGGCGTAACAGAAGCAGTATTCTATCCAGTTCTTGCTCAAATTTTAGAAGAAACAGCTGGCGACATTGATGAATTAAAAGAACAAATCCGCAAGAATATAAATGAATTGATTCCAAAACATATTACAAAAGAAGATATTTTAGCATCTATTAACTACAATATCCACTTGGAATATGGTATGGGAACAGATGATGATATTGACCACTTAGGAAATAGACGTATTCGTGCAGTAGGTGAGTTGTTGCAAAATCAATATAGAATTGGTTTGGCTAGATTGGAAAGAGTTGTTCGTGAAAGAATGACAACACAAGATTTGGAAGGTATTTCTCCACAATCACTTATCAACATCAAACCAGTGACAGCTGCAGTGAAAGAATTCTTTGGTTCTTCACAATTGTCACAATTTATGGATCAAAACAACCCACTTGGTGAGTTGACTCACAAGAGACGTTTATCAGCACTCGGACCAGGCGGTTTGTCAAGAGATAGAGCCGGATTTGAGGTTCGTGACGTTCACTATTCACACTATGGAAGAATGTGTCCAATCGAAACTCCTGAAGGTCCAAACATCGGTTTGATTAACTCTCTTGCGACATATGCAAGAATTAACGAATATGGTTTTGTAGAGGCACCATACCGTAAGATTGATAAAACAGATCCGAAGAACCCAGTAGTTACAGAAGAAGTTGTTTATATGACAGCTGATGAAGAAGATAATTATCACGTGGCACAAGCGAGTGAGCCATTGGATGAAGAAGGACACTTCATTCACAAGAACGTATCTGGACGTTATCGTGAAGAAACACAAGAATATGAAAGAACAGTATTCGATTACATGGATGTATCACCAAAAATGGTATTCTCTGTAGCAACTGCTCTCATTCCATTCCTTGAAAACGATGACCCGACTCGTGCGCTCATGGGATCAAACATGCAACGTCAGGCAGTTCCTCTTATGATTACAGAGGCTCCTGTAGTTGGAACAGGTATTGAAACAATTGCTGCAGTAGATTCAGGTGTTTGTGTAGTTGCAGAAGAAGCAGGTGTTGTAGAACGTGCAACATCAACACAAATTATCATTAAAGAAGATGACGGCAACAAGAAAGTTTATAAATTGACGAAGTTCTTACGTAGTAACCAAAGCAACTGCTACAACCAAAAACCAATCGTTTCAAAAGGCGAAAGAGTAGAAAAAGGACAAGTAATTGCAGATGGACCTTCAACAGCAAACGGTGAAATGGCTCTTGGAAAGAACCCACTCATTGGTTTCATGACATGGGAAGGATATAACTACGAAGATGCTGTTCTTCTTAGCGAAAGATTAGTACAAGATGATGTGTATACATCAATTCATATTGAAGAGTACGAAGTAGAAGCTCGTGACACAAAACTTGGACCAGAAGAAATCACACGTGATATTCCAGGTGTAGGTGATGATGCATTGAAAGATTTGGATGATAGAGGTATTATCCGCATTGGTGCAGAAGTTCGCGCAGGGGACATCTTAGTTGGTAAAGTTACTCCAAAGGGAGAAACAGAATTGACTGCAGAAGAAAGATTACTTCGTGCAATCTTCGGCGAAAAAGCGAGAGAAGTAAGAGATACTTCCCTTAAAGTACCACATGGTGAATATGGTATTGTTGTAGATGCAAAAGTGTTTACAAGAGAAAATGGAGATGAATTATCTCCAGGTGTAAACGAATCTGTTCGCATTTACATTGCACAAAAGAGAAAGATTTCCGTAGGAGATAAGATGGCTGGTCGTCACGGTAACAAGGGTGTTGTTTCACGTGTACTTCCTGTAGAAGACATGCCATTCTTACCAAACGGACGTCCACTTGATATCGTGCTTAACCCACTCGGTGTACCATCACGTATGAACATTGGACAGGTTCTTGAAATTCACTTGAGTCTTGCTGCAAAAGCATTAGGATTCAACATTGCAACACCAGTATTTGATGGTGCAAACGAAGTGGATATTATGGACACATTGGATTTGGCAAACGATTATGTAAATCTTGAATGGGAAGAATTTGAAGCAAAACATGGTGCTTCATTACTTCCGGAAGTATTAGAATATTTATCAGAAAATAGAGACCACAGAAAATTGTGGAAAGGTGTTCCATTGTCACGTGACGGTAAAGTTCGTCTTCGTGATGGTAGAACTGGTGAATATTTCGATAGCCCGGTAACAATCGGACACATGCATTACTTGAAACTTCACCACTTAGTAGACGATAAGATTCATGCTCGTTCTACCGGTCCTTACTCATTGGTAACACAACAACCATTGGGTGGTAAAGCTCAGTTCGGTGGACAGAGATTTGGTGAAATGGAAGTTTGGGCACTGGAAGCATACGGTGCATCATACACATTGCAGGAAATTTTAACAGTAAAATCAGATGATGTTATTGGACGTGTGAAAACATACGAAGCAATCATCAAAGGCGAAAATATTCCTGAACCAGGTATCCCTGAATCGTTCAAGGTACTTCTGAAAGAATTACAATCACTTGGTCTTGATGTGAAAGTCTTAAGAGATGACAACACAGAAGTTGAAATCACAGAGACAATTGACTATGGTGAAACAGATTTACATTCTATTATTGAAGGAGACAGAAGATATCAAGAAGAAGGAAATCTTGGCGAACACGGATTCAGCCAACAAGAGTTTGAAGGCGGAGAACTCGTAGACGTTGAAGAACCTTACGAAGATACATTCGATGCTTTGGATGCAATGGATGTTGAATTTAACGATATGTTAGACGAAGAATAGGAGGATTGCCGAATGCCAGTAAATAATAATGAACCAGCATACGAGCCAATTACATTTGATGCAATTAAAATTGGCTTGGCGTCACCTGAAAAGATCTTAGAATGGTCGAGAGGCGAAGTTACAAAACCAGAGACAATCAATTACAGAACTTTAAAACCGGAAAGAGACGGTCTTTTCTGTGAAAGAATTTTCGGACCTAGCAAGGACTGGGAATGTCATTGTGGTAAATACAAAAAAATCCGTTACAAAGGTGTTGTTTGTGATAGATGTGGTGTTGAAATCACAAAAGCAAGTGTAAGACGTGAGCGCATGGGGCACATTGCCCTTGCTGCGCCAGTTTCTCATATTTGGTATTTCAAAGGAATTCCAAGCCGTATGGGATTGGTTCTTGATTTATCACCAAGAACATTGGAAAAAGTATTGTACTTTGCGTCATATATTGTATTAGATAAAGGTGAAACAAGTTTACAATACAAACAAGTATTGTCAGAACAAGAATATCAAGAAGCAAGAGAAGTTTGGGGAGATACTTTCCGTGTTGGCATGGGAGCAGAAGCAATTCAAGAACTTCTTCGTGCAATTGATCTTGAAAAAGAATATGAAGAATTACAGGAAGGCTTAAAAGGATCTACAGGACAAAAACGAGCAAGAATCGTGAAACGTTTGGAAGTAGTAGAAGCATTCCGTGGTTCAGGAAACAAACCAGAATGGATGATTATGGATGTCATTCCGGTTATCCCACCGGATTTACGTCCAATGGTACAATTAGATGGTGGACGTTTTGCAACATCTGACTTAAATGATTTGTACAGAAGAATCATCAATAGAAATAATCGTTTGAGAAGACTCTTGGAATTAGGAGCACCTGATATCATCGTGCGCAATGAAAAGAGAATGCTTCAAGAAGCAGTAGATGCTTTGATTGATAATGGACGTCGTGGTCGTCCGGTAACAGGACCTGGAAACAGAGCACTGAAATCATTGTCTGACATGTTAAAAGGTAAGTCAGGACGTTTCCGACAAATCTTACTTGGAAAACGTGTTGACTATTCAGGACGTTCCGTTATCGTAGTAGGACCAGAACTTAAAATTTATCAATGTGGTCTTCCAAAAGAAATGGCAATTGAATTATTCAAGCCATTCGTTATGAAAGAGTTAGTAGCAAATGGTACTGCTCACAATATTAAAAATGCTAAGAAAATGGTAGAAAGACTTCAACCAGAAGTTTGGGATGTATTGGAAGAAGTAATTAAAGAACATCCGGTTATGTTAAACCGTGCCCCTACCCTTCATAGACTTGGTATCCAAGCATTTGAACCAATTCTTGTAGAAGGTAAGGCGATTAAACTTCATCCATTGGTATGTACTGCATACAACGCCGACTTCGACGGTGACCAGATGGCTGTCCATTTGCCACTTTCTGTAGAAGCACAAGCAGAATGTCGTTTCTTGCTTCTTTCACCAAACAACTTGTTGAAACCATCAGATGGTGGTCCAGTAGCTGTTCCTTCGCAGGATATGGTTCTTGGTATTTACTATTTGACACAGGAGAGACCTGGTGTAAAAGGAGAAGGAAAGTGCTTCAAGAACTTAAATGAAGCTATCTTAGCATATGAAAATGGTGTTATTACATTACACTCACGTATCAAAGTTCGTGTTACAAAGAACATCGAAGGCGAAGAAATGAGTGGTGTTGTAGAATCTACATTGGGACGTTTCTTATTTAATGAAATCATTCCACAAGATTTAGGTTTTGTAGATAGAAGCATTCCTGGAAATGAACTTCTTTTGGAAGTAGATTTCCTTGTAGGTAAGAAACAAAACAAACAAATTCTTGAAAAAGTAATTAACACACATGGTGCTACAGTAACAGCTGAAGTATTAGATAAAATCAAAGCAACAGGATATAAGTATTCTACAAGAGCTGCGATGACAGTATCTATTTCAGAAATGACAGTGCCTCCACAGAAACCACAAATGATTCAGGAAGCACAAGAAACTGTAGATAAAATTACAAAGAACTTCAAGCGTGGTCTTATTACAGAAGAAGAACGTTACAAAGAAGTTGTTGAAACATGGAAGAACACAGATGATGCTCTTACAAAGGCATTGTTGGATGGTCTTGATAAGTACAACAACATCTTTATGATGGCTGACACTGGTGCCCGTGGTTCTGACAAGCAGATTAAACAGCTTGCTGGTATGCGTGGTCTTATGGCTGATACAACAGGTCGTACCATTGAGTTGCCAATCAAATCAAACTTCCGTGAAGGTCTTGACGTATTGGAATACTTCATGTCAGCCCATGGTGCTCGTAAAGGTCTTTCCGATACCGCTCTTCGTACAGCCGATTCAGGATACTTGACAAGACGTCTTGTTGACGTTTCTCAACAACTCAGTATCCACGAAGTAGACTGTGTGGAAAAGGGTGCTGAAATTCCAGGTATGTACGTTCGTGCATTTATGGAAGGAAATGAAGAAATTGAAAGCTTACAAGAACGTATTACAGGACGTTATGTATGTGAAGATATCTGCGACAAAGATGGAAACATCATTGTAAAAGCAAATCACATGGTTACACCAAAACGTGCAGAACGTATTATGAAATTTGGTGTTGGCAAGGATGGCGGTCCAATCACAGAAGTGAAAATCCGTACAATCCTTACTTGTAAATCACACATCGGCGTATGTGCAAAATGTTATGGTGCGAACATGGCTACAGGAGAACCGGTACAAGTTGGTGAAGCAGTAGGTATTATTGCAGCTCAATCAATCGGTGAACCTGGTACACAGTTGACCATGAGAACATTCCATACCGGTGGTGTTGCTGGTGGAGATATCACACAGGGTCTTCCTCGTGTTGAAGAACTTTTTGAAGCAAGAAAACCAAAGGGTCTTGCAATTATCACAGAGTTCGGTGGTGTTGCTACAATCAACGACACAAAGAAGAAACGTGAAGTTATCGTAACAAATGATGAAACTGGAGAATCAAAAGCATATTTGATTCCATACGGATCAAGATTGAAAATTCAAGACGGTGCAGTTCTTGAAGCAGGAGATGAACTTACAGAAGGTAGCGTAAATCCACATGATATCTTGAAGATTAAAGGACTTCGTGCTGTACAAGATTATATGATTCAAGAAGTACAACGCGTATATCGTCTCCAAGGTGTAGATATCAATGATAAGCACATCGAAGTTATCGTTCGTCAAATGCTTAAGAAAGTACGTGTGGAAGAAAACGGTGATTCTGAATTCTTGCCAGGAACAATGGTAGACATTCTTGATTTTGAAGAAACGAATGAAAGATTGGTTGCAGAAGGAAAAGAACCAGCTACTGGAGAACCAGTTATGCTTGGTATTACAAAAGCGTCTCTTGCAACAGACTCATTCCTTTCAGCAGCTTCCTTCCAAGAAACAACAAAAGTTCTTACAGAAGCAGCAATTAAAGGAAAAGTGGATCCACTCCTTGGATTGAAAGAAAACGTTATCATTGGTAAGTTAATTCCAGTTGGTACGGGTATGAGACAATACCGTGATGTAAAAATTGACACAGGTGTGCAAACAGAAGAAATCATAGAAGAAGTAGTAGAAGAAGCTACAGAAGAAGTGGTTTTGGAAGAAGTAAGTGTTGAAGAATAAGTAGATATAAGGAGAATGCATAGCAAAATGTGCATTCTCCTTTTTGCATGTTATCCACATATATGTTGATAATATGTGTTGTTTTTTATATTGTTTTTGAAAGTAAAACCATATAAAATAAATTTGTATTGAAGATTACAGAAATCAGAGGAGAATCCATATGATTATACATAAAATAGCGGTTATCGCAGGCGATGGGATTGGGCCAGAGGTTATTGACGAGGGTGTCAAAGTGTTAAAAGAAGTGGCACGACTTGATGGAAGTTTTGAGTTTGAATTCACTTATTTTCCGTGGGGATGCGAATACTATCAAGAAACAGGAAGAATGATGGCGGAAGACGGAATGGAGCGATTGGCAAAGTTTGATGCGATTTTCCTTGGTGCGGTGGGAGCGCCGGGAGTGCCTGATCACATTTCCCTTTGGGATTTATTGTTGATTATCCGTAAAGGGTTTGACCAATATGTGAATCTACGTCCAGTAAAATTAATCAAGGGTGTTCCGTGCCCGTTAAAGGATGTAAAACAGGAAGACGTTGATATGCTATTTATTCGTGAGAACAGCGAAGGAGAATATGCTGGTAGCGGAAGTTGGCTCTATAAAGGAAAACCAAACGAAGTTGTCATTCAAGATGGCGTGTTCTCAAGAGTGGGATGCGAACGGATTATTCGCTATGCTTTTGAGACAGCCAAGGAGCAGAAGAAAACGCTCACTAGCATCAGTAAAGGAAATGCTTTGAATTATTCCATGGTATTCTGGGATCAAATTTTCGAAGAGGTTGGAAAAGAATATCCAGAGGTAGAGACGCACTCTTACTTGGTAGATGCGGCAAGTATGTTTATGATAAAAGACCCGAAACGATTTGAAGTTGTAGTTACTTCCAATTTGTTTGGCGATATTTTGACGGACCTTGGTGCTGCAATCGCTGGTGGCATGGGACTTGCGGCAGGAGCAAACTTGAATCCGGAACGCAAATTCCCATCGATGTTTGAACCGATTCACGGGTCAGCACCAGACATTGCAGGAACTGGAAAAGCAAATCCGTTGGCAACTGTTTGGTCCGCAAGTCAGATGTTGGATTTCTTTGGGTATACCAATTGGGGTGAACGTTTAATTCAATGTATCGAAGAAGTTTTGGTGGATCAGAAAGTATTAACTCCAGATATGGGAGGAACAGCGACGACAGCAGAAGTTGGAGATGAAATTATTAGAAAAATTAACGGGCGTTAGGAATTGGGAAGGTCTTTGTGAAAAGATCTTCTTTTTATTTACACAAAAAAAGAATTGTAATAAAATAGGTGAGGTGACGAAAGGAGAGAAGAACTATGGTTTTGAAAAATATGATAAATGTACAATTGATGATGTTTCTTCTTGTGATTGTTGGGTTTATTGTTCGCAAAACTCAGATTGTGGGAAGTGAAGGAAGAAAAAATCTCATCAATCTCTGTCTTTATGTCACGTTGCCTTTTAATATAGTGAATGCATTTTTGGGAAAATTCAGTTGGGATATGCTGGTAACAAGTGGTCTGGTACTGCTTTTATCTGTCGGGTATAACTTGGTCAGCATTCTGATTGCTTTCCTATTATATAGAAAAGAAGATAAAGAGCAAAAAACACTTTGTTATGGAACGATTGTATCAAATGGAAGTTTTTTGGGAAATCCTGTTATAGAGGGAGTGTATGGAAGCACGGGGCTTTTTTATAATGCGCTGTTTATGTTGCCTGTAAGAGTGGTAGTGTGGACGGTTGGGATTTCTGTGTTTTTAAAGGGTGAGAAAGTAAACTTATGGAAGAAAGTGTTATTACACCCATGTGTAGTTGCGATGTATATTGGAATAATTTTTATTCTCACAGGAGTGCGATTACCTGGATTCTTAGAAGAAACGATTTCGGGTATCAGCGGAAGCAATACCCCGCTCAGCATGATGCTAGTGGGAATGATGTTGGCAGAAATGAATCCGAAGGGATTATTCCGGAAAAATCTATTCTTTTACACATTTGTTAGATTGCTCGTAATACCAGCAGTCATCTTGGCAATTACGGCAAAGTTGCCAATAGACCCAATGCTTCGCGGAATTACGGTGATTATTGCAGGAATGCCAACACCGATTACGACGGTACTTTTGGCATCGAAGTATGGAGGGGATGAAGAGGTTGCTACAGGCATGATTTTTATGAGTACGATCTTGTCTATGATAACGCTGCCAATCTTGTGTTTATTTATTTAGAAGAAAATGCAAAAAAATCACGAGAGATACTTGACTTTTTGACATTTTCATAATAAACTATCTTAGCGTGCATAAGAAGGCATTGCTTTTTTGGTGCGCAAAAATATTTGTAAGAAGATTTACAAAGCAACCAACAGAATTCATAGGAGGTGAAAAGAATGCCAACATTTAACCAGTTAGTAAGAAAAGGTCGTCAAACTTCTGTAAAGAAATCTACAGCACCAGCTCTTCAAAAAGGTTACAACTCTTTGAGAAAGAGAGCAACTGATGCTTCAGCACCACAAAAACGTGGAGTTTGTACAGCAGTTAAAACAGCGACTCCTAAAAAACCTAAC
>JAZRRJ010000020.1:0-2674 GCA_045650645.1 Faecalimonas sp. | reverse complement strand
ACTTCCAAATCTGTAAACCCCATAGGGTGCAATGCATTATGGGCAACACTAATTCCACCTGCCGGTTTATATTCTGCAAAACCTTCATTTACACGGCCTAATTCAATGGCTTGACCATCCTTTAATTCATAGAAATAGATTTGCTCTGCTGAATATGTAGCATAAGCAAAACGACTCAGACCATTTGATTTAATTTTTCCTTGATAAGCCATAGCACGTTGCCGATTGGATATTCTCTTTTCTTCGGAATCCTTATAGGGATATTCTCCGAATGCCATTCCAAAAACATTTTGAGGCGAATAAGTCTTGAACATCACGTCTTCAAATGTTCCATTGCCTATAAATAAATCGTCCGACAAAGGAGCCAAATCAAAAAAGAGCCATCCTTTTTCCCGTTTGGCATACCTTTCCATATTTACATTTCCATTTATGGTATCTATCTGTAAACGGACTATACCTGCCATATGATCCATTGAGTAGATAAAGGGCGAGTCATCCAACGAATGTATATCTTCCGGTCGGTTCAATTCACCAGGTCCTTGTCCTTCTTTAATGAATCTTCCCTTATATTCATTCGTTTTCAAATCAATCAGATGATAAAAATAGCGGGTAGAACGGTCTAGAACAAGCAAGAAATTCCCTTTTTTCACCATACCTACTGGTCCCCCAATAATCAAGTCGGGTAACTGAATCTCCTGATGTTGCAAGTGAATGGTAACCGATGCTTCCTTTCGGGAAGCACCGGTACAACCAATCATCATTGCCATTAGTAGGATAATCGTACAAACGAACTGTGATTTCATAACATCAATTTATCATTCTTCAGGAAAATATTTTTTTACTCCCCACAAATGTTGCCCATTTCCAGATTTATCTTCATCACACATTGGAGTACTACCCATGCAATAAAACTCCTTAAAGTCTTCGCCACTAGCAAGAGCTTCCACATTCTTCAACTGAGCATCGGACAACTGAACATCCGTCTGCGCCTTATAAACATTAACGGCTGTAAGAACTGCAAAAACGGCGAGCAAGGCCGGTTTAAATATCTTCTTCATGGTTTTCTTCTTTTTTTAGTTATCAATAACTACAAAGTTAGAATAAATTTTATTAATTAATGACAACTCTTTGATAAAAATCGCCTTTCCAATCCTTTACATGTCACATTTTCAGCACATTACAGTCCGCCTGCAAATCTGGGAAGATAAACCGGAAATGACTCCTATCCATACTTACAATATCGAACCCATCGCCTAATTCTTTAAGTATGGTGCGTAATTTGGTGTTCTGTATATAGAGCTTATTCATATTGGTTTCATTGGAATCCCAAACTTTTGCCAACAAATCCGCTCCATGCAACAGCTGTTGGTCAACATGCAAATCCAAAGTGATGGTCTGGACGGGTGTACCGATTTCTTGTTTCTGACAGGACAGAAAAGAAATTAAAACAAACAAGCAAAGTATATTTCTCATAACGTAATTTAATTGGTTTTATGCCACAAAAATACCGTTCGGACACACTCCAACCAAGTATTTTTCCTGAACTCTTTCTGAAATCTGCTCAAGAATCACTTTTTCGCATTCTTTTTCAATAATAAACAACTGAAATTGAATCATCATCATTCCAGCAAGTCAAAATACACCAATGTAGGGTCGGGTATATTAGCAAAAGCATAGATGCGCTTTCCTTTCTCGTCAACACAGATATTGAGAACAGGGACATCCAGACGGTATTCTTTCTTCAAGTTGCCATGCCAATCATA
This sequence comes from Faecalimonas sp., assembly GCA_045650645.1. Classification (GTDB taxonomy): domain Bacteria; phylum Bacillota; class Clostridia; order Lachnospirales; family Lachnospiraceae; genus Faecalimonas. The sequence goes on along the minus strand of JAZRRJ010000020.1, from coordinate 911 downwards.
TACACGAATGCTTTCGCCAAGCTGGCATTCTAATTTATATTCTGCAAATGTCCGTCCGGAATACAATGCATAGACATAATTGTCAGAGACTTCCAAATCAACGAATATCCAGGGATGAAGTGCATTATGGGCAACACTGATGCCACTCCTTCCACCTGCCGGTTCATATTCTGCAAAACCTTCATTCACACGACCTAATTCAACGGCTTGACCATTCTGTAACTCATAGAAATAGATTTGTTCTGCATTATGCGTAGCATAAGCAAAACAATTTTGGTTATTTGCTTTTATATTTCCTTGATAAGCCATAGCACGTTGCCGATTGGATATTCTCTTTTCTTCAAAATCTTTATAGGGATATTCTCCAAATGCCAATCCAGAGCTGTCCTTGGGCGAATAGGTCTTGAACATTACATCATCAAAAATTCCATTGCCTACAAATAATTCATTTGACAGAGGGGCTAAATCAAACACAAGCGAACGGCTTCTGTCTATTTTCATATATTTTTCCATAGACAGTTGCGTGGTAAGCGTATCGAAACAAAAACGAATAAGATGCATCCCTTTTTGCAACGAATAATAATAAGGGGATTTTTCATCAAAAGAATGAATATTCCAAGGATCTATCAATTCATTGGGGCCTTGTCCTTTTCGAATGAACTTAGCTTTATATTCTTTGTTTTTCAAATCAATCAGGTGATAGAAATATTTGGTTGACCAGTCCAACACAATTAGGTAATTTCCCTTTTTTACCATACCGCGAGGTCCCCCAATAATCAAATCGGGCAAAGAAATTTCTTGATGCCGCAAATCGATTGTAACCGGTGCTTTCTTACGAGAAGCATCGGTACAACCAACCATTATTGTCATCAGCAAGATGAGTGTACAAATCAGCAGGGATTTCATAACAT
>JAZRRJ010000019.1:0-51471 GCA_045650645.1 Faecalimonas sp. | reverse complement strand
CACTTGAACTTGAATTGTATATATAACTATTTTCTAATGTAAAATCTTTAATAACGGCATCTGCAGCACTTGTTGCAAACAAACCGCTTCTTTGTAATGTACTATTTATATACACACCGCTAATTGTGTGTCCTTGTCCATCGAATGTTCCATTGAAAGCATTAAAACCTGAAGATGAACGTCCGATTGGTGTCCATCCGTTTGTTGGTGCTGTCGCACCAGCTACCCATCCTGGGTTCAAATCAATATTTGCTCCAAGATATACTGTTTCACTTGCAAAATTGTTTGCCGCCGCAAGTTTCTGAAAGCCTTGCAAATCTCCGGCAGTAACAATTACCTTATTTCCATCTTCAGTTTCTGTGTACCAAGAAGTATCACTTGTTACTTGTGAATGAAGATAACGATATTTTGCTGTATACTCATTCCCATTATCAGTAACAGTATATGTAGAAATAGAAGGAAGCTCCGCATAATCTTTTTTTACCCTTACATGCGTATACATTCCATCATAGTATTTTTCTACTACTTCATTATCTGCTACTGTTGGGTTTGTTAGTTGACCTTTAACCGGCAAACTCACAACTCCGTTATTTATATCCGACATTGTCAAATAACGACTTTGACCATATATTTTCTGGCCCGTTCCACGAATAGTAACATATGGTTTGATGATAATGCCGTTATCTTGGTATTCCTCTGGTATTCCTGTTATGGTATATGTTGCAAACCATTCTGATTCCGCATGGAATACTTTGGTACTAAAATCATAATCCACACCTTCCACTTTGGAATCAATCTTACGAAAAACTGTTTTAACAGTATGATTCTTGGTCTTTGCCGGACCGTCATCATCTGCCAAAAACTTAATTTCAAAACCAAGACTCTTGTATTGTTCCACACCATCAATGGTTGTTACCATACGAAGTTTTGTCATGTCATTAGAGACCTGACATTTTACACTTAAAACATCTTCTTTAATGGTAGCCGGCTCACTTGCCATTACTTCTTGACTTGAAGTTCCGATAAAGGACACACCTGATAGCATAAGTAAGGCAACCAATATTCCAGCTACTCTTTTGTTTTTCATTAATCCCATAGAACTACCTCCTTTCTAAAACCCCTCGAATTCGTCGGATTCGCCGTCTCCGACGTTTCCGTATTCGAATTCTGAGTTGGTTACTACATCATTAGTCGATAATTCAATTATTTCCATTACTGGTTTTTCATACATTTTCATATCTCCTTAATCAACCTCTTCCTACTTTACAAAACTTGCAAGAACTGGGCTGCTACCTTCTACTATGTACCAAACACCCTTCTCGTTAGTTCCTTTTTTGTAGAAATCCACCTTCATATTACTCTCTGCACTGCTTCCTTGCAGTTTGCTTGCTGAAAGATTTGTAACTCCTGTATCTGAGTTACTTCCTTTGTTTCCAATCTTTGTAGAAACTCCAGATCCTTCTTTTGCATATGTATTTGTTACAGTTGCTTTTCCATTTGTCGCATTTGCAATGATTGTTCCATTGTTCGATGCACTTGATACGAGACCTGTTACAAAGGTTCCTGCAAATAATGAATCTTTGATGGTAAGTGTACAGTTTGGTTTCCAAATTGTACCTACAAGTCCACCTGCATTGGAACGGAAATCAATACTTCCTGTTGCTAAACAGTTGCTGATTGTACAGGTTGCTTTTTTATCTGAACCACCTACATTACGTACTCCACCAAGCAATTGTCCATGGTGACCTCCAGTTCCGCTTACGCTTCCTGCAAACCAGCAGTTGTTCATAGTTGCGCCCACTGTAGAGTGAATATCTCCAACAAGACCACCTGCATATTCGCATCCAGAAAGTACTACATCTGCGCTACTCTTAACCGTATCTAATGTTCCGCCTAAACGTCCTACGATACTTCCTACTGCTCCAACACCACTTGTTCTGGTGCTCTTGATGTAACTGTTTTCTAATGTAAAGTTTTGAATCTTCGCATCTTCGCCTGTTGTTGCAAAAAGTCCGATTCTCTCTGAGCCTGAATTGATATACACACCTTTGATTGTATGGCCTTGACCATTAAATGTTCCACGGAATGCTTTGATTACACTTGTATCATTTGCATCACGTCCGATTGGTGTCCATACATTGGCTGGTGCTGTCGCACCAGCCACCCATCCTGGGTTTAAATCAATATCTTTTCCAAGTTTAATCTCTATACCATGGAAATCTTCCTTTGCTGCAAGAACTTGAAGTCCTCGAAGTTCTGCTGCCGAATTCAATGTATAAGATGTCTTTGGATTTTCTGCATCGAACCAATAGGTTCTTGTTCCTTGTGCTGTTGACAAATCAATCGCTTGTGATTTATTTGCAAAGCTTGTCAAGATTGGATTGCTTCCTTCTACTGCAAACCATACACCTGTTTCATTCTTATCCTTTTCGTAGAAGTCCACATTCATATAGCCAAATGCATTACTTCCATGCAATTTACTTGTTGAAAGATTTGTTACTCCTGTATCTGAGTTACTTCCTTTGTTTCCAATCTTTGTAGAAACGCCAGAACCTTCTTTTGCATATGTATTTGTCACAGTTGCTTTTCCATTCGCTGCATTTGCAATGATTGTTCCGTTGTTCGATGCACTTGATACAAGACCTGTCACAAATCTTCCTGCAAACAAGGAATCTTTGATGGTAAGTGTACAACTTGGTTTCCATACACTTCCTACAAGACCACCTGCATTCGAACGGTAATCAATGCTTCCTGTTGCCAAACAGTTGCTGATTGTACATGTCGCTTTGCTGTCTGAACCACCCACATTACGCACACCACCAAGTAATTGTCCATGGTGACTTCCTGTTCCGCTTACGCTTCCTGCAAACCAGCAGTTGTTCATAGTTGCGCCCACTGTAGAGTGAATATCTCCAACAAGACCACCTGCATATTCGCATCCAGAAAGTACCACATCTGCACTACTCTTAACCGTATCTAAAGTTCCGCCTAAGCGTCCTACGATACTTCCTACTGCTCCAACACCACTTGTTCTGGTGCTCTTGATGTAACTGTTTTCTAATGTAAAGTTTTGAATCTTTGCACCTTCGCCAGTTGTTGCGAAAAGACCAATTCTTTCTAAGCCTGTATTGATATAAACACCTTTGATTGTATGTCCTTGACCATCAAAGGTTCCTCGGAATGCTTTGATTACACTTGTATCTTTTGCATCGCGTCCGATTGGTGTCCATACAACTGATGGCGCTGTAGAACCTGCTACCCAACCTGGATTCAAATCAATATCTGTTCCAAGTTTAATTTCAATACCATGGAAATCTTCCGTAGCTGCAAGTTTTTGGAATCCTCTAAATTCAGCTACTGACTTCAATGTATAGGAATCTTTCTTATCATCTGCATCAAACCAATAAGTATCCACTGTCAACGCTAATGGATTTGAAGTATCCGCAAAGCTTGTCAAGATTGGATGACTTCCTTCTACTGCAAACCATGCACCAGTTTCATTCTTATCTTTTACATAGAAATCTAACTCTGTATTCTCATATGCTGCTTTTCCTGCAAGCTGTGTATCACGATTCAACTTATAGATAGATGCTGTTGAATTCGAACTTGATTCGTTACTTCCGATAACCGCGCCTACAACTGAATCATTTCCAATATAGACGTCAGTTGCTGTTGTTGTATTTTTCTTCGCATTTCCAAGAACAGTTCCAATGTTCCATGGGCTTACTCCTGAAATTGATACAAATTTTCCTGCATATACCGTATCTTTGATTGTCAATTTCGAATCTGACCATGCTGCTCCGACTAAACCACCGGTATTCGCACGCGCATCAATCTTTCCTGTTGACAAACAGTTCACGATGGTTGCGGTTGTGCCAGCATTACGTGTTCCACCAAGGATTGTTCCGTGATGAGCACCTGTTCCACTTACGCTACCTGCAAACCAAGCATTTTCAATCTTTGCTCCTGCTGCAGTGATATCACCAACTAATCCACCTGCATATTCAGAACCGTTTAATACCACATCTGCGCTACTCTTAACTGATTTAAGTGTTCCGGTTAATCTACCTACCACACTACCAGTTGCGCCTGTTCCAGATGTCTTTGTATTTTCAATATAACTATCTTCGATAATCAAATTTTGAACAGTTCCACTTACTTGTTTGAAGAATCCAAGACATTCATCTCCTGATTTCAAGTACACACCACTGATTGTATTCATTCCACCGTCAAATGTTCCGGCAAAATTTTCAATTGGAGTCCAAGCATATTTTGGATTTGCAATTGATTCATTTAATACGATAGTGTCTTTTAAGTAAATGGTTTTTCCAGCAAAGTTTTCAGTCTTTGAAAGTTCTGCAAATCCATACAGTTCGCTTGGTGTGCTAATCTCATATGGTTCTTTTTCATACCAACTAGTATCTGCACAAAGTGCATTTGTAAGATCTAATGCACCTGTTTTTGCAAAACTCTTAAGCACTGGTGTGCTATCTGCATATGTTACCCATTTTCCTTTTTCATTTGTCTTTGGAATATAGAAACTAAGTTTTGTCTTAAGGTAACCAAGTTCACCAGTTAACTCTTCTTTTGATAGACGAACAATACTATCTCCGTTAAAGTTTCCCGTCTCATTACCAATTGTATATGCGCCAATTTCTTTTGCTGCATACACAGATTTAATATTTACAACTGTATTTGTTGTCTCTGTTTTTACAGCTCTTCCTAATATAGAGCCCATATTCCATGATTTTACAGAAGCATCTTTAATGGATCCTAAGCTTAAACTGTCACTGATATTTAATGCCCCATTATTCTGTTCTACAATACCGCAAATACCACCGACGTTACCACATGCTTTGATTGTATTGATTTTACCTGTGTAAAGACAATGTTCAACAGTTGCTTCGCATCCATAGACACTTCCGATGATTCCACCCATTGAACCATTTGCTGTAATGACACCGTCATACCAACAGTTCGTAACCTTGCATTTTCCTTCCACTTTTCCGGTAATACGCATCATTCCGACGATTCCGCCAGTTACCGTTCCGTTGTTGACCAACGTAGCATTGCTATATACGGTATCTGCTGTTCCCCATGATTTTGCAACCACTCCGGCTACCATACCCCATGAGTCTGATTTTGTCTTTTCAGCCTCAAAGTAACTGTTCGTCACTTTTACGTTCTTAATCACACCGTCTGTTCCGATTTCTCCGAAGAAGGACATCATCGACTTCTCGGTTTTTCCGTAAAGTCCACTGATGGTATGTCCTTGTCCATCAAAGGTTCCAAGGAATGTCTTTCCACCAAATTCCTCGTTATATCCAATTGGTCTCCAGCTGTATCTCGGTGCCTTTTCGCCCCAAGCACTTGCTTCTTCACTATTGACTACAATATCGTTTGCAAGCTTGATTGTCTTTCCTTTGAAATCAGTCGTCTCTGAAAGTTGTCTAAGTCCATACAATTGATTTGCATTCTTGATTGTATAGACATCTTTGTCCTTGTTGTACCAGCTTGTATCTACTCGTATTCCACCAACTGCAAGTGCTCTGCTTGGTGCAAAGCTCTTAAGTACTGGAGTTTTATTCGATTGTGCAACCCAGTATCCTTTTCCACCTGAAGCAAACTGTAATCCTGTGAAGAAATAACCATTTGTTCCAAGCAAATCTTTCTCTGCCAAACGTACAATGTCTGTACCTTTAAAATTACCGGTCTTATTTCCAAGGGCATTTCCAGAAGATTCTTTTGATACATAGACATTATCAATTGTTGCAACGATGTTTGTTACCTTGTCTGTCTTTACAACTCTACCGATTGCGGAACCTACGTTCCAAGATTTATTTGATGCATCCTTGATTTTACCTACGTTCAAACAATCTTTTAAAGTAAGTTTCGAATCTTGAAGTTCCACAATACCCACAAGTCCACCAATGTTACCACTTGCCTTGATTGTACTAATGCTACCAGTATTTAAACAGTGTTCTACTGTGGCCGGACTTGCATAGACATCTCCAAGGATTCCACCTGTCGAACCATTAGCAGTGATTTTTCCGTCGAACCAACAGTTTCGAATCACACATTCTCCGCCATTTTTTCCAGTGATACGCATCATACCTACGATACCACCTGTAACGGTTCCGCTATTTACCAAGATTGCGTTGCTGTATACTGTGTCGATGGTTCCCCATGATTTAGCAACAACGCCACCAACCATACCCCAAGAGCTGGAACTCTTAATTTCTGCTTCAAAATAACTATTCTTAATCTTTACATTCTTAACAACGCTTCCTTGACCTGTTTCACCAAAGAAACTTACCATAGAACTCTTTGATTTTGCGTAGAGACCGCTAATAGTGTGTCCCTGTCCATCAAAAGTTCCAAGGAATGTCTTTCCACCAAATTCTCCATTGTAACCGATTGGTTTCCAGATGTTGATTGGTTCATTCTTTGCCCAATCACTTGCTTTTCCTTCATTACAAACGATGTCAGCGCCAAGCTTAATTGTGACATCTTTAAAATCAATGGTACGAGAAAGTTCAGCAAATCCAAAAAGTTGTGCTGCTGTGGTCAATGTGAATTCTTTTCCACCTTCAATATACCAACTTTTATCGATTTTCTTAGCAACACCATCTAAATCAACAATCGTATCTGTAAAGCTACGAAGAACTGGTGTACTTTCTAAATCAACTGCCCAGTATCTTTCAAAATCTAATTCTGTCCACTGATATCCTTCATATCCGATTAGATTGACGTTACGAAGTCTAACATTCGTACCTGTTACTTTACCTTCACTTCCACCTAAAGCTGTATAATAACTTTCAGACGATGCATAGTTGTTTTCAAACGCAATCTGTGAATTACTTCCTTGGCTACGTCCGATAATGGAACCAATTCCGTAGATACCTCTCTTTGTTGTAATCATACCTACATTGAGGTTATCCACAAGTTGAATCGCACCATTATTCATAACTGCACCACAGATACCACCAATAATTGGGTTACTCGTTGCTGCAGTAGAAACTTCACCTGTATTCAAACAATGTTCGATTCGATTCATCGCACCAAGTGCATTGGCTGTCCCTAAGATTCCACCTGCATAACGTCCATATTCCATTTCCATCGTAAGGGTTCCATCAAACCAGCAGTTCGTAATTTTATTGGTACCAGAAGTGGTAAATGTTCCTACTAATCCACCAGAGTGCCAGCCATTACTAACTACAATTGCATCACTATATACAGTGTCAATGGTTCCGCCACCTTTTGCGAGGATGCTTCCAGTACCCTTATCACCGTTATTTTTAAAATAACTGTTTACTAATCTAAAATTCTTAATGACAGCTCCACGTTGTGAGTCACCAAACATACCCATGCTTTCCATGTAACCAACACCGTACATTCCGCTGATGGTATGCCCCTGTCCATCGAAGGTTCCAGCAAAATTCAAAATGGGATTCCACTTACGCTCAGGTGCTTCTTCTGCCCATTTTTTTGCATTTCCTTCATTAATTACAATATCCGCGTCCAATTTAACGGTTTGGCCTTTGAAGTCGTAGTATTCCGACAACTTTGCCATTTCATATAGTTCATCTGCTGTAGATATGGTGAATTCTGTTTCGTCTTCACTGTACCATTTGACACCAGCTAGATTACTTGTCGCCAAACTGTTATATAGCAAGTAGCCTCCTGCACCTGCTAATCCTAGAACCAATACGCTGAATAATGTAACAAGTAAAATTTTTCTTGTTTTCTTCATCGCGTTTCCTCCCTGCTATTTCACGCCTTCACTCGGTTTTCTATCCGGGTGATGTGACCACGTTTGTAGTGGCTCTGTTTCAACTGAACCAATCTCATATGGGAACGTTAATACTTTTGTTCCTTCTGCATGAGAAAAATATTCCGTTGCTGCTTCTTGCACTAATTGGTTACCTTCTTTGATTTCTGATCTCCATCTTTCATTTTCTGTAGCGAAAAATGGATAAATCACTGTTTTGAAACTGAAATGATCAGAAACCGCATCATACACGTTATATCCATGGTGGAATGCTTGGAGAATATCCACCGATAAATATTCTTTGCTGTACATATCTACAACAACTGATTGTGTCAATGCATCTGCATCTCCTGGCATTAATACTTTTTGCCCTTCGATGTTAAGCATCATCCATGTGGATGTATCATTAAATACCTTTGCGTAACTATTCTCTACTTCAAAAATTTCCTGTCCAAATACAATCTCAATATTGATATCATTAAAGTAATATCTCTGACCTGTATGTGTACGGTACATTGGAGTTGTTTTTCCCTCTGTATTCTTAAAGATCTTGCTTGCCAACAAGAAACTATTTACATTGGATGCATCTCCATTCAATCTACACACGGTATCGTTTGGTTGGCTAAAATAAAATCCTTCCACTGAAAGCCTCTTCACATACTCCAAGTGTTTTGCAACTTCAATGAAACAACCAATGTGATCCAAATGCGCATGAGAGATAAACCATGCATCTACAACTGGCTTTTGTCCCTCTGGAGTCAATTTTTCCAGGTATTCAATAAGATAAATCATATCTTCCTGTACTCCACCGTCGCATACGATGAAATGACCGTTCTTTAACTGAATCACAAAACTGTTTCCGAAATCGTACATTTCCAACATACTAAGTGTTGTTTTCCTTCCTTTTACGTTATCGGAAACATACTCTTCTTTATATAATAAGTGTTCAGAAAGTTCTTGGTTCTCGCTGGCAGATATATACACCTTGTGAATGTTTTCTATATAGTTCACAGTCAACACCAAATCTTTCTTGGTGTAGTTTGCTGTGAATACCTTCCCATCGATTCCTTTCTCTCCGTTATCCACGTATTTTTCGAATCCTTTTTTCGTAAGCAATTCCAAATAATCATCATAGTCCTTTTTTTCTACGTTGCTTACTTCGATAATATAATTTTCGCCACCGGCGTCATGCGCCTCACTAATTCTTGTGTTGTCTGTGATTAATGCCGGCACATCTGCAAACACCTCATACTCGGACCACTCCGCAAATGTTTTTGCCTCTTTTCCTTGACTCGAACAGCCTACAAAAAGAACTGCTAAAATCAAAGTCAAAATCACGTATTGTAATTTTTTCATACTCTTCATCTCTCCTTTCATGCCCCTAAAACTTCAGTTGTGCTACCAAAGGAAAATGGTCGGAAAACCGATTGTCCGGCATCCATACATTTTCTGCCTCAAAATCTTCACTCGTAAATATATAGTCAATCTGCCAACGTGGATTCTTTGTATCGAATGTAAAATACTCTCCTTCTGTAGAAGTTGGTTTTAGCATTTCTCCTATTCGAACCACTTCTTCTTGGACGTATCCAGCATTCAAATCTCCCATGAAAATGATTGGAGTTTTGATTGCCTTTAATTCCTTTTCTAACATTTCCACCGCAAGCATTCGCTCTTCCTTAGTCGTTCCAAAATGCGTGCAAATCACAGTGAAGATTGTCTCATCAACCTTCACTTCTGCAATCAGGAACACACGATGCTCATATCCTCCGGCTGCTACCGGTTGTTCTTTCACTGCCACTTTTACTGTGCGGAAATTTAGAATCGGATACTTACTTACGATTGCATTTCCATATAAAGCTTTTCCCTGAGTTGGTGCATAATCTGTGTCAAACGGAGGATGATACCCGTCCAAACCGGCCGCAAAACAATAGTAATATGTTTCACCGGTCAGCTCTTCCAGTTTGTTTTTCACGTACTCCGGTTGATTGTATCCCAGTGATCTCTCACTGTTGATATCAACCTCGTTTAATCCACAAATCTCAATTTTCTCATTCTTTATAAAATCAGCAACAGCATGGGGAGTTTTATCTCCCCATGCGTCTATATAATCCCTACAACAATTTATGTTATATGTAGCTACTCGCAATAATTTCATAACGCGCACTACTCCTTTTTGATTAGCCTTTCAATGATCCCATCATAACGCCCTTGTCAAAGAATTTTTGTACAATCGGATAGATGATAATCATTGGTACCGCCGAAACTACAATGATTGCATATTTCATAACTTCTAGATTCGATGCTTGCTGTGTTGCATTGGTACCGATTGTTGCTGCTGCATTCAAACTATTGTTCTCCATAATTCGATTAACAACCAATGGCAATGGATGCAAACTTGCATCTCTCAAATAAATCAAAGGTGTCATATAAGAATTCCAATGGGCAACTAATGAATACAATGCAATAACGGATAAATTTGCTTTTGATAACGGCAACAAAATTTTGAATAAATAATGGAAATCATCACATCCATCCATTTTTGCCGCTTCAAACATTTCTTTTGGAATAGTATTCTGGAAAAAGGTACGGGTAAGTACCATGTTATACAAACTGGCACCTCCGGTCATAATCATGAAACCAATTCGATTATTTACAACTCCCAATTTATCCATCAACACATAAGTTGGTATAAGTCCACCACCAAAAAACATAAGGATCAAGAAATAAATATCAAAAAATCTTTTACCTTGAAATTCTTTTCTTGAAAGTGGATATGCGATCATAACAGTCATCGCAACACCTGTAAATGTAGAAATCACAGCATAAAGAATACTGTTTCCATAACCCGTCCACACACTATTGTCATTGAAAATAAGTTTATATCCTTCCAGCGATAACTCTACTGGCCAAAGGAAGACTCTTCCTGAAGAAACCGCCTCATTCGATGAGAACGATGATGATACCACGTAAATCATCGGATAGAGAACGATTACCATCACAATGCCTACTAGTATTGTTAATATGATGTTAAAGGTACGATCGGAGCCACGAAGTTTTCTTGTTCCTGTTCTTCTTAACTTGTTATCTTTTTGATTCTTCATGTCACCGCCTCCTTAGAATAACGATACGTCGCCTTCTGATATCTTCTTCGATATCTTGTTGACGATAAACATTAGTGTTAAATTAATTGCTGTATTAAATAAAGATACCGCTGTACCATAAGCAAACTTGGTGTAACCACCGCCACCGAATGCTTGCTTATACACAAAAGTAGAAATCACTTCTGATACTTCATAGTTTAATGGTGATTGTAACAATAATGTTTTCTCTGCTCCTACACCGATCAAACTACCAAATCTCAAAATTAATAACGTACAGATTGTCGGTGTGATTGCCGGCAAATCAACGTACCAAATTCGTTTCAGACGAGAGGCTCCATCAATCATAGCCGCCTCATGATGCTCCTGTGACACCGCACTCAAAGCAGAGGTGAAAATAATGGTATCCCATCCTAACCCTTGCCATACACCCGACCAGACATATAAGTGACGAAACGTGGAAGCAAGTCCACGAATATCTGACGGATAAGCATCTTCAACAAATAGTCTGTATACACTTCCATAAAGACCACTTGTCGGACTGAGAATCATTTTTAAAATAGAAATCATAATAACCATTGAAATAAAGTGTGGCAAATAAGTTGCTGTCTGCACAACTGACTTATATTTCTTGTTATTTAACGCATTAAGCATCAATGCAAAAATAATTGGAAGTGGGAATGAAACCAACATCGCATACAGTGACAAAATTACGGTATTACTGAAAATCTCGCCAAATTTAACACTCGTTATAAATTTGACGAACCATTCCAATCCGACCCATTCACTGCCCGTAATACCGGCACGCGGCCGGTAATTACGGAATGCGATTTGGATTCCATACATCGGTCCATAATTGAATATGGCATAATATATTACAGGGATTATGATAATTGCCCATAATTGCCAATCCCTTTTAAAATGTTTCCAACATAGTTCTAATCTTTTACGCATTTTATTAATCCTTTCGCTACCACGTCAGGTTTTTATTTTCTGTCATAAGCAGACTGTGCAGCTTTCATTAATTCTGATTGTCCGTATTTTTTCAATCCATCTGTGTATTCTTTCCATACAGCATCATTTGTAACATCCTTTGTTCCTTTTGCTGCTGCCGCAATAAATTGTCTTACATGACTTTGATATGCTGAGAAATATTCTGAACGTACTTCTCTTTCATCTGCGTTATACACAACATCTCTTACGGATTGCTTTGTTACATTTCCTGCTTTTTCAGCTGCTACTTTTACTTGATATGATTCTTTGTACAAACGGTTTGTTTCTTTTGCAATATCGCTCATTGCTGAATCATCAACGATAACTGTACAGTATTTATTTTCTGCATAAATACCGCCCATTCTACACCATGTGCTGTTGCCTTTGAAGTAAGCATTTGGGTTAATTACTTTGATTACACAGTCTGTTCCAAGGTAGTTCTTTCCTTCTGCTCTTTCCCAGTCAACGCCTTCTTCACCATTACGCATTACTGCAGCTGTTTCTTCTAAATACATCGTGTCAAGGAATTTCATTGCAAGTTCTGTATCTTGACAATCTTCGGTAATGTAGCAACTAAATTGAATTGCTGGATCCTTTACCATAGTCAATCCACCCTTGCCAGAACCTGTTGCATCCTTAAGTGCTGGAAGCGCTGTGTATTCTGATAATACAGATGTTCCTGAAGCTGTAAAAGCCGCTGGGTGAGCAACAAAGATACCAACTCTTGGTACGTCGTTATTTCCGATAACAGTTGATACATATTCTCCGTGAGAATCGATTGTGAATGAAAGGTCACTCATAAGTCCTTCTTTCACAAGTTTGTTCATATATGTAAGTGCTTGACGGAATTCATCTGTATCTACTGATGACCATACTTTTCCTTTTTTCACATTGAACATAGACTCTCTGTTATATTCAACAAATGCATTGATAATATATTCTGTAGCTGTTCCGACAGAAGCAACACCACTTTGTGTTCCTACGATAGGCAACTCATCTGCTTGACCATTGCCATTTGGATCTTGCGTCTTAAATGCTTTTAAAACGTTATACAATTCCTCTGTTGTTGTAGGAGCTTTAAGGCCAAGCTTATCCAACCACTTTTGATTGATGTATGACATTACTTGAAGGTCATCCATAGAATAATCGCTCACCATAGGCATTCCATAGATTGCACCATTATTTGGATTCACAATCAATCTGTCTAATCTTTCACGAGTTTCTTTTGGAAGTCTTTCTAACATTGCCTTATAATTTTTTCCATGTTTATCGATAAGCTCTGTTAAATCAATGAGATATTCATCTTCTCCATAGAGATCCATTGTATCTTTATTAACGTCTTGGAATCCCCACAATACATCTGGCAATGGTTCTTCACTGGCACACATAAGTGATAAAAGCTGTTCCATAGATGAAGCATTATCATTGAAAAATACGAATTCAATTTCAGCTCCAATTTTTTCTTCAAAATACTTTGTTAATGCGTTTTCGTCATAATTTTCAACGTTCATATTTTGTGGAACTCCCACAGTCAAAACGCCACTCTTTTTGCCGCCTTTATCTTTCCCACCGCAACCTGCGAAAAGACCGCACAATAAAACTACACATAATACAAGTGAAATCACTCTCTTTTTCATCATTCTTTCTCCTTTTTCTCTTCTTTTTTGATTACTATTTAGATTCGTAAACTTGTTTTTTTGCTTGGCCAAAAATATGTGAATCACCTAAAAGGCCATTGAAAAATTCTTTTCTTGTGGTGAGCCAAGGTGCTGTCATATATCCCAGAACCAACTCATCCTTTAAATGTTGTTTACAATACTTCATAGTCTGTTTTGGATTGTGGAAATTCGTCCATGTAGAACAAGTTGGTACCTGTTCATAACCCCACTCATCAATCTCTCGATAGAGTTTTGTGTTGGAACGTTCCTCGTCTCCTGCGTAGAAAATATCATCATACCACCAGTTCGAAAGCAACACGTCTTTTCCCACATTCTCACGGAATCTTTGTGCTCCGCCAAATCCCTGTATGGATTGCGGATCCACCCATATCCATGGTCGAACGCCTTTCTTACGGCAGACATCAAACAACATGTTCGCATCATCAGTCTTTTGTCTCCAAGAGCGCTCAATCTTCACTGGGTAATACTTTTGATACTCTACATTTTCTTCTTCAAATCCCAAATGGAAAAACTCTGGTTTGTCGAAGATGTCTATTATCTCATCCACAACATCTGCACACACCTTGCGATATTCCTCAGTTCCAATCATTCGATTGTATTTACCAAGCCAACCGTTGTGTGTACATGAAAAATTAAATTTCGGTAATGGTGTGAGTCCAAGTTGACGCATTCGATCAAGTTCTTGCTTCATCTCTTCTTTTGTAAGAGAACCATTGACTGCCAGTTCTGGATGCGAATCCAGTCTCACTGCTTCTCCTACATCAACCAATACTGTATTAATTCCACATTGTGGTAAGAATTCGATTGTTTTGCGCCAGATGTCCATATCACAATACATGTCTTCATGATAGATAATGCTCTGCTCCTGCACGTAATGATGGCACTCTCCCGGCTTGCCCCACATATTGGAGCCCAAATGAAGTAAGGTTGCCCACATTTTTTTGGTTGTCTTATTCGTTTCCATCGTGTGCACCTTCTTTCTTCTCTTGTCCTTCGGAATATAGATTCCGCTTTGCACGACCAAGTAAGTCTGCATTGAAATATAATTCATAGGAGTAATCTGGCATCGTCGGTACTTGTGGATTAATGATGTAACCACAAATACTATCCTCAGATACGTATTCCCTACAATACCTCACGGTCTGCATAATATTCGGTAGCCAATTTAACCGATTGCAGAACGGAACTTGTTGGTATCCCCATTGACCCAATTTGCCAAAGAGCGCAGTGTTCGGAGATTCTTTTTCTCCAACATCTGCTGGATGAACTGACATATAGCATCCATTCGATATCAGGACTTTTTTCGGTATGTTTGCGCAGAATCTTTCTTCTCCGCCATACTCTTCTACGTTATTCGCATTTAACCAAATCCATGGTCTTACACCCTGCTCCAAGCATGTGTCAAACAACACTTTTGCATCCTCAGTCTTTTGTTTCCATGAACGTGTAATCTTCACTGGGCTGTACTTCTGATATCTAATATCTTCATTGTCCATTCCCAGATGGAAAAACTCTGGCTTATCGAAAAGTTCTATGGTTTCTTTTATTATATCTACACACACTTTTTGATATGCTTCTGTTCCTATCTGATAGCTGTATTCTTGTAGCCATGCATTATGGGCACAAGAAAAATTAAATTTTGGTATCGGTGTTAAACCGAGTTCTCGAAGTCGTTTCAATTCTTCCTTGAATTCTTCCTTCTCCCAACTTCCTTCAATAGCGAGTTCTGGATGGGCGTCAAGTCGAACCCCTTCGTTCATATCAATGATGACGGTATTAATTCCTTGCGTTGGAAGATACTCCGTAACCTCTCTCCAAGTCTTCTTATCACAGAACAACGTTTCATGATATCGGAATTCGTCTTCCATATCATAAGGACGACAATCTCCTGGCTTCGCATTGGTGTTCACACCAAGCTTTAACAATATTGCCCATATCATTGTTCTTCACCTCCTATTTCAATCCAGATCTAGAAGTCACTCCTATACTCTTGAGAGCATAGGTAGCGGTTCCTGTTTCTATAGAAAGTTGTACATCTGACACATTAGACATTAACTTTCGATTCAACACCTTCTCTGGCATCGGATAATCAATTTGTACTGTTTCTCCCGGTTGTATATATCCCTTTTGAGCTTCCACCGTGTACTCTTTCGATCTATAAGTAAATTCTAAAGAAGGTAATGGTAAGACATCTTCCGTTTTATTTTCCAACGTCACATGCAAGACCTTGATGGATTTCAATTCTTTTGCACCTTCTGCCAATTCTTTCATCGGAAGTTCATATGCCTTCTTGTCTTTTAAAGTAATTTCAACTTCTTTTTTATTTTCTAATAAAACTGTCGTTTCGCTCTTCTCGCCAAACTCTTCTTCTCCCAAAAGTGATGCTACAAAAATACCAATGTCTGTATTTTCATGCGTTCCTTTTAATTCTTCTGTGCGATAACCTGCCGCAAGCACTGGCACCGACTTATATGTATGTAACTCTGTACCATATACAGTCTCTTTTAAGACATCCTCTGATTTCATTTCTTGTGGATAATCCACATCTCCTGTTTCATGGTCCGCAGTAACAATCAATACGGTGTCCGGATGAAGTGCCACATAGCGCATCGCCACTGCAACGGCACAGTCAAAATCATAGATTTCTTTTAATTCCATTTCCAAATTATTGTATTCAGCGTAGTCGTCAATCTGAGCTCCCTCTACCATAAGGAAAAAACCATCTTCATCTTCGGAAAGCTGTGTCAATGCATAATCTGTCATTTCTGCAATACTTGGCATTTCCTCGTCTGTTGTATCGATTTCTTCATCTGCATACAATCCAACCACTGGAAGTTTTGCTTTCTTGGTATCTTTCCATTCATTTGTATATGCCACTCCTGATTTCTTTGCTTTTTCTAACTTGGATTGATTCGTTTCTCCTTCGTAATAAGTACGTCCTCCACCAAGCACCAAATCCAAAGTTCCATCGGTAAGCTTTTCTAATTGTTGTGCTGCAATCTCATCATAAGATTCACGCAGATTAACATGTGCTGTAAAATCAGCTGGTGTTGCATCCACAACAGGCGTTGTCACAACAATTCCTGTACTCTTTCCTTTTTCCGCTGCAAGTTCCAGAGTTGTTTTATATTCTTTCGCCTTATCTGCAGATTTTGCTACAATCTTATTTCCAGTCTTAAATCCTGTTGCTAAGGCGGTTCCACCAGCTGCTGAATCTGTCACCTGATTTGTCACCGAATATGTCATGCTGGTTCCTTGCACCGGCAAATGATACATTGCCAACGTATCCTTATATAATTTTTCTTGGTAATAAGTTTCCGCTGCTTCAGTGGCGTTATATCCCATACCGTCACCAATCATAAATATGATGTTCTTTGGTTTTTGGTAATCTGCCGTCTTCAATGCGATTACCAACTCTTCAGAGACTTCATTAGAACCATCCAACTGAAGTTCCTGCTTTTTCAACACTTCAATGGCTGCATTATATTCCTTACTATCTTTGTCACAAGCAGTCGTTGAGAAAAGCAATGTAACTACTAATAACCCGATTCCAATTCTCTTTTTCATATATCTGTCTCCTTTTTTGAATAATCTTTACACCTTCAAATATACATCCAGTAGAGCCTTTACAGGCTTGGTAATTTATGTCATAAAAGCCCACTCTCACTAATACTGTTATTATATTTTTTTAAGTTTTTGTTCTCAATAACCTCTGCACCGAAACAGTTTCGAAATTCGTTTAGTTGCCAAAATGTATTGCTTTTTTCTAAACTTTCTATGTACAATATGAACAAATAGATTGGAAAGGAATGTGTTTTGAAATGACGTTAAGAGAATTGGCAATCCTTGCACATGTTTCGAAGGCTACTGCTTCTAGAGCTTTTTCAAATTCGAAAGAAATTAGCGAAGAAACTCGTCAGCATGTTTTCAACGTTGCAAAGCAATACAATTGCTATGATAAATTCCAAAAGGGACTTTATTTTAAGAAAGTAATTGCCGTTATATCACCTGATATCCGAAGCGATTATTATAACAATATCGTAGACCATTTAGATACATTGATTGCTAGTTCCGGCGGTAACATGGTGTTGTCTTTGAGTTATTTTGACCCCATGAAAGAAGAGGCAATTTATGCTTATCATGCCCACTACCAAAAAGTGGATGGAATCATCATTATCTCTAGTTGTTCTCCACAAAAACACGACAGTTCCATTCCTACCGTATATATTGACTCTACAAACAAAAACCAAGATACGATTAACACCACTTGGCAAACAGGAATTGATGCCGCAATTGAACGTTTTATGCAAAACGGCCATCGTAAAATTGCGTACATTGGTGATAATCTTGCCTCTGCAAAGCAACGTTGTTTCACGAATGCAATGAAGAAATATGCATTGCCTGTTTCTGAAGAACACATTGTTATCGAACAACAACGCTATGAGTCAGGCGGTTATCGAGCTATGGAAAAAATTCTTACTCTTGCAAATAAACCTACTGCTCTCTTTGTAGCGTACGATTATATGGCAATTGGCGTATACAAATGTATCCAAGAAAATAATTTATCCGTTCCAGATGATTTTTCAATTATCGGAATGGAAAATATTAATACGAAAGACTTTTTAGACACCCCGCTCTCTTCCATTTATGGACGCAGCAGAGAAAAATGCGAGGCAGCTGTAGAATTGTTACTAAAGAAAATAGAAAACAAGCGTTATAGTCAAACAAAGAAAGTTTTAAAAAGTACATTGATTAACCGAAATTCAGTAAAAGATCTCAAGAAAGAGGATTAATATGCAAACGAACACGAATTACTTGATGCCATTCATGTGGATACGTGATGGCGAACACGACAAACTGGTGTCACACATTGACGACATTCAATCTATGGGACAAAATGCTCTTTGTGTGGAATCAAGACCGCATAATAATTTTTGTAAGGATGAGTGGTGGGATGACATGTCACTCATCCTTTCTGAGTGTAAAAAAAGAAATATGGACGTCTGGCTTTTGGATGACAAATATTTCCCAACCGGTTACGTAAATGGCGCAATCCGTGAAAAGTATCCAGAACTTCATGGACGAACAATGATTGAACGTTGTATCGATGTTGTAGGACCACTGAAAGACACTTATTTTCAAATTATGTATCAGCATCCTTCTGACCAATTAATAGGTGTATATGCATATCCTCGTAGCGAAAAAGGAAATCGCGTGGTTGGAAAACCAATTTCTCTTAACAATTGTATCCACGGAAACCGAGTGTATGCAGATATTCCAGAAGGCATTTGGCGTATCTGCTATTTTATACATACGGAACAATTTATCGATGAAGATTATATCAATGTAGTCGATGAAAAAGCCTGCGAATTATTAATCAAAGAGGTGTACGAGCCTCATTTCGAACGCTATAAAGATTATTTTGGCAACACATTTAAAGGATTCTTTTCTGATGAACCTTCTTTTCACAACAATTATTACGAAAAGAAGCTTTCAAAAGGAAACGTATACGACAGACGTATTGGAGACCTCGGTCTGGCTCTCCTCTATTCTGAAGAATTACTCAAGGTAATGGAGGAAGATTTGGGTGAAGACCCGGTTCCGTATTTTTACGGTTTATGGTATGACTTGGACGGGGAAAGTGAAAGAATCCGTCATTGCTACATGAATGCAGCAACAAAACTTTATCGAAAAAACTTCAGCCAAAAGCTCGGCAACTGGTGTCGCGTTCATGGTGTTGATTATATTGGACACGTCATTGAAGATAATGGCTGCCACGCCAGAATGACTTACGGTGCAGGTCATTATTTCCGTGCTATTAGTGGTCAAAGCATGGGTGGTATTGACATTGTGCTTCACCAAGTAGAACCTGGTTTTTCGGATCATACACAAATTATTTCTTGCGGGAAATTAGGAAACACCGAATTTTTCCACTATGGACTTGGAAAATTGGCATCTTCCATTTCTCATATTTATCCACATATGGAAAATCGCGCAATGTGCGAAGTCTTCGGGGCTTACGGATGGGCTGAAAACACACCACTTATGAAATGGCTGTGTGACTTTCTATTTGTAAGAGGTATCAATCATTTTGTACCCCACGCATTTTCGTTGCGTTCTTATGACCTAGATAGTCCTCCGCACTTTAACGCAAAAGGCTATCCACAGAAAGACGGATATCGAATGCTTGCAGAATATATGCAACGAATGTCTGAAAAACTCAGTGTAGGAACTCACATCTGCGATGCTGCCATTTTGTATCACGCGGAACTGGAATGGTGGAATTACGACTGCATGGCATGCGAAACACCTGGCAAGCAATTGTATGACAATCTTATGGATTATGACTTTGTAGATTTGGATACTTTGCAAACTGCAAAAGTAACAGACGGAAAACTCATATTAAACAAAGAGACTTATCCTTGTCTCATTGTTCCAGAAGCAAAAGCTTATCCACCTGAAGTGAGAAACATATTGAACCGCTTATCAGCCGATGGACTTGACATCATTGCAATCAACAGTTGCCCTGACGATGTCCATGCAAGAGTTCTTGCACTTGATGCTCTCGCAGATGATATGTTGTCACACGATTACAAACACATCCCAGCAACCTACAACGGTGGTCTAACTCGTTTTTACCATTTGGAACAACCACAAGGACAACTTTATATGTTCTTTAACGAATCGGTAACCGAGACAAGCGAATTGGTGATGAACACTTGTGGCAAAGTAATCAGCGCATATGATTTATTAAACCAAGAATATTATACTCTTCCAGAAGTTGACGGAAAAATAGCATTGAAGTTAGAGCCGTACCAATCCATCGTTCTCTTCGCAGGTGAATCTCAAGGATTCCCTCTTTTCGAACAAATGGAATTCAAAAAAGATTGTACTAATTTTGTTTGGGATATTTCGCTGTATGACACGGTTGAAGAATCGGTAATTCAAGAATATAAAAATGTAACAGAATTGTTCAATTTGAATCGCTACGATAAA
The DNA here is from genome assembly GCA_045650645.1 of Faecalimonas sp. Lineage (GTDB taxonomy): Bacteria > Bacillota > Clostridia > Lachnospirales > Lachnospiraceae > Faecalimonas. Next base: position 30,934 of record JAZRRJ010000019.1, on the reverse strand, counting down.
TGTCCTAACTTCACAGGAAAAGCAACGTATTCTACAAAATTAACGTTGAACAAATTAGGCAAAAAAACCTTGCTTCGCGTGCATGCAGAAGCTCAAACCGTGGAAGTTTCAGTGAACGGAGAATCGCCACAATTGCAGATTTGTAACCCTTTCATTTTTGATATTAGCGACAAAGTTCATATCGGAGAAAATGTTTTGGAAATCACACTCTGCAATACCTTAGCGAATAGAATTGAAGAAAAATACACTGCGTATTTACCGGTGTATGCAGGTGGTATGGTTGTTGCTCCTGAAATTTATTCTGACATAAAATAAGCAAAAAAATAAAAGCGCATCACATTTCAAAAGTGATGCGCTTCTTATTATTCTACTTCTTCTAAATCCAAATATGAATCCATTAATTCCCAAATTTCTTCTCTTCCCTGCTTCGTCTCTGCTGAAAAAGGTATCACGACTGTTCCCGGAATCAGACTCAATCCTTCCTTGATCATTTTGACATGCTTTTGCACTTGGCTACGTTTCAACTTATCAAGCTTTGTTGCCACGATAATAGGATGATATCCTTGATTTACAATCCAATCATACATCATCTTATCATTCGCCGATGGGTCATGACGAATATCAATCAGCAAAAATACTGCTTTTAATTGTTTGGATGTGTTGAGATAACGCTCAATCAGTTTTCCCCATTGAATCTTCTCTTTTTCTGAAACCTTTGCATATCCGTATCCAGGTAAATCTACCAAATACATCAAATCATTGACATTATAAAAATTAATGGTTTGCGTTTTTCCCGGAGTTGCCGAAGTTCTTGCCAATGATTTTCGATTCATCAACGCGTTAATCAACGAGGATTTTCCCACATTAGACTTTCCTGCAAAAGCAATTTCAACTTTATCCGTCTCCGGTAATTTACTCGTAATTCCACAAACAATCTGTAATTCAACATTTTTAATCTTCATTCTTTTTCCCCTCATGCACTAATGCTCGTTCTAAAACTTCATCCATATGACTTACCGGGATAATTTCCAATCCTCTTGTAATCTCATGGTCAATATCCAAAACATCACGCATATTTTTTTGTGGTACAAACACTGTTTTTACACCTGCACTTTTTGCTGCCAACAGTTTTTCTTTCAAACCACCAATTGGAAGTACGCGACCGCGAAGTGTAATTTCTCCCGTCATTGCTACGTCCGCTCTTACCTTTTCTCCCGTAATGGCTGAAATCATGGCTGTTGCCATCGTTATACCTGCAGAAGGACCATCCTTTGGAGTTGCCCCTTCTGGAATATGAATGTGAATATCATGCTTTTCGAAAAAGTCTTCCGAAATCTCATATTTCTTTCCAACGGAACGTATGTAACTAATTCCTGCTCTCGCAGATTCTTTCATTACATCTCCTAATTGTCCAGTCAATAAAATAGCTCCTTTTCCAGGCATAATATTTACTTCTATTTCTAAGGTGTCTCCTCCGACACTTGTCCACGCCAAACCGCGCACAACACCTACTTCATCTTCCTTGTTAATCATTTGATATTGGAACTTTTCTTTTCCTAGATATTTTTCCAAGTTTGACTCTGTGATGCGGATGTGTGTCTTTTCTTTTTCTAAAATCTCTCTGGCAGCTTTTCTGCAAATTTCACCGATAGTTCTCTCTAGTTGTCTCACTCCAGCTTCTTTGGTGTAATTGCGAGCGATTTTCCATATTGCACCATTGGAAATACGCAACTGTTCAGCTGTAAGACCGTGTTTTTCCAATTGTTTCGGTACCAAATGTTTTGTTGCAATATGTAACTTTTCGTTTTCGGTATAACTACTAACTTCAATCACTTCCATACGGTCAAGAAGTGGCTTTGGAATTGTCTGTAATGTATTTGCAGTTGTCACAAAGAATACCTGTGACAAATCTAGTGGAACTTCTAAATAATGGTCACGGAATTTCACATTCTGCTCTCCGTCTAAAACCTCAAGCAATGCAGAGAACGTATCTCCTTTGTAATCATTGCTCACCTTATCAATCTCATCTAACAGAATCAACGGATTTTTAACACCTGTCGTTTTTAACGCATTTGCAATACGTCCCGGCATTGCTCCCACATACGTTTTCCGATGCCCACGGATTTCCGCCTCATCTCTCACTCCTCCAAGTGAAATTCGAGTGTATGGCTTATCCAATGCTTTCGCCAAAGATCTTGCAATAGAGGTCTTACCAGTTCCCGGTGGTCCCACCAAACATAGAATTGGGCTTTCTCCCTTTTCTGTCAATGTACGAACTGCAAGAAATTCTAAAATTCTCTCTTTTACTTTTTCCAAACCATAATGTTCTGCTTCTAAGATTTCTTTCGCAGCCTTTAATTCCATTCGGTCTTCTGCCATTTTATCCCATGGCATTTCTAACATGGTTTCTATATAAGTACGAATAACACCCGTTTCTGCAGTATTCTGCGTCGCATTTTTGAAACGCTGAATTTCTTTTAACAGCTTTTCTTTCACTTCATCGGATGCAGTTAATTTCTCTGTTTCTTCCGTAAATTCTTCTGCATCTGAAACGAGATTTTCTTCTCCTAACTCCTCGCGAATCACCTTCATCTGTTCACGCAAAATAAATTCCTTTTGATGCTTGTCCATGCGTTCTTTCACTTTGGACTGAATGTGTTCCTTAATTCCTGCAACTGCTATTTCATTCGTCAGTTTATAGGATAATAGAGCACATCGCTTATACAAATCATTTTCTTCCAACAAATCTTGCAGATTTTTATAATCAAACGGTACACTTGTAATAATTCGATTCACAAGAGCTTTTAATTCTTTTACATCTGCAATCTCCGCGATGACATCTTTTGGTATCTTTCCACTTTTCACTGTATATTCAAGGAAAATTTCTTGCAAAGCCTTCGCTTCTGGACATTCTGCTAAAGATTCCGGTTCGTAATCATTATAATCTTCCATCACTTGAACTTCGGAAAGCAAATACCCTTCTGTCTCTTCCATGTGTACCAACTTCGCACGTTGTTCTCCCACGATTACAACACGAAGCATGTTCTTTGTCATTTTTGCAATCTGTTTTATAATTGCAATCGTTCCTACTTCATACACCTCTTCTTGAGTTGGAGATTCTATATTTAATTCTCGTTGTGCAACAAGGAAGATTTTTTGCTCGCTTCCTTGCATTGCTCTTTGAACCGATTCGATAGAACGGCTACGACTTACATCAAAATGGACCACCATCTCTGGATGTACTGCCATTCCTCTCAAAGCGACCATCGGCATACTAATCGTTTGTTTCTCCATATATGTTCTCCTCTATGAAAAGGAATTATCATTCCTTTTTATAAACAAAACGGGCACCTTCGTACCCGTTCCTTTTTCTACGCACTCTGTGTTTTCACTCGTTCCGAATTATAAATCGGCTCTTCCTTCCCTAACACAGTATCTTTTGTAATCAAACATGATTTGATTGTTTCATCGGACGGTACATGATACATGGTATCCATCATTACATTTTCCATGATTGCTCTCAGACCTCTGGCTCCTGTTTTACGTGCCAATGTGATATCTGCAATCTGTTCCAATGCTTCTGTCTCAAATTCAAGTTGCACTCCATCAAGTTCTAACAATTTTTGATATTGTTTTACAATTGCACTCTTTGGTTCTGTTAAAATACGAATCAATGCATCTCGATCCAACATTTCTAACGTAACATTAATTGGAACACGTCCAACCAATTCTGGAATAATACCAAATTTAATCAAATCTTGCGGTAAAACTTCTTTCAATAATTGGTCTATATTTCTTTCGTTTTTCCCTTTTACTTCTGAATTAAAGCCCATAGACTTGCGATCCAGTCGAGTCTCTATCAGTTTATCAATTCCTTCAAATGCTCCACCACAAATAAATAAAATATTCGTTGTATCGATTTGTATCAACTCTTGATGCGGATGTTTTCTTCCACCTTGTGGCGGCACAGATGCAACCGTACCTTCAATAATTTTTAAAAGTGCCTGTTGTACGCCTTCTCCTGATACATCTCGCGTAATAGACGGATTTTCTGACTTTCTTGTTATCTTGTCAATCTCATCAATGTAAATAATACCATGCTCTGCACGTGCCACATCGCCATCCGCTGCTTGAATTACTTTCAGTAAAATGTTTTCAACGTCTTCACCTACATAACCTGCTTCTGTCAATGCTGTCGCATCTGCAATTGCAAATGGTACATTCAAAATTTTTGCTAGTGTTTGTGCAAGTAATGTTTTTCCACATCCTGTTGGACCTAACATCAAAATATTACTCTTTTGTAATTCTACACCTAAATCTTTTCCAGCAAGGATTCTTTTGTAATGATTGTACACCGCTACAGAAAGAACTTTTTTCGCCTCATCTTGGCCAATTACATAATCATCTAAGAACGCCTTGATTTCTTCTGGCTTTAAGAGATTAATCTCTTCTGTAACCGAATCGCATTCCTCATATTCAAGTTCTTCCTCAACAATTTCCGAGCAAACTTCAATACATTCATCGCAAATATATGCTCCATTTGGTCCAGCAATTAATTTTCGAACCTGTGCTTGTGTTTTACCACAAAACGAACATCTTACGATTTCTTCACCTTTTTTTCCTGCCATATTCTCTCCTCATTTTACGTGTAAAAGGGGTGCTCTAAATATCAGAACATCCCCTCAATTTTACGAATGACTTGTAATTACTTCATCTACTAAGCCGTATTCTTTTGCTTCTTCTGCTGACATGAAATTATCTCTTTCCGTGTCAATCTCGATTTTTTCTAAACTCTGACCTGTGTTTGCTGCCAGAATCTGATTTAACTTTTGTCTTGTTTTCAAAATATGTTCTGCAACAATTTTGATTTCTGTTGCCTGTCCGCGAGCTCCGCCGGAAGGTTGATGAATCATAATCTCTGAATTTGGAAGTGCAAAACGTTTTCCTTTCGCACCACCTGCCAACAAGAACGATCCCATACTTGCAGCCATACCGATACAAATGGTAGATACATCACATTTGATATATTGCATTGTGTCGTAAATTGCCATACCTGCCGTAACAGAACCACCTGGGCTGTTAATATACAGATGAATATCTTTTTCTGGGTCTTCGCCTTCTAAGAACAGTAACTGTGCAATAATCACACTTGCTGATGCATCGGTTACTTCTTCTCCTAAAAAGATAATTCTCTCTTTCAACAATCTTGAATAAATGTCGTAAGAACGCTCTCCACGACTTGTTTGTTCAATGACATAAGGTATTACGCTCATGAACATGCCTCCTTAAGTTCTATGCTTCTACAGCGTTATCCACTAAGAATGAAACTGCTTCTTGAACAGCCATATCTGCTTTCATTTGTTTTGCTTCGTATTCGCCCATGTATTCTTTCAATTTCGCTACTTCCATTTGATACATTTCAGCCATTTTTGCGATTTCTTCTTCGAATTTTTCATCTGTGATTTCGATGTTTTCTGCTTTAACAATCGCTTCAAGAACTAATCTTGTTTCAATACGTTTCACTGCTTGTGGTTTCATTTCTTCCAACATTTTTTCTGGTGTTAATCCAGTGAATTGGAAGTATTGTTCTACGCTCAAACCTTGTGATTGCAATCTTTGTGCAAACTCTTGAGCCATTTGTTGTGTTTGTGTCTCAATCATTGCTTCTGGAATTTCCATAGTAGCATTTGCAACTGCTTGCTCTACTGCTTGGTCTTCTTTCTTTCTATTTCCTTCTGCAAGTTTTTCTTCTTTGATTTTTGCTTTGATATCTGCTTTGTAAGCATCTAATGTATCAAATTCAGAAACTTCTGCTGCGAATTCATCATCTAATTCTGGAAGTTCTTTTACTTTGATTTCATGAACCGTACATTTGAATACTGCTTCTTTACCAGCCAAATCTGCTGCATGATATTCTTCTGGGAATGTCACATTTACTTCAACTTCTTTTTCTGTTTCAACACCGATTAATTGATCTTCGAAACCTGGAATGAAAGAACCTGAACCGATTGTCAATGAATAGTTCTCTCCTTTTCCACCTTCAAATGCAACACCGTTAACAAAACCTTCGAAGTCTAAGATTACTTCATCACCATCTTGAACTGCACGGTCTTCTACAGTTACTGTTCTTGCATTTTTCTTTTGTTCTTCTTCTAATCTAGCATCTACTTCTTTTGCAGTTACTCTTGAAGAAACCTTATCTACTTTTAATCCTTTGTATTCACCAAGTGTTACTTCTGGTTTTACTGCTACTTCTGCTGTGAAGATAAATGTTTTTCCTTTTTCTAATTGAACGACATCAATCTTTGGTTGAGAAACGATTTCTAATCCGCTCTCTTCGTATGCTTTGCTGTATGCATCTGGAATCAATGCATTTGCTGCATCTTCATAGAAGATTTCTGCTCCATACATTTTTTCAATCATTTGACGTGGTACTTTTCCTTTACGGAATCCTGGCACACTGATTTTTCCTCTTTGTTTTAAATATGCACCTTCAATTGCCTTTTCCAATTCTTCTGCAGAAACTTCAATTGTAAGTTTTGCCATGTTTTTTTCCATTTTTTCTACTTGTAAACTCATTCTCTTTCCTCCTTGTATATACGAAAAGTCAAACGACTCATCTTTCATAACGTTCACTGATGAATTATAACACAATTCAATCCAAATATCTAGTCTTCTTTTGTAGACAAATTCATGATTTTTTCAATAAATTCGCCTACATCAACGGTATATAGACCATTTTCGCTTTTCTTGACAACAAGTACGATGGTTTCTGTTTTACCAAACTCCATTGTTTTATACGCTTCTTCCAACATATCTGGCAATTTTTTCGTGAATTCTTCTTGTAATTGTGCGTTGATTTCTTCTGTGGCTCCTCGGTATTCTCCCTTGTTTACCTTTTTGTGTGCACGTTCACTTTCTTCTTTCGCTAACTTTTGTAATTTTGCAATCACGTCTGTTTTTTGATATTCAATCGTTACCTGATATTCATCATCACTGATTTTTTTCGATTTTTTCACATCGTATTTCATTTCAGAAAATATTTTTTTCGAAATTTCTACGCATTCTTCCTTTTGCTTTTCGTCCAGCGTCAACCCACTGGCAATCACATTATCCACAAAATTACTTACCATAACTTCATGCTGTTCTTTTGCCGCTTCTTCCGTAAGACCTCTTGTAACTTGTATAGCCTCATCGACATCGCCTTTTATCACTTGAGAACAAACCGCATTCACATACTTACTTGCATTAAATCCGCTAAACAAACGGATGCAAACTATGGTTGCAAACACCGCAAGCACTGCCACACTACTGATTGCGATAATAATATTTCTCTTTTTTTCTTTCATCATTTTCATCATTTTTTCCTCGTTCTAAATTAATAATATATAATTGCTGTTCCAATTTCTTCAGCCTTCTCTTTTCCTTCCAATTGCTCAATCAATGCAAGCGAAAACGAAATTGCAGTTCCCATACCTCTACTTGTGATCACACGATTGGAAATTACAACTGGCTCTGTTACATAGTCTGCCCCTACTAATTCTTTTTCAAATCCCGGGTAGGAAGTCGCCTTTTCTCCCTTCAAAAATCCGTATTTTCCAAATACAATTGGAGCTGCACAGATTGCTGCAATCCACTTCTTTTGTGCATAGAATTCTTTTAATAGATTTCCCAGTTCCTCATGTTCTCGTAAGTGTAATGTCCCCGGCATTCCGCCTGGCAAAACCAACATATCATATTGGTCATACTCTTTGATTTCTTCAAACAATTTATCTGCTTGTACAAGAATCTTATGAGCCCCATGGATGATTAATTCCTTTGTGATGGATACTGTCGTGACATCAATATTTGCTCGGCGCAACAAATCCACAACGGTCAATCCTTCTATTTCCTCAAATCCATCCGCAAGAAAAACACAAACTTTTTTTGCCATGATACGTCATCTCCTTCCATGAATTCCTTTGCATTGTAGCAAACTTATGCAGAAAATGCAAATTCGTTTACATTTTTCAAATTTTATATTACTATAAAGTCGTATGGAGGATAAAAACATGGAAATCGAGCGTAAATTTTTAATCAAACAACTTCCAAAAAATTTGGAATCTTATCCTTGTCGCCATATTGAGCAAGGATACCTGTCCACAAACCCAGTGGTTCGCATTCGGAAAGACAATCAAAAATACGAGCTCACCTACAAAGGAAAAGGGGCTATGGTTCGCGAAGAATATAATCTTCCTCTCACCCAAGAATCTTATGAACATTTGAGAGAAAAAATTGATGGACGTTTGATTGTGAAAAAGCGTTATGAGATTCCATTCGAACAATACACGATTGAATTGGATGTATTTGAAAATGATTTGGCACCACTCGTTCTCTGTGAAGTAGAATTTCCTTCAGAAGAAGAAGCAAATCAATTCGCTCCACCCGATTGGTTCGCCGAAGATGTGACATTTTCTAAACTGTATCACAATAGTTTCTTAAGTCAATTATAAAAGAGGTGCAACTTTTTTGTTGCACCTCTTACTTTATTGCTCTTTCTTCTTTTGTTTTGCTAATCTTTTCTCTTCTTTTAAGCGTTGCTTTTCTGCTTCTTTTTCCGCAGCAATCCTTGCTTCTTCTGCACGCTTTTCTTCTTTTATTCTTTGCTTTTCTTCTTTTGCTTTCTGTTTTTCGAGTTTGCGCTGCATCTTTTTCTTTCGCGCCTCGTGTCTATGCTTTCTGCTTGCGATAAAATAGACTATGCAAATAAACAGAATGAAACTCAATCCACCTAACCCTGCAATTCCGTATAAATAATACTTACTTGGAAACAGTAACTTTTCCGGTTCTGCAGCTGGTTTCAAATCCAATTCTAATTCCATATCTGTATATCTTTGGAACACTTCTTCCACACTGTCATATCGATACAACAGTTCATCACCATCTTGATTCATGGCATATACCAGACTAAACTCCTCATCTAACTTCCATGCTTCAAATTCCTGCTCTTGTAATTGAACAGTAATAACCTCTGCATTTTTGTATTTATCTACTCGTTCTTGTAGCGATAGTGGAATAATATATTTTCCTTCCCCGCGTTCAATCAAAACAAACTTTGAGAACTCTTGCAATTCTTGATTGTAAATATAGAATTTACGATCCGTCGCACTTTTCAGGCATACTAGTTTGAGAGTGTCCTTTGCACTTGTTAATGCTTCATACTCTCTTTCATCATACTGAATCTTTGTACGAGTAAATCCCTCCGGTATCATATCATCCGCAAACGTTTCATCGATTGTGTAATCAACACCATCAAAAGAAATCTTCGCATCCTCGCCTCGCATGATTGTGATAACGTATGCAGTAGACGCTCCATTTTCAGCGACAACAACAACCTTCGCTGTATTCAATCCATATTGAAGATTGTTTCCACCAGAAACAGTCACTTTCGCTTTATTGCTTTGCGCAGTTGCAGAAATTGTCACTTTTGTGGTTTCTTTTGGAACCGTAACACTATAAGATTTCACACCTGCTTTGAAAGCTGGCGATAAACTTCCCGGATAAACTTTCAAGGAACTCAACTTGTTATTGGAATCCTTCCCTGGTTGTATCGTTCCACCTTGGCTTCCTCCTCCAACACCACCGCCTGGACTTGGAGTTACCGGTACCGTTCCTGTGATTGTTCCACCACTTTTACTGATTGACATCATCTGCATATCCGTATCCGAAATAACTTCTACTTCCCCAAATTTTATTGAAAAAGTTCCTTCTTTTAAAATTTTAAACGTCATAGAAAAGGATACGTTTCTTACTGGATTTTCAACAGTATCTGAAAAGAATCTCACATTGCCAGATCCTCCACTTACTCCAGAACTTCCACTTACAAATGACAATTCCGTTTGATTATAAGACAATACCACACGAGTAGCTGATATATAATCATTATTTGTTGTAACAGTTCCTGATATCGTTACATTACTTCCTACAGTTCCCGTTTTATTGGAAAGCTTCAAACTACCGCTACCTGCGGCTTTTACATCGAAATGATACCCAGATGCCAATAGGCAGACACTAAGTATAATCCCCAAAAATGTATATAACTTTTTCATTTATTTCTCCCCTATTGCTGAATTGTATATTCCCCAAGAATTTGCTTTCGAATTTGCACATAATCAGCTGTATCAATTCTTCCATTTCGATTGGTATCTGCTGCCAAGGTATAGCATCCATTCATGGAATATGTCCCTAATAAATATTTCCTAATTTGAACATAATCCACAGTTGCAATTTTACCATCCCCATCCGTATCACCATAGATGATAACTGTATAGGTGAATCGTTCTGCTCCTGATTTATCATAGATCGCAACCAAATCTCCGGTTCCAAGATTACTGCTATCGGACTTCTCAGTTCTACTTGCATTGAACACTTTTACCGTACCGTCGTTTACTTTGAATTTTGTTTTAAATTCATTGATCTTAATCCCAGATTCCGAAGCCGTAATTCCGGTTATCGTGTGATCACTATTTACGTTATAATTTGGCGCACTCACCGTTGGCGTCGTCACGACTTCACTCGGTGGAATCGAATCTTCTCCTTCTTCTCTCACAACCGTGAGTTCATACACTCTCTTAGTACCATTTTCCGCAGTTGACGTCACTTTGATGACATTGCTTCCAACTGCCAATGCTTTTGTTCCTGCCCCTGTAATCTTCGTCACACTTGCCACAGCGGTTGCATTGATTTTAATGCTTTCCACTTCATATGGAACAATTAGAGAATACTCTGTTTCATGCATGCTGAATGTTGGAGTCAATGTATGATTCTCAACACTTAATGTCTTTAACATATAGTTTGGATTCTGATTATTCGTTGGTTTCACGCAAGGTGTTGCCGGCATATTCTTGTAAACCGGAATCTTAAACACTAAGCTACCTTGTCTCGCATTGTCATCATAAGCCTTTGCCATGTGCTTTCCTTCACTTGCAGCACCCTGGACATTGGTCATATATTGATGTCCATATAAATTCGAACCTTGTACGTTAAATTTCTTTAAGTACATGGTATCTTGTCCTTTTTTTACATAACCTTCTGCATAGTATTCAGCTCCACCGGCAATGGCTTTGTATCTTGTATTCCACGGTCTTCCGTAGCTTCCCGAACCTTTTGCATAGGTCAATCCCTTTTGAATTGCAGTCAAGGTCTCGGTCGCATAAGCTGCTACGTTAAAATAATTGTAATAGCCTTCATACCCCGGAAGTGTTCCGGACATACTGTTGCTCTTTCCTTCGATTCCCATTTCTTGAATCATCATGGATGCAAGTACGTATGGACTCACACCTTTTTCTGCAGCAACGCTCATGATGACATCCACATATGGTTGATCATCACAATTCCCCGCCAAAAATGTATTTGCCACCATTTTTGAAAGGCCTGCTTTTATTTCTGTCAACTCGGCTTCCGTATATTCGTTCACATTATAACTTTGTCTTAAAAATTGGAAAATATTGGTCTCATCCAAAAAGTTTCTTGGATCCATGAAATGTTGAATCACTTCTGTCGATGCTGCAACCCATCCGCCTGAGTCAAATGAAATCCATGTTCCATTTTCCCAGTTGTACGCACCATTTTGCATCGATTTCCAGGAAGTTGCTGCACCTGCATGCACTAAGTTTCTCGCCAAAGTACTCTCTCCTGCAATTACTTGACTCCAGGTCAGGCCAGTGTGTTGTGCTTGAAATACCCAATTCGGATATTTCGCATGTAGCACCTGTAACTGTGCATGATAAGATGCCGGAAATCCTTGTGCATTCAAATATGCGGTGAACTCTTTATCTTCCTCGATTAACGTTTCTGTCACTCTTATGTAGTCTGATGATGCCCAACCGGTCTTGCCATTAATTGTCATCTGGTACCAAATTTTCCCGTTAGAAGCAGCGGCTTGGTCAAGAATAACGCCCGAGTCACCGTTAGACAAATATCCGATAACACCGTTATTTGTTCCCGGTCCACTGCGGAAGTTTAAAGAGCTACTTACTTCAACCGTTCCAATTCGTATAATGTTGTCTGCTTTCGCACTTATGTTAAAAAAAAGTAAACTTGTCGTAAGGCATACTACGGCTAGTAATATACTTAGACAAGTTTTTCCTGTTTTTCTCCATTTTAATACCATTTATATCTCCCCTTACGCAAATGCCGACCCCCATCGACATTATTACAAGTATTATAACAAATATGTAATATTTTTGTCAATTCTATTATCTTTCCAAATTCTACATAGGATTTGACAGAATCACCCCTTCTTTTTATAATATCTCATAGAATTATTTAAGGAGATTTTTATGAAAATTATTTTTTTGGATGCCAAGAGTGTAGGCGAAGACATTGATTATTCTGATTATCAACATTTGGGGGATTTTGTAAAATATGATTACACTTCTTATGACGAAATTGCGGATCGGGTTTCGGATGCTGATGTCATCATTACAAATAAGTGTCTGATGAATGCACACACTCTCAGAAATGCCTCAAAGGTAAAATTAGTCTGTGTAACCGCTACAGGAACCAATAACCTGGATAAAGAATACTTAGAAAAGAAAGGAATTGCTTGGCGAAACGTTGCCGGATATTCTACGGAATCCGTAGCTCAGCACACCTTTGCAATGCTGTTCTATTTACTGGAAAAATTGGACTATTATGATAACTATGTAAAAGAAGGACGCTATGCGAACGACATTTCTTTCACTCATTTTGCAGAACATTTCCGTGAAGTTCGCGGAATGACTTGGGGAATTATCGGACTTGGAAATATCGGAAGACGTGTTGCGGACATTGCAAAATGTTTTGGCGCTAATGTGATTTACTATTCTACTTCAGGCAAAAACATTCAACCGGATTATGCTCCTGTTGATTTTGAAACATTGCTAAAAACATCCGATATTATTTCGGTTCATGCACCTCTTACAGAGGCAACCGAGAATTTAATGAATTTAGATGCCTTTAAGCAAATGAAAAACACTGCCATCTTCCTGAATCTTGGACGTGGTGGAATCGTGGTAGAAGAAGATCTCGTTCAAGCCCTAGAAAATCATTGGATCGCCGCAGCAGGACTAGATGTTTTGCGTGAGGAACCAATGAGTCAAAATTGTCCTTTGCTTCCAATCAAAGATAGCAAACGTCTTCTTATCACACCACACATTGCATGGGCCAGCGTAGAAGCTCGTACTGCACTAATGAAACTTGTATTTCAAAATATCACTGACTTTTATAGAAATGAACAATAAAAAAGAACCTCAATGAGGTTCTTTTTTTACCAATATCGTCTATACCATGGACTTCCATATACATTCACTACTGTTACCGTTTTTCCTGGTCTTGGCGCGTGAATCATTTTTCCATTTCCTACATAGATTCCAACATGACCTGAATAACAAACTACATCTCCTGGCAACTGTTGTCCTACTGGAACTTTCTTTCCGCCACTACCTTGTGAACCAGAGTAATGACTTAAATTCACACCAATTGCTCTGTGGGCCATCATTACAAGTCCCGAACAATCAATTCCACTCATGCTTGAGCCACCCCACTTATATGGAACACCCAAGTACTTGTAGGCTGCACTCACAATCGCAGAACCACCACCCGTATTTGCTGGTGGCACATAGTTCGAAGAGTTATTTGAAGAATTGTTTGATCCACCACTCGCCTGACTCATAGCCGATTGAATACGATCAGACAAATTGTCAACTCTTCTTTCAACACTCGCAATCGTAGTATCTAATTGCTTCTTATCTTTATCATACTGTGTTTGTTGCTTCTCTAACGCTTTCATATCTTTTTCAAGAGATACTTTCAACGTTTCTATTTTCTTTCTATTTTCAACAAACTCATCTAACTGTTTTCTATCATAATCATGAATCGTTTGAACATTTTCTGCCTGCTTAATCATCTCTGCCAAACTTCCAGCTTGGAACACTTGTGAGAGCATAGAACCATTTCCATTCTCATACATAAGAACAATACGATGTTTCATAGATTCATATTGCTTTTTTTCTTTCTTTTCCGCTGTGTTTAACTCTTCTTCAGCCTTAATGATAGCTTGTCCAGTTTTTACCAATTTCTTTTCAGCTTCATTGATTTTTCTCATCAGAGTTGTCATCTGACTTTCCAAATCATTCAATTCTCTCTCTGCTTTTTTCTTATCTTCTTTTAACTGGTTTAAAGTCGGTGCTGCTGATACACTTGATGCAACAAATGTACTCAACAAAATCGACACCATAAATATCGTCAATATTTTCTTCATAATTCACCTATTATTTTTATACTATAATCACAGAAAAATTATATAACATGACCCTACTCTTTGCAATATTTTTTTAACATTTTTGTAATATCCACTTTCTGGATTTTGACCAATATTATAAAAAAGGTACACACGCAAATTAATGTAACACAAAGGATTCGAACCTCATGCTCAAACACCCATGAGAAGAGTTGATACTCTGTCATTACACAAGAAGTGATGTTCATAATCACATGCGCTACAATCGGTGCTAAAATGGAGTGGAACTTTTCACAAAGGTATGCTAAAAACAATCCGCACAGACTTGCGTACACAAACTGCACCAAGTTTCCATGATATAATCCAAACGCCAAAGAGGAAACAATCGCGACAGCAACAAACGGAAACCATTTTCGCAAAATTCGAAAAATGACTCCTCTAAAAATCACTTCTTCTATGATCGGAATCACGATACCCGTATACAAAATCTGCTCCCAAAAACGCAGTGCATAAATCGTATCTGCCGCTTCTTGGTACGCTTTGCTATACTTCGCAATATTCGAAAACAGTAAAATATTATTTAATCCGATGGCCAACGCAATTCCCATCAAAGCAATGCCCCCGTAATATTTCAACAACACTCTTTTCTGCAAAGTTCCATAGCCTCCTTAATTTTCATTTCACATCCTACGAGAGACCCTTGAACCATTTCTGGCTTTCCGCCGCCTCTTCCCTGGAATTGCTCGTTTAACATCTTTGCAATCGGTCTTACATCGACACTTCTGCTTCCAATTACATAACGATAATGATCCTCGGCTCCTGCAAAAACTGCGCAAATACGCACATGCTTTTCCAACAAAAAGTTCGCCAATTCTCGCGGAGCTGTCCCTTCCAATTCGGATTCAAACAAAACAACCAAATCTTGGCCTTCTTCTACTTGTTCTGCTTTACACATCAAGAGTTTTTCTTGCAATTTTACAAGTTCTATTTCTTGCTCAGAAAGTTGTTCTTTCAGTCTCACTACTTCCCCTACAACATCGTGTTCCGGAGCAGAAAGAAGGACAGAAAGTTGCTTCACACACTGAGACTTTTCATCATAATCCGCAATCGCTCTGGTACCACATAGCATGGATACTCGAACGCCCCCTTTGTAGTTCTGCATACCAATCAATTTAATCAAACCGATTTCACCGGTCTTCTTTACATGGGGTGCACAACACGCACAGGCATCGTGCCCTGGAACAGTCACAAGGCGCACTTGTCCTTCAATCTCAATTTTGCTTCGATACTTGAGATTTCCAAGCTCCTCTCGTGTTGGATAGTCTACTTGCACATCTAAATTTTGAACAACCGCTTCATTCGCTTTTTTTTCAATTTCTTTTAACTCTTCTTTCGTGAGTGGTCCATTGAAATCAATCGTAATCGCATCAGTTCCCATGTGAAAACCCACATTATCATATCCATATTTCGCATGCACAATGCCGGACACGATATGCTCTCCTGAATGCTGTTGCATTTTTGAAAAACGCTCTTCCCAATCAATGCTGCCTTCCACTTTTTTCCCAATCTCTAACGGTTGCCCCATTTTATGGTAAATAATTTCATTTCTTTCTTGAACATCTAATACCCGAACGCCGTCTATGACACCTGTATCTGCGTATTGCCCGCCTCCCTCAGGGAAAAAGGCAGTTCTATCAAGAACTGCCTCATAATAGTCTTCCACTTTTTCACAAGCTGTTACAACTGCAGAGAAGGTTATCATATGGCTATCTTCATAAAATAACTTTTCTGTCACTTTTACATCCTTTCCGGTGCTTCAAATCCAAGCACATCAATGCACGCTTCTAAGACGCGTTTTGTAAGTGCAAGCAATGCAATATACCCTGCTTTCTTCACTTCATCCTCTTCTGCAAGAATCTTTGTCTCATGATAGAAACGGTTAAACGCATTTGACAAGTCATAAATATATGCACAAATCTTGTGTGGTGCCAATTCTTCATAAGCATTTTCCATTACCGCATTGAACTTCGCAATTTCTAACATCAATGCTTTTGCACTTGCAGATTCTGCTTTCGCAATTTCACAATCGCAAACAATCTTTCCGCCTTCTTCATACTTATTCAAAATTGATTTAATACGGACCATTGTATATAAAATATATGGACCTGTATTTCCTTCAAATGAAATAAAACGTTCCACGTCAAATACGTAATCTTTTGCTGCTTGATTTGATAAATCTCCATACTTCAAAGCCGCAAGACCAACTTTTTTCGCAGTTTCTTTCGCTTCATGTTCTTCAATTGCATGGTTTTCTACAATCTTTTCATACATCTTGCTGTTGATATCACCTACCAACTCTTCCAAACGCATGACACCACCATCTCTAGTCTTAAATGGCTTTCCGTCTTTTCCATTCATCGTTCCAAAACCAATGTGTTTCAATTCTGTCTCTGGACGTACGATTCCTGTTTTCTTTGCGCAACGGAATACTTGTTCAAAATGCATTTCCTGACGCTTATCTGTAACATAAATCACTTGGTCTGGTTGATATAATTTTTCACGTTCAACCAAGGTGGCCAAGTCTGTCGTTGCATAGAGTGCTGCACCGTCTGATTTCAAAATCATACAAGGTGGAACTTCTTTGGTATCTGTCTCTTCTTTCACATCTACCACCAATGCCCCTTGATCTTCATGCGCATAACCTTCTTTTTTCAAATATTCAACCATATCTGCAATGTATGGTTTCGCATCTGCTTCGCCTTTCCAAAGGTCGAACTCTACATTTAACGCACCATAGTTTTTCTTTAAGTCCGGTAAAGAAACATTCATAATGTGTCTCCAGAGTGCTGTATATCCTCTGTGTCCATTTTGCAACAAATAGGTTGCTTGAAGTGCCTCTTCTTTGAATGCTTCATTTTCTTTCGCATATGCACTTGCAGTTGGATAAATCTCACCCAACTCTTCGATTGTAAATGGAGACTCTTCTGGATATTCTCCTTCAAAACTTTCGTCAAAATATGGGAGTTCTGGTTGTCTTCTCTTTAGTTCCATCATAACAAGTCCCATTTGAGAACCCCAGTCACCCAAATGCACATCGCCGATTACCTCATGTCCTACATATCTACCAATACGTTTTACACTTTCCCCGATAATCGCTGGACGCAAATGTCCTACATGTAATGCTTTTGCAACGTTTGCTCCGCCGTAATCCACAACGATCGTCTTTTTATATTCCGGTTCATCTACACCTAATTTTTCCTCTTGATTCATTGTTTTCAAATAGTCTGCAACGAATTTAGCATCTAAGATGATGTTGATAAACCCTGGATTTACCGCTTCTACTTTTTCCATACACTTGCAGTTTTCCAATGCAGCCACAACATCATTTGCAATCATAATCGGAGCTTTGCGATATACTTTTACCGCAGCCATTGCTCCGTTACATTGGAACTCGCATAAGTCTGGTCTATTCGAAAGAGTTACTCTCGCATATTGCTTGTCATAACCTGCTTTTTCAAATGCTATTTCTAATTCAGTTGTTAATAAATCGATTAATTTCTTCATATTGCCTCCCAAATCATTACTCCTTCTTATTCTAACACAAGGACTAATTTGTAACAACTATCTTGTCAAAAAACACATTGGATTAACACCATGTATAAAACGGTACCAACCCCAATGCTTAGTAAATTATTTCGTTTCCATATATGTAATGCCGCTACTATCAATATACAAATCAATTCCGGAATGCCATGTGGTTTGGAAAGGATGCTAGTACTCTTCAAACAATACACCACCAGCATACCTATGACTGCCGGCGTCAATACTTTTCCCAGATATTGTACCGCTTTTGGAATCTCTTTCCCTTTTGGGAAAAATAAAAACGGAATGACACGCGTTGCAAATGTAGTAATGGAAACCACTGCTATGATCAGTAATGATTGTTGTATGCTTATTGGCATGTCGCATCCTCCTTATCAATCTTCTTTTTTCCTATGAAAAGGAGTGCTATGATTACGATCATGGTTGGTAAGACAAATCCATCCGCTCCAAATATCAGCAAACCGATAACTGCCACAATCAATCCGATACATGCTGGAATTCGGTTTTTCTTTTCCATCCATTGCTCAATGAATATGACCACAAAAAGTGCTGTCATTGCGAAATCAATACCCTCCGAACTGATTGGCAAAAGCGTCCCTGCAATCGCACCGATTACAGAACCCAGCACCCAATAGAAGTGATCCAATACAGATATGGCAAATAAAAATTTCGCCTCATCTACGCCTTCTGGCACCTTCGTTGTACACAGTAAAGAATACGTCTCATCCGTCAACGCGAAAATCATATACCATCTGCTCTTTCCGATTTTATTAAAACGTTCTACCAAAGAAAGTCCGTAAAAAATATGTCGAACATTGACCATAAATGTCAGAAAAATAATTTTCAAAAAAGACATTCCCGGCACAAAAAAATTGACAGCCAAATATTGCCCAGCTCCCGCATATACGGCCACACTCATCAAAAGCGCCCACAAAAAGTTATAGCCTTTTTCTGCGTACATCACACCAAAGGCAATCCCGATAAAGAGATAGCCGGTAAGCACTGGAATCGTATATGGAAATGCTTTTTTGAATGCTTGTTTATATTGCGACATCTTTCTTCCTCTGTTCTATCATAAGTGTTCTAAACAACTTGTACATTGTAGCATGGATGAATGTTAAATTCTAGTGTTCATTTAAATATCTTTGATACATTTCCTCCACTCGCATCAAATCTTCCTGATGCAAATCTCCAATTTTGAATATAAAGCTTTCTTGCGGTAACACATACACCTTTGACACTCTAGCAGTAGATGCTAGCCTTAAGTTTGCTTCTTGCCAATACAAAATCGGAGTATCATACAGATCTTCTTTTCTCGGCATATGCTTTGTGATTTTTACAGATAATACTCCTAGAGTATTTTCATCTAGTACAATCACTGGTCTATTAATCGTTTGCGAAACATCTTCTTCTAATGGGAATTCCACAAACCACACTTCCCCTTTGCAATACATGTTCAAGACTTCCTTTCTTTTTTCATTTGCTCGAACATCTCTTCCCACTCTGTCTCTTCTCTCCATTCATCGCCTTGCTCCACAACAGGTCGACCATCTGCACTATATTTTGTATTTTCCAACGCAAGTTGATATGCCTTTAGACTGTAATCATTCTGAATTCGCTTAGGTTGAAATGGCAACGCTTGTTCTCTCACCGCTTGCTTCGCTGCAACTGTAAAAAAAGTTGTCAAATCCATTCCTAAATCAGACATTAAATCTTGTAGTTGTGCCTTTAAGTTCTCATCTATCCTTATCGTTATATTTGTACTTGCCATATTTTGCACCTCCTATGCCTATAGTATAAAATTCAAAAAGTGCATTGTCAATACATAGTAAATACAATGTTAGTACTTTTATTTCATAAATTACCCACTTCCTTTCCTAATATATTCAGTTATCAAAATGTGAAAAATTGGCGATTCGCCATAAAAAAGATTTAAAAGACATCTATGATTAGAGATGTACGTTTATACTACCACGTAGCACTCGAAAAAACAACAACTCAATTTCAAAAATCCCCAACAACAATAGCGGTAATTTTCTCGTAGTATTGAAAGATACAATATAATAGGGTGGAAAAACTTCCACCCTCTCATATTACAACACGCTTAAGTTTTCTCCCTTAAGTCCTATAAATGTTCCTTCATCCAAATCCGCCTCTGGATGTCCAATTACCCATTTGTTGGTACCAGCGATAAGGCAATCTTCGCCCTTTCGGTTCTCTCTTTTTTTACATGCATAATTCGTTCCCTTTGGAAGTACGATTGCAACTTGGTATCCTTTTCCTGCAACGCCACATGGTGCATAATGAAGAGATGTTGCATACACTTCTACGGCTGTCCCTGCCGGTACTAAAAATGCCTTTACCTTTGCTGTATCAAATGTGAAATCATCTTCCATTTCACTTCTTAATCCCAACAATAAAATCGCATCTGTTGCCATTACATTAATCTCAGTATCTCTATGGTACTCTAACGCATTTAACATACTGTTGTGTCCGTTGCAATATCCGATTTGGATTGGCATTTCTCCGTATGTAATTGTAGTCAACTCCTCAAATGTAGTTGTGTTTTCCAATTCCTTTACGCTAGGCTCATATACAACACCTTCTGTAACTGGTGTTTTTTCTAATTCTTTTAATAATGGTGAAAAATCAACATTATCTACAACTCTTCCATATGCCTTAAACTCTGCACTTTTTACTGATAAAATTTCCATCTTTTTTACCTCTTTCTTCTTATGCTAAAAGAACTGCATTTTTAAAATATTTTGTAAAATCTTCCTCTCGATTACTCTCGCCTGAAAGTGTATACTCCATATCCACCATGGCATACTTTGCTCCCGCCAATGGATTGTATGGCATTAGCTCAGTTCGATGGTCTCCCACAATCTCCGAAAGTGCTTTCAGATTCTCTTTTGTATCTGTAATACCTGGTATCAACGGTACGCGAAATGCAAACTCTTTTCCACTTTTCTTTAACCATTCGATATTTCTTAGAATCTTTTGATTGCTTACGCCGGTATATTGAATATGTGCCTCTTCATCTGCCAGCTTAACATCTTGCAATACATAATCCATCTGCGAGACCACTTTTTGATAAGTCTCTAACTCGGCATATCCGCTAGTCTGAACCACTTTATGAATCCCAGTTAGATTCTTTGCAACCTCGCAAATAAAATCTGCTTGAAGCATTGGTTCTCCTCCCGAAAAAGTAATGCCTCCATTCATCACATTCAGCATATCCGCATAGGCTTGAAGCCTTCTTGCCAAATCTTCCGAAGATATTTCTTCGCCTACGATGCTCAGACAACCATTAGGGCAAGCATGAACACATCTTTGAAACGGCTGACACTCCTTATGCTCACAAGTTTTTCTGCAGGCATCGCAATGACTACAGAAATTACTTTTATACATCAGTTGTTTTTCCACTTTCAATCCTTCCGGATTATGACACCACTGGCATTTAAGCGGACAACCTTTTAAAAACACCGTAACGCGAGATCCTGGTCCATCATGAATGGTAAACTCTTTAATATCAAAAATCGTTCCCATCATAGTACTTCCCTTATTCACTATACACGATACTGTTGACGTCTCAATACGTGATCTTGGTATTCTTGATCCAATTCCACAAAGTATGCACTCCATCCCCAGATACGAACTACCAATTGACGGTGTGCTTCTGGATCTTTTTGTGCTGCTTTCAAAAGTTCTGAATTCACCGCGTTTAACTGCATTTGGTGACCACCCATATCAATGTATGCTTTTACAAGTGCTGCCACTTTCTTCACACTATCTTCATCTGCAAACATGGTCGAAGCAAACTCTAAAGTAAGTGGACCACCGTTGATATTTTCTGTGAAGTCTGGTTTTGTAAAGGATTGAATCACTGAGAGCGGACCATTAATTTTTGCAAACAAACTTGCAGAGAAGTTTGTTCCAAATGGTTCTCCTTTTCTTCTTCCGTCTGGAGAAGCTCCGATTTCATTTGCATGCCACAAATAGAACATCGCTGAACCTGTTCCGGCACGATACACACCACCACGACAGTTCTTTTTACCTTTCAAGCTGTCTGAGAACATTTTAAGGAGTGTAACTGTCATAGCATCTGGAAGTTCCTCATTATTTCCCATCTTTGGTGCTTCGAAACGAAGTACTGGAAGCATTTCACTATGCTTTTCAAAATCAGAATCTACGGCTTCAATCAATTCTTCTTTTGTAAAACGTTTTTCATCATAAATATATTTGCTGATAACTGCCAATGAATCTGCTGCAGTTGCAACACCTGTTCCGTGAAGACCAAAGTTGTTGTACTTCGCACCATCATAGATTCCACCATCAATCAACACATTCATAAATGGTGATGGAACAAACCACAAATCTTGAATTTTATCGCAGATTGCATCGCATTCTTTTTGAATTTCTTCTTTCACTTTTCCAAGGAATTCTTCAAATGTATCACATGCAAGCAAGTATTTGTGTAAACAGATATCAATCATCTTCGGGAATGATAGTGCGCCGATATTTGCCACATCTGCACCCACTTTTGGAATGATAAATTCCCAACAAGCTGCCATTGCGTAATCGCAGGCATCTTTATATTCGTATCCTAATTTTTGCAATCCTTCGATTGCAATATCATCATTCGAATATTGTGGGAATCCAAGCCCAGCTTTCGTAAGTTCACTTCCCAACTCATACACACGAATCGGTGTGTTCTTATTCACGCGGAGGTTAATCTTAGGGTCAATCATAAGTATATTTCTGCTGGCTTCTAAGCAAAGTTCAGAAAGAAGGTTGAACACTTCATTTCCATTCTCATCTACACCACCAAGCACCATACTTTGACCGTTGTCGCCCTGTTGTACTCCTACATATAAGTCACTGTCTTTATTGAAACTCAAGAAGAAATCTTCTACCATTTCAAGTGCAGTTTCTCTTGTGTAAAGACCTTTGTCCATATCTGCCTTTAAATATGGATACATGTATTTGTCAAAACGACCTACTGTATTATGATAGTTTCCCTCTAACCATAAAGAATAGTGAATGATACGGAAGCTTTGAAGTGCTTCATAAAAACTTGTAGCACCATATGCTGGTACACGCTCCAATACTTTTGCAAGTTCTAATTTTCCTTCTTCCACTGCTTTTTCTTGGTAACGTCTTGTCAAATCTAAAATCGCATCAATGATACGCTTTCCATACTCATCTGCTTCTTCGCGAGCTGCAAGTAAACCAGTAGCAATTGCTCTCTCATAATTTGGTGATAGATTTGACATATATCCCAACTCATGAATGAAATGTTTGCTCTTAATTTCTGCCCACTCATCTTCTGTGAAACAATCTGGAATCTCTTTTACTGTTCTGAGAAAACAAATCTTTTCATCTGGCAATAATACTGGTGTTTCCAGTCCTGATAAGAGTTCAAATCTTCTTGCCATTCTTTCTTTTGGGCATAATCCCAATTCCTTGTACGTTTCTGCTATATTTGCATACTCTTTAAAATCTTTACGGAATTGATGATGTTCTCTATTTACAATGTAATTTTTCAATATTGTACTCATAGCTACACTCCTCCTTATTTTAATCGTAATTCTTTTGTCAAAATCAAATGGTCTGCATAACCAGTTGAGATTTCAAAAAGACCTGGTTCCGAAACAAATTCGTGCTTATTGTTCCAGAAACGAAGCATTGGTTCTTCAACCTCGAATTCAACCACTTTCGTTTCGCCTGCGCCAATTTCTACCTTTTCAAACGCAATCAATTGTTGAATTGGACGAGCGTTAGATGCCACCACGTCACGCATATAAAGCATCACTGTCTCTTTTCCTGCACGATTGCTATTATTTTTCACTGTTATTTTCGCAGTTACTGTTTCATCTGCTGTGAATTCATTTGCTGAAAGACTCAAATCTTCATACACGAATTCAGAATAAGAAAGTCCATGTCCAAACGAATAAAGTGGAAGGTTACCACAATCGATATAATTCGATGTATATGGCGCATGCACATTTTCTTTTGCCAATGGCTTTGGTCTACCTGTATTGGTATGATTGTAGTAAATTGGACATTGTCCAACTGCTTTCGGGAATGTCATAGAAAGTTTTCCATTTGGATTCACATCACCAAACAACAAATCTGCCACCGCATTTCCACCTTCTGTTCCTGGCATCCACATATGTAAAATCGCTGGAATCTTCGCATCCAATTCCGGAATCGCAAGTGGTCTTCCGCTAAATGTAACAGCCACTGTATTTTTATTTACTTCTCCAATAGCCAATGCTAATTCTGACTGCACACCTGGAAGGCTAATATCCACACGGCAATTGCCTTCTCCAGCATATCCCTGTGGTTCGCCAAGGCAAAGCACAACTACATCCGCATCCTTTGCAGCTGCAATTGCTTCATCAAATCCTGATTTATCAAGATCGTCAAATGCACTTCCACAACCTTTCACCACAGAAATCTCTGCGTTAGGAATTGCATTTTTCATGCCTTCTGCGATTGTAATGCTCTCTGCGTCATCTCCTCTACATGCCCAGAAACCGATAATCGCATGTTCATCTGCAAATGGACCAATCAACGCAACTTTCTTTACATCTTTCGACAATGGTAAAATACCATCATTCTTTAATAGAACTGCACAGTCTGCAGCTGCCTTTCGTGCAATGGCACGATTTTCCGGTGTCAAACACAATTCGTCTTCCTTGTCTGGGTCCATTCCATGATAAGGATCTTCAAAAAGTCCTAATTTATCTTTGAGTTCTAGAGATTTTAACACCGCTTCATCTAATTGTTCTTCTGTGAATACGCCTTCTTCAATGAGTTCTTTTAAGTAGCCGAAATAACCGCCGGAACACATTTCAATATGACAACCATTTTCAAATGCGAGTTTTGCAGCTTCTTTCAAATCCTCTGCAACTCCATGTTTGATCAATTCTACGACTGCAGCATAATCACTAATTACAAGTCCATCGAATCCCCATTCTTTTCGAAGCACGTCTTGCATCAACCACTCATTTGCCACAGATGGCACACCATTTAAGGTATTAAAAGAAGGCATCAACATGTCAACGCCTGCATCGATACACGCTTTGTATGCTGGCAAATAGAATTCTCTTAATACATGTTCCGAAAGTTCTACCGTATTGTAATCTCTTCCTGCTTCTGCTCCGCCATAAGCCGCAAAATGCTTCACACAGGTTGCAAGATTGCCTGGTTTGCTAATATCTCCATTTTGAAATGCTTTGCTTTGCGCTGCTCCCATCACGCTGTTCAGAAGGACATCCTCCCCACAGGTTTCCATGACACGTCCCCATCTTGCATCACGCACGTAATCTACCATCGGTGTAAACGTCACTTGGATACCACCAGCGGAAGCTTCTTCCGATGCCATACGTGTACATTCTTCTACAAGTTTTGTATCGAAGGAACATCCCAATGCAAGTGGAATTGGATAGATGGTTCTATATCCATGAATGACATCCATCATAAATGTCATCGGAATCTTGTTTCTGTCTGCTTCCATATGCTTTTGTTGAATTTCATACACCTCTTTTGCATCCTTGAAGTTCAAAACACTTCCGACATGTTTGAGTTGTTCACTCGTCAACCCGAGCTTCGCCATAGGCCCTGTAATATCTACATCGGAATCGATAAATAAGTTGGCATTATACTGTGTCAACTGTCCAATCTTTTCTTCTATTGTCATTTGCGCTACTAATTGCTTTAAATCTCTCATATGATTTCCTCAAATAATCTTATTTTTTTAATACGAGTTGATAATTTTCTACATAAGCGTATGGCCCTTCTTCCACAAGTTCTGCCACACCACTTCTTGTATATGTATAACTTGCAGGTGAAATGAACTTATCTGTTCTTCCAATCATTCCTGATCCTTCTGTCAATGGAACGATAACATATAACTTATACTCATCTGCATTTTGTAATTGTAATTCGAACACTTCGTCTGCCTTCATAATACGAAGTTCTTTTGAAAAATGCTCGTATACAGCAAACTCTTCGCCTTCAAGTCCTGCCACATCTTTTGGTGAAATCGTGCCTGATACAGCTTTTTCTTCTGCATCCAAATTGAAGACTGCCAAGACACCACAACCATTCGAGGTGTTTTGTAATTTGAAGATTTTACCAGAAGTTGTTGGCTCTTTTGTAAGACAATCTTTTGTAGGAACTGCCGGCTTATCACATCTTAAGATTCTTCCATCCTCGAACACAAGTGGTTTTAAAACTTCCGCTCTGCTTCGGTCTAAAGTATCACTCACATAGATTGGACCACCGCTGATTGCACGAAGAATGCTATTCTTCTCTGCTTGGCCGTCATCTGTCCACCACATATCCCAGTCACAATAGTAGAACTGGCCTTGTACCAAACAGTTGTATGCACATTGCATGATATGCTTTGTAAACCAGCCCTTATTCTCTGGCAAGAAATCATCACTACATCTTGAAATCGGGCTAACACTACGATTCCACATATCTTCACTCGCCATACCCATACAGTTAATCATCTGATTGTCAAAATGTTGTCCTACAGACGCTTCCATCGCATCGTGGAACTGTCTTGCCACTTGTCCTACTGGTGCTATTTTCTTGAAAAATCTGCGAGACATACTTTGATTATCAATCTTGATAAACTCTGTACCGCACTTTCTCAAATAATCATGGAACGCACTGTAAAATTTATATGCTTTTCCTTGCTCTGGACTATGTACATATCTTCCAGTATCTGTCTTGATTAAACAATCTTCATAATCACGGAATATGTCACCGTCCGGATCAATGCCTCGCCAGTATCCTGTCGTTGGATGCCACATTCCTACTTTAATTCCATATTCATTCATCTTTTCCACACAGTGTTTTAATCCATTCGGGAAACGGATTGGGTCTGCTTGGAAAGAATATAATTTCGAACAATGCATCAAGCGAATCATTTCTTTTCTATTGGTATATTCCTGACCATAGAAATCTTTTACTTCGCCCCACATATCATCGATAATTGCCCATTTTATTGGAATGTTCTTTTCTTTAAATTCTTCACATTTTGCAAGCAAAGATGCCTCGTCTACACGAATTTCAAATGCATCCCAGCTGCACCATCCCAAGTATTCAAACACTTCTGGATATCTTCTCTCTTTGCGAGTGCGGTATCCTGTGCCAAGAAGTTTTAAACCTACCTCTGCACATTTTTCCATCATTTCATAAGGGTTGTCACCTTCTGCCCACAAAAATGCCAATCCTTTACAATCTGACATCCCTTCAAACCAACTGAAAAGTTTTGCAAGAACAACTTCCTTTCCCTCTTCTGTGGTCTCGCCTTTTAATACACATTTATATTTTTCAGAAACAACTGGAAGGATAACTCCGAATGTTCCATCTTCTTTTTCGTAAATGAGTCCTTGCGTTTCATCCGGAATCTCTGCAAGATTTATTCCAAATGCTGGTTTACACCAGAACTCACTATGACGATAGTCCGCCATCCAGTTTTTCACATTTTCTAATTCAATTTCAATTCCTGCACCAAACTCTGGGTCTAATGCTCTATACGCAAGTGCATCAATATAAACTGCATGCACGCCTTCTACTTCTTTTTCAATCAACCTAGTAAATATATCATCTTTATTTCCATCGAAACGATTAAGATATGCTTTCATTTTATTTGTGATATCCTTTCTTTCACATTCTCTTGTGACAAAAGAAGGTGCGATAAAAACCGCACCTTCCCTTATATTTTTTAAAATTATACTTCAGCAACAAAAGTGAAGTCTTCCCATGGAAGGTTTACTGCTTTCTTATCACAAATGATTTCATCTACATGCATAAGAAGTGGGAAATCTTTTGCATCAAGAACGCCATTTTTAGCAGCAACTTTGATTGCTCTTGCAACACGTTCTGCTACAACTAATGACTCCAATGTCACACCATTAAGCTCTGCTTTTGCTTCGTCAATATTAAGACCACGTCCAAGTAAAATACCAACAAGACGAGTACGTCCTCCGTATACAGTTACGTAAAGGTCTCCGTATCCTACTGACATATTTTCCAACGTAGCTGCTCCTTGGTATGCAAGAAGTCTGTACATTTCTTTCACAGCTTGGCCAAAAATAGCAGCTTGTGAGTTAAAATGAAGGTCGCTGTCAAGACCAAATTCTTTTTGATTTAATCCGATTGTAAGGGCGATACCAAGTGCGTATCCATTCTTTAATGCTACTGCACTTTCAATACCTACTACGTCAGTTGAAAGACTGATGTGATAGTAAGAGGTTGCCATTACTTCTTTCATCATTGCCAAAACTTTTAAGTCGCGTCCGCAGAATGCAACTTCTGTTTGATCATGGAATACTAATTCATAACTTGTACATGGTCCACCAATCGCATTGATTGATAAGTTCTTTCCAAGTTCTTTACATTTTGCTTCCCAAACATCTGGGTATGTAAGAAGTTTTCCTTCTTCTGTGTCTACAAGACCTTTTGTTACACTAAGTACTGGAATCTCTTCTGGTACTTTTGGTAAAATCACATCACCAAACCAATCCACTCCAAAGCTTGATACACCACCAATGATGAATGTAGAACCTGCAATTGCTTCATCTACTTCTTCGATTTGATAATACTTAATTCCTGCTGGGAATGGTTTTTCAAACTTAGGATGCTTATCTTCTTTTCTACAAGCCTCGATGATTTCTCTATCTAAGTGTGTACCTACCAAACGTACTTCATGTCCGTTTTCTCTTGCAGGAAACGCCAATGCAGATCCCATCATACCGGCTCCAATAATTGTTACTATTGCCATCTCAATCTACCTCTTTTTTTAACCTTTTACTGAACCAATTGTCACACCTTTTACGAAGTGCTTTTGTACAAATGGATAGAACGCAAACAACGGAACTGTAGAAACAACGATAATTGCGTATTTCAATAACTGTTTCAAGTTCTGCATTTGCAATGCGTCAGCTACGTCGCCAACAACTTCTGAATTTACATTGCTCTGTACCAAAATTTCTTTCAAGAATACTTGCAATGGATATAATTTTTCTTCTGTAATATACAAGAACGCTGAGAAATATGCATTCCAATGTCCAACTGCATGCCACAATGTTAATACAGCAATAATCGCTTTTGACAATGGCAATACCATTTTGAAGAAGAACTGTATGTCGTTACATCCATCAATTTGGCTTGCTTCTAACAATTCTTCCGGAATGTTATTTTGAATAAATGTTCTTGCAACAATTACATTATATACACTCATTAACCCTGGAATCAAAAGTGCCCATACTGTATTAAGCATTCCCAGATTCTTTACCAAGAGATAATTTGGAATCATACCACCACCAAAAAGCATTGTAAATGTGAATAGGAAAGAGATTACACTTTTCCCCCACAAATCTTTTCTTGCCAATGGATATGCACAAATCATTTCTACCGCTACGTTCATAATAGTACCAACAACTACATAAAAGATAGTATTGCGATAACCGATCCACAAATCACTATATTTAAATACTGCCTTGTATGCTTCTAACGAGAAGTCTACCGGCCAAAGCCAAACTCTACCTTCTGTCACAGCGGCACTCGAACTAAATGATGCTGAAACAATGTAAACAATCGGATACAATACGATAATTGTAAGGAAGAACATGACTATACCAATGATAACGTAAAACAATGTATCACTACTTTTTATTCTTTTTTTCATATCTTCCCCTCCTTACCACAAGCTTGTACCGCTCATTTTTTTCGCAGCCCTGTTTACAATAATAATCATAATCAAATTGATTACTGAATTGAACAAACCGATTGCCGCCGCATAAGAGAAGTTGGTAGAACTTCCAGCCAAACCTACTTGATATTCATAAGTAGAGATAATTTCACTGGCTGCAAGGTTCATTCCGTTTTGCATCAAGTAAACTTTTTCAAATCCAACGGACATGATATCACCCACACGGAGAATTAACATTGTAACAATTGTTGGTGCGATAGCTGGCAAGTCAATGTGCCAGATTCTCTGAAGACGTGTCGCCCCATCAATCTGAGCTGCTTCATGATATGTTGGGTCTACACCTGCTAAAGCTGCAGTATAGATGATACTTCCCCATCCAAATCCTTTCCAAACACCAGACCATATGTAGAGATGTCGGAATCCATCTGGTGACGCATTGATATCTGTAGGGAAATTACCTGTAATGGCTTCTACAATAACTCCATACAATCCATTACGTGGATTAAATAACTGGAAAATAATACCAACCATTACAACGGTTGAAATAAAGTGTGGAAGACAAGTAATTGATTGAACAGTCTTCTTAATTTTTTCATTCTTTACGCAGTTCATCATCAACGCAAAAATGATTGGAATCGGGAATCCAGCTACAAGGGAATACAATGATATAATCAATGTATTTTTAACAACTTTTGTAAATTGGTAAGTTTTGAAGAAACGAAGGAAATTGTCAAATCCAACCCAATCACTTCCCCAAATACCATACTTCATTTTAAAATCCTTAAAGGCGATGATAACACCGCCCATAGGAACATACTTAAATAAAATAATGTATGCTACTGGCAAAAGTAAAAATAGGTACAATTGCCAGTTTTTACGAATACTTCTTTTTATCTGCTTACTATTCATATCCGCACCTCTTAATGTGCACGATCATATGCAGTTTGAAGAATCTCGATATAATCGCTAATTCCCATATCTTCTAAATCTTCTAAATATGTACTCCAGTATCCGTCAATATCTTTCTCACCACTCAAGAATGCACATGTCATTTCTTGAACATAGCTATTAACTGCAGACTTAATATCTGCTACTTCATTTGTTTCATCCATTGTCAATGGTGCATTATCAATTACTTCTTTTGGTTGATCTTCATAACAAGCAAGTGCTGCTTTTGCTGTAATGATTTCCAAGTCAGCAAGTTTTTTTACTGTTGGTTCTTTTGCCCCAACCCATACACCAGCGCCTGCTGTAATTGACATATCAAGAATCATTGGACCAACTTGTCTGTAACATTTGCTTTGTGCTTCTGTACTGTTCCAGAATGCAATCAT
>JAZRRJ010000018.1:0-53583 GCA_045650645.1 Faecalimonas sp. | reverse complement strand
GCTTTTGCACAGTTTCTTTTGAATCTGCGTAAAGCACTATCTAACGTTTCGTTTTCTTTTACGATTACATTTGACATAGTCTCACACCTAACCTCCCCTCCAGCCCTATATTGTGCACCATACGACTGTTCGGGTATTTTTTTTGCACTATATGGTATTATAACAGATTTTTTTTATTCGTCAACTACTTCTCGCAATTTTTTAAATTTGTCCTGCTAAAATTTCCTCAACCTTTGCAATTGCATCCGGAATTCCTGCTGGATTCTTGCCACCTGCTTGTGCCATATTTGGACGACCACCGCCGCCACCGCCTACAAGACCGGCAATTCCTTTGATTAAATTCCCTGCATGCGCACCTTTTGCCATTGCTTCATCTGTTACCATTGCAATCAGATTCACTTTACCATTTGCTGAAGATGCAATCACAATTACACCTTCACCTAATTTTTCTTTCAATTGGTCTCCCAAATCGCGAAGTTCATTCATATCTACACCTTCAACAGATGTTGCAAGAAGTTTCATTCCTTTTACTTCTTTCACTTGATTCATAACATCACCAAGTGCTTCCTTCGCAGCTTTGCTCTTCATTGACTCAATTTCACTATTCAATGATTTCACTTCTAAAAGAAGATTTTCAATCTTTTCAACAAGATTTGCCGGAGTTGATTTTGCTGCTTTTGCAGCTTCCAACAACGTATTTTCCACTTCTTTATAATATGCAAATACGCCTTCTCCTGTTAATGCTTCAATACGGCGAACACCTGCTGCCACACCGGCTTCAGAAACAATCTTGAATGTTGTAATGCTGCCCGTATTCTTTACGTGAGTACCACCACAAAGTTCTTTTGAGAAATCTCCCATAGAAACAACTCGTACATCTTCTTCATACTTTTCACCAAAGAGTGCCATTGCACCAGATGCTTTTGCTGCTTCAATATTCATAACTTCTGTTACAACTGGTTCGTTCTTTGCGATTTCTTCATTTACAATCGCTTCTACTTTTGCAAGTTCTTCTGCAGTCATAGCTGAAAAATGTGCAAAGTCAAAACGAAGTCTATCTGGTGTAACAAGAGAACCTTTTTGTTCAACATGAGACCCAAGAACCATCTTTAATGCTTTTTGTAATAAATGGGTCGCACTATGGTTTGCACATGTGTTCATTCTCTGTTTCTTACAAACCTCTAATGAAACACTATCTCCAACTTTAAACATGCCTTTTGTTACTTTACCAACATGTCCAACTTTTCCACCAAGAAGTTTGATTGTATCTGTCACTTCAAACTCAGCATCTTCTGTCTTTATGATACCTTTATCCCCTTGTTGTCCACCCATTGTTGCATAGAAAGGTGTCTCTTCAACAAAGATCGTTCCCATCTCACCATCTGAAAGAGCTTCCACTATTTCAGACTCTGTTGTAAGAACTGTGATTTGAGACGTATGACAAATATCATCGTATCCAACAAACACAGACGTTACTGCAGCATCAATCTCATCATATACAGTCGCATCTGCACCCATGTAGTTTGTCACTGCACGTGCAGTACGAGCTTTCACACGTTGTTCTTCCATTGCTTCTTTGAAGCCAGCCTCATCAATGCTATAACCTGCTTCTTCCAAAATTTCTCTTGTTAAATCAAGAGGGAATCCATAGGTATCATATAATTTAAACGCATTATCTCCTGAGAGAACTGTTTTTCCTGCTGCTTTCAACTCTTCTTGCAATGTTGCTAAAATACTAAGGCCTTGGTCAATTGTTTTGTTGAATTTATCTTCCTCTTGTGTTAACACTTTGAAGATAAATTCTCTCTTTTCATCCAATTCTGGATATCCATCTTTCGATCCCTCGATCACACTCTCACTAAGTTTTGCCAAGAACTTTCCTTGAATTCCAAGAAGACGTCCATGACGAGCCGCACGACGAATCAAACGACGAAGTACATATCCACGACCTTCATTTGTTGGCATGATACCATCCGAAATCATAAATGTCGCAGAACGAATATGGTCCGTAATCAAACGAATAGACACGTCTTTGTTCTCGTCTGTTTTATAAACAACGTTTGCGAACTCACAAACTTTATCTCTGAGTGCTTTGATCGTATCTACATCAAAAATCGAATCCACATCTTGCACTACAGATGCGAGTCTTTCAAGTCCCATTCCTGTATCGATGTTCTTTTGGCTGAGTTCTTCATAGTTGCCGTTGCCATCGTTATCGAACTGCGTAAACACATTGTTCCAAATTTCCATATAACGGTCACAATCACAACCTACTTTGCAGTCTGGTTTTCCACAACCATATTTTTCCCCACGATCATAATAAATTTCTGAACATGGACCACATGGGCCTGCTCCGTGTTCCCAGAAATTGTCTGCTTTTCCAAACTTAAAAATTCGTTCTGGAGCGATTCCCATCTCTTTGTTCCAAATATCAAAAGCTTCTTGGTCATCTACGTATACAGATGGATACAGTCTATCTGCCTCCAAACCAACAACTTCTGTCAAAAACTCCCAAGACCAAGCAATTGCTTCTCTTTTAAAATAATCTCCAAAAGAAAAGTTTCCGAGCATTTCAAAAAATGTTCCGTGACGTGCTGTTTTTCCTACATTTTCAATATCACCAGTACGAATACATTTTTGACATGTCGTTACTCGTTTTCTTGGTGGAATTTCAGCTCCTGTAAAATATGGCTTTAGCGGTGCCATTCCAGAGTTGATCAACAACAAACTTTTATCATTATGTGGAACCAATGAAAAACTTTTCATTGCAAGATGTTCCTTACTTTCGAAGAAGTCTAAAAACATTTTTCGAAGTTCGTTTACTCCATATTGTTTCATCCTATTTTCCATCCTTTTCATCTTTTTTCTTACGTAAGAATCTTCCAAGTTGAATACCACCAAAAGCAAAGGCTAATACGATAATCATCTTGATCAACGTTTTAAACAACTCAATTAGAAACTCCATAAATACCTCCATTTGAAATGTTCACATAAAACATTTCAAAATATTTTAACATATGTTCTATTCTCCTGCAAATACTTTCTGCGCATAATATACACTTTGCATTGCATCTTTTCCATAAAAATCTGCTTGAATCATCTTAGCATATTCTTCATTTAGAACCGCTCCACCAACCATGACTTTGCAAGTTGGAACTTCCTCTCTCAATTGTCGAATGGTTTCTTCCATACTCGTCACGGTCGTTGTCATCAATGCACTTAATCCAACAAGTTTCACTTGCTGTTCTTTTGCAGCGAGAACAATCTTTTCTGGAGAAACATCTTTCCCCAAATCAATGACATCAAAACTATAATTTTCTAAAAGGACCTTTACAATGTTCTTTCCGATATCATGAATATCGCCTTTTACAGTTGCAAGAATCACCTTTTCCTTTTGTATCCCTTTTTCGTCCTCTGTATTCATGTGACTTTTCAACACTTCGAATGCCTGTTTTGCAGCTTCTGCACTCATTAACAACTGTGGAAGGAATATGGTGCCTTGTTCAAATCCTTTTCCCACTTTGTCCAAAGCTGGAATCAAATAATCTTGAATAATTTTCAATGGTTGTTGTGTTTGAACCATTTCACTTGCAACGAAAAACGCCTCTTCTTTCAATCCTTTCTCTATGCATGTTTTCAAGTCTATTTTCTGTTGCAGGCTTACCTTTTGTGCTTCTTGCTTTTGCCCACATGCTTCGATATACGCTTGACAATTTTGATCGTATCCCATCAGTGCACAATAAGAATAATAAGCTTGCATCATGGCGTCTGAAGAAGGGTTAATAATTCCCGCACTCAACCCATTTTGCATCGCCATTGTATAAAAATTTGCATTGATAACTGGTCTGCTTGGGAGTCCAAACGAAACGTTTGAAACGCCTAGAACCGTGCAAACACCATATTTTTCTCGCACTTTTTTCAATGCTTCCAACGTTGTCTTGGCACCCTCTGGTTCTGAACTAATTGTCATTGTCAATACATCAATCACAATATCCTTCTTATCAATTCCATACTTTGCAGCTTCTCGAATAATCTTTCCTGCAATCTCAACGCGTTCTTCTGCATGACTTGGAATTCCATTCTCATCAAGTGTAAGTCCGACAACAACACCACCATATTTTTTCACCAAAGGAAAAACTGCATCCATGGACTCCTGTTTTCCACTTACAGAGTTAATCATTGGTTTTCCATTATAAATTCGCATTGCTGTCTCCATTGCCTCGATATTGACTGTATCTATTTGCAATGGCAAATTCACAATACTTTGTATTTCTTGTACAGCTTCCTTCATCACCGACACTTCATCAATATCAGGAAGCCCTACATTGACATCTAAAATATGGGCTCCTTTTTCTTGTTGTGTGACAGCTTCTTTTAATATATAATCCATGTCATGGTCTTTCAGCGCTTGTTTAAACTTACTCTTTCCTGTTGGATTAATTCTTTCTCCTATAACTATCGGTTCTCTCCCAAGTTCAACAGCTTTTCCATACGATGAAACTATCGTTTTTGTTTGTTTTACTGGCGTTAAAATATCCATTCCACCACATGCATCCACCATTGCTGCAATGTGGGCCGGAGTCGTTCCACAACAACCACCTATGATGCATGCTCCGTTTTTCACCAACTGTTGTAAAGATTTCGCAAACACTTCTGGGCTGATATCATAATAAGTCTTCCCATCTTTTTGCTTTGGTAATCCTGCATTTGGCTTTACAATAATCGGAATCGATGTATAAGATTTTATTTCTTTCAACAGTGGTATCATTTGTTCTGGTCCCATACCACAATTGATTCCTAGTGCATCTACCCTTAATCCTTCTAACAAGGATACTACGCTTGGAATATCACCGCCTGTGAGCAATTTCCCTCTTTCATCAAATATCAAGGTTGCAAACACAGGAATATCTGTATTTTCTTTTGCAGCCAACACCGCTGCTTTCACCTCATATGTATCGCTCATGGTCTCTATGTGAATCAGGTCTACACCTGCATTTTTTCCATAAATCATCACTTCTTTAAAAGCATCATATGCCTCTTCAAAATCTAAATCTCCCATTGGTTTTAAGAGTTTACCTGTTGGACCCACGTCTAATGCAACCCACACCTTATCAGAAACACTGCGTACATTTTCCACTGCTTTATTTACAATTTCCTCTAAGGCATATGGCTGATTCTTATATTTAATTCGATTGGCACCAAACGTATTTGTCAACAATATTTGGCTTCCCGCCTCGAAATAAGCGCGGTGGATACTTCGAATCACATCCTGCTTTTCGACATTCCATATTTCTGGCACTTCCCCTGGTAGCATCCCTTCTTTTTGAAGTAAGGTACCCATTCCGCCATCGAAAAACAATAATTCTTTTCCTATCTTTTCTCGTAACATGTTTTACTCCTTTGTACTATAGACACCAATTACCGCTGTAATGGATTTGGATGGTGTCAACATCTTTCCTTCTGTTAAGCTAAGTCCAATTCTTTTGGATGCTTCTATCATTTTTAAAATATCATCTTGATGCGAAATAGAAAAATCACCATATCCAGGACTAAATCGTGGCTTAAATGCCCACTCATCCCCTAGATTTTTCAACAAATCCCCTTGCATGCAATCGCAATATTCCTCTAAATAAGCTGCGGCACATGCTTGCAACACAACCGCTTTTGTAAGATTGATAACTTCATATTTTCGAAGCTGTCGATCTACTTCTGCACCTAACGTAGCACCAAATACAATTGCTTTTTTGCATTGTTTTAAATTTTGACCCAAACTATGGCTTTTCACATTTAATGAACCAATCATTAGGTTTTCATCCAAGTCATTTTTTAATTCAAACATGCGATACACAAATTTCTTTTCTGCTATTTGTTCTAACTCTTGAAAGGATTCTTGAATTAACGCTAAAGTCGGTTCATCAATTTCACATCTTCCATAACCCAAATAGCGTATCGCCTCTTTTGTTCGTTGATTCATATACTTCCTCTTATCCGTTTATAATTTCTGAAAGGTTCGACATGATTGCCATCGCAACTTCTGGCTTATTCATAGAATACACATGAATATTGGTAATATCATTTGCAATCAAATCAATAATCTGGTCTGTGGCATAGGCGATACCCGCCTGTTGCATTGCCTTTGGATTTTCTCCAAATCGATCCACAATTGCGCGAAATCTGGTTGGCAAAACTGCACCCGACAATTGACAACTGCGTTCAATCTGCTTTCCGTTCGTAACCGGCATAATACCTGGGATTACAGGTATGGTAATTCCTTTTTCACGAATGCGATACAGAAAATTATAAAATACAGAATTATCAAAAAACATCTGAGAAGTTAAAAAATCGACTCCGCAATCCACTTTTTGCTTCAAATGCGCAATATCCTCTTCTTTATGTAAACTTTCTACATGCCCCTCTGGATAACACGCGGCACCGATACAAAAATCCCCTTGAGATTTAATATCTTCGATTAATTCATATGCATATTTGTATTGATTTGGAACTGGAAAATCCATTTCTTTTGGAATATCTCCGCGCAATGCAAGAATATTTTGAATCCCATTTTCTTTCAGTTCTCGAATTCTTTGGCGAACTTCTTCCTTTGTTGATGATACACAAGTCAAATGTGCGATACTATCCACACCCAAATCATTTTGAATATGCGATGCGATTTTCACTGTGTTTTTACTGGTCCCACCGCCAGCTCCATAAGTCACACTGATAAACGAAGGACTTAACTTTGCAATTTCATCCACCACAGAAATAACATCATCATACTTTGCCTCTGTTTTTGGTGGAAACACTTCAAACGATATATGAACTTTCTTCTCTTGTAATTTTTGATAAATTTTCATCTTTGTACACTTCCCATTGTAAAAAATAAAGCAAAAGTAGCCTCCTAAAACCGGAGGCATACTTTTATAAATTTTTGTATAAATCTTCGTATTGTTTTGCAGATGACTTCCACGAAAAATCTTTCATCATAGCGCGTTCTACCATTTTGTTCCAATCGCGCTTCTTGTCATAATAGATTTTTTCTGCATAACGTACAATTCCCATCATTTCATGTGCATTGTAGTTTGCAAAGCTAAATCCGGTCCCTGTTTTTTCATATTCGTTATATGCTTCTACAGTGTCTTTTAGCCCTCCTGTTTCACGTACAATTGGCAACGTTCCAAAACGCAAACTCATCAACTGGCTCAATCCGCATGGTTCAAAAAGCGATGGCATCAAAAATGCGTCACAAGCTGCATAAACTTTGTGCGACATAGCTTCTGAATAATAAATATTAGCTGACACTTTGTCCGGATATTTCCATGCAAAGTGACGGAACATATTTTCAAATTTTTCATCACCTGTTCCTAAAACAACAAATTGTACTTCGTCCTGACACATCTCATCCATTACATGCGCAACTAAGTCAAATCCTTTTTGATCTGTCAATCTTGAAACGATACCAATCATCATCTTTTTCGGATCTTTTGGTAATCCTAACTCTTCTTGAAGTGCAACTTTATTTTTCACTTTTAATTTTCTAAAATCCTCTACAGAATAATTTTTAACAATCAACTTATCTGTTTCCGGATTGTATTCGTCATAGTCAATTCCATTTACAATTCCAATAAGACTATTTCCTCTTGCGTTCATCAATCCATCTAAACCTTCACCAAAGAATGCTGTTTTTATTTCTTCGGCATAAGTATGACTTACTGTGGTGATTTTGTCTGCATATACCAGACCGCCCTTTAATAAGTTCGCATCATAATATGCCTCCAATTTATCTGGTGCAAAATAGTATTCAGGCAACCCAACAATTTTCTGAACATCTTTTGTTCCCCAAACGCCC
Organism: Faecalimonas sp.; assembly: GCA_045650645.1. GTDB lineage: Bacteria > Bacillota > Clostridia > Lachnospirales > Lachnospiraceae > Faecalimonas. The sequence goes on along the minus strand of JAZRRJ010000018.1, from coordinate 45,737 downwards.
TGAAATTTTAAGTTATGAATGGTCATAACCGTCTTAATTCCTTGATAATATACTCCTTGGAATCTGAAATGGTCTAAATATACTGGTATTAATCCTGTCTGCCAATCGTGACAGTGAATCACCTCTGGTCTGAAGTCAATCACAGGCAAAATACTCAGCACTGCTTTCGAAAAGAAACCAAATCTCTCAATATCCCAAAGACCTCCCAAATATGGTTTGTCTCCATTAAAATATTCTTCATTGTCAATAAAATAGAATGTTATTTCATCTAATTCTATTTTAAAAATACCTACATAACGTTCTTTACCATTATATCCCATATAAAAATTAGTAATATACTCTAATTTTTCTTTCCATTCTTGTTTTATGCAAGCGTATTTCGGCAACACAACGCGTACATCGAACTCATCTTTATCAAAATTCTTAGGCAATGATCCTACTACATCTGCAAGACCACCTGTCTTAATAAATGGCACGCATTCTGATGCTGCAAATAATAAATTTTTCATATTATTTCCTCCATATTTTTTATCTGCTTTATCCATGTATATTATAATCATTACCTTACTTTCGGTCAAGTTTTTATCTATGTTTCTGCTCTAGCCGAATCGTATCTGCTACCAACGCAATAAACTCTGAATTCGTTGGTTTCCCCTTTCCATTACTGATTGTATATCCAAACAGTTCGTCTAAAATATCTATTTTTCCTCTGCTCCATGCCACTTCGATAGCATGTCTAATTGCTCTTTCCACTCTACTCGATGTTGTCTGATGTTTTTTCGCCACAGTCGGATACAAAATCTTTGTAATTGCATTTAACACATCCATATCCTCGACTGCCATCATTATGGAATCCCGCAAATAATGATATCCTTTAATATGTGCTGGTATTCCTATTTCATGTATCATATTGGTAACACGCGTTTCCAAATTTTCTTCTTTTATATTTCTCAAATTTACTGCTGTATTTTTTATTTTAAAATCATCAATTTGTATATCTTGCTTAACACTTTTAATCTGATTTAATACAGTTTCATTATCAAACGGTTTCATAATATAGTAATTTGCTCCCTTGCGAAAGGCCTCTTCTGTAATCTTTTCCTGTCCAATTGCTGTTATAATGATAAATTCTGGAAACTTTTTTAATTCTTTATTTTGTGCAACGGCTTCCATTACTCGAAAACCATCCATTTTAGGCATAATCAAATCTAGAAGAACAACATCCGGCTCCTTTTTTGTAATGATTTGATACATTTCTTCGCCATTATTTGCTTTTCCAACAAGTGTCATTTCCTTTTCCTTGTTGATTAGGTCGCTTAAAATTTCCAGAACTCGTTCGTTATCGTCAGCAATTGCGACGTTTAACTGCGTCATCTCATCCTCCTATCTACACCTACATTAATCGACCTCTAACGACTATTATAAAAGGACAAAAGTTTGGGTGCAAGGAAATGCATTCTCTTTCTTTCGACAAATTTCTTGCTCCACAATTCATAAAAAAGAAAGTGGAAATCCACTTTCTTTTAATCAAAATATTGTCTTCTTGTTATTTTTTTCATTATACTTTGCATAGGATAAAATAAAATTAGCATAATTATGAAATTTGCAATTCCATGTACGAGATCCCATGGAATACCTGCAATCCACCAGGTTATTGCACCCTGTAAACCACTAACAAAAACATAAGGGATTGCACAGAAAAATCCAAACATTAGACCAAAAATACCAGAAAATATTGACCACTCCCATGCGGTTTTCATTTTTCTAAATACCAGCACTACAATTGCAAGTAATGGCCATGTATAAAGATACATCACCCACCAAAGACCGAATCCCCAAATTGTTCCTTCTATCAAAACAAAAACTGGTATCACATAAAAGATTCTTTTGCCAAAATATAAAGTGAAGATAATAATAAAAAAACTGGTCAACTCTACATTTGGAATCTGAGCAAATACCACTTTACAGACCTCAATAATTGCCACCATCAATGCAATCAAAGCTATATCTATTGCTGCTAATTTTATTTTATTGTGCTTTTGTATATTCGATTTTAAACACATCTTGATCCTTTACCGGTTGCTCTGCAATTCCATAGCTACCGTATTCTCCATTTACAAAAATTCCCCAGTATGCTCCATCTGTTTGGAAATTTGCTCGCTCTCCATTCACAATAAGAATCATACCATTCTCCATCTCGTAAGTCAGTCCATCTTCTTTCGCTTCATCCATGGCTTCCTGCAGATATTCTGCTTCTGTTTTCAACTCATAACTTTTTGATTCTTTTTGAGAATTCACAATCTCAATCGTAATTTCCTTTCCGACTGCTACCGGTGTCTTTTCTCCTTCTTCGACTGGTTTTTGACGCGTTCCCATCCACACACCAACCATAATTGCAATAAGTGCAATGAAAATTCCCAATCCCAGTATGATTTTTTTGTTTTTCATTTGTTCTCTCCTTTTATTGATATTTGTCTTTTGCAAATAAAAAGACCTTTTTGCAGAAACACACAAAAAGGCCGTAACAACAAAAGAAAAGGTTACTTTTCTTACTATGTACTAACCAATTACTCGTGGTCTTCCAAGTACCATCATAGGCAGGTCTTCTGACTTCGTAATCTACATTTTATTTCGTCTTCCCAGATATATTTCCAGTGACATTTTGAAATAAAACTCCTCCGTTACAGCGACGAGTTCGTGCAGGACTTTCACCTGCTTCCCTTTTCACCAAGACAAGACTGTTCTCTCTTGACACCTATCACGTTTCTATTCACTTTGACATAGTTGGACTATAGCATATTCTCCTTTTTTATGCAACCAACTTCTTCACAATTTCCTCCAAACTTTCACTCAACTCACGCGCTTGTTTTACATCGGAATTTGCGAGTGCTGTTTCGATTCTCATTTCCAGTTCTTTCTTCTTTTGTTCTAACTCTAAATAATCTTTATCAAAATGATTTTCATATACCATTTTACGGAATGAACGAATTCTCATTCGACGAACAGATTTATCATCCACATACAAAATATAATCTGCGCAATTTACGATGTTATAAAAATCATGGGACACCATAAGAACAGCACCATTGTATCTATTGATCGCTTTTTCCAATGCAATCTGAGAATACGTATCCAAATGGCTTGTCGGTTCATCTAAAAGAAGTAAATTTGCTTCACTGTTGCAGATGCGTTCTATCTGTAATAGATTCTGTTCTCCACCTGACAGCGTTGTCTTTTCTCGTTCGTCATATACTTGGGACAAGAACTCCACTTTTACATCCTCTCCTATTTGAATCGATGGATGACGATTCAGATAGATATCTCGAAGCAAGGTTGTTTTTCCAGTTCCATTTGCCCCAACGATTGCGACTTTTTCATTTCCGTGTAACTCAAAACACACATTTGATAACAATAATTCGTCAAAAGCAACTTCATAATCCCACACACTTAATACAACCTGTTCTGGATTACTTTCCACTTCTGGCAACTGAATATTTGGTAATTTCAATGACAAAAACGGCTCTTTTATTTGTCTTGCACGCAATCGAGCCAAATGGGTTTCTCTCGCATGCAATGTTCTTCCTAAGGCTGCGATACTTGCATTTGTTGCAGCAGTTCTCATGCGATTGACAATTTCTTCATTACGAGCAATTTCTTCTTGATCTTTTTTGGCTTGTTCTTGCAACTCTATTTTCTTCTGTAAAAGCGCAAAGTTATACTCCGTATAACTGCCATCAAATTCTTGAATATCTGTATTTTCCAAATGTAAAATCTTATTAAAACAATGGTTTAGCAAATATCGATTATGCGTTACTACGAGCAACGTTCCTTTATAAGAATTTATTAATTTACATAATCCATTTAAATTTTCGAAATCCAAAAATACATCTGGTTCATCCATAATCAAAAGATTTGGACGCACAAGCATTTCTTTCATCACTTGCAGCAGCTTATATTCTCCTCCACTCAATTGTGAAAGGTTGTGTTGCTCTTTTTTCTCCATTCCAACAAGTTTCAACTGTTTCCGAATGTTACTCTCATAATTGTCCCCATCCATTGCTTGAAACTCGTCCAAGAGTCTTTGGTAAGAATCATAAAGATCATCCAACTGTTCTGCAACTGCCATCGCTTCACAAATCTGTGCTGTTTCTTTTTGATTTTCTAAAAATCGTTCACTCAAATATTCAAATACAGAACATGCTTTGTTTTTTTCATCTTTTGAAAATTGTTTTACATGACCGATTTTACAGTTTGACTCTTTTAAAATTTTTCCATCATAAAGATAACTGTCCGGATGAACAATCATATCGATCAACGTTGTTTTTCCAGTTCCGTTACTCCCAATAAATGCACAATGTTGTCCTTCCTCTAAATAAAAGGATACATTTTGAAACAATTCTTTTTGTGGAAATCCATATGATAACTTTTCTACTTGAATCATGGTCTTCTTCCTATTCTTTTACAACATCTACTATTTCAATTCCATAATGCGCAAATAACTGCAATGCTTTTTCACTAATCACTTCACCGGACACTACAATTGGTATCGCCGGTGGACAGGAAACCGTTGGTGCACCGCAGATACGTCCCAATGCGTCATGCACTGATATCGATTCCTGCTGTGCAAACATTGCATCACGAATAGAGCGTGCGCGAACACAGTTCGCCATCTGCAACTCTTCTCTATCTGTATATGGTTCTCTGTTTTTGCCAAATGCATGTAACACGCGTTGAAAATCTTTTTCTAAATTTTCCGGTGTAAACATACATACCACATACTCTGTATCTGCATATTCGCATTCCACATCTCCTTGTCGAAGTTGCTGCGCCATATACTTGCCTGTTAAACTGGATGGCATACGTACTGTCAATTTTAATGGTTCTGTTTCTACAACCCGCCAGCCATTTTTTTGCAAATCTTTTTTTAACACACTTATTTGTTCTATGGTCTGTGCCAATACAGATCGATATTCCTCTGCCAAATAAAGATTGCAAACATCCAGAGACATCATGATTAAATAAGATGGACTTGTAGAACCAAAAAGTGCCATCGCCTGTTTGGCATATCTTGAAAATTCCTCAGGAGCAGTTTTTCCAATATGCAAATAAGCTCCTCCCGTAAGCACAGACAATGTCTTGTGCGCCGAATCACAGCAGAGATCTGCACCCAAATCCATTGGATGTTCACTTTTGTCCAAAAAATGAAGGTATGCTCCATGTGCATTATCCACCGCCAAAATTGTTCCGTTGTTATGACAAACTTCTGCAATTCCGTGAATATCTAATTGCTCTCCCAGATAATCTGGACTAGTTACATATACTGCAATTGGTGGCATATCCATACCTGTCAAAGTTTCTTCCACAGTCTTTGGTGAAATCGAACAACTACATAGTGATGGCGAAGTCTCCGGCCACAGCCATACCACTTCTAGGTCGAGTAGCGCAGCTGCATACAAAAATGACTTATGTGCATTTCTTGTGGCTAAAACCACTGGTTTTGTTTCGTTTTTTCGATGAATCATCGCAAGATACAGCATGGCTCGAATACATTGACTTGAGCCTTCCGTAGAGTATACGGTTCTTTCCGTTCCAAAGAGACTCGTTGCATTTGCTTCACTTTGCGCAATAATACCATCTGCTTCATAAAGTGAATCTGCTCCTGAAACCTCCGTAATATCGTACGCCTCGCAGCCAAGAAAAGTTTTTCCTTTATGTCCTGGCATATGAAGTCTTGTTATATTCTGTTTTTCATAACCTCTCACAAAGTCTGCAATCGGTGTGTTCATTTTAGATTTCTCCTTTTGCCGCATCCTCTGCAACCTTAATCATAATCGCACATTCAATACGTTTCTTAAACAGTTCACATCCAGGCTCGTAGACACCACGAATGGTTCCTGTAGCATGATATGCATTTGCTGCACAACCACCTGAACAATATAGTTTCGCCCAACAATCTTTGCAATCCGGTCTTGCATAAGCATTACAACTGCGAAATTCTTCGCGCAACTCATTGTTTGTTACACCACTCCAAACATCACCGAGTTTATATTCTTCTTCGCCAACAAATTGATGACATGGGTATAGGTCACCCCAAGGTGTAACTGCCATATATTCCGTTCCCGAGCCACAACCAGAAATACGCTTGTAAATACATGGGCCTGCTGTTAAATCAATCATATAATGATAAAAGGTAAATCCACGTCCTTCTTTTTTACGTTTGATCATCTCTTTTGCAAGAATCTCATATTGTTTTTTTACAATTTCTAAATCTTCCGTTGTAAGAGCCATCGGATCATCTGGTGCAGACACTACCGGCTCCATGCTAAGTTCAGTGAATCCCAAATCAGCCATATGCAATACATCTTTTGTAAAATCCGGATTTGCATGGGTAAATGTGCCACGCATATAATATCCTTGTCCCCCACGGGAATCTACAAACTTTTTAAACTTTGGAACAATATGATCATAACTTCCGTTTCCTGCATAATCTACACGCGTCAGGTCATGAATTTCCTTACGTCCATCAAGACTTAAAACAACATTGCTCATTTCTCTATTTGAAAACTCAATGACATCATCATCAATTAACATTCCATTCGTTGTAAGCGTAAAACGGAAATTTTTATTATGTTCTTTTTCTACACTGCGGGCATATTTCACTAAATCCTTTACCACATTCCAATTCATGAGTGGCTCCCCACCAAAGAAATCCACTTCTAAATTTCTCCTATTTCCAGAATTTTCAATCAGAAAATCCAACGCACGTTTTCCTACTTCATAGCTCATAATTGCACGCTCGCCATGATATTTACCCTGTCTTGCAAAACAATAAGAACAATTCAGATTGCAGGTATGCGCTACATGAAGACACAACGCCTTCACTACATTTCCAGAACGTTCTTTAAAGGTACCTGCCATGTCTGCAAAATTATCTTCTGTGTAGAGTTTCTTCGCGTTTACAAGACTATCCACATCTTCTATACACAGACGCAATTCTTCTGCTGTCACGTCCTCTCGGTCACTATATTTTTCTAAAAGTGTAGACACAATCTCTTCTGCAGATGTCATCGGATACATTTCGATGACATCGTAAGCAACTTCATCTACCACATGTACAGCTCCAGAACAAGTATCTAAAACAATATTAAATCCGTTTAGTTTATATTGGTGTACCATAATCTACTTTCTCCTATTCGAAAAAAAGTGCCGTCGAAGTGGCGGCACCTTTCAAAAATTATTTTTCTGTGTTTTCACAAGATTGATTTGCAACACCACAACTTGTTTTACAAGCTGACTGGCAAGATGTCTGGCATTCTCCGCATCCACCTTTTTGTGCGCTTTCACATAAGTTACGTGTGTCTAATGTCTTAATTCTTTCCATCGCTCATTGTCTCCAATCTTTAAAGTCATTCTTATTTATTCAGATTACCATATTGATTGTTGAAAGTCAATAAACTATAATGAAAAGTAAGTATTCAAAGAAGGTGAAACCAATGAAAACAAATGAAAAATTACAGACAACTTTGGACAGACTCCCATACGGTGATGAAAAATTTTTCGATGATTTAAAAGTAACTAAGAGTCTTCCAGAAGGAGTCAAATCCAAAGAATTATACAAAGACATTATTCGCATTGCCTGGCCTAGCTTTATCGAATTACTTTTGACACAATTAACTTCTATGGTAGACCTTATGATGGTGGGTTCCATGGGCGGAAAAGCGCATCCCGAGCTAGGAACACAGGCATTGGCCGCTGTCGGACTTACTACTCAGCCAAAATTTCTTTTAATGGCGGCATTTGTAGCTATGAATACTGGTGTGACAGCTCTCATTGCCCGAAACAAAGGACAAAATGACAGCAAACAAGCGAACTTGGTTGTACGACAAGGATTACTTTTTACCTTTTGTGTAACCATTATATTATCGATTCTTGGCTTTTTCTTTGCTCGTCCAATGGTTATTTTCATGGGTTCTACCGAGGCAATTGTCACAAAATGGGCAACAGAGTATTTACAAATTCAAATGATTGGATTTTTAAGTTTCGCCCTAACCAGTACTATCACAGCTTCGCTCCGTGCGGTCGGCGATTCCAAAACCTGTATGATATACAACCTGATTGCAAATGTAGTGAACGTCACCTTTAACTGGATATTAATTTATGGAAATCTTGGATTCCCGGAACTGGGTGTAGCAGGTGCATCACTAGCTACTGTAATCGGACAAGTGGTCGCATTTTTAATTGCCTTTGTCGTTATCATTCGCGGAAACAATTTCCTGAAACTGGAATTCAAGTTAGGCTTTATGCCAGATAAAATTGTTCTGAAAAACATTGTCAATATCGGATTGCCTGCAATGGTTGAACAGCTTCTTATGCGCGCAGGAATGATTATCTTTGCAAAGACGGTGGCTACTCTTGGCACTACGGTCTATGCAACACATCAAGTATGTATGAACATTCAGGCTTTATCATTCATGACTGGTCAAGCGTTCGCCGTATCTGCAACGACTATGATGGGACAATCTCTTGGGAAACGCCGAACTGATATGGCACAAGCATATTGTAGTAGAACAAGAAAAGTTGGTCTCGTATTTTCATTAATACTTGCCACGGTATTTATCTTATTTGGTGCTAAAATTGTAGGCTTATATAACAGCGACCCTGAGATCATTCAAATCGGCGGACAAATTATGTTCTTTGTTGCATTCTTGCAACCATTCCAGAGTTCTCAGTTTATTATCGCTGGCGGACTTCGCGGTGCAGGTGACACACGTGCAACTGCTATTTTCACATTTATAACAGTGCTTCTGGTTCGTCCGATAGTGGCAATCATATTAGTAAAATTTGGACTAGGATTATACGGTGCCTGGGCCGCAATGGCGACCGACCAAATTCTTCGCTCCGCGTTGGTCCTTAACCGATACAATAAAGGAAAATGGAAATTGATTAAACTGAAAAGTGAAGAAGGGAAACGCTGATTATTCCGCGGTTTTCTTTAAGCATGTTTCATTCGGTTTTTATGTTCCACTTGTTTTTATACTTCTGTAAAATATATTGGTACCCGACAAATAAATAAAAAATATTAGTTGAACGGTTGCTCAGCTGCTAAAAAGGATGTGTATACATATGAAAAAAACATTTTTATTGAAAGGGTTGGACTGCCCCCACTGCTCTGCCAAGATCGAAAAAGAAATTGGCGAGTTAGCAGGTGTCAGCTCTTCCGTTGTAAATCTAATGAAACAAACTCTGACTATAGAGGTTGACCCTGCTTCTGCTGAAACGATACTAAAACTAATTAAGACGATCGTACATAATTACGAACCGGAGGTTGAAGTATCTGAATATATTGCAAAAGCCACATCGATTAAGAACAAAGATGATAAAGACGATAGCAAGAAAATGATTATCCGTTTCATTTGCGGAGCTTCTATTTTTGTAATTGGAATTATATTAGGTGAGCTTATCAATGCACCTTTACCGTTACAATTGGCATTCCTCATCATTTCATACATCATCCTTGGCGGTGATATTATATTAAAAGCGGTCAAAAATATTACTAAAGGCCGTGTGTTTGACGAAAACTTCCTAATGACTCTATCCACAATAGGAGCATTTATAATCGGGGAATATCCGGAAGCGGTTGCTGTTATGCTTTTCTATCAGATTGGAGAGTTTTTCCAAGACATGTCAGTCAAGCGTTCAAGAAAATCCATTGCAAACCTTATGGACATTCGCCCCGATTCTGCAACAGTGAATCGAAACGGAGAACTCGTTACGGTTGCTCCCGAATCTGTTTCTATCGGCGAAGTGATCGTTGTAAAACCTGGCGAAAAAATTCCGTTGGATGGCATTGTAATTGATGGAGAGTCAATCCTTGACACAAAGGCGTTAACCGGCGAATCTGTACCGAAAACTGTTCTTCAAGGTGATGAAGTTCTCTCCGGTTGCATCAACCAAAGTGGTGTGTTAAATATTAGGGTTGCAAAAGCGTACGGTGAATCTACTGTGGCGAAAATCATAGATTTGGTTGAAAATGCATCAAGCAGAAAAGCGCCTACTGAAAATTTCATCACTACATTTGCCCGTTATTATACGCCAATAGTTGTTATTTTAGCAGCAATTCTCGCTATTGTGCCTCCGCTTATAATCGGCGGTGACTGGGTAGACTGGATACGCAGAGGAATGGTATTCCTCGTAATCTCTTGCCCTTGCGCATTGGTCATTTCCATTCCACTTACATTTTTTGGCGGTATCGGTGCTGCTTCCAAGCACGGAGTCCTTGTGAAAGGCAGTAACTATCTTGAAGCATTACATAATGTTAGCACAGTTGTTTTTGATAAAACTGGCACTCTCACAAAGGGGGTTTTTAAGGTAACCGATATTTTTACTGCAAACGGCTTTGCAACCGAACAAGTGTTAAAATATGCCGCCCTTGCAGAAAGCTATTCTAACCACCCTATAGCTAAGTCCATAATTAACGCTTACGCAAAGGAAATTAACCAAACAGCAATCACTGATTACAAAGAAATCTCAGGACTGGGAATTAGTGCTTTTGTCGAAGGAAAAAAAATATCAGCCGGTAATACCAAGCTGATGGAATCTCAAAATGTACCTTATACTATTTATGATAAGTTAGGCACAAAGGTTTATATTGCTGTGGACGGGCAATATGCCGGTTGCATTTTGATTACAGACGAAGTTAAACCGGACAGCAAAAAAGCCATTGCTGATTTAAAACGAATCGGTTTAGAGAAGACCGTTATGCTAACTGGTGATGATGAAAAGATTAGTAAAACTGTAGCCGAAGAACTGAACTTGGATGAATACTATGCAGGGCTCCTACCTCTGCAGAAGGTCGAAAAGTTAGAGTTGCTTGACAGCAAAAAACGTCCAAACAGTAAATTGGCTTTTGTGGGTGATGGTATCAATGACGCTCCCGTTCTCGCCCGTGCAGATGTGGGTATCGCTATGGGTGGTCTTGGATCGGATGCGGCTATCGAGGCTGCTGATATTGTCTTAATGACCGACGAACCTTCAAAGCTAGTAGAAGCAATCACCGTAGCAAAAGCAACAAAGCGTATTGTCATACAAAATATTGTCTTTTCGCTTACCATTAAAGGTATATTCCTTATCCTCGGCGGTTTTGGTATTGCAGGTATGTGGGAAGCCGTGTTCGGTGATGTTGGTGTTGCTTTGATTGCTGTACTCAATGCAATGCGGATAATAAAAAAGTAAAAATCTACATCCATTTAAAAGAACATGCAAAATAAAATTGCGTGTTCTTTTATTTTAATCATTTGTATTTGACGTTTGTTAATTTCTCGGGTAGGATATTTCTATAAAACAGAAGGAGGAAACTGTATGTTAGTTTCAATGAAACAAATGCTGGAAGATGCTCGTATTCATCATTACGCGCTTCCGGCATTTGATATCAGCAATTATGATATGATGAAATCGGTTTTGGAAGCTTGTGAGGAGGAACGCTCTCCTGCACTGTTAATGGCACTTGGTGTGGACCTGGAAGGTAGAGATATGAATCTGCTTGCAACTATGATTCGTGGCGCATCTGAGTATTTTAGTATCCCAGTTTGCCTGCATTTGGACCATGCCACAAATTTTGAACTTATCAAAAAAGCGATTGATACAGGATTCACTTCTGTAATGTACGATGGCTCTGTGCTTCCCTTTGAAGAAAATGCTGAAATGACTCGCAAAGTGGTAGAGTATGCCCACAACTATGGTGTTACTGTAGAGGCCGAACTTGGTCATGTAGGAAATGCAAGTGTTGGCAGTATTAGCGAAACTGGCACTGACAATGACCCAGGCGAGAGTTTGACCATACCACAAGAGGTAAAAAAATTCGTTGATTTTACAGATGTGGACGCCCTTGCGGTAGCCATTGGCACAGCTCACGGTGTTTATCAAAAGACACCTAAATTACGCATTGACAGACTGGATGAGATTACCGCAGTGTGTGACCGTCCACTGGTTTTACATGGCGGTAGCGGCACACCCGTTGATCAGATGCAGAACGCTATCCGTCACGGAATCACAAAAATTAACATATACTCTGATGTTGTTGGTGCGATGAACAAAGGTCTGAAAGAAAAACTCAATACTATGGACAACCCTTCTACCTGGCCGTTCATTGTATTTGAGAGTGCAAGAGGTATGATGAAGGAAGTTGCCAAGGATAAAATACGTACCTTTGGTAGTTCTAGAAAAGTATAAGATCAACAATATGATCATCGTTTATATGGCGAAAATAGCAGACAGCGTTAGTCACTATCGCTGTCTGCTATTTTAATTTCTACACGGACTCATTGCTTTATCATATCCTCAATAAAAATCCCATATCCTTTTGTCGGATTATTCACAAGCACATGAGTTACTGCACCAATAATCTTTCCATCTTGTACTTTTAATATTTGTATATTATTTGACCGTCAGAAACAGTTAAGATGCATCTGTATCCTTTATCGCTCTTTATTCGATTTCCTGCACGATCCGTCAAGTCATACCCTTCATCCGCATAATCAAATACTGCGATATCCGCAATTCTTCCAACCTTCAAGTATCCCCATTCTTCATCCTTCTCCAATAATCTAGCCGGTGTTGAAGTAACTGCTTTAAATATGTCCTCTGTTTTCAAGCCCAAATCTTTTGTCATACTCATGCACATAGTCATTCCATATTTCCCACCACGCTTATATGCATTCGTACAAGTAATATCTGTACTTATTATATCTGGTAGAAAATTTGCCTTTATAGACTTTTCTAAAATTTTGAAATCCACATGACTATAACCTGCAAAACCGGAATCCAAGAAAACACCTTTTTCTTTTGCGATTCTAAACGCCTCAAAATCTTCTTCGATGCTGGAATGTTCCCCTCCGTGAAAAACATGTGTCAACACATCTCCCGGTGATAAACATCTCACAATTTCCGCCATTGAAGTTGGCGAATTGGAGCAATGCACCATCACTTTTAACTTTTTTGTTTTTGCATAGTCGCACACTTCTTTCAAAGCTGTGATATCTGAAACCTCTGAAATTGTTTGATCAAAATAAACCTTTATTCCGATTGCTTTGTCTCCAAATTTTTCTAAATACTTTTCTGTATTAGAAAACCTTGCATGATTTTGTTCTATATCAGTTCTTACAAACACGGTATTCTTCACTGAGAAAGACTCTAGTAAAGTTTTATCCCCTTTGATACTATCCGCATCGTTTACTGCTGTAACTCCAAAAGGGAAACTGCACATATGTGCCTCAATACCATATTTATCCGTGGAAATCCCCTTCAAATGAACATGTAGATCAACCAGGCCTGCCGAAACAATTTTACCAGTAGCGTCATAAACATAATCTGCTTTTTCATTGATATTATTATCAATCTTTTCAATATATTTATCACTTGTTAATATATCACCGTAAAAAAATTTCTCACCATCCCAACAGTTGCCGTTTTTTATCAATATTTTTGCCATAAGTTTTAACACCACCTACAATTATATCTAAACTTTTTTGATAACAATAAAACCTCTCTTCATTTCATCATAAGGTTTAGAATCTGTCAAGTTTATGGTCTCTACTTGTTTCTGTTAGATTTATTCCTTATTGTTTTTTATAAAGACATGCCTTGTATATATCATTGCTAAAATCGCAAACTCTAGTGCGATGATTGAAACAAACATTTTTTTGTCATAGTTGCTTTTTTGTTGGTACTAATCTCGTGCATCAACTTGAGTCCATTTCATTGCTTTATCATATCCTCTATAAAAATCCCATACCCTCTTGTCGGATTATTCACAAGTACATGTGTGACTGCTCCAATAATCTTTCCATCTTGAAGAATCGGACTGCCGCTCATTCCTTGCACAATTCCTCCTGTTTTTCTAATTAATTCGTCATCTGTAACTTCTATAACAATTCCTTTATTTACTTTTGCAGTGTAATAATCTACATTTTTGATTTTGATTTCATATTCCTTTATTTCATTTTCGATTGTACATCTAATTGTTGCTTTTCCCAGTTTGATCTCTTTCTTATTCCCTACCTCTATAGGTTCTACATTGTTAGCCAAATTCTCCTCATCATGAAACGTTCCAAAAATCCCGTTTTCCGTATTTTCATCAATCGTTCCAATCCGATTTCGATGGTGATAGATAATGACACCCTCTAATCCTCCAGGTTCACCTTTCACACTCGGCGTAACTCCTACAATGTTTGTCTTGTAAGAAAATCCACTTGAAATTTCTAATAGTTCTTCTGTGTCTGAATCGTGAATGCCATGTCCTAGTGCTCCAAACTCATTTTCACTAGTAATATAAGTAACAGTACCTAATCCTTGCATACTATCTTTTACCCATATTCCAAGTTTGTATTTTCCTTCGTCTACCTCAACAGATTTTATTTTCACATCTATCATCTCATCTTCTCGACGGATACTTAATATTACATTCGCCGATGTCAGTTGATCCACTACTTGAAGTAATTCTTTCTTTGTATCTGTTTTTTGCCCGTTTACTTTTACAATATAATCGCCTGACTTCACTAGGTTTTTAGCTGGTTCATATTGATTCCCATCTGTTCCATATATAGAATCAGTCGACAATACAAGCACTCCGTCTGTTTCCATGTAAATGCCAACCACCATACCTCCAGGTATCACCATTTGACGATTTGCCGAACGCGACGCCACATATTGTTCTTCCGCCTTTGCCTGTAACTGTTCCATTCCAAATCCAGTACTCAAAACACAAACTAGTACAAGAATAATTACCAAAACTCTTCGATACCACCACTTTCGCATTTTGTCCCCTCCTCAATAAAAAACAGACACCCTTTATAAGGTGTCTGTTTTATTATGTGGAATATTTTCTTTTCAAACCTTGTTTTATTTTGCACGCTTTGCCAATTGTTTCATTTCTTCCGCACTTTGCAAAATTTTATCTGTGATTTCTGCTCCTCCTAAGATTCGGGCTAGTTCGTTAATCTCTTGCTCGTGGTTCAGTTTCTTAATAGTTGTTACTGTCTTTCCAGCTTCCACATTCTTTTCAATCGCATAATGACAATCAGCCATAGCCGCAATCTGTGCCAAATGTGTAATGCAAATCACTTGACGATTTTTTCCGATTACTGCCATCTTTTCAGATACTTTTTGCGCGGTTCTTCCGCTAATTCCCACATCGATTTCGTCAAAAATAAGCGTTTCTATCTGATCTTTCTCCGCCATAACGGTTTTGATTGCAAGCATAATACGAGAAAGTTCTCCTCCTGATGCGACCTCTCCAAGTGATTTGATTGGTTCCCCTGGATTCATAGAAATCATAAATTCTATATCATCAATACCGTTAGCAGAATATTGTTCAGCCTTTGCAAAAACAATTTCGAATTTCACATCCAAGAAATTCAAATCTAAAAGATTGTCTTTGATAGAAGTTTCTAATATCTTAGCATCCTGTTTACGAAGCTCTGACAATTCCTCCGAAGCCTGTTTCAATTGCAATTCTGTCTCATTTATGCGTCGTTTAATTTCTGCAATATAGGTATCATAATCTTGTAGTTTTTCTAATTTTTCTTTTTGCAATTCACAATATGCAAGAATTTCTTCTACACGATTTCCATATTTTGATTTCAAACGATTGATTTCATTTAGTCGAGTTTCAACTTCATAAAATTCCTCATCCGAAAATTCAAAACTTTTACTATAATCAGAGAGTTCCCTATTCAAATCATTTAGCAAGCTATCAACCTCTGCCAATTGA
Source organism: Faecalimonas sp. (assembly GCA_045650645.1). Classification (GTDB taxonomy): domain Bacteria; phylum Bacillota; class Clostridia; order Lachnospirales; family Lachnospiraceae; genus Faecalimonas. Next base: position 29,971 of record JAZRRJ010000018.1, on the reverse strand, counting down.
TTATATAGTTCTCCTGCTCGCTCATCGTAACGCGAAGCCTCCTGCAAGCAATAAATCGCCCTACTTAATAAATCACTGGCGTTTTGATTCGAATCTGCAGTATAACCATAGGCTTCTTCCAAATTTCCTACGATTTTCTTTCCATTAATCATACGACGATATTGTTCTTCCAGCCACTCGTCTTCCTGCTCTTTTAGATTTGCACGTTCTATTTCTTGAATTTCAAATTCCAAGAAACGAATTTCTTTTTCTCGAGCTTCTTCATCTAAGTTTGCATGATCTAGTTCTTCTTTATACTTTTTATATACCTGATACGATTTTTCAGTCTTCTCTTTTGCACTTCGTATTCTATCTCGTGCAAACTCATCCAGAATATTTAAATGATTTTTCTTATACAATAAAGATTGATGTTCATGTTGACCATGAATATCAATCAAAATTCCTGCAACCTCTTTTAGCAACGTGTTCGATACCGTCTCACCGTTAATTTTGCTGACACTTCTCTTTCCAATCATCTTTCTGCTAAGTGTAACGACACCGTCTTCTGCATAAATCTCTTTTTCCTTCAGTTGGTTGACCTGTGTGCCATTTTCCACAAAAAAGGTGGCTTCTACATAACCTTCTGTCTCTTCATTACGAAGAATTTCCGAAGAATACCTTCCACCCAGTGCAAGATTAATAGAGCCGAGGATAATTGATTTCCCGGCTCCTGTTTCTCCTGTTAAAATATTAAGTCCATTTCCAAACTGCACTTCAATTTCATCAATCAGTGCAAGATTTTTTACATACAAATTATGTAACATATTTTTCTCCCTGAACTCTCTTTGGCAACTTATAATACAATCTTTCGAATTTTATCCATCACAACCGCAGTATCTTCCATTGTGCGAATCGCACACATAATGGTATCATCTCCCGCAATACATCCTACAACTTCATGCCAATGCATTTCATCAATTGCTGCTCCTACGGCCATTGCCATACCAGAAACCGTCTTGATTACTAAAATATTCATTGCCATGTCCATTGAAACAAATCCATCTTTTAAAATGCGTATATATTTGTCACGAAGCGCATTTTCTGTCGCTTTTAACACCACATACTTTTGTCGACCATCGTCTGTTTGAACCTTTGTCAACTTCAAATCACGAATATCTCTTGACACAGTTGCCTGTGTAACTTGAAATCCTTCTTGTTTTAATTTTTCAGTCAACTCTTCCTGGGTTTCTATAATATATTTATTGACTAATTCCACAATTTTTACATGTCTGTTTACTTTCATAACTAGTTCCCTTTCATTTTCTTTCTCAATATTTCCAAGAAACTAACTTTGCTCAATTTCAATAAATTTGTAGTATCTTCTGCTTTCTGAATTACAACGCGATCTCCGGTTGAAATTTCTATACTTTGCTCTCCATCAAATGAAACGATTGCAGTTTCAATACCACCGTCACGACCTTCTCCCATCTCCAACACAATCTCATCATCTGCTGATAACACAATGCTACTTGTATTCAATGCATGAGGGCAAATCGGAGTTACAACAATCATTTTTGCAGTTGGTTCTACAATCGGACCTCCTGCTGATAAATTGTATGCCGTTGTTCCTGTCGGTGTCGAGACAATCATTCCATCTGCGTGGTATGTGTTTAAAAGTTCACCATTGACATATAAACTAAAATGAATAATACGTAAGTTTCCAGAACGCGATAGTACGATGTCATTCAACGCCACGTCTTCTACCTGTCCATTTACAACTCCTTTCAACATCATGCGGGCCTCTATATGAGTTTCACCATTCATGAGTTGCTCCAGACAATCTTCTAGGTTCCCAACTTCCGCTTCCGTCAAATAACCCAATGTTCCCATATTAATTCCTAATAATGGGATGTTTTTCCCGCGAAGCTCACGTGCTGCACGAATCAAAGTTCCATCTCCGCCTAAAACCACAATGCAATCAATTCCGCTTGGAAGACTTTCTTCTGGTGTTGCAAGATGACAAATTCCACCTCGAACTTCAATATACTCTTTGATTTGCTGTGTAATCTTTAATGTCTTATCTTTTGTTTTATTGGTAATGACATAAAACTGTTTCATGTTTCCCTCACTTTATTTTGCAAGCGTATCAAACGCGTTTTCTACAACACTCTTCCAATCCATATCTAAATTCAATTTTGCAACTCCTTGCTCTGTTTTTTGCAAGTGCACCAAATATTCAATATTTCCTTCTGGACCTTTAATTGGAGAAAAATCCAAGTCTAGTACGTTGAATCCTATGGATGTTGCATAAGATAAAACTAGTTCAATGACTTCGTAGTGCGTACTTTTTTCACGAACAACTCCCTTTTTTCCAACCTTTTCTCTTCCAGCTTCAAATTGTGGTTTGATTAGCGCAACCACCTGTCCATCTGCCTTGAGATAATTATAAATTGGAAGCAATACTTTTGTGAGAGAAATAAACGAAACATCAATGGATGAAAAATCGATTTCTTCTCCCAAATCTTCTGGTGTCACGTAGCGGATATTGGTCTTTTCCATGCAAACCACTCTTTCATCTTGCCGTAATTTCCATGCAAGTTGCCCTCTTCCCACATCAATTGCAAATACTTTTTTTGCTCCATTTTGAAGCATACAATCGGTAAAACCACCTGTAGATGAGCCAACATCTGTACACACTTTTCCTTGTAAATCCACATCAAAATTTGCAACTGCTTTTTCAAGTTTTAATCCACCACGACTCACGTATGGAAGAGTCTGTCCTTTAATTTCAATCTGTACTTCTTCTGAAAAAGTACTTCCTGCCTTATCCTCGCGTTGTCCTTCCACAAATACATTTCCAGACATGATAATCGCTTTCGCTTTTTCTCTAGACTCTACCAGATTTCTTTTTACCAATAATACGTCTAAACGTTCCTTCATGTATGCTCCTTATTGTGACAATTCTTTCCACTCAAATTCAATCTTTTCTAAAATAGAATCCACATCTAATTGAATTGCTTTTCTTAACTCTTTTACAGTTCCATGTTCTACATATATATCAGAAATACCATTTACTAAAACATAGTTTTCCATTTTTTGTTCTGCAACATATTGTGTAACAGCCGCACCAAATCCACCTGCAATCAAAGCTTCTTCAATTGTCACAAAAAGTTTGTGATTTTTTGACATTTCATCCAAAACATCTGTATCCAATGGCTTAATAAAACGACTGTTAATAAGACTACATTGGTATCCTTTTTCTTTCAAAGCGTTTCGTACTTTCACTGCAGTATCCATCATGTGTCCGACTGCAAAAATTGCAATGTCCGATTCAGAATGAATCACTTCACTTTTTCCTACAACAATTGGTTCTTGATAGGTTTCTAATCCATCATAAACCATTCCTCTTGGATATCGAATTGCAACCGGTCCGTCATGATGAATTGCAAATCTCATCATTTCTTCAAATTCCCATCTGTTTTTTGGCGCCAACACCGTCATATTTGGAATATGACTCAAATATGCAATATCAAACACACCCTGATGTGTTTCTCCATCACTGCCTACTAAGCCGGCCCGATCTATTGCAAACACAACCGGCAATTTTTGCATACATACATCATGTACAATCTGGTCGTATGCTCTCTGTAAAAACGAAGAATAAACAGTAAATACAGGTTTCATTCCAGCTGCTGCAAGCCCTGCCGCAAATGTAACTGCATGTTCCTCTGCTATTCCTACATCAAAGAAACGATCCGGATATTTTTCTTGAAATTTACTCAATCCTGTTCCACTCTTCATCGCTGCAGTAATGGTAACAAGACGTGGTTCTTCTTCTCCGAGTTTACAAATAATATCTGAAAAAACATCCGTATATGTGTCTTGTGACTTCTTCCCTGTTGCTTCACCCGTCTTTACATCAAATGGATTCACACCATGATATTTCGATGGATTTTTCTCTGCTGGCACATATCCTTTTCCTTTTGTGGTAAGTACATGCACTAATACAGGACCTTCTACCTTTTTTGCTTCTTTAAATGTCCTATACAGCATTTTAATATCATGTCCATCAACAGGTCCTAAATACTTAATTCCCATATCTTCAAAAAGCATTCCCGGAACAATCAATTGCTTAATACTATTCTTTGTTCTTCGAATGCTGGATACAACTCGTTCTCCAACACCAGGAACCTTTTGAAGTGTATTTGCTACACCTTTTTTCAAATCATTATAAAATTCTGCTGTACGAACTTTATCTAAATACATTGACAACCCGCCGACATTCTCCGAAATCGACATCTTATTATCATTTAAAACAATCATATAATTGCTTTTTAAAGCTGCAGCATTATTTAAAGCCTCAAATGCCATTCCACCAGTCAGTGAACCATCTCCTATTACAGAAACGACTTTGTAGTTTTGGTTCAAAATTTCTCTGGCTTTTACATAACCCATACCTGCTGAAATGGAAGTCGAACTATGTCCCGTATCAAATGCGTCACACGGACTCTCACTTCTTTTCGGAAATCCACTCATTCCTTTATATTGCCTTAAAGTTGCAAATTCTTCTTTTCTTCCTGTCAACAGTTTATGTGTATAGGATTGGTGTCCCACATCCCAAATAATCTTATCTTTCGGGAGCGACATTGCCAAATGCATTGCCATGGTCAATTCAACCACACCTAAATTAGAAGCCAAATGACCACCTGTTTTACTTACGTTTTTTATGAGAAATTGACGAATTTCCAACGCAAGCATGTCCAATTCATCCCACTTTAGTTTTTTTATGTCATTCTCTTTACGAATACGTTCTAGTATCATAAATTGTCCTTTCTAATTTTTTCTATGGATTAATGACTTTAAAAGTTCCTCCAAAAAGGTGTCATTTGATTCAAATTGGTGCAATAAAGAGATTGCTTCCATAGAAATTGTTTCTACATATTCTTTTGCATGTTCTAATCCTACCAATGTCACATATGTAGTTTTCTCATTTTTCTCATCACTTAATATTGGTTTTCCGAGAACTTCAGCTGTACTTGTTACATCTAAAATATCATCTTGAATTTGGAACGCAATTCCTACATTTTTTGCAATCTTCTCAATATCACAAATCTCTGTTTCTGTCGCTCCTGCAAGTACTGCTCCTATCATCATAGAAGATTCAATCAAAGCACTTGTCTTTAATTCATAGATGAAATCCAACACTTCTTTTGAAATCTGATGCCCAGCACTTTTCACATCTACAACTTGACCACCGATCATGCCATAAATACCCGCTTTTCTTGCCAATATTTGTAGTGCTTTTCCAATGTCTTTGCTTCGTTCCGGATACATCGAAAATGCCTCTGTTGCTGTTTCAAACGCATAATTCAACAACGCATCTCCCGCCAAAATCCCCATGTCTTCTCCGTATACCACATGAGTGGTTTTTCTCCCACGACGGTAATCATCGTTATCCATCGCCGGTAAATCATCATGCACTAAGGAATACGTATGAATCATCTCAATTGCTGCCATAAAAGGTTCAACCAAGTCGCCTTCTCCGCCAAACAATCGATAGGTCTCCATCATTAACATTGGACGAAGTCTCTTTCCTCCAGCCATAACACTATAGTCCATGGCTTCCATAATTAATTGTTGATATCCTTCTTGTTTTGGAAGATATGCTTGCAAAATTTCTTCAATCTTTTTTACTTTTTGTAATTGTATATCTTTAAAATTCATGTTGCTCTCCATTTTCATCTAACATTATCATTTTCTTTTCAATGGTATCTATTTTTTCATTGCATACTTTAAGCAAATCCATTCCCTTATGATACATTTGAAATGATTCTTCCAGCGAAACATTTTCGCCTTCCAATGCTTCAATCAGTTCATCTAATTCATGAAATACTGTTTCCAATGTTTGCTCTGCCATTGTACTCCTCCTTTACAGCCTCTTCCACCTTTGCTTTCACAACTCCATCCGTTACATAGATAGACAATCGTTCTCCTTTTTCTACCCCTGCTACACTTTTTACAGTAATACCTTCTTCCGTAGTAACATAGGAAAATCCTTGATTCAACTTTGTCAATGGAGAAAGACCTTTCATTCTCTCTATCTTAATTGCTAATGCTTGTTTTGCTAGGCTTAATTTTTTTTCAAATAAACTTCTTAATTTTTGTTCAAGTTCCACACACTTTTGTTGTTGTTCTTGTAATTTATTTCGCGGATGTAAATAATTCAACTTTAATTGGTATCGCTCTAATTTCATTCGCTCCACTTGAATTTTTTGAAGAACTGTACGTCGCAATTTTATCTTTTTTTCATCCATAAAATTCTTCAACACTTGATATTCAAATACAGCCAATTCTGCTGCTGCCGACGGTGTCGGTGCACGCAAATCCGAAACATAGTCTGCGATTGTGGTATCTGTTTCATGCCCTACCGCCGATATAATAGGCGTCTGACAATGGAATATTGCTCTTGCCACGATTTCCTCATTGAATGCCCACAAGTCTTCTATCGATCCACCACCACGTCCAACAATGATTACATCTACACCCTGTTTATCCAATAGCTCAATCCCTTTGACAATGCTTGCTGCAGCTCCTTCACCTTGTACCAATGCAGGATATAAGATAAGTTGTACATATGGATTTCTTCTTGCTGAAACATTCATGATATCTCTTATGGCTGCCCCTGTAGGCGCTGTTACAACCCCCACTTTTTTGGCGTATTTCGGAATCGGTTGCTTATATTCTGGAGCAAACATACCCATTTCGCTTAATTCTTTTTTCAGTGCTTCAAATTTTTCATGTAAGATACCTGCTCCATCTAAGATAATCTCTTTCGCATATAATTGATACCTTCCATCCCTTTCATACGTGGTGACATTTCCAAGCACGATTACCTGCTGTCCATCCTGCATACGAAATCCCAGTCCGCTTCTCTGCCCTGCAAACATAATGCATGCTATGGAACCAGACTCATCCTTCAACGAAAAATAGATATGTCCCGACGTATGATATTTGCAGTTTGAAACCTCGCCTTTTACATAAACTCGATTCAGCATAAAATCTTGTGTGAACATATTTTTAATATATGCGTTCACTTGTTTTACTGAATATACATTACGCATCGTCGCTCTCCTAATTTGCTACTTTTGCTAAAATTCCATTCACAAATGCCGGACCTTCATCACTACTATATTTTTTTGCAAGTTCCACAGCTTCATTGATTGCAACTCCGGTTGGAATATCTTCATCCCATTTAATCTCATACGTAGCCAATCTTAAAATGGTCAAATCAACTCGATTCATACGACTTGTCTTCCATCCTTCTGTTATGTCATTCAAAAGCGCATCTATTTCTTCTTTTTTCTCAACAATTAAGCGATACTTATTCAAAATATACTCTTGCTCTTTTTCTGACGCTTTTTCTAAATCTTCAAAGTAGAAATCTTCTTGTACCTTCATTTCCTCTTCACTATTGAATTCAATACGAAATAGCATTCTAAAAATGTGTTCTCTAAGTTCTGTTCTACTCATTTTATACCTCTTATCTTTTATGATTATAGTTGTACATTCTTATCTATTATACTACATATCGCGAATACTTGGCAATGCTGCAATGCATAATTATACAAAAAGAGTTTTCTTACAACCTCTCGCGCGAACATTTTTATTTTATGATAATTTGCGAAATTTCTTATGACACAAAAAAGGAACCTCCTATACGAGATTCCTCTTGAAAAATTCTTCTTATTTCACTTCAATTCCTGCAACACGAACATTTATATCTGCAACAACAAGGCCTGTCATGTTCTCGATTGCTATTTTCACCTTTTCCTGTACCTTTGTAGATACCTCTTTTATATTATATCCATATTTAAGATTTAAAGCAGCTTCAACAGTCACAGTATCTTTCACAACTTCTACTGCCACACCTTTTGAAAGTGACTTGATTCCAAGTTTACTAATCAATTCTCTTGTTGCATTTCCTGCCATTGAAGCAACACCTTCTACTTCCATTGCTGCCAATCCTGTGATAATTGCAATTACTTCATCTGCAATCACAATTTCACCACGACTGTTTTCTAACTTTATTGTATATTCATTTTTTACTTCTTTACCCATGATAATAAAACCTCCTAATTTGGTCTGCTACTTATTCATTATAACAAATTCAAATCGTTTTGCCAATAGAAACTTATATTCATTTACGAGCGACCAAACTCTGACAAAATCAACCCTTCATTTCGTTCTTCTGTCATTCGAACGCTCCAACCATTTACAAACAACAACAATGGACGATCTTTCAAATCTTTAATCTTCTTCATATCTGAAGTTCCAACAATTTTATCCAGATCAATTTCTTGATTTTCAATCCATCGAATGTGCTCGTAAGGAAGTGATTCTAACTTAATTTCAACATTATATTCATTTTCCAATCGATATTTCAAAACATCAAATTGAAGCACGCCCACCACTCCGACAATAATTTCTTCCATACCGGTATTATATTCCTGGAATATTTGAATGGCACCTTCTTGAGCAATCTGATTGATACCCTTTACAAATTGTTTTCGTTTCATTGTATCCACTTGGCGAACTCTTGCAAAATGTTCTGGCGCAAATGTCGGAATTCCTTCATATGCAAATTTGTTTGGTGATGTTGTCAGTGTATCTCCGATAGAAAAGATACCCGGATCAAAAATACCAATCACATCTCCTGCATATGCTTTTTCAATCATTTTTCTTTCACTTGCCATCATTTGTTGTGGTTGTGATAATCTCACTTTTTTCCCACCTTGAATATGAAGTACGTCCATTCCAGCTTCAAATTCCCCAGAACAAATTCTCATAAAAGCAATTCTGTCTCGATGTGCTTTATTCATATTTGCTTGAATTTTAAATACAAACGCCGAAAAATCCTCTTCTTTCATAGGATCAATGCTTCCCTGATTCGAATTTCTTGGAAGCGGTGAACTAGTCATTTTCAAAAAGTGTTGTAAAAAGGTTTCAACACCAAAGTTTGTAAGTGCTGAACCAAAAAATACCGGCGACAATTTCCCTTTGCTAACCATTTCCATATCAAACTCTGCACTGGCTCCATCTAAAAGCTCAATTTCATCATATAATTGTGCTTTTTGGTCTGCACTAATTAATGTATCCACTTCTGGGTCATCTAATGCAACCTTTTGTACTGCTCCCATAGATGTTCCCTTTTGTGTTTCCGAAAACAATTCAATTTCTTGGTGTTCTCGATCAAAAACGCCTCTGAATTCTTTTCCACATCCGATTGGCCAATTAATTGGACACGTTGCAATCCCTAATTCTTTTTCAATATCATCTAATAATTCAAACGTATCTCTTGCTTCTCGGTCCATCTTATTGATAAACGTAAAAATCGGAATATGGCGCATTACACAAACTTTAAACAATTTTCTGGTCTGTGCTTCTACACCTTTTGACGCATCGATTACCATAACTGCAGAATCTGCCGCCATTAATGTTCGATAGGTATCTTCCGAGAAATCCTGATGCCCAGGAGTATCCAAAATATTGATACAATATCCATCATAATCAAATTGAAGTACCGAAGATGTAACAGAGATACCTCTTTCTTTTTCAATTTCCATCCAGTCAGATACTGCATGCTTTGCAGTTGCTTTTCCTTTTACGGATCCTGCCTGATTAATTGCGCCTCCATATAACAAAAACTTTTCTGTAAGTGTTGTCTTTCCCGCATCCGGATGGGAAATAATTGCAAATGTTCTTCTCTTTTTTATTTCATCTGTAAAATGCATAATCTTCTCCTAGTTTTCTTCAATAACATACTTGATTAGTGTATCATATCTATTGTTTCTCTGCAATTACAAACTATTCATTCCCTCTATAACACAAAAATCCCCTTGTGAAATATCACATGGGGATTCTTTCTTTCAAATTTGTAATACGCCTTATACGCCCTTTCACCATATGTAACAGAATCTGATTTCGCTGTATATTTAGGTTAGATAACTATTTGTGCATCGAAGAAATCACGATATCTTTCGCTGCAATACCCGTCTTTCTAGTTACAATATCTTCAATTTGAGCTCTTTTTGCATCGGTAAGTTCTGATTGATTTACAACTACATCTGCACCTTTATCTGTCAAGGTTACAACCACATCCGAAAATCCTTTCGATAACAGCATAGTCTCTACTGCCGTTTCTAGTTCCGTTGTCTTTGTGAGAGCTACCATTTCAGAAACAGCCTGTTCTTTTTGTGCCGCGCTGACGTTTGCATTGTTAATAATTTCCAGAAGGGTCTCTTTATTTTGAGCTCTTACTTGTTCTCTTGCAATCTTTGCTTCTGCAACAACACCACTCGTCAACACCGCTTCACCTGGGGTTTCATCCACCTCATTATCTAAAGACGCAATATCCGTACTATCTTCTAAACTAATATCTAATAATTCCTGATTTGCGAGTTCATTATTTGTTTCTTTTGTCTTCTCACCAAACAATCGACCAGAATAATTCAAATATCCGGCAACTGCTATCATTACTGCCAAGGCTGTAATCATAATCTGATTTTTCTTAAATATTCGTTTCACTTGCTTCCTCCTGCATTTCCAAATTACTTTCTATCACCTTAATTTTATGCGCATCCACATAGAATAATGCTTGAACCACTTCCATAATATTCCGAACTACCGTGGCATTTTTTGCCCCCTCTGCTAATACCACAATTCCTTCAATCTCTCCATTGTTTTTCGAAGTAATCATCACCTGCACTCTACCTACATTTTGCATATTTCCAAGTAGATGTTCCAGTCGTTCCTCTAATTCTGTAGAATAGGTTTCTTCTGCCACTTCTTTTACAGTTGTCTTTGTGGGTGTTACAACAACAATCAAAAGAATCCCAAATAGCAAGACAATCCACCACTGCTTTTTCTTCGGCAAGAATTTCATCCATTTATTGTCCAATATATCCCTCCAAATCCATATGTGTCACTTTTATAAACGGACTGATAACCATTAATATTAAAATGAGTCCTACAAAAAAACGAATATATTTTTTATAGTTTTCTCCTGGTATTATTTGCATTGCAGCAACCATGATTACCATATAAAAAGTTAAATTTTCAATCCACGTATAAATATTTTCCAGCACATTATCCTCCTGTCGTAGCTGCAACTATTGCTATTGTAATCAAAAACAAGACACCTATACTCACCGTGATTTTTAGTAAAAGTTTACTTCCATCCGCCATACTACTAATACAATTTACCATTCGTTTGTCTGAAACCGGTTGTGCAACAGACGAGACCAATTGATACAAAACAGCTGTCATTCCCATTTGAATTAGAGGGGGCAAACAAATAATCAAGCAAATAATCATCCCCACAATACCTATACCATTTTTAATAAGAACTGCTGTTCCAAGCACCAGTTCCGCCGAACCACCTATCACGTCTCCAATGATTGGAATCGCCTCTCCACTTTTCACTACGACACTGCGTTTTACAGAGTCAATTGCAGGCATGAGCAATCCTTGTACAACATTCCATCCAACGATACCCGCCGTCAATGTTTTCAGGGACCAATTCACAATTGTTTCCAGAAATTCTGCAAACTTTGTGAGTGGGATTTCCGGCGAAAACTCACCTACGATTTTTACAATAAAATAGATTTGTACAATTGGTAAGAGGAAGTTCAGAATCAGGAGTTCTACTATATATACCAAAACCAGAATCAATTCGTAAAAAGCAACAGACGTTACACTTCCAGTAGACATCCCTACTGCGAGAAAATAAATCGGCCCTAGTATCTCTATAAAATTCATTAACTTTTGTAAGTTTGCCGCAACACTTTCCACTAATATATGAAAATTATTTAGACAGATTGTAAGCAAGAGAAGGTATAGCATGGAAAAACTAATTTCCGCAACTTGTGTACTTTTAAAAACACTTGAAAAATTTGCAAATACCGCTGCCACAATTACCAATATTAAAAGATGTATCAAACCACTTTTACTGCTCCTAAGTTCATAAAACAGCTGTTCAACAATCATATCTTTCACCATCGAAAAAGAAAATTCCAGTTCTCCACTGATGAGTCCACTCACCATTTCTAAAAAACCGACCTTTTCTTCCGGGAAGATTTCTTCTAACATCTGGTCTATTTCCGTAAAATCAAATTGGGCAAACAACTCTGTTTCCACATCCGAAACACTCTCTTCTGCTTGCACATTTATTGGAATAAAAAGAAAGAAAACGAGAAGTATAATCCATACTTTTTTCATGCTAAAAACTCCCGTATTGTACGCAATAAGGTTAATAAAACTGGTAAACTTAAGACTAAAATCGTGATTTTTCCAAAAATCTCTATCTGCGAAGAAAGAGCCTGATATCCAGCATCTTTGCAAATTCCTGCAGAAAATTCACACAAATAAGTAATACCCAACATTTTTATAAGTGTACCTATGTATGCTTTATCTAGATTGATAAATGTTCCTATTTCTCGAATTGCGTTTAACACTGCTTCTAATTGATCGAGAATTCCAAAAAAGATCAAAACACTCAAAAGCACACAAAGATAAATTGCAAACTCTGCCTTTTCTTGTTTCAGTTTTACCAAAAACAGCGTACCAACTACACCCAATATTCCGACTTGAATAACACTCATATCGACACCTAGAACTCAAACAAACGTTGTATCTGTTCAAACAAATCAATGATGTGAGGAAGTATCCAAAAAAGTACCAGTAATAATCCTGCAAAGCTGGTTAAAAAGGCTTGTTCTTCTCTTCCGCTATGTTTTAAAACTTGGCTCAAAACAGAAACCAATATTCCCACTGCTGCAATTTTAAAAATCAGACTAACGCCCATCTACACCTCCTGTTACAGTAAAAGAATCACAAGAAATATTCCACCCATAATTCCTAACATTCGACTCAACTTTCTTTTCGATTGATATGCCTGCCGTATATGTACAATCTTGTATTCCAACTGCTCAATATATAAATTCAGATTGTCGATATATTCCAAGTTTTTCCCTACTCCTTTTAGTTCTTCCAAATCTTCTTTTTTTAGTTTACTCTCTTTTAACGCTTGTTCTATTGTATCGCACCATATTTCCGCAAAAATTCCATGTTCCCGACTTTCCAACTTTTCTTTCAACATCTTCATCCATCCACAAAATGGTTCTTGTGATTTTAATTCTATTTTTTCGAACAATTCTATTAATGGAATTCTTACATACTCTAGTTCACTTTTCATAAGACAAAATATTTTCTTTAGTTCTTCCATCTGATTTAAATATTTCTTTAGTTCTTCTCCATAATGAATGCCAATACCGCTACTCGCCACTAAGATTAGCAAACATCCTATGCATTTATATAAGTTCGCCATTTTGGTCATATATTCCTACGACTTCACCTACCCTTTTTTTATTGCAAAGTACAATAAACCTTTCAAAACACTGATGATTCAACAATTTATAAAACAACGGTTTTCTTTGGATCTCGTCCATACTTTCTCCGTGAACCGTTGCTATCATTTTGCACCCGCAATTCATAGCATATTGTATAGCTTGTACATCTTCTAATGCACCAATCTCATCCACCGCAATTACTCGCGGTGACATAGAGCGAATGAGCATCATCATCCCTTCTGCTTTTGGACAACCATCCAACACATCTGTTCTTATGCCCATGTGATTTTGTGGTATGCCTTTATAACATCCAGCCAGTTCTGAACGCTCATCCACCACGCCGACTGCTCGTCCTGTAACAAATGAATTTCCGTCAGAAATTTGACGAATCAAATCTCTTAATAGTGTGGTTTTTCCACATCGAGGTGGTGAAATAATGAGTGTGTGATACAATTCATTTTCTTTAGCGATATACGGAAACAATTCATCTGCACAATGTAAAACTTCATGCGAAATGCGAATGTTTAGAAATGTTACATATTTTAGATTCTTGACATGTCCGTTTTCAAGAAGTACACTTCCTGCAACGCCAACACGATGCCCACCCTCAATTGTAATAAAGCCTTGTTTTAACTCATTCTCGTAAGCATAAAGAGAGTAATTACTGACATAATCCAGCGCCTCACGTAAAAGTTTCTCTGTGACAATGCTTGTGCTAATAAACTCCCTTCCCTGTTGTAAAAGAAGAATCGGCTGTCCTATTCTCAGACGGATTTCCTGCAAATACTCACATTTAATCTTGTATTGATTCAACACTTCTTTCACTTCATGGGGAAGAATATTTAAAACCGTTCTGTTTTTCATCTCCTCACCTCTTGAAACAATATATGTACAAGTCCTAAAAATATGCAAAAAAAGAACGAACACCTTAATGATGTTCGTTCTTTCTGAATTTTATTTGAAATATTCCACACCAGATTCAAAGATTTTAAGATCTTGTTCTCCATAAATGTTGATTGCAACAGAATCTCCTCTACGTTCTGAGTGAGCCATCTTACCAAGTACACGACCGTCCGGACTTGTGATACCTTCAATTGCTCTGTAAGAACCATTTGGATTCCATTCTTCATCCATAGTAATAGTTCCTTCAAGGTTACAATATTGTGTTGCAACTTGTCCGTTTGCGAAAAGTTCATCTAGAACTGCTTCCGGTGCAACAAAACGTCCTTCTCCATGAGAAGCTGGGTTTGTATATACACCTCCAAGTTCTGCCTGTTGTAACCATGGTGATTTGTTCGTTACCACTTTTGTATAAACCATCTTAGAAATATGACGGCCAATTGTATTGTAAGTCAACGTTGGTGAACCTTCTGTTTGACCACAAATCTTGCCATATGGAACCAATCCAAGTTTAATAAGTGCTTGGAATCCGTTACAAATACCAAGTGCAAGACCATCTCTTTCATTTAAAAGTTTTTCAACAGCTTCTTTGATCTTTGCATTTTGGAATGCTGTCGCAAAGAATTTCGCTGAACCGTCTGGTTCATCACCTGCACTAAATCCACCTGGGAACATAATGATTTGCGCTTCGTTAATTGCTTTTTCAAATTCTGCAACTGATTCTCGAATGTCATCTGCATTCATGTTTTTAAATACCTTTGTGATGACGTTTGCACCAGCACGTTCAAATGCTTTGCGGCTATCATATTCACAGTTGGTTCCTGGGAAGACCGGAATAAACACAGTTGGTTTTGCAATCTTATTCTTGCATACATAGATGCTATCTGCTTTGTATAATTTTTCCTCCACTGGTGTTGGTGCATCTACACCTGCTACAGAAGCAAATACTTTTTCCAATGGTGCTTTCCATGTCTCTACTGCATCATTTAATGCAATCTTAACATCACCATATGTGATCATAGCATCATCCGTAACTTCACCAATCACTTTATGTGTAATCGTAAGTTCGTCTACTTTTTCTGCTGGAACTTCAGCAATGATATCACCAAATGCAGGTGAGAACAAATCGCTCTTATCTACACAAGTACAGATTTCTACACCCATACCATTACCAAATGCCATCTTACTTACCGCAGCCGCAATACCATGTCTGTCTAATGTGTAAGCAGATACGATTGCTCCGTTTTGAATATCATCATGGAATTTTCCGTATTGATCCATAACTTGTGCATATACTGGCAAGTCATATGCATCTTTTTCAATCTTCATCCATACTAACTTATTTCCAGCTTTTTTAAGTTCTGGTGTAATGATATCTTTTTGTGTTGCCACATCAACTGCGAAAGAAACTAATGTTGGAGGTACGTCAATATCTTGGAATGTTCCTGACATACTATCTTTTCCACCAATAGATGGAAGTCCCAATCCTAATTGTACATCATATGCTCCAAGAAGTGCTGCAAATGGTTGGCTCCATCTTGAAGGTTCTTCTGACATACGTCTGAAGTATTCTTGGAATGTCAAACGAATCTTGCTGTAATCTCCACCGTTAGCAACAATCTTTGCAACGGATTCTAAGACTGCATAAACAGCTCCATGATATGGGCTCCAGCTTGAAAGATACGGATCAAATCCATAACTCATCATAGTAACTGTATCACATTTTCCTGTGAGAACCGGAAGCTTTGCTACCATTGCTTGTGTCTCTGTCATTTGATATTTTCCACCGTGTGGCATAAATACAGAACCTGCACCGATAGAACCATCGAACATTTCCACAAGACCTTTTTGTGAACACACATTTAAATCAGCCAATTTAGAAAGCCATTTTTCTTTTACATCCACAACTTCTTCTTTTACTAAGATGCTATCTGCTTTGCTTGGAATTTCAACTGCTACTTTTGTCTCTTGGTGCGCTCCATTTGTATCAAGGAATGCACGAGAAATATTCACAATCTCTTTTCCCCTCCAAGAAAGAACCAATCTTGGGTCTTCTGTTACAACCGCAACAGCAACTGCCTCTAAGTTTTCTTCTTTTGCGTATCCCATGAATGCATCCACATCTTTTGGATCAATCACAACTGCCATACGTTCTTGTGATTCAGAGATTGCAATTTCTGTTCCATCAAGACCTGCATATTTCTTAGGAACTTTATCTAAATTAATTTGAAGTCCGTCTGCCAATTCACCAATTGCGACTGATACACCACCTGCTCCAAAGTCATTACATTTCTTAATTAATTTACTTACTTCTTCTCTTCTAAAGAGACGTTGAATTTTACGCTCTGTTGGTGGATTACCCTTTTGTACTTCAGCTCCACAAGTTTCAATAGACTCTTCTGTGTGAACCTTTGAAGAACCTGTTGCACCACCGCAACCATCACGTCCTGTACGTCCGCCAAGTAAGATAATGATATCGCCTGGATCAGAAGTTTCACGAATAACAGCTCTTCTTGGTGCTGCACCTAAAACTGCACCGATTTCCATACGTTTTGCAACATAGTTTGGATGATAAATTTCTTTTACAGCTCCTGTTGCAAGTCCGATTTGGTTACCATAAGAACTATAACCATGGGCTGCTTCACGCACTAATTTCTTCTGTGGAAGTTTTCCTTTCAATGTATCTTTTACAGATACTGTTGGATCTGCAGCACCTGTCACACGCATTGCTTGATATACATAAGTACGTCCTGACAATGGGTCACGGATACATCCACCAAGACATGTTGCTGCACCACCAAATGGCTCGATTTCCGTCGGATGATTATGTGTTTCATTCTTGAAGTTTACAAGCCATTCTTCTTCCACACCATCAACAACTACTGGAACTACAATACTACATGCATTAATTTCGTCTGATTTTTCTTGGTCTTCTAACTTGCCTTCCAGTTTTAATCTTCTCATAGCCATAAGTGCAAGATCCATCAAGCATACAAATTTGTCTTCTCTACCTTTGAAGATTTCACTGTGATCTTTTAAATATTGCTTATATGCATTTTCAATCGGTTCTTTATAATCACCTTCACCAAATGTAATATCTGTAAGTTCTGTCGCGAATGTTGTATGACGACAGTGGTCTGACCAATAAGTATCAAGCACACGAATTTCAGTCATAGAAGGATCTCTATCTTCTTCCGTTTTAAAATAATTTTGAATATGTAAGAAATCCTTGAATGTCATTGCCATTCCTAGAGAACTGTAGAGCTCTTTTAATTCTTCTTCTGACATATCTTTAAAACCATCAAAGATTTTTACGTCTTCTGGCTCATCAAATACAGTAATTAATGTGTCTGGTTTTTCCATACCAGTTTCTCTGGAATCTACAGGGTTGATGCAGTGTGCTTTTACTGCTTCAAATTCTTCATCCGTAAGATTTCCTTCGATTACATATGTTGTGGCAGACTTAATAACCGGGAGTTCATCTTCTTTAATAAACTGCACACATTGAACAGCAGAATCTGCTCTCTGGTCAAATTGCCCAGGAAGATATTCTACTGAAAATACTCTGCTTCCTTCTTTCATATCGAAAGATTCTTTATATAACGTATCTACCGGTGGTTCTGAAAAGATACCGTTACATGCGGTCTCAAATGTTGCATCTGAAATGTTCTCAATATCATAACGAATCAACACTCGAACATTTTCTACATTTTTAATGCCTAAATAGCTTTTCATTTCGCTCTTCAATGCTTTTGCCTGAACAGCATACTCTGGTTTCTTTTCCACATAAACGCGTTTTACACTACTCATAGTACCCTCCATTTACGATTGTCGTTTTAGTATATAGAATATCATAACACATTCTTCTTCATTAGTACAATTAATATATCTTAATTGACTTATTAGTTTTCCTTATTTTTAAACCTTATAAGTGCGGTTATACTTATAACTAGTGTTAGAACCATTAAAACAAGAAAAATAATTCCGATTCTTACTACCATATCTAAAAAGAATCCTTCTGGCAACATACGTATCAACAAATCTGTTCTTGGATCCAACAGCCACAAATCATTATCAAAAAACACTTCATGAAACAATGTGAAATATTTATTAAAATCCGACAGAAATAACGCTCCCGCACCAAGCGTTGTCACAGCAAACGCACCAACGCTTATCAAGAATGTTTTAGGAATAAGTTTCTTCCAATCCGCTTTTGTTTTTACCAAAATTACAAATGCAATGATCATTAGCAAAACCGCTCCTCTACGTAGCCACATTCCTCCAATAAAAAGTCTCTGCACATCAACCATATGTGCTTTCTCACGTGCATTAAAAAATTCGCGTTCTTCTCCGTTTACGTTTGTTTTTACAAACAAATTCTTTCGATTTCCACGAAGGTAAGACATCATCTCTTTGGTAACATCAATGACATCTTTCATATTCATTTCTAAATCATCCAAAACCTCATACTTTTGATAGGTTTTCTCATACCATCCAAAATCACTATATGCCGCAATTTCAACACTAGATATAAGAAGTGTGATCAGCATAGAGATTCCCATTATCAATCCCAATATCCTATGTATTGTCTTCATCATTTTTCTCTTCCCCTTGTGTTCTTTTATCAAATACCTTATAATAAACATATGTTTTATAAGGAGTACTAATAATATGGATATCAATTATGAATTATATAAAGTTTTTTACTATGTAGCAACAACACTCAGTTTTTCGGAGGCATCGAAACAGCTCTTCATTTCTCAATCCGCAGTAAGTCAATCCATTAAAGCTTTAGAGAAAAAATTAGACCAAACACTTTTTATTCGAAGCACTAAGCGCGTGCAATTGACTCCAGAAGGTGAAATTTTATTGCGCCACATTGAGCCTGCCATGAATCTCATCAAACGCGGAGAAACACAACTCATAGATTCTGCTTCTACCGGTGGACAAATTCGTATTGGTGCAAGCGACACCATTTGTCGCTATTTCCTTGTTCCTTATTTGGAGCGTTTTCACAACGAATTCCCAAATGCACATATCAAGGTTACCAATCAAACTTCCATGAAATGTGTAGACCTCCTTGAATCTGGACAAGTAGACCTGATTGTGGTGAATTACCCGAACTCTCACCTAAACAATCTCTATGCTTTAAAAAAGATTGCAAAATTCAAAGACGTATTTGTTGCCAATCAAACTTTTTCCGAACTCCAAGGGCAAAAAATTGCATTCAAAGATTTACTCAAATACCCGATTCTTATGTTGGAAAAACAAACAACAACCAGCGAATATCTGCATAGTCTCTTTCAACAGCATCAGTTAGATTTGGTTCCCGAAGTAGAACTAAGTAGCAATGACCTACTTCTAGACCTTGCAAAAATCGGTCTTGGGATCGCCTTTGTTCCTGATTACTGTGTTCCAAAGGAAACCGATGGTCTTTTTTATGTAGAAACTGAAGAAAAACTTCCTAGCCGCGAACTTGCAATTGTATATAACCAGAACATACCTATTTCGAAAGCCACTTTAGAGTTTTTAAACTATTTTAAATAAGACTAACACTATTATAGCACACCTAACTAGAGGTGTGCTCTTTAAATTCTGTCATATGATTTCGAAATTTCAGCGGAAGATTGCCTCTTTGTCTCTCATGACTTTGTCTCTCTTTGATTGAAACACTTGTAAAAAACGCCTTCCACAGATTTACATACATGGATTCTTCAGCAGATATATTACTTCTTCCTCGAAGTTGCTCACCAATACTATAGACCACAATCCACTGTTTGCCTTTTTCGTGCACAATCGCCATATCGTGGGTCTTATCATATATCATCCAGTTTTCTTGTGGGAAGCGATTTGTAAAATGAATGCCAAGGCACGTAACAATACGATTCTTCGGTTCAATTTCCGAAAACAAAATCCCATCCTCTAACTCCTCAAAGCGAACAAACTCGTGGTAGTAATGTGCTTCATTGGAAACTTTTCTTCCTAGTGAAAATACCTTTTCTACCTTAGGGTGTGTCAAATGTTCCATAATTTTCTTACTGTTAGGAATTCGCCTCGACTCTAGCATCATTCCGAGAATTGCATCTCCTTTCTTTCCATCATGTGACAATATTGCATGATAAATATACCAGTAAGCAAATTCACCCAAGTGTTTCCATATTAAATTCTGCACAGCAAGCATCTTCTTTTCTGTTTCTTCCACTTCTATATATTCACAAAAAAGTTCTTGTTCCACGGCTCCCCTCAATGCAATGCCTAGATTTTCTTCATCCAATCTCGTCATCCAAGCATCGTAAATAGCAGAAAAAATTCCTAATTCACTATCACTGCACACATACACATGCTTCATGTAATCACCCCTAACTCTTCTTGTCTAAATTTCACATCGTCAAAAAGAGACAACTGCTGATATCCCATTTCTCGAATTTCAATCGGTACCCTATCTCCTACACTCAGTAAATTTCGCAAAATATAATCTTGTTCCAATTTGGTTGGATACATCATTTTACCGTTACAAGTAATAAAATAAATCGCTCGTTTCAAAACAACGCCCATCTTCTTTAAATCTGCAAAATCTAATTTTCCCATCCGTCTTGCCCTTACAATTCTCTCCGCCGACTTATATCCTATGCCTGGTACACGAAGTAAAACTCGATAATCTGCCTGCATAATTTCTACCGGGAAATGCTCTAAATGCTCCAAAGCCCAATTACACTTAGGATCTATCAAAACATTAAAATTCGGTTTATCCTCTGACAATAATTCCCTCGCCTCAAAATGATAATATCGTAAAAGCCAATCTGCTTGATATAAGCGATGTTCCCGTAGTAGCGGTGGACCATCATCTGTTCTTGCAGGAAGATTCGCATCGTCATTTACATGAATAAATGCAGAATAAAACACCCTTTTCAAATCAAAATTTTTATATAATGCTTCTGCTACATTCAAAATCTGATAATCATTCTCAGGGGTTGCCCCTATAATCATCTGCGTACTCTGACCCGCTGGCACAAAGCGCGGTGCATGCCGATATAGCGCAATCTCCTGCTTATTCTGCACCATCTGATTCTGTACAAGACGCATTGGTGTCAAAATTGTTTTTCGCGTCTTGTGAGGCGCTAACTTCTTCAAACTTTCCGAAGTAGGAAGTTCCAAGTTGACACTCATTCTGTCTGCGAGAAATCCTACCTTTTGAATCAGCTCCTGGCTAGCTCCCGGGATAGCCTTTACATGAATGTAACCTTGAAAATGATACTCTGTTCGAAGTTTATACAAGGTTTGATAAATAAGTTCCATTGTAAATGTCGGACTCTTCCATACGCCAGAACTCAAAAATAATCCTTCTATATAATTCCGCCGATAAAATTCAATAGTCAATTGGCAGACTTCCTCAGGAGTAAACGATGCTCTTGGTACATCATTGGAAACACGGTTAATACAATACTTGCAATCGTAGATACATTCATTTGTAAATAAAATTTTCAAAAGTGATACGCATCTTCCATCCGCAGAGAAGCTGTGACAAATCCCAGCCTTCACACAATTTCCAATCCCTGTCCCATCATTTCTCCGTTCAGTGCCACTCGATGTACAAGCCACATCATATTTCGCTGCATCTGATAAAATATTTAATTTTTCCGTGAGTGTCATCATTTCTGTAATTCTCATTTTTACCTCGAACACTTGTTCTATTTCTTTTACTTTAACATAAGACAATTGTTTTTTCAACGACTAAATATTAACAAAATAACAAATACTATAAAAAAACAAAAGGAGAACTAACTATGATAGAACAAGATACAATCAAACTACTACGAGAATGTGATGCAGGCGTAAAAATGGGAATTACATCTATTGAAGAGGTTTTGCCATCCGTAAAATCGAAAGATTTAGAGGAAATACTTACAACATGCAAAGAAAAACATGAGACTTTAAGCGAGGAAATTCAAAAGGAATTGGATCGATTTGGAGATGATGGAAAAGAGCCTAATCCCATGGCGAAAGGAATGTCATGGCTCAAAACCAACATGAAACTTGCAATGGATGAAACGGATCATACGATTGCTGATTTGATGGTAGATGGTTGCGATATGGGAGTAAAATCATTAAGCCGTTATTTAAATCAATATAAAGCAGCTGATGAACACTCAAAAGATATTGCAAAGAAACTCATAAAATTAGAGGAAAAACTTGGCGAAAATCTTCGTCCATTTTTGTAAAATTAAAAGGTGCTCGACTCTCACAGTCGCGCACCTTTAATAAATAAATTATACTAATACAAAATGTGCTTGATAAGCATCATATTCTTCCATCTGTGGCAATACAAGCCCTACTTCCATTAGCACATCTCCAAAATATGTTTGATTTGTTGTCATATCCTTGTAAACACCGTCCGCCTTCAAACCTTTTAATCTTATATAACCTGCTTCTTGATTTGACTCCACTTCATGCCATACTGCATTCAGTAGCACTTCTTCTTGATCTTCTGAAACAAATGCCCATGCAGTACATATTCCTTCATAAGGACTTGACAAGCGATAATAATCCCCTTTTCGAATCAATTGTTCGTATTGACGGAACACCTTTACTTGCTCACGTACCTCTGCTTTTTCCTCATTTGACATCGCCCCTGGATTCTATCTGGATTTGGAATTGTCGATAAAAATGTGTCAAATTTCACATTCTCTGCTATAAACTTATCGGTTGCTTCCGTTGAAGAATACGGAAAACCAGACACCTCTTTCCCTGCTGGTATGACTGCATATCCATCTTTAATCGTGTATGTAGTAATATCTCGCAGTGGTGTCCATTTAAAATCTGTTAGTTGTCTTGCCTTGGCAATTGCAATCTGTTCTCCTCTAGTAATCGGATTTGTATGAATATACATACAACTACCCCCATTTTATCAATTCTAGTCATCATTTTTTAACTTATCACAAAAAGCAACCTTAAACAATACTAAAAAACAGTGGAAAAGTACATTTTATTATATACTTTCCCACTGTCTATTTTCTAAAGTTCTGCCACTTCGATTCCTAAAATATTACACAAGTTGCGAATCTTTGTACGGTTGTCACCATATGTAATAATATAGTGTTGACACGCCACGTTATCTGCAAATCGTTCCACACAAGGAAGTTCAATTTCCAACGCTGAAAGTTGTGGTGCTGGTTGATCCCATCCACATTCTTCCCACTTCGGTGGTGTCTTTCCATTTCCAAGTAAGATTTGCATTACATATTTTCCATTCATATATGTGAGACGGCTCATTGTCACCACGCCTGTCTTCACTTTTGATACGTTGAGAATTCCTTGATTCAACGCTCCAAATGCTGCTGGAATTACAGTATACGTATCTCCATCTACCATATCCGCCGCCACAAAGTCTGGCACACCTGCAAGTACACTGTTTTCAAAGAATTCATAGAACTCTAAGTATCCTGCAAGCTGTCCTGTTAACCCGTTCATCATGAGTTGTGTCACGGCTCCTAAAGAGTCGTTCTCTGGCACAGTCGTGTATCCATCTTCTGAAAGTAACATAAAGATTGGTGCCGGTGGAAATCCACAAAGTTTCTTCATACCATCTACGTCTTTCAATGAAATCGCTTTGTAATTTCTCTCTTCCGCAATCTCTTTTACTGCCAAATAATATCCAGCTGCCATCATCATCGCATCATCATTTGCTGGTTTCAAGAAGTTCCATTTAAGAATTCTGTTATTAACAACTTCTCTTTTCGCTTCTTCTGTTAATTTTTGATAACGTTGCTCAATCTCTAACATTTCAAATGTCTCGATTTCAACACCTGTTTTTTTCTTCAATGACAATCCATCATAAAGTGTTCCGTAGAGATTCATATCACGATATCCTGCCATACCTACTTTATCTGTAAGTAATGACTTTGCAGTAATTGCTGCGTTACAGTAATCTGCAACTACGTCACTTCTTGTTTTCTTTCCAATAATGTCATAAACATATTTGAACTTATATCCCAATCCTTCAAATGTAGCACGAAGTCCTGTCGTTCCTGCTTGGTCTGCTGTTGTTACAAGACGATCTTCTTCGTACCATCCACAAAGACCCCAGAGAACCATTGGAAGATGTCTGTAGTGTTCTGTTACTTTGAGTACTGCGTGTGTTGGAATCCAACCTGCAATACATACAACAACTGCATCAAATTCTTGTCCTTTTAAAGCATCCAATGCCTTAGCCACATCTTTTTCTTCATAATCATCTGCAATTGGATATACCGATACTAAATCCAAGCCTTCCGCCTTCAATGCGGTTTCTGCTGCTGAACATTTGCGAACAATTACATCTACTGGTGTGTTCACTTCACCAAATCCCAAAAAAGCTACTTTACTCATTTATTTTACCTCGCTTATTTTTCTTCTATAAGTTTTCGCATAAATACTAACACGAATATACCATACAATTTCAAATGAAACAATCTAAAAAAACGACAATAACTTGCACTTTATTATACACTTTCTTCGCCCAAAATGACTCCTTCACTATCGGTAAACGTAACATTCATCTTCGTTCCTTGTAATTCAAATCCTGCGCCTGCATAATAAGGATCATTTCCCTTAACAACAGACCCGACAACAGTTGGAAACGCTTGACCAAAGCAGTCCAACTCATCTCCTGGACGAATTACTTTTAAGCAGTGCATATGTCCACCAATCAGCGCCTGTGGCTTAATGTGTTCACCTAATAGTTGTACCCATTCTCCAAACAATTCCTGTTCAATATCAAAAGGCTTTTTGTGAATCACTGTAAAAGGATTGTGCGCGATTACCAAGCGATATTGCACGCCTTCTGCAAGATACTCTTCCTGAGCTCTCGCTATCACATCTTTGATAAATTCCGTTTCTCTCAAACGAAATTGATGAAAGCATACGGTTCCTCCATATTCTTTATGGTCATCTGCTTTATCTTCCCCACAATCCAAGACCATTCCCCACACACATCCGATTCGAAATGTGTAATATGTATTTCCTTGATAAGTTGGCGTATATTCATTAAAGCGCTCAGCCATAAGTCCTCGGGTATCATGATTTCCTCTTGAAAATACCGTCGGAATATTTCCTTTTGTAATCTTAGAAGCAATTTCATAAAATACCATGCAATTTTCTACTGAATGTGTATGATCTGCCAAATCTCCATTTAGCACCAAAAAATCAAGCTCACCATAACATGCGGCCGCCACAGCGGGTCCCTCAATACGATTGTGAGAATCCGAAACATGATAGCCTCTCACTCTTCCCGTGGTTGGTACTGGTCGAAAATCATATACCGTTTCGACCACGTCTTCAAATTCCGGGAAATAAGGTTTTCGATCAATGACCTTTCGAATAAACACTTTATATGTTTTTTCTTTATCCAACAATTCCATAGGCACATGCACGCGATGAATCTGCGTATTTGAGCGCAGAATTCCATTCGATTCGTCATAAAAGGTTTCACTACCTATCTGAACCCACATAAGGCTAGGATCTTTCACATACATCATGATTTGATATTCATTCTTAACTGCAAATACAATTGGTGTTAATTCTTTGTTCATAAATACCCTCCTTGCACTCTTTGATTGTAACACATTATTCGCTAGGTGCAAGGCGTAAATAAAACTCACAGAATTTCTTTATTCTTTTTGCAATCGCCCAATAAACTGTTCTACTACTTCCACGTGCTCCTCAAGCATTTCTGCAATCTCTCGTACCGATTTCCCTTTTGCAAGTTTCTTTTGAATCAATTCCAGTAGTTTTAGTTCTCGACCTTCTTCTCGACCTTCTTCCCGAACCATCTCTTCTCTTTCAAAAATCTTCATATACTCCAACGACACCTCCTCATCACGCTTCACATCGCGCACCATTTGATGCACTTCTTTTAGCCAATCACTCTTTGCATTTTCTTCGCTACTTTGCTCCATATAGCACAGAAAACTTCGGAGTTCTTCTGTAGGGTTCCCCTCTGTTCCTCTCGTATATAGGAATAGCGTCTTAGCTCCGTCATCATATGGCATGTCGGGTAGCTCTTTACACGAGTTCTCTATGGTGTAAACCATGTGATTATAACCGAATGGATCTTCCGACATAATCATTATCACAACCACATTTTTCAGTTGCTGATAATCCGCTCCACTATTCAAAGATGTGGCATCAATTTTCGAATGGTAAAACCGAACTCTCTTTGGTATATTAACCATCTTCTTTTTGTTTGTTATCTGCTCCGGCTTCACATCATAAATCGTAGCTGCATCTTCATCCTCTAGATATACATCTAACCTCGCCCCATGAAATCTAGGGTCATTTCCGTAGTATACCTTTTGAGGAATCACTTTCAATCTCCCTACAGTTTTTCCTAGAACAATTCTAAGTAATTCACGACTAAACTGCTCACCATACTCCGCATGACTCTCAATCTTATTAAACAAGAAATCATCTAGCAAATTTAAATCTTCTAATTTTCTTTTCTGCATACACACGCTCCTCTCTTCTAGCAAAAGCAACTGTGTATGCAGCCATTCGTTACTTTTACCTTGTATTTTATTCATACAGGAAATAAGCAACCGAATGGTTAAAGAATGTTCCCAGATATGCATCTTTATTTTAGTCTTACGAGGACTATCTTGTTAAGAATTTTGTTTTTTAACAAAAAAACCGGGAGTGCCATCCGACACTACCCGGTTCTCGTTTTTATTATTTTGTTGCCAAATAAGCTGCTTTTCCACTTTCATAAAGGTTATTTCCTTCATGGTCAATGATAACTACAAGTGGCATATCTTCTACATATAATTTACGAAGCGCCTCTGCTCCTAAATCTTCGTATGCGATAAGTTCTGCACTCTTGATACATTTTGCAAGAAGTGCACCTGCTCCACCGATAGCTCCGAAGTATACACCTGTGTGTTCTTTCATAGCTTCTACAACTTCTGGAAGACGAGCTCCTTTACCAATCATCCCTCTTGCTCCAACGCTCATCATAGTTGGTGCGTATGCGTCCATACGTCCACTAGTTGTTGGGCCTGCTGAACCGATCACTTGACCTGGTTTTGCAGGTGTTGGTCCTACATAGTAGATTGTTGCATCTTTAGGATCGATTGGAAGTTCTTCTCCTCTAGCAAGAGCTTCACACATACGTTTGTGACCTGCGTCACGTGATGTGTAGATTGTTCCTGTAACTAATACAGAATCTCCTGCTTTTAATGTTTTTGCTAATTCTTCTGTTAATGGTAATGTGATACGTCTTTCCATATTAAATTACCTCCGATTTATGACGAGTTACATGGCAGTTAATATTGATTGCACATGGCATACCTGCGATGTGTGTTGGAAGTGTTTCAATGTTAAGACCGATTGCTGTAGTCTTTCCACCAAAACCTTGTGGTCCAATTCCTAACTCGTTAATCTTTTCTAACATTTCTTTTTCCAAATCAGCGTAGAATGGATCTGGATTTTCTGAATCTACTGGTCTCATCAATGCTTTCTTAGCAAGAAGTGCAGCTTTATCAAATGTTCC
Source organism: Faecalimonas sp. (assembly GCA_045650645.1). GTDB lineage: Bacteria > Bacillota > Clostridia > Lachnospirales > Lachnospiraceae > Faecalimonas. The sequence goes on along the minus strand of JAZRRJ010000018.1, from coordinate 2,164 downwards.
ACCGATACCTACACCTACAACCATAGGTGGGCATGGGTTTGGTCCTGCTGTTTCAACTGCTTCGATGATGAAATCTTTGATTCCTTGAAGACCTGCAGATGGTTTGAACATACGAATTTGGCTCATATTTTCGCTACCGAATCCTTTTGGTCCTACTGTAACTTTAATTTCTTCGCCTGGTACGATTTCTGTGTAAAGCATTGCAGGTGTGTTATCACCTGTGTTTCCACGACGTACTGGGTCAGCAACTACTGATTTACGAAGGTAGCCATTTGTGTAACCACGACGAACACCTTCATCTACAGCTTCTGTAAGATTTCCACCTACTAAGTGAACATCTTGTCCAATTTCAAGAAATACGCATGCCATACCTGTATCTTGACAGATTGGTACATTTTCAGCATCTGCGATTTCATAGTTTGTAATAATTTTGTCTAATACACCTTTGGCGATATCCCAATCTTCGCATTCTCTGCATGAGCAAAGAGCGTTCTTTACATCACCTGGAAGATGTGTATTCGCTTCAATACATAATCTTTCTACAACGTCAGTAATCTGACTTACATTAATTTCACGCATTTTATTTCCTCTCCTAATTAGCTAAAAAACATGATTAAGAATTGTGATACCAATACAACTGCGATAAGTGCAATTGGATATGTTGCTGCATAAGCAGAAGCAACTTCTTCTGTTCCAGCTGTACTAATCAATGTTCCAAGAGCCGGTGTACTCGTCATACCACCAGTGATTGAACCCAAGTTATTAAGTAAGCTTAACTTCACTACGTATTTTGCTACAAAGAATCCTACAACCATTGGTACAATTGTCATGATTACACCGTATACAAAGTACATAGGTTTAAACATTGCTACAAACTCTGCTCCTCCTGGGATACCTGCACCGATTAAGAAAAGCATAAGTCCCAATTCTCTAAAGATTTTTAATGTTTGTTCTTTTGGCATAATACTTAATCTTCCAATTCTTCCGAAATGGCCAAGTACCAATGCAACCATCAAACATCCACCTGTTGTTGTGAGTTTAAATGTAGTTCCTGGAACCACAAACAAACCTACAAGTGTACCAAGGATTGCTGCAAGTGAGAATGCTGCAAATCCAAAATCATCTAAATCAATTAATTTTCCTGTATACTCTTTTTTAGCTCCGTCATCGATTTGAGCAAGTTTCGCACGTTCTTCAGCCATATTTGCTTTCATAAATTTTGGAACTAATTGTACAAAAAGAACAACTCCTACTACACCAAAAATATAAGCAATACCATGTCCTACTGAAACTGCGTCCACCCATTCTTTTGCAACAGTATCTTTTGCTGCTGAAAACGCTGGTGTTGAAGTCAACGAACCTGAAAGCAAACCAACAATCATAGCTGTAAGTTCAGCTGTATCTTTATTTGGTTCAATCACTCTTCCCAAATAAATACATCCTAATGCTGCAAGACCACCAGCAAGGATAATAACAACACCTAAAAGAATGTATGATTTAAAGTTTTTCTTTAAGTTACCAAAGAATTTTGGTCCTGCGATAAATCCAACTGCTGTTACAAAAAGGATTAAACCAAATTGTTCAACAATCTTCAATGCTTGTTCTACTGTTTGTGCTGCAAATTCTACATTTTTCACATCACCACTCTTCAATACAAGTGTATTCATAAGTGGGTCGTAGAAAAAGCATCCGAAAAGTAAAGCAACGATAAATACACCTGCTGTACCAAGGTTTACACCTTTAATCGTAATACGTCCAAGTCCATATCCAACTGCTGCAATTGCAAAGATGCAAAACATCAAAAATGCAACGCCAGTAATTGAAATAGTTCCTCCTAAAAGTGACATTTTATTTTCCTCCTAATTTACAACATTATTTCCAACACCGGGTTACCCCAGTGTTGGAAATATATTGCTTACTCTCATTATTAGTTTAATCTAGTAACGCCTTCTGGTCTGTAATCTGGCAATAATTTTGGAGATACAGCAGTTGGCTCGATACCTGCATCTGCAAGTGTCTTAGAGAAATCATCCACATGAGAAAGTGTAAGTTCTTTAAGTTCAACTTCTTTACATTTTGCACCAGCTTGTTGTCCGGCATTACGTCCGAATACGATGATGTCAAGTAAAGAGTTACCCATAAGTCTGTTTCTTCCGTGAATTCC
>JAZRRJ010000017.1:0-15973 GCA_045650645.1 Faecalimonas sp. | reverse complement strand
AGCAAGATATTTGTATCCGCCTTCGCCATTAAGATATGCAGTCACAACCTTTTTCTTGAATTCATAACTGTATTTTGCCATAAAAAAACTGACCTCCCAATCGTTAGATTTTTAGGTCTAACTTTTGGGGGTCAGCTCATTGCGACGTATACACCTTTTTGCTGTTTCTATAAATTAAAATATTTATCAAACTCTGCCGGATTTGGAATCTTAGACATTTCAAAACATTCTTGTCTTTTACGAGCAATGTAGTTCTTGATTAAGTGTTCTGGGAATACACCGCCTGCTGTCAAGTAATCATGGTCTGCTTCCAATGCATCTAAAGCGTCTTCCAAACGAGTTGGGAGAGAAGAAAGTTTTGCTTTTTCTTCGTCTGATAAGTGGTAGAGGTTCATGTCGTATGGTCCCCAACCGCTTTCATGTGGGTCGATTTGGTTCTTGATACCATCAAGACCTGCCATGAGAAGTGCTGCATAGCAGAAGTATGGGTTACATGTAGCATCTGGATTACGAAGTTCAAAACGACGTAGTTTTGGAGATTTCGCGTATGCTGGGATACGAATTACCGCACTACGGTTAGAAGTCGCATAACCAACAGTTACCGGTGCTTCAAATCCAGGAACCAATCTCTTGAAAGAGTTTGTACTTGGATTCGTAATTGCACAGAGGGAAGAAATATGTTTCAACAATCCGCCCATGAAATAGTGTGCAGTTTTGCTCAAGTGTGAGTAGCCTTCGTCATCAGAGAACACAGGCTCTCCATCTTTTAAAAGTAACATATGTACGTGCATGCCATTTCCCGCTTCCCCGTATACTGGCTTCGGCATAAATGTTGCAACTTTTCCGTGTTTTAAAGCGGTGTTATGAATGACATATTTAATCATCATTGTGTTATCTGCCATCTTAGACATTTGTCCAAGCATTGGTTCGATTTCAAATTGACCTGCAGCGCCAACTTCTGGATGGTGATATTTGATTTCAATCCCCATTTTTTCCAGTTCTAAACACATTTCAGAACGACATTCATATGTGCGGTCGAAAGGCTTTGCTACGTGGTAGTTCTTTTGATGAGGAACGACACATCCAAGACCTTGTTCAGCACTGTTCCAGTAAGCTTGTTCGCAATCCACTGCAAAACCGATTTCTTCCGGTCTCACAGACCATCTAACATCATCAAACATATGGAATTCAAATTCTGGTAAGATTAACATTGTGTCTGCGACACCACTGTCTTTCATATATTGTTCTGCGGCTTGTACAATGTTTCTTGGATATTGATCCAATGGACGGTTTTCTGGATAATCGATAATCATAGCGTTTCCTGTAATTGATAATGTAGGAATGTCGCAGTATGGATCGATAAGAGCAGTATCTAAGTCTGGAATGAATACCATATCACTTTTTTCGACAACTGCATATCCATAGTTTGAAGCATCAAATCCAATACCATTTGCCATAGTATCTTCTGTAAATTGAGATGCAGGAATTGTTACGTGGCGGAATTGTCCGTTGATATCTACAATTTTAAAGTCCACCATTTTGATATCTTGTTCCTGTATCAATTTCATAATGTCTTTTGCTGTTTTTTTCATACATTTTACCTCCAGTAAAATTTTCGCAATATCTTATTAACAATAGAATACTCCTAAAGTTTTTAAAATGCAATATTTTCTAATTGTTGGTGGAATGTTGACGCGAAAATAATCCTTTTGTATAATTGGTTTATACATGATTTGTAAATATAATAGATACAAAGGAGAAAAAAGATGGACCGTGAAAAGAAAAAAATATCGTTAGATTGGGCATTTGCAGCGATTGGATTTTTAGTGCCACTTGCTGGGTTGATTTTGTACGCAGTGAAACATTCAACAGAACCATTACAAGCAAAATCAGCAATGATCGGTGCGTTAGTGAGTTATGGATTATCCATTGTCTTCTCGATTCTTTCAGTCATATTTGTCGTAATTGTATATGTATTCATGTTTGCGAGTATGCTTGCATTTGGGTTCTAGAGAGTGTTTAGAGAATGAAAACATGCCGAAGTATGAGAGAGAAGGTACAAATCGTTCGCTCAAACCGAAGAACGTTGGCTCTTGAAATCACCAATTTTGGTGAAATTTTGGTGCGTGCACCATTTGTAATGTCGGAACAAGAAATCTTTCGAGTTGTAGATGAAAAGTCAGCGTGGATAATCAAACATTTGCAAAAGATTCAACGGGACAAGGAAAACTTGTGTGTTGAAGGGGAATTTACGGAAAAAGAAATAGAAAAGTTGATGAAACTTGCCAAGCAGGTAATTCCGGAAAAAGTGGCCTATTATGCAAGACTAATGGGCGTGAGTTATGGAAGGATTTCCGTTCGTAAGCAGAAAACCAGGTGGGGAAGTTGTAGTAAAGAAGGAAATTTGAACTTTAATTGTCTTCTTATGATGGCACCGCCAGAAATTTTAGACTATGTTGTGGTGCATGAGTTGAGTCATCGGCTGGAAATGAATCATTCGCCAAGATTTTGGTCTCATGTGGAGAGCATTCTTCCAGAGTACAAAAAATCTCGGAAATGGTTAAAAGGAAATGGAAATCGATTGATGCTGCGCATGCATCGATAAAATAAAGGGAAAAAGAAATGGTCTGTCATTTTTGACAGACCATTTGTTGTGTTATCGATTGAGCCACCAAATCCCTGCATTGAGATATGCAGCAAACGTGAGCCAGACAAGGTAAGGAATGTTTAAGTAGGCGGCTGTTTTTGAAATTTTGCTAAAACTTCGAATCATAAAAAGAACTAAAATCCACAGCAGAAACAGCCATACCAAAGAAAAGAGATACCACTCAAAGTTAAAGAAAAAGATTGGCCACAAGAAGTTTACAATTAACTGATAGCGGTAGAGCATAAGTGCTTCCTCTTTTTCGTTGAAGTTTGCAGTAGATGTTTGAATCAGGTAAGCTGAGTAGCCCATCAGTGTGTAAAGAATGGTCCAGACTACCGGGAATAGCCATGCGGGTGGAGAAAGAGCTGGTTTTATAACTTCTTGAAAATTTTGCATGGCACCTTGCGACAATAGCCCGGATACCGTTCCGACAAGGAGTGGTAGGGCAAGAGATTTTATTAGTTGTTTTGTGTTTTCTTTCATGTGCGAACACCTCCGTTATAAGATATGAATGGGGAGGCGTTCTTATAACATAAAAAAATCTCCCAACCAAATTGGCTGGGAGATTTGTATCTTATTCTTCGTCTTCGTCCTTGTCCTTATCTTCTTCGTTATAATAATCTTCCGGGATGTAGATATGAACTTTTTCAATACGGTTTTTATCTAACGATTCTACAACCAAACGAAGTCCGCGTTCTGTTGTAAATTCATCCCCGATTTCCGGATGATGGTCTAAGTTTTCAATCATGAATCCACCGAGAGAGTCATAATCATCTGATTCTAATTTTAATTCCAAACGGTCATCCAAGTCGTCCAAACTAATAGAACCTTCTAAGATATATTCGAAATCATTGATTTTCGTCAGAAGCTCGTCCTCTTCGTGTTCATCATATTCATCATGAATTTCACCGACAATCTCTTCCAAGATGTCTTCCAAAGTGATCAAGCCGGCTGTCTCGCCATATTCATCAAGAACGACGGCAATATTGATGGATGCTTCACGCATTTCGACCAAAAGTTCTGAGACAATTTTATGCTCATAAGTGAAATACGCTTCACGCAAGAAATTCCTTAATTGGAATTCCTCTATATGATCATATAAAAGCAGATCCTTCATATTGATTGTGCCTATTACATTGTCCGTAGTTTCTTCGTATACAGGGATACGAGTGAATTTGTGTTCACGGAAAATGTCAATCAATTCGCTATAAGTACTTTTAACATCGGCAAACACTACATTGACACGAGGTACCATAACATCCTTTGCTTTGGCATCGCCCAAACTAAACACGTTGTAAATCATCTCACGTTCTTCTTCTTCGATGACGCCGTCTTCGTGACCAACATCCACAATTGTGAGAAGTTCGTCTTCTGTCAGGGTGTCATTTTTCGCATTTGGATCAATGCGAAGGAAGAACAAAATGATACGAGCCAAAAGATTAATGACAAAACTAATAGGTGTCAAAATCATCATAATAAGGTGAATCGGATAAGCATATAATAAAGAAAGCTTATCAGATTTCGCATTTGCGACTGTTTTTGGTACGATTTCACCGAAAATCAAAATAAGTAAGGTGATAATACCTGTTGCGATTGCAATGGCATACGCAGCAATTGGTTCCGTGATATCCACTGTTAAGCCGTATGCGATTGTTGTTGTAATAGAAGAAGCGGAAAGGTTCACGATGTTGTTCCCGATTAAGATTGCAGATAATAATCTGCCTGGGGTGTCATTTAGTTTTAACACCAACTTCGCGTTTTTGTTCCCGTCCTCTGCTAAAGAACGCATTTTGATTTTGTTAACGGTTGTCAACGCTGTTTCTGCAGATGAGAAAAATGCAGATAGCAACAATAAAATAATTAATACCACAACTTGAAGTGGCAAATTGCCTCCTTGTAAGGGGGCACTCTGTATGGCGGCACTAGGGTCCACTGATACATCAACTCCTTTTTGATAAAAATTTACATATTCTTAGACACTATATCGCATTTCTTGGAAATTTGCAAGTGCCCGTTGAATTTGATTCCACTTTGTTGTATGATGAAATTTGAAATCAATGAGAAAATGGAGAAAATCAATGAATTCAGATTTTTATAATCAGTTAATTCAAATTGTAGATAAAGAGCATGTGCTTTGTGATGAACCAATGTGCAAGCATACCACATTCCGTGTGGGAGGACCTGCGGATTATTTTGTGATGCCAAAAAATATAGAAGAAATACAGAAGATTGTGGCTTTTTGTAAAGCATCAAAGATGCCGTATTACGTTGTTGGAAACGGAAGTAATCTTCTGGTAAGCGATGCGGGATATCGTGGCGTCGTAATTCAGATTTATAAGTCCATGAGTGAAATTCTTGTGGAAGGAACCTCGATAAAGGTGCAAGCAGGTGCGTTGCTTTCTAAGATAGGAGCGGTTGCTCTGGAAGCAGGACTTGGAGGTTTTGAGTTCGCTGCGGGGATTCCAGGTACTGTAGGCGGTGCTGTGGTAATGAATGCAGGAGCATACGGCGGAGAGATGAAAGATATTCTCAAATGCGCGACCGTCCTCACACCAGAAGGAAATATTCTTACGTTATATAAGGAAGAGTTAGAGTTAGGATATCGTACCAGCATTGTTGCAAAAAAAGAGTATGTGGTATTGGAAGCGGAGTTTGAATTGAAAGTGGATGAAAGAGAAGCGATTCGTGCAAAGATGGATGAGTTGAAAGTACAACGCGTAACCAAGCAACCGTTGGAATATCCAAGTGCAGGAAGTACATTTAAAAGACCGGAAGGTTATTTTGCAGGGAAATTGATTCAAGATGCAGGTCTTCGCGGTTTTCAAGTGGGCGGTGCGCAAGTATCTGAGAAGCATTGTGGCTTTGTTATTAATGCAGGTGACGCAACCGCAGCAGATATATTGGAATTGATGAAACAGGTGTCAGACAAAGTAATGCAAGAGTTTGGTGTAGCCTTAGAACCGGAAGTGAAGATGTTAGGAGAGTTTTAGAATGAAACAAGAATTAACCTTTTCCGGAAAGGTGAAAGAGGAACTGTCTAGACATTGGAAAGAAACACGGCACTGTCAGATTGCAGAGATGGCAGCTATTTTAAGCATGTGCGGAAAGGTGTCCATCAACAGTCATGAACAGTATTCTGTGAAGGTGCGTACGGAAAATATTTCGGTCGCTAGAAAGTACTTTACATTGCTAAGAAAAACCTTTAATATAAAGACTGAAACTTTTGTTTCGAGTAACAGAAGTACCGGAAAGGTCACTTATACGGTGATTGTAAATCGCCACGAAGATGCGCGAACAATTTTGACGGCATCTGGGTTAATGAGTCCTGACGGTGAAGTGGGAGAGGAATTTTCAGACAAGGGAAATCCGATTTTATATAAGAGTTGCTGCAAGAGGGCGTTTATTAGAGGTGCGTTTTTGGCATCTGGTTCTATGAGTCACCCGGAAAAATCGTATCATATTGAATTTGTGTGTGCAGCGCAGGAGAAGGCGCGACAGATTCGTGCTTTAGTAAATGGTTTCGGATTGGATGCGAAGATTATCCTTCGTAAGAAATCCTACGTTGTGTATTTAAAAGAAGGTGCGCAAATAGTAGACCTTCTGAATATTATGGAGGCACCGATTGCCTTGATGGAGATGGAGAATGTTCGTATCTTAAAAGAGATTAGTAACTCTGTAAACCGTCAGGTGAATTGTGAAACTGCCAATATTAACAAAACAGTGTTTGCTGCAGTGAAGCAGGTGGAGGATATTCAGTATATTCAGCAAGAAATGGGACTGAATGAATTGCCGGAAAACTTGCGCGAAATTGCAGAATTGAGAGTGGCGCATCCCAATGCGTCGTTGAAGGAGCTGGGCGGATTGCTTGCAGAACCAATTGGGAAATCGGGTGTAAATCACCGGCTGAGGAAACTTGGCGAAATAGCGGAATCGCTGAGAGAAAACAAGGAGGAACAGAAATGGTAAAGAAAACAGTAACCGTACGACGTAAAGCAGGTTTAGAAGCTCGTCCGATTGCTATGCTTGTTCAAAAGGCCAGTCAATTTTCCAGCAGAGTATATATCGAAGTTGGAACAAAAAGCATCAATGCAAAAAGTATTATGGGTATGATGTCTTTAAGAGTTGGTAGTGGTGATCAAGTTGTTGTTGTGACAGAAGGCGCTGACGAAGAAGCGGCTGCACAAGAACTTGAATTATATTTAGCAGCACAATAATATATAATAAAAGGAGAGCATATGACAGATATGCTCTTTCTTCTGTTTTTATCCGCATGTAACTGGAGGTGTTGGAATGAAAAAAATGTTGTTTGTTTACAATCCAAATGCTGGGAAAGGGCTTTTAAAGAGTAAACTTTCGGATGTATTAGATGTTTTTGTGAAAGCCGGATATGATGAACTCATTGCGTATCCGACGCAAAGTTATAAAGATGCCTATCGTAAAGTTGTGCACATGGATGATGATGTAGAATTGGTTGTGTGCAGTGGCGGAGATGGAACTTTGGATGAGGTTGTGACTGGTATGATGAAGCGAAGTAAGACACGCCGAGTTCCAATTGGTTATATTCCGACGGGGACAACCAATGATTTTGCAACAAGTCTTGGAATCCCAAAAGTGATTTTGGAAGCGGCAGACGCCTGTGTGTACGGAGAACCATTCGCCTGTGACGTGGGAACATTTAACCATGATATTTTTGTATATGTGGCAGCATTCGGGCTCTTTACTGATGTGTCATATCAGACTGACCAGAGACTTAAGAATGCATTGGGACAAGTTGCCTATGTTTTGGAGGGCATGAAACGTTTGTCCAATATTCCTTCTTATCGCATCAAGATTACCAATGGAGATGAAGTGATTGAAGATGATTTTATGATTGGTATGATTACCAATGCTCGTTCTGTTGGTGGTGTAAAGGATATCATGGGAAAAGGTGTTGATTTTGCAGATGGGGAATTTGAAGTAACACTCATTCGAAAACCAAAAACGATTGCAGAATTAAACGATATCATTGCATCGATTGTATTGGGAAAAGTCGATTCGAAATATGTGAGCTTCTTCAAAGCGTCGCAGATTGTGTTTGAATCAAAGGAAGAAATTCCTTGGACACTGGATGGAGAATTTGGTGGATCACATGAAAAAGTGGAAATTACAAATAAAAAACAAGCAATTCAGGTTATGATTCAACCTGAAGAAGAGGAGTAACAGATGGAAAAGAGAGAAAAGTTTTCGTCGAGATTGGGATTCATCCTGATTTCGGCAGGATGTGCAATTGGATTGGGAAATGTTTGGAGATTCCCATATATTACAGGTCAGTATGGTGGGGGATTATTTGTTCTCATTTACTTATTCTTTTTGATTGCGATGGGATTGCCGATTGTGGTTATGGAGTTTGCAATGGGACGAGCAAGTCAAAAGAGTATTACAAAATCGTATGATGTTTTGGAGCCAAAAGGAACGAAGTGGCATATTCATAAGTATTTTGCTTTTGCAGGAAACTTCTTGCTGATGATGTTTTACACCACAGTGGCAGGATGGATGCTTGCGTATTTCTTTAAGATGATTAAAGGTGAATTTGTTGGAATGTCAACGAAAGAAGTAGGTGCAGTCTTCGGTCAATTAACAGGGGACTGGAAAGAAATGATGTTCTGGATGGCAATCATTGTGGTATTAGGCCTTTTAGTATGCTCTTTTGGTTTGGAAAAGGGTGTTGAAAAAGTGACAAAACCAATGATGCTTTGTCTGTTTGGACTCATGGTGGTTCTGATCATTCGTGCTGTAAGTTTAGACGGTGCGACAAAGGGATTGGAATTCTACTTAAAACCTGATTTTGCAAAGATTGAAGAAGCAGGTCTTTGGGAAGTATTATACGCAGCAATGGGGCAATCTTTCTTTACGCTCAGTATCGGAATTGGTTCGCTTTCGATTTTTGGTAGTTATTTAAATAAAAAGCGAGCCCTGATCGGAGAAGCAATCAGTGTCATGGCATTGGATACAGCAGTGGCCCTTATGGCAGGATTAATCATCTTCCCATCATGTTTTGCGTTTGATATTGATCCGGGTGAAGGTCCAGGTCTTGTGTTGGTAACATTGCCGAATGTGTTCAACAAAATGGCGGGCGGTCGTATTTGGGGAGCGTTGTTCTTCTTGTTTATGTCATTTGCAGCATTCTCAACAGTTATTGCTGTATTTCAAAATATCATTGCCTGCGCAAGAGACCTTTGGGGTTGGTCACTTAAGAAGTCTATCTTGATAAATGGTGTTCTATTGTTTGTATTGAGCTTGCCATGTATTTTCGGAATGACTATTTGGAACAAAGCTTGTGGAGCTATTTTGGGATATGCAAATGGTTCTGCGCGTGATATCCAATGGTTAGAGGACTTTATTGTAAGTTATAACTTGCTTCCAATTGGTGCGGTCATTTATTTGTTGTTCTGTACCACACGATACGGTTGGGGATGGAAAGGCTTTACAGAAGAAGCGAACACTGGAGTTGGTATGAAATTCCCTACTTGGAAATGGTATCGTTTTTACTTAACATTCATTTTGCCACCAGTCATTCTGTTATTAGTTGTAATGTCGTATATTCCGTTGTTTAAATAGGAAAAACTGAGAGAAAAGTACTTGTATATTGTGGAAAAATGTTCTACAATATACAAGTGCAACGAGGCCCGTTGGTCAAGCGGTCAAGACGCTAGCCTCTCACGCTGGAATCAGGGGTTCGATTCCCCTACGGGTCATTTTAGACGGAAAGCCGTCTTATAAAAACACATAGACAAAATGGAGGTATTATTATGTTAGTATCAGCAAAAGAGATGCTTCAAAAAGCAAAAGCAGGTCACTATGCAGTTGGTCAATTCAATATCAACAACTTAGAGTGGACAAAATGTATTTTACTTACAGCTCAAGAATGTAATTCACCAGTTATCCTCGGTGTATCTGAAGGTGCAGGTAAATACATGGCTGGATATAAGACAGTAGTAGGTATGGTAAATGGAATGTTAGAGGAATTAAACATCACAGTTCCTGTAGCACTTCACTTAGACCATGGTAGCTACGATGGATGTATGAAATGTATCGAAGCAGGATTCTCTTCAATCATGTTCGATGGTTCACACTATCCAATCGAAGAAAACGTTGCTAAAACAAAAGAATTAGTTGCTATCTGTGCAGAAAAAGGAATGTCTTTGGAAGCAGAAGTTGGAGCAATCGGTGGAGAAGAAGACGGTGTAGTAGGAAAAGGTGAATGTGCAGATCCTCAAGAATGTAAAGCAATCGCAGACTTAGGAATCGATATGTTGGCAGCAGGTATCGGTAACATCCACGGAAAATACCCAGCAAACTGGGCTGGACTTAGCTTTGAAACATTGGATGCAATCCAAGAATTAACAGGAGATATGCCATTAGTTCTTCATGGAGGAACAGGTATCCCGGCAGACATGATTAAAAAAGCAATCGACTTAGGTGTTGCTAAAATCAATGTTAACACAGAATGTCAATTAGCATTTGCAGCTGCAACTCGCGAATACATCGAAGCAGGAAAAGATAACCAAGGTAAAGGATATGACCCACGTAAGTTATTAGCTCCTGGATGCGAAGCAATTAAAGCAACTGTAAAAGAAAAAATGGAATTATTTGGTTCTGTTAACAAAGCTTAATTTTAAGTATAAGAAAAGATACATAAGGTGGTGGAAGAAATCTCCACCACCTTTTCTTATTTTATAGGAAGGTACAACAATGAGTAAATTTTTGAACGTAGCAGAGATTTTTGGTGAAAATGTATTTAATGATTCAGTAATGAAAGAACGTCTTCCGGAAGACGTCTATCTTGAATTGAAGCGTACCATTCAAGATGGAAAAGAGCTAGAAGCGTCAATTGCAGATGTTGTAGCGCATGAAATGAAGGAATGGGCAATTGAGAGAGGGGCGACGCACTACTCACATTGGTTTCAACCACTCACAGGTGCAACAGCAGAAAAACATGATGCATTTATTTCGACACCGAAATCCGATGGAAAAGTATTAATGGAATTCTCTGGGAAAGCATTGATCAAAGGGGAATCTGATGCCTCTTCGTTCCCGTCAGGAGGACTTCGTGCAACTTTCGAGGCGAGAGGTTATACAGCATGGGACTGTACTTCACCGGCATTTATTAAAAAAGATGCAAAAGGAGAGGGTGCGATTCTCTATATTCCTACAGCATTTTGTTCTTATACCGGCGAGGCTCTAGATCAAAAGACTCCACTTCTTCGTTCAATGGAAGCAGTGAATAAGCAAGCACTTCGCCTGCTACGCTTGTTTGGAAATACGACGTCTCAAAAAGTGACTCCTTCTGTAGGAGCAGAGCAAGAATACTTCATTATTGACAGAAATAAATATTTGAAGAGAAAAGACTTGGTATTTACAGGTCGTACTTTGTTTGGTGCAATGCCACCGAAAGGACAAGAATTAGATGATCATTACTTTGGTGCGATTCGTGAACGTATTGCACTCTTTATGAAAGATGCTAATGAAGAGTTGTGGAAATTGGGTGTATCTGCTAAGACGCAGCACAATGAAGCGGCTCCGGCGCAGCATGAACTGGCGCCGATTTATGCACAGTGTAATGTGGCTGTAGACCATAACCAGTTGATTATGGAAACGTTAAAACAGGTGGCATATCGTCATAATTTGCAATGCGTATTACATGAAAAGCCATTTGCAGGAGTGAATGGTTCTGGTAAGCATAACAACTGGTCACTTACAACAGACGATGGAATTAATCTGTTAGATCCAGGAAAAACACCACATCATAACATTCAATTTTTATTGGTGCTTACTTGTATCTTAAAGGCAGTCGATAAACATGCGGAGCTTCTGCGTGAATCAGCAGCGGATGTAGGAAACGATCACCGTCTCGGTGCAAATGAAGCACCTCCGGCGATTGTATCGGTGTATTTGGGTGCACAGTTGGAAGATGTGTTGACACAATTAATCAACACAGGTTCTGCAACGACCAGTATCAAACGTGAAAAATTGGATACGGGTGTAAAAACACTTCCAGATTTTGCAAAAGATGCAACAGACCGAAATAGAACAGCACCACTTGCGTTTACCGGTAATAAATTTGAGTTCCGTATGGTGGGATCGAGAGATTCTGTTGCAGCTTCTACGATTGTACTCAATACGATTGTAGCAGAGGCGTTTAGCGAAGCTTGTGATGTATTAGAATCTGCAGAAAACTTTGAGTTAGCACTGCATGATTTGATTAAGAAATATGCGGCCGAACATCAACGAATTTTATTTAGTGGAAATGGCTACTCTCAAGAATGGGTAGAAGAAGCTGCGAGACGTGGATTGCCGAATATCCGAACGATGGTAGAAGCGATTCCACATCTGGTGACAGATAAGACAGTAAATCTGTTTGAAAAGTTTGGCGTGTTTACAAAAGCAGAATTGGAATCTCGAGCAGAGATTAATTATGAGACTTATGCGAAAGCGGTTAATATTGAAGCTAGAGCGATGATTGATATTGCAAGTAAGCATATTATTCCGGCGGTTATCAAATATATTACATCCCTTGCAACCTCTATCAATCAAGTGAAGGGTGCGTGTGGTGATATCAGCGTGGATGTACAGCAGGAGTTACTAGCAGAATCATCCACTTTACTTGCAGATACAAGAAGTGCATTGAAAGAGTTAATCCAAAAAGCAGACCAAGCGGCAGAAATGGAACATGGGAAAGCAAAAGCAGAATTTTTCCTTTATGAAGTCGTACCGGTTATGGAACGCTTGAGAAAACCAGTTGATGAATTGGAAATGATTGTAAATAAAGAAATGTGGCCAATGCCATCTTATGGAGATTTGTTATTTGAAGTCTAAAATGAGAAAGAGAGCTTTCGATGAAGCTCTCTTTTTTGCGTATAAACGGTAAAAAGACCAATGGGGGAGCCATCGGTCTTTTTGAGGGGAGTATAAATAATTAATAAGGGGTGTAGAAATCGCTTTCTACATGCCACAGTATAATACAAAAAAATGGAAAAAGCAAGTTAAAAATAAAAAAATTATAAAATGCATAAAAATGATGACCTTTGAGATAATAAAAGGTGTACCAAAATAAATTTTAGGAGGACAAAAAAATGGACAAAAATTCAAATTACAGTAGTTCAAACAATAAAAACATGAACAACAATTCAAACAGTAACTCAAACAACAATTCAAACAACAATTCAAACAAGAATGCAAGCAACACATCAAGCAAAAACGCAAACAAAAATGCAAACAAGAATTTAGATTCAAACAAAAATTCTAGCAGCAATAACTACTAAAAAAAGAAAAGGAAACCTCTGTGAGAGGTTTCCTTTTTTGGTTGACATGAGGATATGAACCACGTAATATAAAAGGGAATTACGCAGGGGGAATATTATGGAAAGAATGGAATTGATAGCACCTTGTCATTTTGGCTTGGAGGCGGTTTTAAAGAGAGAAATACAGGACCTTGGATATGAGATTGCGGGAGTGGAAGATGGGCGCGTTTCCTTTTGGGGCGATGCCGATGCGATTTGTCGTGCGAATGTTTTTTTGAGAACTGCGGAACGTGTATTGTTGAAGGTGGGTTCTTTTAAGGCAACAACGTTTGAAGAATTATTTCAAAATACGAAAGCGATTCCATGGGAAAAATATATTCCGAAAGATGGAAAGTTCTGGGTTGCCAAAGCGGCATCTGTAAAAAGTAAACTTTTTAGCCCTTCAGATATTCAGTCTATTATGAAAAAGGCTATGGTAAATCGTATGAAAGAACATTACGATATTGAGTGGTTCGAAGAAAACGGAGCATCTTATCCAATTCGTGTTTTTCTAATGAAAGATATTGTGACGGTTGGGATTGATACATCTGGTGTGTCGCTTCATAAGAGAGGGTATCGACAATTGTCGAGTAAAGCACCGATTACAGAAACGTTGGCGGCGGCATTGATTCTTTTGACACCTTGGAAAAAAGACCGTATCTTGGTCGATCCATTCTGTGGGTGTGGAACATTTCCGATTGAAGCAGCTATGATTGCTGCAAATATTGCACCAGGGATGAATCGCTCATTTTTGGCAGAAGAGTGGACGAATCTCGTTCCTAAAAAGTTGTGGTATGATGTGATTGATGAGGCAAATGAACTCATTAATGACGATATAGAAGTCGATATCCAAGGGTATGATATCGATGGTGACGTGATTAAAGCGGCAAGAGAAAATGCCAAAGAAGCTGGTGTAGACCATTTGATTCATTTTCAAGAACGACCAGTGAAAGATTTGCGCCATCCGAAGAAATATGGATTTGTTATTACGAATCCGCCATATGGAGAGCGTTTGGAAGAAAAGAAAAATTTACCAAGTCTTTATCGAGAGTTTGGTGAGAGTTTTCAAAAGTTGGACAGTTGGTCTGCCTATATGATTACAAGTTATGAAGATACAGAACGTTACTTTGGACGAAAGGCAGATAAAAACCGTAAAATTTACAATGGAATGTTAAAGACATATTTTTATCAATTTAATGGTCCAAAACCACCAAGACCGAAGAAATAGGAGAAAGATACATGGAGAAAAAGATTATCTTTGCCACAGGAAATGAAAATAAAATGAAAGAAATCCGTATGATTCTTGCGGATTTGGGAATGCCTATCTTATCGATGAAAGAGGCGGGAATCGTTGCAGATGTGGAAGAAAATGGAACTACATTTGAAGAAAATGCGTTGATTAAAGCGACGGAGATTGCAAAAATGACAGAGAACTGCATTGTGCTTGCTGATGATTCTGGACTTGAAATTGATTATTTGAATAAAGAACCGGGAATTTATTCTGCAAGATATGCAGGTGTGGATACTTCTTATGATATCAAGAATCAAATGTTACTTGATCGTTTGGAGGGAGTGCCGGATGAAAAACGTACAGCACGTTTTGTTTGCGCAGTAGCGGCAGCGTTCCCGGATGGAAGTACAGAAGTTGTGAGAGGAACAATAGAGGGAATCATTGGCTATGAGATTGCAGGAGAAAATGGTTTTGGATATGATCCGATTTTTTATCTTCCTGAGTATGGTTGCACAACAGCGGAACTTTCGCCAGAAAAGAAAAATGAATTGAGTCATCGTGGAAATGCACTTCGTGCAATGCGTGCAATCATGGAGAAAAAATAATGAAGATATTAATTGTTAGTGATACACATGGGCGCCACGGAAATTTAGATGCGGCAATTGAAAAAGAAGGGAAAATCGACATGCTTCTTCACCTGGGTGATATTGAAGGTGAAGAATGTTATATAGAAGCAATTGCAGAATGGCCGTATCACATGGTGGCAGGGAATAATGATTGGCGTTCGCCGCTTCCAAATGAAAAAGAGATTCAGATAGGGAAATATAAGGTTTGGATGACACATGGGCATAATTACATGGTGTCAATAAATACAGGACGATTGCGTGAAGCCGCAAAGTCCAGAGGTGTGGATATTGTTATGTTTGGACATACGCACAAACCATATATGGATCTGGAAAGTTCTCCGATAGTAATCAGCCCGGGGAGCATCGCTTATCCAAGACAAGAAGGTCGTCGTGCTAGTTATATGGTATTGGAAATAGGCGCAGATGGACAAGCAAATTTTGAGTTAAAATACTTATAAAAATTATTTGTAAAAAAAGAAAAAAAGTTGTTGACATTTCCAAAGGCGCAATATATAATAAACCTTGCGCTGTGGAAATGGCGTAAAAATTTAAAACTACGGGGTGTGGCTCAGCTTGGCTAGAGCGCCTGGTTTGGGACCAGGAGGTCGCAGGTTCGAATCCTGTCACCCCGATTCTGCGGGTGTAGTTCAATGGTAGAACACTAGCCTTCCAAGCTAGATACGTGGGTTCGATTCCCATCACCCGCTTTTAAGATGAAAATCTTAATGAGTCCGTAGCTCAGCTGGATAGAGCAACGGCCTTCTAAGCCGTAGGTCGAGGGTTCGAATCCCCCCGGGCTCGTTTCAGCAGACAACATGGATGCTGTGTATATGGTGGGTATGGTGCAGTTGGTTAGCGCGCCAGATTGTGGTTCTGGATGTCGTGGGTTCGAGTCCCACTATCCACCCTTCTATTTTCAAAATAGAATAAATGTTAATGGGCTATCGCCAAGCGGTAAGGCACAGGACTTTGACTCCTGCAGTCGCTGGTCCGAATCCAGCTAGCCCAGTATGGAGCATTAGCTCAGTCGGTAGAGCACTTGACTTTTAATCAAGTTGTCCGGGGTTCGAATCCCCGATGCTTCATTTAAAACACCATACAGATGTATGGTGTTTTTGCGGATGTGGCGGAACTGGCAGACGCGCTAGAC
>JAZRRJ010000016.1:0-8897 GCA_045650645.1 Faecalimonas sp. | reverse complement strand
AGACACAAGTCTTGATCCTAGAATGTCAGTTATCCGCGATGTGTTTAAGAATTTTAAGGAGGTGTAACCTATGTCAATTTGTCCAAAGAATAAATCTTCTAAAGCTAGAAGAGATAAAAGAAGAGCAAACTGGAAAATGAGTGCTCCTAACTTAGTAAAATGCAGCAAATGTGGAGAGTTAATGATGCCACACAGAGTGTGCAAAGCTTGTGGTTCTTACAACAAAAAAGAAATCATTGCACAAGATTAATTTAGAATGTATGAAAGTAGTGTAAGTGATTATTTTGGCTTTAACTCAATAGTTGGGGTGCAATTCGATTGAATTGCACCTTTTCTTTATGTTTAAAAGCATTTGCATGTTGATAGAATGACTATGCATTTATTATGTATCTCCTAGTGATTTGTTTGAAGATTTATTTTAGAACCAAAAGTTTTTGCTTTTACGTCTTTTTTTGTAAATCATGTTGATTTTTATACTAATGTTTAGTAAAATTACGATATCGGTCAGGAGGTAAGAACATGGCGGAAATGATTAAAGTAGCACTCGATGCGATGGGTGGAGATAATGCTCCTGTGGAGATCGTAAAAGGTGCCATTGATGCAATTAGCAAACGAAATGATATTAAAGTTTTGTTGGTTGGTCAGGAAGATGTTGTAAATAAAGAACTTGCACAATATACATATAATAAAGAGCAAGTAGAAGTTGTGAACGCAACGGAAGTCATTGAAACAGCAGAACCACCGGTTATGGCAATTCGAAGGAAGAAAGATTCTTCCATTGTGGTTGCAATGAATTTAGTAAAAAAAGGTGAAGCAGATGCATTTGTTTCTGCGGGAAGTTCTGGCGCGATTCTCGTTGGAGGGCAATTGATTGTAGGACGTATTAAAGGTGTGGAACGACCACCGTTAGCTCCAATCATACCAACAGACACAGGCGTATCATTATTGATTGACTGTGGTGCGAATGTAGATGCCAGACCATCACATTTGGTTCAATTTGCAAAGATGGGTTCTATTTACATGGAAAATGTAGTCGGAATCAAGAATCCAAGAGTTGCAATTGTAAATATAGGTGCCGAAGAAGAAAAAGGAAATGCTTTAGTAAAAGAAACGTTTCCATTATTGAAAGCCTGCGATGATATCAATTTCATTGGAAGCATCGAAGCAAGAGACATTCCAAGTGGTTACGCGGATGTTATTGTGTGTGAGGCTTTTGTGGGAAATGTTATTTTGAAGCTTTCAGAAGGATTGGCATCTGTTATGCTAAAGAAAATAAAACAAGGTATGTTTGCTTCATTTAGAAGTAAGTTGGGTGCATTGCTTGTAAAACCGGCATTGAAAAAGACTTTGAAGAGTTTTGATGCATCCGAATATGGCGGGGCTCCATTACTTGGATTAAATGGACTCGTTGTAAAAACGCATGGCAGTTCGAAAGCAATTGAAGTGTCAAATTCAATTATTCAGTGCGTTACGTTTAAAGAACAAGGAATTAATGAAAAGATTCGTGAACGTATCCAAGTAAAAGAGTAAAAACCAAAAAGGGAGAGAAAAAAATGGAATTTCAAAAATTAAAAGAGATTATTGTTGATGTATTAAATGTTGATGAAGAAGACATCAAGATGGAGACAACTTTTGTAGATGATTTAGGAGCTGATTCACTCGATATTTTCCAAATTATCATGGGAATCGAAGAAGCATTTGATGTTGAAATCGAAAACGAAGATGCTGAAAAGATTGTAACTGTTGGAGATGCAGTAGAACAAATCAAGAAAGCAACGAATTAATTTTATTAAGAAAAAGCCCAAACGGGCTTTTTCGTTTTGTATGCAACATAAAGAGGGAATTATGCAACAAAGATTAGATGTATTACAAAGAAAAATTTCATATCGTTTTCGTAATCTGAATTTGTTGATAACCGCACTTACGCACAGTTCTTATATAAACGAAAAGAAATTGCCAAAATATCGATGTAATGAACGTTTGGAATTTTTGGGTGACGCAGTTTTGGAATTGGTTTCTAGTGAATTCTTATATTTATCGGATCAAATAATGCCAGAAGGAGAATTGACAAAACTTCGTGCAAGTATGGTTTGTGAATCGTCTTTAGCATTCTGTGCGAGAGAGTTGGATTTGGGTTCCTACTTGCTTCTTGGAAAAGGTGAAGAGGTATCTGGGGGACGAAACAGAGATTCAGTAACATCAGATGCGCTAGAATCATTGATCGGTGCGATTTATTTAGACGGTGGATTTGCTAAAGCAAAGGGATTTGTGCACAAATTTGTTTTAAATGATTTGGAACACAAAAAACTTTTTTATGATAGCAAGACTACTTTGCAGGAGATTGTGCAGGCGGAAAGCGATAAGCCGATTGTTTATCAATTAATAAAAGAAGAAGGTCCGGATCATAATAAGAGCTTTTCGGTGAAACTTTTTATCGGAGATGATTGTTATGGAGACGGAATTGGAAAAACAAAAAAAGCAGCTGAACAACAAGCTGCATACAAAGCGATTTTGAAATTACGCAAGAAAGATTAGAGTAGGTGTAATATGTATTTAAAAAACATTGAAGTACAAGGGTTTAAATCATTTGCAAATAAGATTGTATTTGATTTTCACAACGGTATAACAGGGATTGTAGGACCAAACGGAAGTGGTAAGAGTAACGTTGCAGATGCAGTTCGCTGGGTTCTTGGTGAACAACGTGTGAAACAACTTCGTGGTGGCAATATGCAAGATGTTATTTTCTCGGGAACAGAACTTCGAAAGCCACTTAGTTATGCAACCGTGTCTATTACATTGGATAATAGCGACCACCACCTTCCAATTGATTATAATGAAGTGACAATCACCAGAAAATTATATCGTTCTGGAGAAAGCGAATACCTAATCAATGGTAATCTATGCCGTTTAAGAGATGTAAATGAACTGTTTTATGATACCGGAATTGGTAAAGAAGGTTATTCCATTATCGGACAAGGTCAAATCGACCGAATTTTGAGTGGAAAACCAGAAGAACGCAGAGAGTTGTTTGATGAAGCAGCAGGTATTGTAAAGTTTAAGCGTCGTAAAAACATGTCTGTGAAAAAGTTAGAAGAAGAACGCCAAAATCTTCTTCGTGTAACCGATATTTTGACAGAATTGGAAAAACAGATTGGACCATTGCAAAAGCAGTCTGAAATCGCAAAAGAGTATTTGAAGAAAAAAGAATCTTTGAAAAGATATGATATTAATATGTTCTTGTTAGAAGATGCTCGTTTGAAGGCTGAAATTGCAGCAATTGATGAAAAAATCAAAATTGCACAGGATGAACTTGATGCAACAACTGTACAATATAATAATACGAAAAAAGAATATGAAGCAATTGAGCTTCAAACAGATGAAATAGATGTTTCGTTAGAAACTGCAAAACGTCAATTAAATGAAACGACATTACTCAAACAACAGTTGGAAAGTCAAATTGAGTTGTTAAAAGAACAAATCAATACAGCCAGAATGAATGATGAACATTTGTCTCAACGTTCTATTACAATTATGGATGAGTTGAATGAAAGAGAAAAACAATTGGCGGATATTTCGTTGGAAAAAGAAGAACTGCAAACGTTGATTTCTGAGAAATCTGCAGAACAGACACAAGTGCAGGAAGAATTGATTCGAATTCAAACTCGTATCGCAGAGTTAGTAGGTGCAGTGGAAGATGGACAAAGTCATTTGATTGAACTTTTGAATAATCGTTCTTTGACCAGAGCGAAAATTCAAAAGTACGATACAATGATGGAACAAATCCAGGTTCGCAAAGCGGAATTAAATCAAAGATTAATTTCTGCAGAGAGCGAAGCTGTAGGATATGATGAGTTTATCAAACAATATGAAGATGAGTTAAAAACAATTTCAACTACAATTATTGAATATGTGGATGAAAATAAATCTTATGAGGCAGAAATTGAAAAACTTCAAACATCAATCAATGAACAGGCAGAACAGTTGAGAAACGTTCAAACCGCTTATCATAGAGATGAATCACGTTTGGAATCGTTGAAAAATATGACAGAACGCTATGACGGATACGGAAATAGCATTCGAAAAGTAATGGAAAAACGTGAAGAAGAAAAAGGCGTTCTAGGTGTTGTTGCAGATATCATTAAAGTAGATAAGAAATATGAAGTGGCAGTTGAAACCGCATTGGGTGGAAGCATTCAAAATATTGTTACAGATAATGAAGAAACTGCAAAGAAAATGATTCGTTATTTGAAAGAAAACAAATTTGGACGTGCGACATTCCTTCCGTTAACTGCAATGGAGAACAATTCGTTACAAAAACAAAAAGATGTTTTGGGTGAGAATGGTGTAATTGGTGTGGCAAGTGCTCTTGTGAATGTGGATAGCAAATTCACAAAATTAGCGGAACATTTATTAGGACGCACGATTGTTGTAAAACATATAGACAACGGAATTGCTCTGGCGAAAAAGTATCATAATTCACTTCGCATTGTTACACTTGAAGGTGAATTGATGAATCCGGGTGGTGCGATGACCGGTGGTGCCTTCAAAAACTCAAGCAATTTGCTTAGCAGAAGAAGAGAAGTAGAAGAACTAGAAAAGAATGTTCTTAAATTGAAATCAGAAATCGAAAAATTGGAACAAGAGATCGAATCTTGCAAAGAAAAGAGAACACAATTTTATGCAAAAATTGAACACGTGAAAAAGGAATTGCAAGAAGCATACGTAGTACAAAATACTGCAAAAATGAATATGGATCAAATGATTTCCAAAAAAGCAGAAGCAAAAGGACTTGTGAAGCAAATTCAACGTGAAGGTACAGAGTTGGATGCTCAAATTGATGAGATTAAGGATAATCATGAATCAATCCAAGTGGAATTAGAAGTTTCAGAACAATTAGAACGTGAATTGAGTTCAAATTCCGAAACGAACCAAAAAGAGTTAGAGGAAATAAGAGAACAAGAAAGTTTACAATTACATGAAACAGAAAAAGTTCATTTGGCATATGCTACATTGGAACAAAAACTTCAATTTGTGCTTGAAAACGAAGGACGTATTCAAGATGAGATAAACAAGTTTAAAGAAGAATTGGCCGGCTTGGATGCAAGCAAGGGTGAAGCTTCGGAAGAAATTGTTAAGAAAGAAGCTCAAATCGAAGAAATTCGACAAACGATTGTAAATTCCAAAGAATTATTTGATGAAATTGAAAAAGAAATTCAAAAGTTCGTAGAAGAAAAAGAAGTCTTAACGAAAAAACACAAGACGTTCCTTGAACAACGTGAAGAATTGACAAAACATATGTCTGAATTAGATAAGGAATTATTCCGTCTCAATAACAAAAAAGAGACCTATGAGGAGTCAGCTGAAAAGCATATCAATTATATGTGGGAAGAATACGAACTCACTTATAGTAGTGCGTTGGAAATTAGGGATGAGAATTTAACGGATCTCGCGTTTATGAAAAAAGAGATTCAACGTTTAAAAGGAGAAATTAAAGCGCTGGGTTCTGTAAACGTGAATGCGATTGAAGACTACAAGAATGTTTCAGAGCGTTACGAATTCCTAAAAGGACAACATGATGATTTGATTGAAGCAGAAGAAACTCTTGTAAAAATCATTGAAGAATTAGATGTTGCAATGCGTAAACAATTTAGAGAAAGCTTTGAAAAGATTAATACAGAATTTGACAAGGTATTCAAACAACTTTTTGGTGGTGGAAAAGGTACATTAGAATTAATGGAAGACGAAGATATTCTTGAAGCGGGAATTCGCGTCATTGCACAACCACCAGGGAAAAAATTACAAAATATGATGCAATTATCAGGTGGAGAAAAAGCATTAACAGCCATTTCGTTGTTGTTTGCAATTCAAAACTTGAAACCATCTCCATTCTGTCTCTTGGATGAAATTGAAGCGGCTTTGGATGATTCGAATGTAGACCGATTTGCAAAATATTTACATAAGTTGACAAAACATACACAGTTTATTGTAATTACACACCGTAAAGGAACTATGACGGCAGCAGATCGTCTCTATGGTATTACAATGCAGGAAAAAGGTGTTTCTGCGCTTGTTTCAGTCGACTTACTAGAACATGAACTTGATAAATAGGAGGACACATGTCGGAAGAAAAGAAAGGGTTTTTCAAACGCCTTGTTTCAGGATTAAGTAAAACAAGAGATAATATTGTATCTGGAATAGATGGACTGTTTCACGGTTTTTCTAATATTGATGATGATTTTTATGAAGAACTTGAAGAACTTTTGATTATGGGAGATTTGGGAGTTCATACAACCATGGATATCATTGATGATTTAAAGGAGAAAGTAAAAAAGAATCACATCAAAGAGCCGATGGATTGCAAGCAATTTTTAATTGAAAGTATTAAAGAACAAATGGATGTGGGTGAAACTGCATATGAATTTGAAGAAAAACAGGCAGTTGTGTTAGTCATTGGTGTCAATGGAGTTGGAAAGACGACAACCATCGGAAAACTTTCGGGTAAATTTCGTGAACGTGGCAAAAAGGTGGTTTTGGCTGCGGCTGATACATTTCGTGCTGCTGCGGGTGAACAGTTGAGAGAATGGGCAAATCGAGCAGATGCAGATTTTATTGGAGGTCAAGAAGGTTCTGATCCTGCTGCAGTTGTATATGATGCGATTGCTGCTGCAAAAGCGCGAAAAGCCGATCTTCTTTTGGTGGATACTGCAGGACGACTTCATAATAAGAAAAATCTAATGGAAGAACTGCGAAAAATCAATCGTGTAATAGAAAGAGAGTATCCACAAGCATTTCGTGAAACATTGGTTGTATTAGACGCAACAACGGGACAAAATGCATTGGCACAAGCGAGAGAATTTAAAGAAATCGCAGATATTAGCGGTGTGATTTTAACAAAAATGGATGGAACAGCTAAAGGTGGAATTGCAGTTGCAATTCAAGCCGAACTCGGTATTCCGGTAAAATATATCGGTGTTGGTGAAACAATGGATGATTTGCAAAAATTCAATTCAAATGATTTCGTTAACGCGTTGTTTTTAAAAGAAGAGGAGTAGAATATTAGGAGGAACAAAATGATCACTTTAGAAAAGTTTGAAGCTGCCAGTGAGGTGGTAAAACAGGTTACGAAACCAACCAAATTGGTATACAGTGAATATTTGAGCCAACAAACTGGTGGAAAGGTTTATTTGAAACCAGAAAATATGCAACATACAGGTGCATATAAATTACGTGGTGCTTATTATAAAATTAGTACATTGTCAGAAGAAGAACGTCATAAAGGAATTATTACAGCATCTGCTGGAAATCACGCACAAGGTATTGCCTATGCGGCAAAAGAATTTGGCTGTAAAGTAGTAATCGTAATGCCAACAGTTACACCGCTAATTAAGGTGAACCGCACAAAAAGCTACGGAGCAGAAGTGCTTCTGTATGGGGATGTTTATGATGATTCTTTCGAAAAGGCAAAGGAATTAGCAGAAGAACATGGATATACCTTTGTGCATCCATTCGATGATGAAGATGTGATTACGGGTCAAGGAACCATTACAATGGAAATTATCCAAGAATTACCAACAGTAGATTATATTTTGGCGCCTGTTGGTGGTGGTGGATTGATCAGTGGAGTTGCTACACTTGCAAAGATGTTAAATCCAAAGATCAAAGTAATTGGTGTTGAGCCGATTGAAGCGGCAAGTATGTCAGCAGCCTTGGAGTCTGGAGAAGTAGTGAGTCTCGATTCTGCGAATACAATTGCAGATGGAACAGCGG
Organism: Faecalimonas sp.; assembly: GCA_045650645.1. Lineage (GTDB taxonomy): Bacteria > Bacillota > Clostridia > Lachnospirales > Lachnospiraceae > Faecalimonas. The sequence continues at coordinate 1,130 of JAZRRJ010000016.1, read as the reverse complement.
TAAAACGCGTAGGAGATATTCCGTTCCAATATGCAAAAGAACATGTTGACACTATGCTTACAGTAGAAGACGATGAATTAATTGGTGCATTTTTGGATATGGTAGAAAATCATAAGATGGTTGTAGAAAACTCCGGATTGCTTACTGTTGCGGCGTTGAAACAATTAGATTTAACTGGAAAGAAAGTCGTTGCGATATTAAGCGGTGGAAATATGGATGTGATTACTATGTCATCTATTGTACAACATGGTTTGATTCAAAGAGATAGAATCTTTTCTGTATCTGTATTACTTCCAGATAAGCCAGGTGAATTGGTACGCGTAGCAGACACTATTGCAAAGGCACAAGGAAATGTTATTAAGTTGGAACACAATCAGTTTGTTAGTACAAATCGTAATGCGGCTGTAGAACTTCGTATTACAATGGAATCGTTCGGAACAGAGCATAAGAGAGAAATTTTAAAAGCATTAGAAGACAATGGTTACAAACCAAAGAGTATTAGCGCAAAATTGTACTAATAAATAGCTCCGATGATAAAGGAGGAACTATATGGAGTATAAAAGACCCGTAGAAGGTGAAGTTTATCAACACTTCAAAGGGAATGCATATCGTATTTTGACAATTGCAAAACATTCTGAGACATTAGAAGAATTAGTGATTTATCAAGAAGTCGATGGAGTGAATGTTTATGCAAGACCATACGAAATGTTTGTCAGTAAAGTAGATAAAGAAAAATATCCGGATTGCACGCAGGAATATCGATTTGAATTGCAAAAAGATCATGCCACATTTTCAATTATGGATTTTTTGGATTTGGAGTGCGCAACTGAAAAAATTAAATATTTAGAATTGATGAGAGAAATTGTGACAGAGCAACAGATTTCTATCGTGGCACAGAGTCTTGACTTTGTAGAAAATGATGGTGATTTGCAGGAACGTTTCCATGCGATTTTACAATATTTGCGGACAATTGAACGATATGAAATTCGGGCTCTAAGTCAATAGTTGGGGTGGGATTTTAACGAATCCCGCTCCATTGTTGCGTTTGAAGGCATTTTAGTGTTGATATGCCAATGCACCTGTTTTATTGCATGGCAAACAAACCTTCAAGTGCCAGTCTATTAAAATTA
>JAZRRJ010000015.1:0-122493 GCA_045650645.1 Faecalimonas sp. | reverse complement strand
ATTTGAATATGTCTTATTCGCACTCGATGGGTTGTATCCCGCAATACCACCACAGTAATATCCATAACAGTCTAAATAAACACTATCTGTTACATATACATTTTGAATTGTACCAAAACTTCTTCCCGAAATAGCACCCAGCTGTGCGCCACCCAAATGGTTTGCTGGTGCTGCACTATTTGTTGCACAGAAATATGTGTTTTCTAATTTTAAATTCTTAACTACACTATCTGCTCCTGTCCATCCAAATAATCCAAGTCCAATATTACCGCTATTGAAATAAAGTCCACTAATACTATGTCCGTTACCATCAAAGATACCATCGAATCGTTGATTCGTTCCGGAATCTAATGTACCTGTTAATGAACCAATTGGAGTCCAATCATAGGTTGCTTTCGTTGTTTTCCAAGAAGAAGCATTACCTGTATTCACTGTAATATCAGCTGCAAGGTAAATTGTTTTACCTGCAAAGCTCACTTTGTCTGTGTTAACCAACTTTGTTAAACCATATAAATCTGCACTTGTCGCAATCGTATACTCTTTCGCACTTGCATTATACCATGAAGTATCTTCCGTTCCTGCCGCAGTATACTTTGTATATAAGTTTCTATATATTGCACTTGCAGTAATTGTTCCATCTGTTACAACCACAGTATTCTCTGACTTAAGTACTGTATTTCCATTATTCACAGTAATATTTAAATGTGCATATTTTCCATCATAATATACGACTGTTGCAGGATATGTAGTACCCCCAATCGTCACTTGTGGATTGTTAACATTAAAATTTTTACCAACATTTACTGTTAGATTTATGTTTGATACATTAATTCCGTCATTCACAGTCACATACTTGCTCACACCATAAACAACCGTTCCATCTACTGTTGTCCAGTATGGTTTGATGTAGAATGTTTTGTTGAAGTTATCTTTTTTAATATTCAACAATGTTGCAGTCACAAAATATTCAGACTCAACATCAACTACTTTTGATCCATAATTATAATCTACTCCTGATTTTTCACTTGCAACAATTCGTTTATATACCTTTGTTGCATTTATCTTAATTGGCGTATTGGATCCATTGTAATAGATTTCAAATCCTACATTTTTGTATTGCAGACTATCTACCGATGACACTAAACGCATATTTGTTGTTGCGCTTTCTGCTGTTGTATCTGCTTTTAACTGCGCTTTTACACTCAAAACATTTTCCGACACAAATTTTGCATAAGCCAATGTCGTATCTGCTGAGATATTACTATAAACTTGCTTACACTCTGCATCTTTATACCATCCTGCAAAGATATAATTTGCATAGTTGCTCGGTGCAGACGGAGCTGTTTTTTGGTTGCCGCCTCTAAAATCAGAAAGATCATTGTATTCAACTGCAATAAACCCATCTCCTTTTGTCACATTTCCTTCAGCTGCCAATACTTCGTTACCACTCGTTCCAAAGAAGAAAATTCCTGACATCATAAATATCAGCGTTAATAATCCTATTACTCTCTTTTTCATAACGTTCTCCCTTCTACCTATCGCATTGCTTATTCCCATGGTTGCGTTCCATCTCCGCCAACTCCATCATCGTCTCCGTTTCCACCGTCTACAAGTGATGTGCGAACAATGTCTTCAACATCAAAGAATTCAATTTCCATACTAGGAACTTCGTATTTCATTTTCTTACCTCCTCGCTAATGAAACAAAACTAAAATTTATAGGGATTTTTTGAGGTCAATCCCACGATTTGCGTTTTACATGTCATTCCTCTACAGAATGTCACGTTAAACTTCGCATCAGCGTTTACCCTTGTTACTCGAAACATAAGATAATTCTCTCCTTTGCGAAGTTTGATTTTATCCAAATGGACATTTTCTGCTGTCCAATTGTCACAATACTCTCTGTTGGCAATCATTTCACCATTCAAATACAATTTGAACGGACAAGTGTGTCCTACTTGAACACATACCTCATCCTCTTCTTCCATTACAATGATTCTTGATAAATATGCTGTACAAGGTCCTTGGAAACCAAAGAAATCATCCAATCTGAAACTGTCTTGTTCAGTTTGTACCATACACTGTTCATATAAAGGATTGGCATGATTTTCATTCACAGGTGTGAACCATTCATTCTCCTTCAAATATTCCATTTCATTATCTGGCTCAAAATTCAGATGAAAATGTCTTTTTTTATCTGTTAAATTACCTTCACGAGTCGCTGTATCCATTAATGCTTTGTACGGAAAAGCGTCACCGATATGTTGCATAATCAATTCAGTGTTACTTATTGGATCTGTTCTCCAAAATGGTCCCGTTAGTTTCCACGGAGTAGCTCCACACAACCCAAACTGTGTATCAACTGCTTTTTCATCGCCCTTCATAGCAACTACTTTGATTAGATTTACATCGCACACTGTCCCAACATCCATTGGCAATGAAAATTCAAGTGGTACTTCTTTTACACTGTTTGCTAGAATCTGCAATTCCAATTCACTTTCATTACATACAATGCCTTTTTCAGTAATTATCTGACATTGTAAGAATACTTCCTCACTTGTATTATTTTTAAATTGAGCAAATACTTTTCGACTTCCTCCTAACGAAATTGAAGGGTACATATCCTCGTATTGTGCTTCAAATTCTACTTCCGGAATTGCTTCAAACTCATAAGCAACTTCCGGTGCATCTACAATTGTAAGTTGATTGTTCACAGTCTTTGTGAATTCAACTGCCATCTTCGCAATATCTTCAGCCAAATCTGATATCTTATCACTAGTACGATGATTTCTTACCTCAAGAACATAAGTAACTTCGTCGAGTCCGTATGCTTTCTTAAGTTCATCTGCTCCTCGGAGTAATCCGATGATTGCACCCGCTGTTGCACAAGTACAATCTGTATCAAATCCACAATTCAATGCCATCATACTTGTTTTGATGATGTCATTCTCCCCAAGTAGTAACGATGCCATTACAATTCCCATATTTTGATACATATTCGTACAATCTGGATGACCATATTTAAACAACAATTTTGTAAAAACCACTTTAATATCTTTATATTTCTCACAAAGTTCTACTGTATCCAATACTAGTTCACGGAATTTCGATTCCTTCGGTACTACTTCTAAAGCCTTATCAATTAATTTATGAAGGTCATCTTCAAAAAACGCTTCACTTTCTAATGCAGCAAGAAAACGTTCTGCCCAAATAGATTCCCCATAATGATCGAGTTGCCCATCTCGTGATGCGAATTCACTTGCCAGTTCCATATTTCCTACTGCAAGACATCCCCAAACTTCAGAACGTATTGGGCATCCCATTCCTTCCGTATAATAGTCATTACAGAATTTACCCGAGTATGGTGGATAAATACCTCTTGCGAAATTTTTACGCATCACCGCATACTCACCTGGTGAGTAATCACAATTTTCACAAAAACTTTTTAACAAATCATAAGGAGTAAAATTCGGTCCTTTCTTCTCTACCACCTCAAACCACAAGATTTGCAAATCCAAATCATCATTCGGACGTTCACAATCTATCATCTGAGGTAGGAATTCTAAATCCATCGGCATCTTCACCCCTTCATGTGGTGCACCGATATTTCCAGATATTGCTTTTCCTATAAAACATCCATAAACTTTATCCAGAAATTGTTTATATGTAATCTCTCTTTTCATATTGATTAATTTCCTCTGTCAATTTTATTTATTATATATCCAATCAAAATGCGGAAGACACTTCGCTTCTCCGACTCTATACGGGAATGTCAATACTACAGTCCCATCATATGAGGCAAACCATTCTTGCACAACTTCCTTGAGATGGTTATTCTCATTTGTTCTATGCGCCGGCATTTTACCTCTTAGCACTGGAAAAAGCGCTGTCTTAATTTGACAATAATCAGTGAATATGTCTCGCGTATTATGTCCATGATGCAATACAGTAAAGACATCCAATTGCATGTCTTCGTGTGTACAAGTTTCCATTACGAACTTAATTCCACCTTTATCTCCATCGCCACCTAAAAGGCATTTTTGTCCTTCTATCGTGTACAGTAACCATGTAGAACTGTCGTTAAAATCACCGGAATAGTATTCAAACGGAAATTGTTCTTGTGCTGCAACAATATCAACCGTAATATCGTTGAAATAATATCTCTGACCTGTTTGTGGACGATAAATCATTGTATTTTCACCACTTGTTGTCTTCAAGACACCTGTCGCAAGTCTGATAAAAGCAATTTCAGCTCTTGTTGATGGATCAAGTGTTATCACACAATCATTTGGCTCATTGTAATAGATACCGTTTACAAATACTCTGTCAGCATATTCTGGCTCATTTACAATTCTGCGGAAAATTCCACTATGGTCAATGTGTGCATGAGAGATAAACCAAGCTTCTATAACAGGTTTTTCTCCTTCTGGTATGAGACTTTCTAAGTAATCAAATAAATATCCGACCTCATATCCTGTCCCACCGTCATTGACAATAAAATGCCCGTTTTTCAACTGTACAACAAAGCTGCTTCCTGCATTATATAATTCCAACATATGCAAAGTTGTCTTTGCATATGGATTGTTATTCGCAACTTCCATCGCTCTGTAAAACAAATGCTCTGATAATGGTTGCTGTAAACTTGCTGATACATACAGTTTTTTTAATGGTTCCATATAAGTAAGATTAAGGACCATTTCACCTTTTTTATAAATTGTGTTCTTTTCCATTTCCACAATCTTTACAAAATCGTAAGACTCTAACTCTTCCTTATACTTCTGTACATCGCCAAGTTTGATTCCATCTACAGTAACAACATAATTTCCCGCACCACAATGTTTTGGTTCGCTAGTTGTTACATTTTGAGAACGGATAATTGGAACCTCTTGAAATAAATCATCTGCATTCCAATCAACATTAAATCTTTCCTTGCTCTCGCATATCCACATTTTTTTTACACAACTGATAAACAATATTGTTATAATTTTTCCAGCTCTTTTTAAGACCGTTCCGTATCGGTCACCACGTAAAGCCTCAAAATGGCTACTCTTCAAAAATCCAGCCTTCTCTATGTCCAAAACATAAGATCGATAATCATCTTCGGTAACATTCTCAATTGTAAAAAGATATGTATCCGCTCCATATGGCTGAATCGAATTTACAATTGCATCCTGTGAAGATATCCGTGGAACGTCTTGAAACATTAACTGTTCTTGCATCTATATTCCTCTCTTGTCCCATCGTTTCCAAACACTCCACCACCGCCAACAACTGGTAATGTGAATGAGTTCGCGCCATTATATTCCACACTGTGATATAGTTTTCGTAGTTCCTTAAATAATTCTTGTGATTCTTCTTCTTCTGCAAGCAAATCACCTGCAAAATATCTCAATTCTCTTAAATCTGCTAGACCACTCATATTATGCTCATGATAATATTGCATACGTTTCTGGTCTAATACTGCACGAATATAGAGCAGTCTCCATCTCCATGCATTCTTCCCTCTTTCATCCAAACGCTCATGAATAGATTTTGCCAATTCTCCGCAACGCTCTGCAGCCTCAAAATCTGGTTCTTGATTATCTGCAACAATGACATGATTTTTTTCAATCTTCTCAATCATTTCAAGTGCATCATCAATCACTTCTGATGAGCATTCGTAATTAATATACTCTGCTAAAATATCTCTCCAATCTCTATCTGGTTCCCAATAGTAACCAATAAACTGAATCTTAGAAATATCTTCATACATTCCTTCTGAATAAGGCATACCACCATCCAAAATATGCTTTGCACTATTCCATATATCTTGGAAACGTGCCGGCAGTGGATTAGCACCATATCCCCCCCATGGGAACAATTTCCACATACTGATTTCTGGGAAGTTTACCACTGGTTTGATTACCTCGTGTTCCAATGGATATCGTGGAAAATCTGCATGTGCATCTACCATTAGGTAGTCTATCCAATCTAAATCTTCTTTCAATCGCTTGTATAATCCTTCATACTCGCCTTGATCGTCCGGTTTATCAAATATCCAACATGAATAAATATATTTTGCATCCGGGAAATATTTTACAACTTCTTTTCGCACCTCAATGCAAAGGTCAGCAAATCCTTTTGCGCCCCAAGGTCTACATGTGTCACAACCACAACCACCTTCATCGTATGGCCAGAACATAATGTAATCCAGTCCTACATCCTGATATTGTTCAAGCATTTTTACCCAAATCTCTTTTAAGTAATCCAAGGCACCTGGTTTTGCTGGACAAATGTTTCTTCCTAGATGACCTCTAACATTTCCAATTGGATCAAAAGAACGGTCCGCATCAAATTCGTGCGGTGCACTTAGAAGTCCTTGATTTACATTAATTCCAAAGCTCGTCTTCATCCCCAATTTCTTTGCAAGTATGTAAAGTCGTCTACTAACATTTACTGAATGATGGAATAATTCATCATCACAGCTATGTAAATTTAATACAGGAATAATACAATGAATGCCATTATATCCCCACAAGAGCAACTCTTCTAAATAGCGCTCCAATTCTTCCACGCTTGCCATCTGATACCAGTTATAGCAATGCACTGAAAAATAAATCACACGGTAACTACACGAAGGAGTCATAACTTTCATTGGCGGGTTTGGCTCAAAAGCCTCTGCACACCATTTTGCGGTGTGCAGAAACTTTCCGATTCCATAATATAATCCTGCTTCATCAGAACCGGTAATTTTCCATCCTTTTGTATCAGATGTTATTAGAAAACTTTCTTCTTTTCCTATTGTCATATCGATACAAAGTTCAATTTTCATTCCCTCATCGATAAACTCTACTGGAATTCTTTCTACAATGCTTCTTTTTAAAAGCGTTGCATGCTTTTCATAACCATTATCTATTAATCTGATATCCATTACCGGTCTCCTTCTTTAACTAGTTTTGTTTTAATTCTGGTGTACTACCGGATACGGTTTTCCAAGTGTCACCATTATTTGTAAACAATCCAGCCGCATAAGTTTTGGCCTTATCACCCAAAAGATTTGAATGAGAAATTGTTTGAATCTGTCCTGATTTCGTTGCATTGTCTCCGTACTGACCAATTGTGCGAGAAGCTGTGTCATCATCTTCATATACATCTGCCAACGTAATTGTTTTACCTGAAGTTGTATATCCAAGCACTGCACCAACAGTATTTTGTGAACCTGTTGATGTTACTTTTCCGCATGATAAGCAATCTGTCAGATTAACTGAAGCTCCCGCATTACCAATCAAACCACCTACTTGAGGACCTACACTGCTATTAGCTGTTGTAAGTGTTCCTGTGAACAAACAATCTTTAAGAGTAAATGTATCTGCTTGAACTGCTCCGATGATACCTCCACCTGCTCGTCCAGTTGACTTCATATCAATATGCCCAGCAAACCAACAACTTGAATATGTCTTATTTGCTCCTAAAGGATTGTATCCTGCAATACCACCACAGTAGTATCCATAGCAGTCTAAATAAACACTATCTGTAACATATACATTTTGAATTGAACCAAAACTTCTTCCTGAAATAGCTCCCAATTGTGCACCACCTAAATGGTTTGATGCAGCTACGCTATTTGTTGCACAGAAATATGTGTTTTCTAATTTCAAATTCTTAACTACACTGTCTGCTCCAGTCCATCCAAATAATCCAAGACCTTGATCAGCTCTGCTGAAATAAAGTCCACTAATGCTATGTCCATCTCCATCAAAAACACCATCGAAACGTTGATTTTTTCCCGAATCTAATGTACCTGTTAATGAACCAATTGGTGTCCACTCATAATCTGGTGTAAGTGTTGCCCATGTAGAAGCATCTCCTGTGTTCACAGTAATATCTGCTCCAAGTTTTACTGTTTGCCCTGCAAAATTTGTTCCACCATTTACAAGTTGAGCAAATCCGTATAACTGTTCTTTTGTAGTCAACACGAAAGTTGTTCCTGCTACCGTTGTCGTATGCCAAGTTGTATCTGGCACAAGAACTGGATTTTCTATTGCACTGCTAGATGTAGACCAATATCTCAATTCTGGTGTTGCATTCGTTACTGTTACCCATATACTTCCATTTCCAGTAAATAGTCCCGAAGCATTTGTTTTTGCCTTATTTCCTAAGAGATTTGCGTGTGAAATTGTCTGAATCTGTCCTGATTTTGTTGCATTATCTCCATACTGACCAATTGTGTAAGATGCTGTGTCATCATCTTCATATACGTCTGTCAACATAATTGTTTTCCCTGAAGTTGTGTATCCAAACACTGCACCACATACGGTCTTAATTGCAGTAGATGTTACTGTTCCAGTCACTAAACAATCTGACACGTTCATATTCACTTCGGTAAATCCTACCAATCCACCGATTTGAACGCCTCCTGCCGAATAGGATGTTGTAATAGTTCCAGAGAAGAGACAGTTGCTTAGAGTCATTGAAGATGCATCGCTCTTAATGATTCCGATGATTCCACCACCAGCACGTCCTGTTGTCTTCATATCAATGTGTCCATCAAACCAACAATTTGAATATGTCTTGTTTGCTCCAAACACATTTAATCCTGCAATACCACCACAATAATATCCATAGCAGTCTAGATATACTCTGTCAGTTACGTATACATTAGTAATGTCTCCTAAACTTCTTCCGGCAATTGCACCCAACTGCGCTCCGCCCAAATGGTTTGCCGGTGCTGTACTAAATGTTGCACAGAAATAAGTATTATCTAGTTTTACATTCTGAATAACACTACCTGCTCCAGTCCATCCGAACAAACCTAAACCTTGTTCATTACTTATGAAATAGAGTCCACTAATACTATGTCCATCACCATCAAATGTTCCATTAAACTTTCTTGAAGAAGTTAACGAACCAATTGGTGTCCACGAATAAACTGGTGCTTCATTCTTCCAAGAAGATGCATTACCGCTATTCACTACAAGGTCTTTACCAAGTTTTATGGTTTGTCCTGTAAATTCTGTCTTCGCAGTATTTATAAGTTTTGCAAATCCATATAAATCTGCAACATCTTGAAGTACAAATGTCACTCCTGAACTTGCAGTTGTGTACCAACTTGTATCTGCAATTGCACTAAGATCTGCATTTGTCGGTGTGATTACCGATGTATCTCCGAATTTTTTAAGCCAATATTTCAATGCTGGTGCTTTATCTGTTCTTGCAGCCCAAATATCAAAATAATCTAAATTCGTTGAACTATATACTGCTTTTCCTTTGAGTTGTTCTGTATTTGGTGCTGATGTTAAATAGGTGATTCCTGTTACATTCTTGTCACCTGTAGTTACCGCACCATTTTTTGCATATACATAAACATTTGTTGCATTTGTTTTGTTGTTATATCCAACAACAGAACCCGTATTGCCTGCTCCACTTGGAACAGTAATATCTTCAATGCTCATACAATTAGTAACATTTAACACTCCACTCATGTTGGTATATCCACATAATCCACCAACCCAGCCATCGTTATATGTACTTTGAATCACTCCGGAATTCAAACAGTTTGTCATCGTCGTTGTATTGAAAATTATTCCACCAATGATTCCACCTGTTCCTAATCCATCCGATTTTACAGTTCCGTCAAACCAACATTCCACTAATGTACATCCTGCTTCTGTATTCAGTTGACCTACAATACCACCTACTATTCCGCCAGTTGCACTAACAGTCGCATTTGTGTAAAGATTCTTAAATGTTGCTCCTTGACCCCTACCTGCAAACGAACCTGCTATATTAGAGGTTGTTGTAATTGTACTATCCTTAATTGCAAGATTCTGTACCGTACCTGTTAAATAACTAATGAATCCTGCACAACTTGCCGTGCTTTCTACATATAAACCGTTGATACTGTATCCCTGTCCATCAAATGTTCCAGCAAATTTTTCAATTGGAGTCCATATTGTATCAGGTTTGCTCATATCGCTATTTAATGTAATATCCGCACCAAGTTTAATAACTTTGCCTTCAAATGTTTGACCTTTCGCTGCTAATTGAGCAAATCCTAATAAATCTGCTTTGTTCTTAATAACGCTCTCAGTTGCATCTTTATCGAACCAACTTGTGTTAGGTCTTGCCTCTCCACTGATATCTGCAATATCTTTTTCAGCAACCCAGTTTTTCAGCGCTGCCCAATCATTCTTTCTAGCTACCCAAATCGACTCGAAATCTAACAAAGTATTTACATAAGCCTTTGTTCCTATCAGAGATGCTTTTGGTAGTTTCGCAATCTCTCCTGTCGGTGCTACACCGCCATGTGTTGTATCACAACTTGAAGTTGATACATATACATTTGTCACCTTGGCTCCACCTGTTGTATTGCTTCCTCCGATGACAGAACCGTATTTAACTGCTCCTTCAGCAACCTCGATATCTCCGACACTCATACAATTCGTTGCTGTCAAGATTGCACCATTCATGTTGTAGCCAACTAAACCTCCGGTCCAACTACCATGAGTACTATCGTTACATGAACTTGTGATAGTTCCTGTATTGAGACAATTCTTTAATGTGGCATGCATTAGAAGACCACCAACAATACCACCTGTTCCAAGGTTTGAAGAATTCACTTGGCCATCAAACCAACACTCTTCAAACAGACAATTTGCTGTGACTGTTCTTCCAACAAGACCTCCAACTACACCTTTTTCAGATGTTACAATCGCATCACTATATACATTCTTGAAAGTGGCTCCTGCCACCTCTCCAGCGAAAGCACCTGTTCTATCTAATGTACTGTAAATATAACTATTTTCTAATCCAACATTCTGTATAGTTCCTTTAACAATACTGAACAATCCTGTATATTGACTTGTCGTGTTTACATAGAGTCCACTGATTGTATGACCTTGACCATCAAATGTTCCTGCAAATGTAGAAATTGGTGTCCACTTCAAATCTGCAGGATTTTCTCCCCATTCTGAAGCATTTCCACTATTTATCTCGATATCCTTTGTCAGATAAATCGTTTTTCCTGCAAAATCAGTATTCTCTGAAAGTTTAGCCAATCCATACAATTGCTCTTTTGTACTAATATAATATTTATCGTCTTTTTCATCATACCAAGAAGTGTCATGTATCTTTGTAACGCCACTTAAACTTGGGATATCATCAGCAAAACTTTGAAGCACTGGTACATCATCCAAATCAACTGCCCAATATTTCTTGAAATCAAGCATTGTGAATTGATATCCGTAATATCCTTTAAGATTTACTTTATCAACCTGTTTTGCTGCGCCTTGAATAGTACCATTATTACCATACTCACCAATTGGTCGCTTATAAGTTTCTGTCGCAGCATATACATCTTCCATTGAAAGTGTACAGTCTTTTGTTACTGTTCCAACAACCGATCCAACTAAGAATTGATTTTTTGTATTAATTTTACCTGCACTTAATACATCTTTCATTTCAACGGTTGCATCATTATATTCGATATGTCCAACAATACCGCCTACTTGTGCACCTTTGCTTGCTACCTCACTATTAATAGTTCCAGCATTCAAGCAATGTTCAATTGTTACTTTCCCATTGACAACGCTTCCAATAAATCCGCCACCTCTAATAGCATTATCAGTAAGCATGTTTACAGTTCCGTTAAACCAACAATTTGTGATTCGATTATCTGAACCATCTGCATTTGCTTGACCAATAAAACCACCAACAACAGATCTTTCTCCGCAAACAATGGCATCGCTGTAAATAGTATCAAATACACCGCCACCACGTGCCACAATACTGCCAACAAAAGATGCGTTGCTTTCCTCTGTACCTGTTGCACAGAAATAACTGTTTTCTAATCTTAGATTTTTAATCACGCTATCCTTCGTTGTTCTTGCGAACAATCCAACTGTAGATTCACCCGAAGAATAAATTCCACTGATGGTATGTCCTTTTCCATCAAATGTTCCGGCAAAATTTGAGATTGGCATCCAGTTCAATTCTGGTGCATTTTCTGCCCAATCTTCAGCATTACCTTTATTCATTACAATATCTGCACCTAATTTGATTTTCTTTCCTTCAAAATCAGTGCTAACTGACAACATCGATAATCCGTTTAACTGTTCTCTGCTCGTGATTGTGTATGTATTCTTAGACGAATCATACCAACTAACATCTACCATTTTCTTAAGTCCTGCAACACTTGGAACACTCTTTGCAAAACTTCTAAGAACTGGAGTTCCTTCACGAACAACTGCCCAATATTTTGAAAAATTCAAAGTCGTCCATTGATATGCCTTATTTCCAATTAACTTGTCTGATACAACAGCCAATGGTGTTCCCGTAATTGAACCTTCATCACCGTATCTACCAATTAACACATCATAAGAACCTAGCGATGCATATGTATCATTAAAAGTAATGGCATTTTCTTTTGTTACTGTACCTAATATAGATCCAACCAAGAACTGATTTTTGGTATTTACAGTTCCTACGCTCAATACATCTTTTGTTACAACCTTTGCATCATTATATTGAATATGTCCTACAACTCCACCAATTTGTGCACCTTTATTTTTTACTTCACTATTGATGGCTCCGCTATTAAGACAATGTTCAATTGTTACAGTTCCTAATACAACTGTACCTATGAAACCACCACCTCTAATAGCATCTTCTTTAACCATATTGACAGTACCATCAAACCAACAATTTGTGATTCTGTTATCTTTACCGTCTGTGTTCATCTGGCCAATGAACCCACCAACGCCTACTTTTCCTCCTGAAACAATCGCATTGCTATATACAGTGTCAATCACTCCACAACCACGACCCACAATACTTCCAACAAAGGAAGCCTTTGTTTCATCAGAACCCGACGCATAGAAATAACTGTTCTTTAAATAGAAATTCTTGATTGTACTTAAAGCTGTTGTTCTAGTAAACAATCCAAGCGTATGCTCTCCTTTTACATATACGCCACTAATCGTGTGCATCTGTCCATCAAATGTTCCTGAAAATGTTCCAATTGGAATCCATACGTTAGCAGGCGCTTTTTTCGCCCAACTTGTAGCATTCCCTTTATTCAAAGAAATATTTGCTCCCAATTTCACTGTTTTCTCTTTGAAATTGGTATAACGTGATAACAACGAAAATCCATAGAAATCTTCTACTGTTTTTAACACGAATTCCTTCTTTTCTGAATTATACCAATCGACATTAAACTTCTTGTTTAATCCAGCTACACTTTGAATTTCCTCCGCAAAATATTTCAAAATCGGAGTACCTTCATCTGTTATCGTCCAATATTTTTCAAAATCAAGATTCGTCCATTCATAACCACCCTGACCTGTAAGCTTATCGTTTTCTACACGAAGCACTGCTCCCGTAAACGTTCCTTGATCACCGTATCTTCCTACTGCCGTATCATAAGCCTCATAGGATGCAAATATATTTTCAAATTTTACTTCCGTATTCTTCGTAATACATCCCAAAACAGAACCAACATAAAACATATTCTTTGTTGTCAATTGGCCCACATTCAAACAATCTTCAATGATTAACTTTTGATTGAACCACTGGTTGCTGTTAGCAAGAATACCGCCAACTTTAGCACCATTAGCAGTATGCGTATTATTTATGTCTCCACTATTTAAGCAGTGTGAAATTGTCATATCTGCTTTTTTTAATTCATCGACAAGACCACCAACCACACGAGCTTTTGTATAAATAGTACCATCAAACCAACATTCTTCTAGAGAAGCATTTTGAAATTGCACACGACTTAAAAGTCCTCCACAAAATCCATCTTCACAATCTAGTATTGCATCACTATATATTCTCTTAAAAGTTCCGCCACCGTCACTTGAGATACTTGCAGTACCTTTGTTTCCCCATGTATGGAAATACGAATTTACAAGTTTGAAATCTTGAATCACCGCCGACTCGTTTGTATTCGCAAACATTGCCATTGAAATATCTGCAACCGAGTTGTAGAGACCACTGATTGTATGACCTTGGCCGTCAAATGTTCCTGCAAATCTTCGAATTGGGAACCACTTCTTTTCTGGAGCCTCAGTTTTCCATTTTTCAGCATTGCCTTCATTTACTACGATATCTGCATCCAATTTAATGGTTTGCCCTTTGAAATCATAAAAATTCGATAACTCAACCAATTCATATAATTGGTCTACCGTAGAAATTGTAAACTCTTTTCCATTGACATCGTACCATTCGATGCCAGCAACATTACCTTCTTTTAGTGCCTCTTTTCGGGCATTCTCTCGATTAAACACATATAATAATAATCCGGTAGTTGATGCTAACAGAATCGCCAATACGGCAATCAATGCTATTTTATTTTTTTTCTGTTTCATTCCACTATCTCCTTCTTGTTCCTATCCCTTCACTGAACCGATCATAACTCCCTTTTCAAAGAACTTCTGTACAAACGGATACAGAACCAACATTGGCACTACTGCCACTACTACTAACGCATATTTCATAACATCTGCTTGACCAACCAATTGCGATAGGAGTTCTGGATCCGTAATAGATGATTGGTCAATATTCGAAGCATTTAAGATCTCTCGAAGAATTAATTGGAGAGGATATTTCTCTCTATCGCGTAGATAAATCATTGGTAGGAAGAATGAATTCCAATGTCCAACAATTGAGTACAATGTTATTACCGATATAACTGCTTTCGATAACGGCAACACAATCTTTAAAAGATAACCGACATCTGATATACCATCCACCTTCGCAGATTCAAATAATTCATATGGAATACTTGTTTGAAAGAATGTTCGCATAATAATCATATCAGTTAAACCAAATGCACTGATAATTAAGAGTATCGCACGTGTATTAACTAAATGAAGATTAGATACTAATATATAAGTTGGAATTAATCCTCCACCGAAAAACATTGGTATCATATATATTAGAGTCAATAACTTGCGTCCTTGGAAGTTCTTTCTCGACATAGGATATGCCGCTAATATAGTCATAACAACACTAATTATTGTTCCAAACACTGTATAAAATATTGTATTAAGATATCCCGTCCAAACTGCACTGTATGAGAATACAATCTCATATCCCTTTGTGCTGAATTCAACAGGCCAAAGAAGTACTTTACCTGTTGTTACTGCCTCACCAGATGAGAACGACCCTGAAACAATATAAATAAGAGGATATAAGACCAAAACTAGGAATATACCAATCAGCACCACCATAATTCCATCAAATGCTGCGTCGGATACTCCTCTTTTGATTTTATTTGTTTTGTTTTTGCCTATCATTTTCATACCTCACCACCTTAGAATAATGAGACTTCATTTTCTGTCATTTTCTTCGTTATACGATTTACAACGAGAAGAAGCGTTAAGTTAATCGCACTGTTAAACAGTCCAACAGCTGCGCCGTACGAAAAATCTTTAAAACTTCCCATACCAACCTTAAATACATATGTTGAGATAACTTCAGAAGTCTTTAAGTTTGTTGTTGTTTGCATTTGATAAGCTTTATCAAATCCTACTGAAACAAGGCTACCACAACGCATAATTAAAAGAATACATACAGTTGGCAAAATTGATGGTAAATCTACATGAATCATTCGTTTCAATCTAGTCGCCCCATCTAATTGAGCCGCCTCGTGCAATTCATGTGAAACACCACTTAACGCTGCTACATAGATAATGGAATCCCATCCAAGACCTTTCCATACCCCCGACCAAACATACAAATGTCGAAATGCTTCTGCCGTTGTTCGAAAATCTTTTGGATAACCCGTACCACCTAAAAGTCGGAAAAAATTGCCATAAATTCCATTAATCGGACTCAAAACCATATTTAAAATTGCCACAACTACCGTTGTTGAAATAAAATGTGGTAAATAAGATATTGTCTGTGCCGCTCTTTTGTATTTATCACTTCGAAGTGCATTTAACATCAATGCAAATATAATAGGAAGTGGAAACGTCGCTACCATGGAATATAACGATAAAATTACTGTGTTAGAGAACACTTCTTTAAATTTCACTGACCCTATAAATTTTGCAAACCACTTGAGCCCTATCCATTCACTTTCCGTGATGCCATGTATTGGAAGGTAATCACGAAACGCCATCTGAACTCCATACATCGGTCCATAATTAAATATCACAACATATATAACTGGGAGGAGACTGAGCAGATATAACTGCCAGTCTCTTTTAAACTCACGGATAAATTTCTTTCCCTTATCTAATTTCATCTTGATACCCTCTATCTTATTATCTGTCATACGCAGCTTGCGTAATATCTAAATGTTTTTGGAGACCCAATTTATCTAATTCCTTAAGATATTTGTTCCAATCTGAATCCTTACTTGGATCATTAGTTCCATTCACAAAATAGTTACGTGCTTCCACCACATATGAACGAATCATAGAAACAACTTCCGAACGTTCTTCCATTTCTTCTTGTGTATATGGAAGACCTTCTGTTACCTCTTCTGGTTTTTTTGCCTCATTCGCATATGTCCAAAGTTGGTTTAATACTCTAGTTGTTTCCGTTGTCATCGTATCCTGTCCTTCACTTGCAGAAATATAATTTTCATATGTCAAGATTCCTAAACCATTGATGCACCATGTCTTATTACCATTAAAGAACACTTCTGAATTTTTTGCTGTAAATGTTGCATTATCTGTATAGAAATTAGTGCCACCTTCTTCAACCCAGTCGACACCTTTTTCACCATGACGCATACATTTAATTGTCTCATCTGCATAGAAGAAGTCTAAGAATTTCATTGCTAAATCTGGATTTTTACAATCTTTTGTAATAAATGATGTAAATCCTAAAGTATCAGCAGAAATTACAAAATATCCTCCTTTTCCCGTCTCATCTTTTAATGCATTCAAGCCCACATATTCTTTCATAACCTTATTTGTTGAATCTGCCGACAATGAAGGATGACCTTCCCAAATACCTACAAGCGCTGTTTCATTAGTAGGTGTATGTAATGCAATTTCTTCTGTTGTTGACGATACAGAGAAACATAATTCACTAAGTAACCCTTCTTTAAATAATTTATTAAGGAAAATGAGTGCTTGACGATATTCATCGGTTGTATATGGTGCCCATACTTTTCCATCTGTTACGTTAATATCATTCGTATGATTGTAATACACGTAGGCATTAATTACATAATCACAGATATTCATTCCCATTCCTGTTGTTCCGAACATTGGGATTTCATCTGCTTTTCCATTGCCATTAGGGTCTTGTTCTTTAAATGCTTTTAATACTTTGTAGAGTTCGTCTACTGTTGTTGGTGCTTTCATTCCAACCTTATCAAGCCATGTTTGATTGATGTATGTCATATTTTGCACATTATCAACCAAAGTCACTTGATAAAGTGGCATTCCATAGAACCCGCCCGAACTAGCAGTTCCTTTCGCTTTGATACGATCTTGCATTTCGGCAGGTAATTGTTCTAAATGTTCTTTGTAATTTGTTCCATGTTTATCAATCAAATCTGTTAGATCAAGAAAATATCCAGCATCACCAAATTCATTTCTTGTTGTATTATCCATACCTTGGAATCCCCAAAGCACATCTGGCATCTTTTCGTTACTTGCTGCCATCAATGATAACTGTTGCAAATAATATTCTGAACTATTGTTAAAAAATACAAATTCAATATTAATATCCAATTTTTCTTCAATATATTTTGTTAATGCATTTTCATCATAGTTAGTTACATTAGCATTCTGTGGAATACCTACAGTAAGTGTCGCCCCGTCTCCTGACACTTCATTCTTTCCGCACCCTATTAATAAACTTGCGAGCATACTTAAAACTAAAATCGTACTAAAAATCTTCTTTGTCATAATAAAATTCCTCTCTACTTTTATTTCTTGTCTTGTCCACGATTTGGATGATATTCCCAAGTCTCCAACGGTAGCGTTTTTGCTGTTCCTACTTTATATGGGAATGTCAACACCTTTGTTCCGTCTCCCCAACTCATGAACTCTTCGCATGATTCTTGTAAATGCTTGTTCTCTTCCACCTTTGCATATGAGCTTCCCTCTACATTGGCAAAACTACTTTCACATTTATCACTCGTATAAAGCACAGTCTTGAAAGTACAGTAATCTGTCCAAAAATCATATACATTAATTGCATGATGGAACACTGCAAATACATCTAAATCAAAATAGTCCGAATCATAAGTACGCATCGCAACTTCTTGCGCTCCTTGGTCAGCGTCACCTGCAAGTAAGAATTTCTGTCCTTCAATGTTATACATAAACCAAGTCGATGTCTCATTAATATCTGACAAACTATTTTCAAAAATCAACATCTCTTGAGATTCTATTACATCAACTGTAATATCACAGAAATAATATCTTTGTCCTAATTGTGGACGATAAGATTCTGGTTTCGTTCCATCCGATTTCTTAAATGCCATAGGTACTTGATCGATATATTGTGTGTATAATAACGAACCTGGGTCTAAATTATTAATCGTATCATTCGATGGTTGATTATAATAAATCCCCTCTACAAGTATCCTTTGAGCCAATTTCAAATCTTTGATAAATCGCTGATACAAAGCCGCATGGTCCGCATGCGGATGGCTGATAAACCAAGCTTCAATCACTGGCTTCTCTCCTTCTGGAACAAGCGATTCTAAATATTCCACCAAATATTCTGCGTCCTCATCAATTCCACCATCGTTCAATATAAAATGTCCGTTCTTTAATTGTATGATGAAACTGTTTCCGAAATCGTACATTTCTCTCATATGAAGAGTTGTCTGAGCGCCCTCTATATTGTTAGCAACGTATTTCTCATCGTATTTTAAGTGTTCTGATAAAGCCAACTTTTGACTTGCAGATATGTATGTCTTTTCAATTTTGACAACATGGCAAACCGTAACAACCAATTCATTTTTAGTATACATTGCGCTGTAAACTGACTCATCAATTCCTTTTTCACCATTATCCACGTACTTTTTGAACCCAGCTTTTTCCAAAAGTGTTAAATACGAACGATAATCATCCAAAGAACTTCCGTTGACATCAATTAGATAATTACTGTCTCCTACATCTAAAATTTGACCTACCTGAATTCCTTTTCCTGTCATTGCCGGAACTTCTCGAAACGCTTCAAATGTAGTCCAATCTGCAAATGTTCTTATTGCATTCTCTGATTGCGCAGTCTCTTGCTCTGTATTCTTTGTCAAACCTATAAAAACACCCATTAGTGCACCTATAAGCAACAAGACAAAAAGTACTATCGCCAATTTGTGTTTCTTCATACACAACACTCCTCTCTGTAATCAAAAAAATATATAACTACCCTATTATCTTCAATTTTATCACTTCCGCTTTGAGAATGGTTTTATATTTCGCCCGTTCATTTTCCTATAATTGAAAATCATTTTCAATTTTCAAGCAAAATAAAAAAAGTTGTTGTGAAAGGGATGTGTCTCACATCCCTTTCACAACAACGTCTTCTTACTCTAACGCTAAATATTCAACAATGGTCCTTACTATGACCTGTAACCCTATACGTGATGTAGTATCAAATCCTCTCTTAGGATAAATCTTTTGCGTATATCCGTATATCATAATATCGGCATATTCTTCCAAACTCGTCCCTTCCTCGCAACAACAGACAACTAATGTTACTCCTTGTTTTTTGACTGCTTCAGCACCAATAACTAAATCGGGAGTGGCATTTCTGACACTAAATATAATAACCATATCCTCTGGTGTCACCAAACCTTCCATTCGTTTCATAACCCCCGAATCACATTGTAGGTAAGCATTATATCCTTGACTTTGCAAATGGAATTCGAACTCTTCTGCTACTAATCGAGTAGTTCCACCAGCCATTACATGTATAATTCTCGCAGAGTGAATGAGTTCAATCACTTTAAGAATCGCTGCCGTATCAATACGCTCTATTGTTTTAACACACTCCAAATATGACTTTTCCAAAATTTCATTTACAGCAAAATTTTTTTTCGCAACCTCACCTACTGCTAGTTTGCATCGCATATCCGTCATATTTGAAATTCCACATTTTCGAATAGCTCGCGAAACCGCAGACGGTGATACATATGCCCGCCTAGCTATGTCAGTAATTGTCAATTCTGAAATGAGCGTTTCATTTTCATTTATGTAATCTATGGCCAATTGCTCAGCAGTGGTTAAATGACATCCCTCTTCACACTTCAAAAACATCTTTCTTCCTCCTTTTTAAGCCATTAATGATTATACCAACAAAAATAGTTATTTTCCACTATAACTAATGCATTCCTATATTTTCCACTTTCTATTATACTTGTACAAAATGCAATATCTTACTGTTATAGTCTCCCATAATCATCCTTTGCAGATATCCGACATTCATTAAAATTTCTCCCGTATATACTTCTTCCGTTCCCTGCAACTGATATTTCGCTTCTGGGTCTAGTCCTTCTAATAACAAACGCAATTTTCCACCACGTGTAATATAATTTCCTTGCACATAAGTAACCAAGCACTCTGTTTTATCTTTGTTAACCACTTGCCAACAGTCATACACCTGATTTTCTCTAAAAGAAGCGATGCGATAATAGTCTCCTTCTCTATATATATCGTTGTATTTGTGATATATGTTGTTGTATTTTATCGTCTGCATTTTTTCCTCTTCTGATAGTTTTGTAATATCCAACTCATATCCAAAAGTGCCAGTCATCGCAACATTTGCACGCGTTTCAAATGGTATGTTTCGACCAGTAGAATGATTTGGACATACACAAACATGAGCACCCATTGTACTGAGAGGATAAATAAGCGCAGTTCCTTCTTGTATATACAAACGTTCTACTGGATCCATATCATCTGACGTCCAGATTTGTGGGCTATAATACAACATTCCTGCATCAAAGCGTCCACCACCGCTACAACAATTTTCTAATAAAACATTAGGAAATTCTTGCATAAGGCGTTCTTGCATGCGATATAACGCTAACACATATCGGTGAAAAAATTCTCCCATATGTTCTCGGTCAAGCGCATAACTACCAATATCTGTAAGAGGTCTATTCATATCCCATTTTATGTATTCTATATTACAACTTCGCAACAGTTTTGCCATACACTCGTATATATAATCTGCAATTTCATCTCTAGTTATATCTAAAACGTACTGTGCACGCCACATAGCACCTTCTCTTCCCGGTACTTGTATTGCCCAATCAGGATGAAGACGATACAGTTCAGAATCTGGCGAAATCGCTTCTGGCTCAAACCATATTCCAAATTTCATTCCTTCCGCATTGATTCGTTCTACAAGTGATTTAAGTCCACCTTTAATTTTATTCTCGTTTACTTGCCAATCTCCCAAAGCACACACGTCATCGTTTCGATTACCGAACCAACCATCGTCCATTACAAGCATCTCGATACCACATTTTTTTGCTTCTTTCGCAATACTTAACAACTTATCATCATCAAAATCAAAATATGTTGCTTCCCAGTTGTTGATTAAGATCGGTCTTTTTTCATGCAAATACTTGCTCCTGATCAAATGATTACGATACAAGTCATGAAATTCTCTAGTCATTTTGCCTATACCATCAGCAGAATAAATCATAACAGCTTCCGGAGTTTCAAATGTTTCTCCTGGCGAAAGCACCCACTCAAATCCATCTGGATGGATTCCTAACGTCATTCGTACACTCTCTTGGAAATTCACTTCTGTTTCAGCAATGAAATTCCCAGAATAAATAAGATTCATACCATACACATTACCATATTTCTGAGTTGCCCCTTTGCTGGCAAGCATCATAAATGGTTGTGCCGCATGGCTTGTTCGACCTTCTACAGAATCCGTAATATATTTACCAATTGTGATGTCTTTTGTAACAATATGGCGTTCTCTTCCCCATGTACCATGGAGGGTCGTCAACTCATATCCTTTGTTATCCATATCAACGCAAGTACTTAAAATCTTTTCCAAATACAGTTTCTTTTCACCTGCATTTATCGCCACAACACTTCGAATAATTGCATCCGAATCCTCAAAGATGCTATAGCGAAGTAATATTTTCAATCCCAAAAGTTGATCTTTTAGCGTAATTTCTAATGTTTCAGCATTCGCTCCTTCATTTTCACATTCGAAAGTAGCTGGCATCCCGGATATTTCTGGTTTTCCATTAAAAATCTGATACCCTTCAAAATGCAGTTCACAAACTCTATGGCCATATTCATCTCTAACACATAGGCAATTATCGCGGTAATCTCCGGTTCCTTGTGTTGGGTACTCAAACCAACTCGTCTCAAAAAAATGTTGACCAGTAAGTTTCAGTCCCCTTAACGCACCTTCAGATTTGTCGTCACCCATCAAATACCTACAATTCATATCCTCGATTCGTTTTCCGTAATACAGATGTCTTAAATACTTTTCCGCAAAGACTCCCATCATATAAGTTGTATTTTTCGTATTGATTTGGAAAATATTAGTCTCCTGATTATAACGAATTGCCATCATGCTACCTCCATAAAAAGCATCCTTTTTATTATTATATCATATTTTTTTGAGAATGGTTTTTATAAGCAAATATTCAAAAATCAATTTCTGAAAATGATTTTCACTGTTTATGCATTATATATTTCTTCCCAGTATAAATATTTTTCTTTTCTGTAATAGTTCTTAAATCAGGGAATTAATAAGACCTGTGTCACTGGACACTCTAATCCCAACAGATTTTTAAGATTTACTCGGCTCCTTTGATGTATACTTGCTACTCATCATATCTACTTTTTCAGTATTTCTCAACCATTAGCTCATAATAAATTACTGAAATTTCTTTCGAAACTCTCGCGGAGTCATCTCCATATGCCTTTTAAACACTTCATTAAAAAATTTAATATTGCTATATCCTACTTTCGTCGCGATGTCTGCAATTTTTTGTTTCGTATTAATCAGTAATCTGCAACTTTCTTTGATACGCACGGACTGAATATACTCTTGAAAGTTTACTCCCACTTCCTTTTTAAATAGTGCGCTGACATGCTGCAACGTATAATTATATTTCTGCGAAATGACATTTAATGATAGTTTGTCTGCATAATTTTTCTCTACATAATCAATAATGTATCTAATCATTTCATTGCTAGAACCATAGACATTTGGCAGCTCGATTTGCCTCATAATATGAATTAAAATCATAACCAGACAACTGCGAATCGTTTCAAAAAAACCAATGTTTTTTTCGTGATACTCTTTATAAATTTTCTGAAAAAGTGTACCAATCCATCCATTATCATCGTGATATATAAAATTGGTTGGATGGTCTTTGACCTGATAAAAATCCAACTTGATTAAATAATTTTTTACAACCTCTGATAATGCTTCACAACCACTCATAGTTTCATCGATTAATGACGGCAAAAATAAACAATTCATGATAACAAATGGCTTATCTCCAATCTGTTGATATTCATGAAATCTATTATAATCAATAATAAAATAATCACCTTTAGAAAGTACTGTGGCAATCCCTTCTGTTGTATGTGTTGCTCTTCCATCCAGGACATAGGACAATTCTAAAAATTGATGACTATGTTTTCTCACTGACTTGCCGTTATAAATATCTACTACAATTTTCTGTTCATTTACTAAATCAATATATTCTTTTGTTCTCATAAATTCACCCCTAAAACAAGCGAAATATAATGGTTGTTTTAATATATCACCGATTCTATAATGGTGTCAATAAAGTTATCGGAGGTTATACCATGAACATTATAAAATGCAGAACAAATCATATGGTAAATCCGCTTGGATTTGCGATGGAGAAGGCTGTTGTTTCTTGGGTCGCAGACAGTGATATATCTAAGAAACAGGTACGCGCACAGATCAAAGTAGCAAAGGATAAGAAAATGCAAGAGCTTCTTTTTACAAGTGATGCATCCGAAAATCCTACTAGCACTGCTTTTGAACTTCCTATTAAATTGGAACCTCGCACTGCCTACTATTGGACCGTTGAGGTCTGGGGCGATGCTGGTGACAGTGCCATCTCTGATGTGAACTATTTTGAGACAGGAAAAAGAGAGGAAGAACTGTTAGGAAATTGGATTACAACTCCTTGGGTGGATCAGAGCATCAGTCCGTATATCAGAAAAAACCTCACTTTTTCAAAGAATGTAAGAAAAGCAAGACTTTACATGACCGGATTGGGACTCTATTGGTTGGAGGTAAATGGTCAAAAAGTAGGGAATGATTACTTTGCACCGGGATGTACAGGAATCGACCGACTGATCCAAGTGTATACCTACGATTTGACTGACATGTTAAAACAGGGGGACAACGTTCTCGGTGTTATGATGGGCAACGGATGGACAAAAGGATTATTCGGAACTTCTTCTAAATTCCATCTAGAACCATATTTAGACGATTATCTATTAAGAGCAGAACTCAGAGTCGAATTTACAGATGGCAGTAAACAAGTAATTGTGACGGATAATTCGTGGAAATGTACTCCATCTCCGATACTTGCTGACAGCATCTACGACGGTGAAGTGTATGATGAGACAAAGGCTATCAAAAATTGGTCGAATGTCTCTTGTTACGATTGCGATTGGGAAAATATGAAGATTGCAGAAGGCGTCAATGTCAATGTACCTGAGCATCCCGAATTAGGAAAACTGTATGACCGCTTGTCTCTTCCAATCGTAATCAAAGAAACAGTAAAACCTATTGGATTCATCCACACACCTGCAGGTGAAACTGTCCTTGACTTGGGGCAAAACATTGCCGGATGGGTGCGAATGAAGGTACACGAACCTGCTGACACCGTAATCAAATTAAGCCATGGCGAAATTCTTCAGAACGACTGCTTTTACAACGAAAATCTGCGAAAAGCAAAGGCCAAATATACATATATCTCAGACGGAACAGAACAGATTGTATCACCACACTTCACCTTCTACGGCTTCCGTTATGTAAAGATAGAAGGAAACACAACAGAACTGTCTCTAGATGATTTTGAAGGCTGCGTTGTTTACTCAGATTTAGAAGAAAGTGGTCACATCACTACTTCTGACGCACGCATCAATCGTTTGATTGAAAATGCGAAATGGAGCCAAAAGGACAACTTCTTAGATGTGCCAACAGACTGTCCGCAGCGTAACGAACGTATGGGATGGACCGGCGATGCGCAAATGTTCTGTAAGACAGCAAGCTATAACATGGAAACATATGCGTTTTACACAAAATACCTTCGTGACCTTTGGGTTGAGCAAAAAGACCGCGACGGTATGGTTGGTCACCTTGTACCATCCTTTATCAAAAAAGAGCCGACAGAAACATCATTTTACTGGGGTTCGTGTGCATGGGGTGATGCTGCGGTTATTATTCCGTGGACCATGTACACACATTATGGAGATGCATATATTTTAAAACAACAATATCCAAGCATGAAGGCATGGATTGACTGGATTGTCAGAAACAGTCTTGGAGAAACAGGACTTTGGGAAAAAGGCTTTAATTTCGGTGACTGGCTTGCACTTGATGGCGATGCAAACCAAGAAGATGACCGATACGGTGGAACAGATGTTACACTTGTGGCTTCTGCGTATCTGAAATATTCTTCCGAATTAGTTGCAATGGCTGCCAAGGTACTTGGAGAAACAAGTGACGCTGAATATTATCAAACAGTCAGTGTTCACACACGCAAAGCGATTCAAGAAAGATATTATACATCAGAAGGTACAAGTCTTGTTCAGACACAGACAGCACACATCCTTGCACTTGCGATGAATTTAGTAAAAGATGAACACCGTAAAACAATTGCGGATGGTCTACTCGCATTGCTCCAAAAAAGCAACATGCATTTGACTACAGGCTTTGTTGGAACTCCGTTCCTTTGCAAAGTTCTTTCTGAGGAAGGCTATAGTGAAGTAGCCTATGAACTACTGTTCCAGAAAGATTTTCCAAGCTGGTTATATGAAGTAGACATGGGCGCAACTACTATCTGGGAACGTTGGAATTCTGTACTTCCTGACGGTTCCATCTCAGGAACAGGTATGAATTCTCTCAACCACTACACCTACGGAAGTATTGTGCAGTGGATGTATGAAAACATGTGTGGTCTTACTTTGCATGAAAATGGTTTTAAAACCTTCTATGTGAAACCAGAAGTGTCTGACCGTTTTGATTATGTAAATATGCAATACGATTCACCAAAAGGAACCATTTGTGTGAAATGGAAAAAAACAGATAATGGATATTCACTATACGTCAAAGTTCCATTTGATTGCGAAGCAATTGTAAAAGTTCCTTGGAAAGAGGAAAAACTAACACTTTCTGCCGGGGAATACGAGATATAGTTAGTAGATTACAAGTAGAGGAAAGACCTCAGACTCGCAAAAATATATAATTTTTCTTTCTGTTGTAATATTCTTAAAGTGGTTACTTCTCTAGACCTACCACTACTGTCACCTACCACCTTGCACCTCGAGGACACACTTGTCCCTTGGTGCAAGGTGATTTTCTTTTCGAACTTAATCTACAAGATTTTAAAAAGAAGCGTACTCTTTCCACCCTTTGTTCGGTATCGTTGACTGGTTTCTATAAGTGCATTGCTTCTCAAATCTTTGATTCCCCTTCGAACTGTCTGTTCAGATAGATTTAATTCCTTTGCAATAGTCGGGATTGCTGGCCAACATTCTCCCTCTTTATTCGATCTATCACAGAGATAATAGTAAATTGCAATCGCTCTAAGAGGTAAATCCAATTGATAAATCTTGTTATATTTACTCATTCTACTTCACCTCCCTATATCCCTTTGGTGTAGTTCGAAGCCGAGTTTTCGTTTGTTGTGGTCCACCTAATGGATAAGCGTTTGGAGGTATCTCTGCTTCCTCTAATAATTCTGGATGGTATTTACTTCGTATTCCATCGATGATTTCTTGCTTTTCTGCGTAGGCAACTCTTCTGTTTCCATGTTCTAGAACGGCGTATTCCTCTTCAAATTGGATGCCCCATTTGAAGAATAGTTTTAGGTTTACCTTCATGGGATAGAATCCCGTCTTCATTACAACGAATTGACCTTTTGGCATACTCTTGAGCTCATCCGGAGTCATAAGTGGTCTTTCTATCATCTGCAAACTCTGTGTGGGATCATTCTTTCCACGGCTCACAGAACCAGATAGTACCGTTCTGCTTCCCAATGATTTCGATAACAATTCTGCAGATGTACTGTTCGGCGCAAAGCCACCAAAGATGGTGAGCTGCGTATTATCTACAATAATCTCTGCGCCCTCTTTTCCATAGTTCTTTTCTAATTGCGAAAACGATTGAATAATTGGTACGATTTGCAGCCTCCTACTTCGGGATGCTGAGAACATCATCTCCGCCGATTCTATCTTCGGCAGCGTACCAAACTCATCACAAAAGAACACACAACGATTCTTTAATTTTCCACCCATCTCATCAGCCACAGATAGTATCTCTCGATATAGTTGCTGAATGATTAAGGAAATCATGAAGAAGGTGTTTGGATTTTCCTCTGGCATAATAAGAAAAATAGCGCATTTTTCACTACAAAACTTCTCTGCATCAATCTCTGTATCAAAGCATAAAAGTTGTTCTAACTCCGAATCTAAGAAAGCATTCAATCGGGACAATGCGGTACTCATAACCGATGCCATAGACTGCTCTGCGGTATTTAAGGCCGCACCAGCAAACCACTTGGCTTTATGGTCGTTTGGTAGCATCTCCATCAGTTGTTGAAACTGATTCTTACCTTTCCTTTGAGATGGTGCAAGCAACTCTTGTATAATCTTAAAGACCGACACGATATGCCTTTTTTCCGGCGCACAAAACTCTGCCACCAACAATATGGTCGCTGTTAATAATCCTTCTGCAGCATCATAAAAGTATGCGTTCTGTCCAAAGCTCGATGCATCCGCTCCAGAAAGAATAATGGTTTTTGAAATAATCTTGGCGTACTTTTCTGCCTTTGCTTTGTAAGTCAGTTCATTCGGATTCTTTTGATATAAATCCATATATTTGTTTACTAGATGAAGGAGATTATTTCCATTGGACCTGGTGGGATTTCGAAGGTCTATAACAGATATCTGATATCCATAGTATTCCTTTGCAATGGTACCATAATTTCGCATCACATCCCCTTTGGTATCCGTGGATAGGAAACTCATTCCGCTTGCACATGCATACTCAATACATGGATATAACCAGTACGCTGTCTTTCCAACACCAGCCGCACCAATCATTAATGCATGTACATCATCTGTGTCTACCATGACAGTTGTCTTTCCTGCTTTCCCGATTCTTCCTACAACAATTCCTTGAGGCAATGGTTTCCCTTCCGTGGTGGTAGGCGTCTTTCCTTTCTGCGCCTGTTTTCTCCATCTCTCTGGGGTAAATAACAAATGTTGATACGTTCGTTTTATTTGTGCATTGGTCGCCCACTTTGCCGTACCATGTTGCCCATCACCAACGGTCTTTGACTTGATATTATTCAAATTGTAAATGTGAGATAATAAGGTTACTCCTCCTAGTATTCCAAACATAATGGCACCGACAATGATTAAACTTGTGACATTCGACATGACTGTTCACCCGCTTTCTGTTTGAATATCTTTTCTTGCATTCGATTCTCTGCATACATAGAAAAACGCAGACAGTCTACGGATAATTGCATTACTTTCTTGATCCATTCCATCTGTTCTGTCTCTGTAATAATCGCATCCTTCTGATAGACTTTTAATATCTCGAAAACTCCATCTCGAATATCTGCTAAGCGTGTTTGATATCCTACATTATCTTTGTGAGGTGGATAAAGCTGATAGAGCATTTTTGCGTAAGTTTCTAAACTGTAATGCTTTTCCATGGATTCTAACTTGCTTTTTCCAAACAAAAAAGCAATCCATGATAATTCATAGGACTGCTCCCACATACGCTCATCATCTCGCAAGGAAATGCTGGACAATATCTCAAATCGGTTCTTTAAATGTTCCAAGTAATTCTTTATTTTAATTCCATCCACAGCTTCTACCATCTCCGCACATAAGGTTTTCATCTTTACAAGTCCCGGATGGTCTTGGGCCGGAATCGCATCCATTCCATAAGATGCCTTGAGTTCCTCGTTCCAATCCTTGTACTTTGGAAGTTCTGGTTTGATGGTATAATCCCCCAACTCTCGCACCTTTTCTAGGATTCGGTAGTCCCCTTCTATTCCTGCTTTGTCATGGTCTAGACAGGGGTGGACTTCTGTTAAATGCGGATACTGATTCAACAGATAAACAAGTGCCTTTGTCGCCACAGAACAAAGTGCCACATAACTGTGTTCCTTCCAATTTTCCTTGTGCAGTGAAATGTAGGAAAGCATATCTAATGGTGCTTCAAATACATAGATTTTATTACTTGGTCCCACATAATGAAAACTATAATCGGGGTTGCTGCTTTCGATATTCCCCTTATAACAACTCTTACCACTTGCGCCACGCTTGTGCGCATGTCTTGGAATTCCTTCCTCATCTCTTCCCACAAA
The DNA here is from genome assembly GCA_045650645.1 of Faecalimonas sp. GTDB lineage: Bacteria > Bacillota > Clostridia > Lachnospirales > Lachnospiraceae > Faecalimonas. The sequence goes on along the minus strand of JAZRRJ010000015.1, from coordinate 92,958 downwards.
AATCACATTGTGGTATTCCTCGTCTTCGTAAATCAGTTTCCGATGGACAAAATATTGAATCACATCCTTGTCCAGATGCCTTTCTTTTAGGAGATATGCAAAAATTCTTCGCATACATCCATTTGCTTTTGGGAGTTCAAATGCTTTCTTTTCCTTCACTTCTTCTTCCATCGTTTCATATGGTATTCCTTGTTCTTCCAATAACATTTTCATGGCTTCTTGAAAACTCATATCAAAGAAGCGTTGAAAGAAACTAATCACATATCCACCTTCTCTATCGTATTGGTGATACCATCGATTTCCTCGAATTGAAACTTTCCCTTGGGGGCTCTCCCATACATAATCGGAACCTGCACGTTTTAACTTATAACCATTTCTATTTAGATACGCAACCAAGTCTATCTTACGCACCTGTTCCTTTTGTTCTTCCGTAAAGTAAACAAATTTTGCCATACTATTCTCCTTCCCTTTTCTATTGTTTGAGACCTTGCGCTTGTTTTTTCTCTTTCAATTGTCTTGCTAGTTTTCTGTCTACACCTTTCTCCAAAGGAGAACTTGTCTCCAATTTATCTTGAAACATTCGACTCATATGATACATAAGATTGAGTATTCCTCCTGCACCAGATGGCTTTCCCTTGCCTCTAGAGGCATCTTCCTTCTCCTGGTTTTTTCCTTGTTCCATCACAATTGTTTCTCGAAAATCTTGTAGTTCTTCCTGCGGTTCTAGTAGATGCATTGCTTCCTGTATGACTGCATTTCGGATACTTTTAAACTCTGGATTTTGCGACAACGGGATGCGCGGCTCCATGTGTTCTGTGTAAGTTCGCTTGATTACTTCCGTCTGTTCATACCACAATTCGTAGAGTTCTTTGATTCTTTTGTCCTTTTCTAGTTCGTCCACTATTCGGTCCACAATCCCTTTCACATCTGCTTTTAAGTATCCATACACCTTTTTCCCTTTGGTCTTAGAAAGTCGTTCCGCTAGTTGAAATAACATTTCCTCTGCCTTTGGATTGTGATAGGATTCTGTCTGTAGTTTCGCAATGAGCTCTTCCACTCGTACCCTGCTTTCCTTTCGAAGTGCATCCCGATACTGCGTCTGCTTTTCAAATAAACACAATAAATCCTGTGCAAAAATATCATTTGCAAAGGAGCTTCTTAGATTGCGCACACCATATTTCGACAAGAATCCCTCTTGTTCCTCTGTGGAAAACACAATCATGTGCACATGAGGATGATGACTTTCGTTATGAAAGGCCGCGAACCATCTGAGATTTTCCATTGGTATTTTAAAGTTTTTTGACAGTGCTTCTGTCTGTGTGCGAAGCATATCTCTCCAGCGCACACCATCATTGAAGCCAAGACGTTCTGCATCCTCTCGCCGTAGGGATAGAATCACAGTCCATATATTCCCCTCATGGAGATTCAGTTCCTCTGATACCCGTCCCAACTTTACTTGAATTCCATCATCAGTAAATAACCCATGAGAGCCAAACCGCTGCGCTCTTGGCCGGGTCGCTATATAGTCTGCGTAGGTTTTGGTATTTACAGTTTCCTGTACATTATCTTCTAACACACGAGTAATAAACTCAGAAGCATTCCCAACGGTCTGCTCGCTGACATAATCTTCATACTCCAACATCTCTATGCTGTCTGGAAAATCCTTTAATAGTTTTTGGATAAACTCTTTTTGTTTCAGAGTAGCAGGCGCCAGTTTTCCCGTGTCATCGATCTTTTCTACACCCTCACGAGTTGCAATATATTTCACATATCCACCAAGTTTTCGACCTTCTTTGGGCTTTAAATATTTAAATTTCGTCACTAGTTTTGCCATATATCTACGCTACCCTTTCTGCCAATCCACTGCATCCTCCAGAGAAAAATTTCCGTTAGTACGCTTTACTTCTTTCACACATTCACCTCGCAAGCTCTCCAAAGACAACTTGTCAATGTTCTGGCTGGATGCAATCACATTCATCATCATCGCCATTTCCACTGCCAGTTTAAAGAGCATACGGTTCTGTTTGTGGTCACTTTCTGCCACAATCCCCTTCAGTGTGGAAGTCACAACATTTGGCAAATACGACTTGCTCTTCTCTGTCAATAGATATCCCAAATAAAACAAAATGGCTTTCTCAATAAACTCACTTTGAGATTCACAATCATCCTCTTTATAAAACTTTTTGACGGAATCCAAAGTGGAATTCTTTGCCCAAAGTGCAAACTTTCTCCGGTCCCCTCTTTTATTCTCTTCCATGTGCATAACCCCTTTCTTGACCCACACTTTTTTCTTGTGTTTCCTTGCTTTTTTCTTACTTTGACCCCTAACTTGACTCCATAGGCCTCTTTCTGACCCCTAAAATTTCGCACTGCAAAATCCCCAAGAAGCGCCAAACGGTCGGCGTTGCCGTCCGATGTGAGTTGGGAAGGGGTGCTTTTGCAACCCCAACCCTTTCTCCCGCTTGATTTTCGACCCTGCGAAAATGCCCTATTCTTTCTTTTTGAGAGGAACTATTTTCCCCTCCAAACTCTCAAAACAGCACTCCGTATAAGAGAGATGATTCTCACTCACAATGCGTTCCAAAACCTTCAGCATTTCCGCCTCTTTTAGAACCACTTCATCCTTCGGACTATCATAAATAATCCACTCCGGAGCACGGGAATCATCCTTCACAAACACATCATATCCCAAGAGCAGCTGATCATTTTTTCGGTACAGCACAGCTTCAATTTTTACGCAGCCGACTGTCAGAGAAGAGACAACTATTTCCACAAAATATTTTGGCACTTCTTTCTGGAGTCTTCGTAGCATCCGTTGACTCATATACCGTTTGTAATAATAACTTCTCCCTAGCTCTCTTCGTAGTTTTCTCACCCTATTCATAGCATCACCTACCACACTTGTCCTTGTGTAAAACCAATGTCCATTTCATCCAGTTCATCTTCCTTTAATTCATCCTCTTCTAAATCATTCGGTTCTACTTCTTCTTTTCGCACAAAATAAATCTTTGGTCGTCTATCCATAGCTGATTCATAATACTTTTTTGTACTATCAAGAACAGCTTGTTCTAAAATTTCTGTATCCAATCCACAGTCTTGATATCCTTGTTGCACCACTTGATAATAATAGGGCGATGGCATACCAAACTCCATTTTTAAATCCATAATATAAGCCATACCTTTTATGGTTTGATCATTCATTTTCACAGGAACATCTTGCTTAAAATAATGGTTTGGAAATCCTTCATAAACATCCAGACGCATTTCATCTTGGATTCCAATTTCAAACACGCCCACTGGCACTTTGCACCCTTCTTTCGGTGCAATGGTTGCAAAGGAACTTTTGTCTCTTCCCTTGAACTGCAACTCATAACCTTCTATCACACCGCTTCCCATAAACTTTGCTGTTGGACAACGATGACTCATTTGTCGCAAATTCAGATTGCTGCCATACGCAACATATAACTTTCTGCTCATTGTACTATCTCCTCCTTACATACTCATGACTGGTCCTTCTGCTATCTCTTCTGCTATCTCTTCTTCTACCATACTTTCTTCTTGCATCTCTTCCATCCGTCTTTCCAGCATTCGTTGCTGTTGAGCAACCGCTTGTGTCGGGTCTTTCCACGCAATGTTCCCTTCCAGATTACTTAACAAATGTAGCCTTGCAGATTTAAACTCTTCTCCAATCATCCCCAAACGCAATAGCCATGTCCGAAAGGTGTATTTCTCATTTGAACTCTGCGTTTTAATTCTAGATGCACCTTTTTGCACAAGTGCTTGATGACTGATTGCAAGACACAGCTGAATATAGGATTTTATCTTTCCTGCGTGTAGCGTTGAATTAAATAACCGAAATTCAATAGTCCCTTTTGAAAACACACTATGCAGATTTAATCCATGGTATCTGGAGCTATGGTAATGGTCATGGCGACCAATGCGCCCATCGTACCACATCGATTCAAACTGCTCCATGGACTTTGGTTTCCTATGATTCATTTCTTCTAAAAATCTAGTATCCGCTTTTTGACAATAGCGTTCTCTACTCGGACGCACATTTAACGCTTTATAAAGTAAATCCTCTTTCGCAGCCATAATGTTCACAATGTTTCGAAGCGTCTTTACCGTATGAGGCGATGCATCGACATGCACATGGATTCCACAGGAATCATTCGTCTTTGCACCAGCACTTCGAAGTTTTCTTACGATTTGCTGTATGGTTTCAATATCCTCATATTGACAGATAGGGGATACCAATTCCACCTGATAATGGGTGCTAGGTCTAGTCCCTCTGCTCGCCTCTTCTCGAATGGATGCATCGCTTACAACTTTCCATAGACGGTTTTGTTCATCACGGACGGCATAAGGATCATAACCACCACTCACATGAATAGCTGGGGCCTGAAAATGACCGGCAATCACTTGTGCGGCTGCGGCTCGTGTGATTCCGGTCATCTCAATCTCGATTCCAAATCTTTGTGTTCTCAATGTTCTCTTTTCCCTTCTTTTTGAAATAAAAAAAGCAATCTCTTCGATTGCTACTAATCGGCGCAAATTCGCCCAAATTTCCTTTTATTTGCCACCATCGATGGTATTTCCTACTTTTCCTGCAAAGTGGCACAAAAAGCCACACGGCTCGTTACATCGCTGGTATTTGCTCCTTAGATACCTCTGCCACTTCAGAATTGTTTTCACCTATATGATTCCATTCCATTAGTTCTTGAAACATACAATCACTACGAGGATTCACACCTTGTCCTGCGCTGCGTTCTACAACTCCAATCGCCTGCAAAATATCTTCCAGACAATATTTCTTCCAATCTCCACTCTTATGAAGCACACTCATCATATTTTCATCCATATCGATTTTAATGACCACGTTGACCCTGTCATCATGTTTAATCGCATTTGTTAACACAGAAAATGTTACTGGGTCAATGGATTCTTGTGCTCCAAAGTACATTTGCGCAATGGTATCAATCGTAAGATTGTCATCTCCATGTTCCCAATACCGCTGATATAGTTTGGCCGTTTTGAAGAATGTATTATTATACTCACTCGAAAAATAATAATCATCTTCTTCCTGATGCAAATGGAGGATTGCTATCTTACCAATCGTTTCATCAATTGTTGGGGTTTCAAACAAATAATCCAGACTGTCAATGCCATTGTCATGAAATTCATCCCGCGTCATTCCCAGCTGCTTATGCAAGATCCGAAACAGTTCTTTGTCTTCTTTTACATGTTCGAAGATCCACGAAAGCATTTTCCCAAACACTTCATTCTTTCTTTCTGATGTCATACTTATCCCCCCATTCCCATACTCATACTTTCGTCTGGTTCTGCTTCATAATCTTCTGTAAGCATAGTATGCTCGGTATCAGTTGCAAGTGAAATCTCTTGTGTCTGACGATTGTAAAAATAAACCTGGTTGGATAACCTATCTTCAACTTCCCGAATTAGTTTGTTCATTTCATAAACTGTCTGTGCCAATTCCTCCGGATTATAACCTCCCGTTTCCACTACAAGAACCTCATCCACGGATGCTGGTACAATATATAAATCGGAATCTAGTTTTTCTGCCAGTTTTACTAGTTCTTCTGGATAGAGTAACGATGCTGCGCCTCGTTCTCTTTCACGGTTCGTAAGCATATAAATATTGAATTTTGAATTTTGATTCCATTCTGGGATTTCTTCTAAATCAATTCCTTCATGGTCCTTTGCCATCATATACAAAATGACATCTCCTAGTGGTTTTACAATCGGTTTATGAACTCGCTTAGTATTCTCATAAGCAAGTACATACAACTCTTCTTCCGTAACACCAAGAAGTTCTGCCAACTTATCAGTCACACGCGCATGCCCTTCCATTTTTTCGCTTTTAAAATGACAATTATAAACCACCGACAAATCTAAAAATTCACGATGTGGTGCTTGTTTTAAAAACTCCTTATTTTGTTCCGTGTGAATGAGTTCAAATGTGATTCGATTCGCTAATGAACTTTGGTCCTTCAATGTTTTTATAACATCTTCCGTTAATCTCAAATTGTCACGTAGTTGTAAACTACATTGCTGCATAATATACTCGAAATCTCCCTGTCGCACATAATCACCATATACTTTGTGCAAATACAAAGACGGGGACACTCCCATTTCTTCATATGCTTTGGCAAACACAAGAACATCCATCAATTGATTGTTCAACGGCACCTTACTTTGATGAACTACGATATCTGGATAATCTTTTTTTACCAGTTCTTTTAATCTTTCCGTTACTAATTCTTTGAATTCTTCATAACTATACATCTACCACATCTCCATTTCTCTTTCTGTCTCTAACCCGATTTCCGGTTCAAGCTCTGGTAAAATGAGCATTTCTTGATTCGTATCTGTAACCTGTACAATTCTCTGTTTTTGCACATCATATTTGTACACATCATTCGATAACACATCTTCTATATCCAATGTCTGATTCACTTCTCGAATGCATTCCAGTAAAGAATCTATATTTCCGTGTTCTGCTGGAACTGCAATCATTTCATGCACTGAAGATGGAATAAGATACAAATCACAACCATGCTTGTCCACAATTTGTTGCAACAAATCTGGATACAAAATGTTAATCGCTCCCTTATAGGTATCCTCATTTGTAATAATATAAATTGGAGAATCCTCAGAATCCCAATTCTCTTTAAATTCCGATAACTCTGGGTGGCAACCTGTTTCCATATATTTATTCACATATTTATTCAAATTCACCACTACGGGTTCCATTCTTTCTCTTGTATTTTTATAAGCAAGTTGATACAATTCCTCTTCATCCAATCCAAAAGCTTTTGCTATATCTTTATTGACAATCGCACTCGCTCGATTGGTTCCATCTTCCATAATATCCCAACGATAGACAATGGAAAGGTTTAAAAACTGTCGGTGTGGAAGTTCCTTCAAAAATTCATGATTTTTTTCTGAATGCATAAGTTCAAAGATAATATTATCCTTCGAAGGTTTGAGGTGACACACACTATTTTCTATCATATCCGTTGATTCTAATGCTTCCTCTAAACGTTCTTTTAATTGTCCCATAACTCCCAAAAAATCTTTCGACATCAGGTAAGAATTATAAAAATTATCAAAATATATTACCGGGACAACTCTCGTCGAATTTTTCTCCACAGTACATCTCATTCCTGTTCGTACACAATTGTTCTTATGCGCAAGTTCAATTTCGTAGTCACCTTTTCCAAACCATTCTTCTCCAAATTCTTCAAACCACTCTACAGTCTTTTTACAAAACTCTTGATAACTGTACATAAACTATCCCTCCCTTCTGTTTCCAGTCTTTTGTCCGATGACTTCTAAAGTCATATTTGATCGCATATCAATAAAATCTCGTACCACCACAGGTACATGGCGGCTATATAATACTTCGATTGATTTTTTTACTTCTTCTTCAAAATTCAATCCCTTTTGCTTCATATACATTTTTGCGGCTGCAACTTTTTCTTCCTCACATTGTACCGCTACGGTTGTTTGTTTCATCTTTATTCCTCCTATAAACACATTTGTGGTTCTTCCACTTGTCCTTGTTCTTGCTTTGCTACAGTAATAAACAATTCATCATCAATGAGTTCTACATGCTCAAAATTCGGATTTTCCGCCAGCATATCTTCCAATAAACTTTTGGATAAATACTGACCATGCATTTCCGAAAAGATATCTGTTAAGTCGATTCGATAAACGCCATCCTGGTGATACTTTAATGCTCTTTCCGAATAATACTCATATACCTTCATTGCATTTTCATAGTGCTTCCTCAAAGTTGGATGCTGTCCCATATCTAACAAAATTTTATGAATCAATTCTATTCCTCCGTTTCTATATAGGTGATATGCGGAACCTTTAACCAATGAGTCCACGGTCCCTCACTCAAATTAGTTTCTACCACACCTTTCTTGGTGCTCATTGCTTCAATTACTTTCCCATTTCCAATATAAACTCCAATGTGTCCTTTCTTCCAAACTGCAAGCCCCGGTATCTCTGGAATCGTGTTAATCGGCCCTTTTTCTGTTGCCTCTGCATAAATGCCATCGGCTCGTAACACTGGCATCCCGTTGGTTCCATATTCAATCTGATTGGTTTCCACATTGAGCCACGCATAGCCTTTAATCAATCCACCACAATCGGTAGTTCGCTTACCAAGCCAGTGCTGTCGAATAAAGGTTTCGTAATCTCCCACGTCTTTGGGGTACTGAGAAATCAATGATTGCAATCGGTTATTATTAAGGACATGTCCATAGGTTCCCCAGACATATCCCCAACCCGCATCTTTGGCGTGCTTTGCATATTTCACTAAATCCAGATTGTTCTTCGTGTTCTTGTCATAATAATCACTCGTATCAATGGTCACACTTCGAACACCATCCATAATCTGACGAAAGCCCCCCTCATCAAGGGTAATACCAAATGTCTGATTGACATTCCGTATGAGTTCTTCATCTCTTTGTTCCATTTCAAAACACCCTACTAATCTTTGGATAAATCCTTCTTCTTTGGATGCTTCATCTAGAGCTAACATATAAAGTAACTGTGCTTCTTGCACTTGCTCATTAGAAAATCCACTTGCAAGCATCTGTCCTTCAATTCCATACATAACATCGTTAATGTGTTGGATTTCTTCTCGTTCTTCCTCTGTGAGATTTTCTTGTACCATCTCTACTAGCCGACCTGTATCTATCTTGACCTCCCCACTAAAGATTCCATAGAGAGCTAAAATCGGCATAATGATAATGGCAATAATTCCAAGGATAACGCCTCCAATGAATTTTTGTACCCTGCGGTCTGTGAGTATCATCACAACAACCTTTTTGATGATGACTGCCATTATCTACCGCCTGCCTTGCCAAAAATCTCCCATTTATAATCCGGTGCAATGACCTGCAATAGATACCGTTCATTTCCACACCGATACAAACAAGTTCCTCGCTCCGGATATTTGATGAGTTCAAATTCACTCGGTTCTACCTGAAGTGCATCCATATATTCTTTTGGATTGATTTGCCCTGCATTAAATAAAAACTGATGAGTCGGAATCGAGAATAATGGCTTAGTAAATTCACGAATCTCTGGAATTAAAAAGTCCTCAATATTCTGACTAGCCAGAATGATTGAGGAATCCTTCTTTCGAACACGTTTCATAGCGTTTCGGATATATTCAATTGCTGTCATATTGGTGAGGAATAAATATAACTCATCGATACTCGCTGCTGTACTTCCAACTCCCAGAAGCTGATTGCTCATATAGGATAAAATATTAAACAGCATGGTATCTTTCAATCGCTTATTCGTATCCATAAGACCCTTTACTCCAAACACTAAAAAGGCATCATCAGTGATGTTGGTATGCCCATTGAAGTATACCGCCTCTGCGCCTACACACATACTGTGAATTCCAAGACACACTTCCTGCAAGATTTCCTCCGTGTAAAGATATTTTTTGGTGCTGTCATAATTCTGATACTCTTGCTCACATAAGGCATAAAAATCTTTCATAATCGGATAATCCGTAGACTTCATGCAGCTATAGTCAGTACTATCACTAATGCCAAATTTTTCATAAAGTTTGGTTAACAGGATTTCGATAGTATCAATCTGTGCATCTGTAAAATCTTTGTAGCTACGGAAAAAGTCCTTTAAGAATGCGATATGCTGACTTAGTCTTGTTACCTTTCGAAATGCTTCTGGCGTTGACAAATCCACTTCTTCCACACCATCTGACCAGACCTTTGGCTCTAACGGATTAATCTTGTATTCGCCTGTCATAAAATCAATATAGCAGCCTCCCAATCCTTCCTCACATAAATCCTTATATTCACTTTCTGCATCTAACACAAGAATGCGCTTTCCAGACTCTCGAAGGTTGGTTAATATCAGTTTCATCAAATAGCTCTTTCCCTGACCACTATTTCCTAAAATTAACACATTGGATGTGGTCTTATCCTCTGCTCTTCTATCAAAATCCACTAATATATTGGTACCGTACTTGTCTCGTCCAATATAGAGTCCATGGGGGTCTGTCTTGCCCGAAAAATTAAATGGATATAAATTCGCTACGCTCGATGCTGGTAATACACGCTCAAACTGTTCTCCGAACTGATTCGAGCCGACAGGCAGAACAGACAGAAACCCTTCTTGCTGTCTTAAGGTGAGTCTATCCACCATAATCTTGGAACGAGTGAGCTCCATAGAAATGTCGCTTTGCAGTTCCTTCAGCGCAGCCAGACTCTTTGCTTTCAACTCCATATACACACAGCAATGAAGTAGGGGTTCTCTGTTCTTTCGAAGATTGGCTAACATTTCGATAACATCCTGAAGGTTTCCCTCTGCTTCAATAGTATCGTTCATATCATTGCCACCACTTTTCATCTTGTTCCTGCGGGTAGCATTTTGAATAATCTTTCGCTGCTCCATAGATTCTACCAGTCTGTGGTAGATACGAAGTGTGACTCCGTTTCTATCTGCCAGTTGAGATAGAATTGCTTGTTCTTCTGTGCTTGGTGGATACTCTCTGACTACCCAGACACATCGGTAGGAATCCCCCACGATATAATGGTCTGATAAAAACTTAATGGTACTTGGCAGTATCATGTCAAAAAAATCCTTGGTACGAAATACTTCCTGCTCTTCCGGCGTTAATACTTTTTTCTTTCCCATTTTTCCTCCTTACTGCCGCTTCGCCGACAAGCAGAAAGACAGAAAATAAAGCCCTTCTGCTTTGTTGCAAAACGACTGATTTATTTCTATTTCTAATTTATATTTTCATAATCTACCCCTTGAAATTTTAAGGTAAATTAAAACATTGTTCCCCATCTGCATCCGGTAATAATTCTCCGTTCATAGAGGCATCGAAGTAAATACAAAGGTATCGTTTGATATCTTCCTTTTTCATTCGACGCACTTCAAATCCTTGCTCGGTAATGACTTTTTCCACTCGGTTTGCAATATGAAATACCTGTTCTTGTTTTATATTCTTGCACCTTGCAATGAATAAAAACTGTCTGGCAGTTGCCATTTCTATCTGAATATGATCCAAAAATGCCAAATCCTTTTTCAGCAACTCTCTGACCTTTAAATTGCTTTCTTCTTCCATCCGCTTTTGCAGATATGCTTTATTATCATCAAAACATTCGGATGAATCCGTGCAATTAATCTCAATGTCTGGAATCGCTGATAATACCATCATTAGGTGTCTTACTTTGATTTCAATATTGGCACTGGAAAGCACCGATATATTGGTCGGTGCAACGGTATAAAATATCAATTCACCCTTTGTGGTTAAAAGACCATAGGGCGTAAAACTTTTTATTCCAAGGAGTTCTTGCACGGAACGTCCTTTTTTCTTTTTCTTCTCACCCATTGCTTCACCTCCATTCGTAATACTGTTGGGTTGCAAACAGATATCGAATTGCATACTTCAAAAAATCAATAACCGTTGTATCATCCATACGGATAGTTAAAAATCCATAGCACAATACTCCTACTAACGGAAGTTTAATGCCAAACTCTACCAACAGCACAATGGATGGTAATGCTATCACTCCCATAATCACAAAGTCCTTTAAACTCCAAAGCCATAAATTCGCTTTTGCTTTTAGGTTCTGTGGGTATAAATATTGTGTCAAAACACTCACCTACTTTCCTATTACTTTCATTACATTCTTTGATAAGTTCACTGCGGATGATGCCCCGTAAACCATACTCATAGCATTAAATTTCATAGAACTATCTAATCCAAACTGTTGGGCAATTCTTGGCACTTCATTGGCTGCTAGCATAATGCCAAGGCCTAACAACATATGCTCATCGAAAGTCATAAGTCCAAGATATAAAAATGTGGTTTGCAAAAACGCTGTTAAACAAGTAGCAATCACCTGCTTGACCCACTGAACAAATCCATCTGTGTAACCTCTTGGCACCGAAAACATATAGAGACTTCCTACTGCCATCTGGATGAGTAATATGCCGCCTCGTTTGATATTTTGAAAAAAAACTTTGATAATACAATACGCAAATGCAATCAATGTTAGCAGAATCATTAATGGACTTTGATTCAATGGAGAAGGGCTAAATACCGTCCCCATCACAGTCTTTGACAAATCACCTAGACCAATATATTGAGTCCCCGCAAATATACGAGCTAAATCACGCGAGAATGTACTTTGCAAACTGATACAAAATGAATAGAGTTCAATGGGAAGGACTCCAATTAATGAACATGCAAAAAAACCTTTCAAAATGTTTAGTGCAGTGGTTTTGATATTTGCTCTTCCTGTCTGATACTCAATTGCCACATCAAAGATTGCAACCACAGTTCCCACGGCAAACAGTGCCCATCCAAACAAAGTAAAAAATGTGGTAAATCCTTGTACCCATTCAAGATCGAAGACATCTGCACCCATATTACCCATCAATTCAAAGAATTCTGCTAACGCAATATAAGCGGTTTCGTAAAACCACCGAAGCATGGTATTCCAAATTTCTTTCGATATCATTTGCCCAATAGTTTCAAATGCAGGACCCATCGCATTAAATATGGATTCAATGAGCCCTTCTAACCACCCAAACATAGGTGTATCACCTCCTTTTTACAACACAAAACAGACAGTCTTTCTCCTGTCTGTTTTGCATAAAAAAATGACCACTTACACTTCTTCTAGTAAATGGTCAATTTCTTTATAATCTCTTTGAAATTCTGCACCAATATAAAATCCTTTTTCAAACACATGCACTTGTAGCAACCTTTCGATTTCTAGCTGCGTCTTTTGATACTCTGCAAACAGCTTTAATTGTTCCTTTGTAAGTGCCTTTTGAAATTCTTCTTCCGCACAACTCATGCACTCCCAACATGCTTTGAATTCAGCAGTATCCGGCATTTTCTCACTCATCGGTGCATATTCCCCTTCATATAACTTTTGAAAAAAACTCATAGCCTTTGTCTCCTTTCAGACACATACAATACTACGAGTTTTCTCCAATATCTAGCACTATTTTTATAAAATATTCCAAATATAAAGTGGTGCTGTCAAGGTGAAAATGAGACAGGCAAACAAGATGGCTGGAGCTGTGAATTCAAACTGTCCATGCTTCCGATAATCAAAGTATGCAGTGCCTAGTTTCACAAAAAATAGAATTGCAAGTATCATATCTATGACCGGAAAGACCACATTATTTACGACTTGTTTTACCTGCCCTTGTGCCTCTTGCCAAGTCTGTTCAATGACTCCTGCCACATTCCCCGCAGCAAATGTCTGCATAGAACATACGCCCACGAACAACAATACACTCATTGCAACTAGCAATATTTTTTTCCATCGTTTCTTTTTCATACGGATTCTCCTTTCTACATAATCACTTTTGTTTTATTTTCACTCTATTTGTCATCTTCCTTCTTGCGTTTGATGAAGATAACTCCAGTGGAAATTATACCTCCAACTGCTATCGCCAAAAGTCCAATCCAGAGCCCTGGCATACTGTTATCTCCTGTCTGTGGAGATTGTGGAATTCGTCTATTCATTACTTCTACTTCCAAGATTTGTCCCTCTTTTGTAATTTCCATTTCGTGTACTGTTTTATCAAGCACATACTCTGGCAAAGTTTTTAACTCTCTTAAAATCCAAGTGCCATATGGAATGTCACAAAAAGCAAATCTTCCATCCTGGTCAGTTGTGGCAACAAGTAGTGCGGTTTCCTCACTAAACTTCGTTTCATCTTTTTTGAAAAGACCAAACAATACACCCGCAAGTGGTTTCCCTTGCTCATCAACCTTTCTTCCAAGAATACTTCCTCGAAGCAGCTTGTTTTCTATCCCATTCCCCTCATTTGCTACAAGGTATACCACAGGGACATCCTGTCCTTGATAATCCGCCTGTATATAAAATCTTTCTTCATTTAATTGGTAATGGACATCCGTTTCCACTTCCTTCACATAGAGTTTTGCACCCATTGGCACATCTGTTTGGAAGATGACAATTCCATTTTGATCACATGTTGCAATCTCAAACAGCGCATCTTCTGGAATAACGCTTCCATCCTCTGCAATCAGCTCCTCGGCTGCGAAAAGTCCAAACTTCACAGATAAGATTTCCTCTTGATCTCCAATGCCAAACTTGTTATCCATCTCTAACACTTTCTGAAGACTGATAACTACTTTTTGTCTTTCGTTCTGTACTGTTTCTGTGACAGAAGTTACTTCTACTTCTTGTCCCGCATAGGCAAGTTCCACTTCGATGGCAGTTGGATTCACAGCGAAATGATTTGGCGCTTTTACTTCAAGAAGTTTATATTTTCCGAGATACAATGGTTTAGTTGTTGCTGTTCCAAGCTTAGAAGTTTCTATGGTGTCTACTACATCTCCTTTGCGGTATCGGAGGGTACCATCAAGCGTATAAATGTCTTCTGATGCAATCACTTGGAACACAGCACCAGCTAATTTTTTAATAGCATACACAGGCTGATAACCATCTTCTTTAGCCACAACAGAAGAAAAAACTTCTCCCTCTTTCGTGATGGTAATCATACCTTTCTGTGGCACATTTGGTTTCTCTACGCAGATAATCGTTTTACCAGCTTCCTCTGTTGCTTCTTCTTTCGTAACATCAAACATCACTGGCGTTTTGTCCAATACATATCCATACGGTGCAATCACTTCCACCAACTCATATCCCATGCCATAGTCTAACATTTCTGGAGTAATCAAAGTTCCTTCCTTGTTGGTATAGAAGATATCAATGGTTGTTACTTCTGGATAAGTGTAGGTCATTTCCACCTTGCTTCCATCCGGCCTTAGAATCTGGAATCCAGCTCCTGCATATGGGATTGTTTTTCCAGTTTCTGCATCCGTTTTTACCACTTTGACATAGGAATCAAAAGTAGCATTATTGATGATATAGGAGTATACCTTTCCATCTTGTCCAACAAACACATCGAATGCTTCTAATAGTTCTTTACCTTCCCATCCTTTGGTCTGCACCACAGTGTACACACCATATGGCAAATCTTTGCTCGTTGCGAATCCATTTTCATCACAAGTTACATGGTCTCTTTCACTTTCTTTTGCTTTTTCATAAGAACCCGCTGCTTGGCGATAAATGTCGAATTCTGCACCTTCTTCTGGTGTTTCAATTTGAGTAGAGCCATCGTCTGTATGCTTCACAATTCGGATACTTCCCTTGATAACCTCTTCCAAAACGGTTTCTTCAATCGTATTAAATTCCACCTCAAAGTTCTTGGCCTTTGCATCAATCTGATAAACAGTTGTATCCAAAAGATATCCTTCACTTGGTGTAATTTCACGAAGTGACCAGTCGTCACCACAAATATAATAACTGGTTTCAAATGCACCATTTTCATCTGTGGTGTAGGTGTCGATTAAGGTTTCCCCTTCGTACACTCCATAGACAGCACCTTTGATTGTTCCATCCCCCTGTGCTTCTTGAAATTCCAAATCTTCTTTGGTGACTTTTAATTTCCATTTCTTTAGAATATTATTAAAATTCACAGTAGCTGTTTTTCCGCTTTCAATGGCAACTGTCTGAGTCACTTGTGGCACATACTTATCTGGTGCCAACTCGGTTACCGTATAGTTCCCTGGCTTTAGTTCATCCACCTTGATTTTCCCACCATCATGAGTTTCTACAATTTGATCTACATTGGTTCCTTGAATGCGGAAGGACACACCATCCACCTTACCATCTTCCGATGTTTTTATGATTTCACAAGAACCCGGAATCCGTTCATTCACAGCTTCAAAGGTTACCTTTCCACCATTGGCAGAATCTACCGTTACTTGCCATTCGGTTTGACCATAGCTGCGATAATTTTCAGGAAACACAGTTTCTCGGATCACATAATCTCCATATGGCACACCTTCTGCGAAGGCATAGCCAGATGCATTGGTTGGTCCGATACGGTATTGCTTACTTGGGTCCGCGTTACTAGTTGCCACAAACACAGCTCCTGCTAAATCGTTTCCATCCGTATCGGTTTTGTGTACCTCGATCACACCGTTTTCTTCGACAAATTCTGGCACAACTACAAGTGCTACTCGCTGTGGGTCACTACCCTTGGTTGAGTTTGCCACTACACTAATGGTAGGCCCCTTTTCATTTCCTACATGTGTCACAAAATGGTTTCCATTGTAGTATCCCGCATAGATTGCTACGTGAGAAATACGCCCTGTGGAAATGGTTTCATAACAAATAAGAGAACCGATTGGAATCTCTTCCGCAGGGTTAAAGTTAGAACCATTGGAGTTTTGGGTAAAGGAAATCCGTCTTGCTCTTCCATTATTCACCCAGTTTAATCCTTGCTCGTAGTAAGCTGCAGCAAGTCTTGGATTGGATGGACATGGCGTACTGGAAGTATCCACACCCGCTACATGTGGCAGATAATTATAATACACATAGGACACATAGGATGCACAACATAAGCCGCTAGACTCATACTTTGCAATGTTTGGTGCAAGTCCTGACACCGTGTTTCCTGCCACAGTTTCCAGTCCACTTGGACCGGTGTTATAGGTGATATTCGACAGAATAGAGGACGAAATCTGTCCACCATAGGTTTTGAAAATTGTCCCATTGTTCTTCATTGCCTGTACATCAAATCCCGTATAGGCAAGCGCGTCCAAGTACACATTGTCTAACATTTCAGCCGGGATATCCGATGCCGGCGCTGCCATTACAGAGGTGCCAAACACACCTAGTAACATAACTAGACTTAACAAGATTGAGACGATTCTTTTCTTATATCTTTTTCTCATGTTCTCTCCCTCTTTCTTTTCTGAAATAAAAAGAGCCCTATTACTTCTTCCAGTAATAGGGTTCCTATTGTTTTGTTTATTAATGATTATCGGTATTCACTCTTGCCATTGCGATGTCGCAATACCACATACCGCTGTTGTAGGTTACTCCTACTGCAATATAGGCGTACTCACTACTTCCTACATATGCCCAGTGTCCTGCACTGTTTCTGACTAGTTTTGCCAGTCTCTCTGCTACTTCATCCACGGTTCCCACATATCCACCTTTTGCAATGGCCTCTCTCGCCCCTGCTTCATAATAAGGTTCTCCGGTCATTCCATAAAGTGCTGGTTCCACATAGGTTCCGTATTGAAGCGCCGTTGCCGCAGCTCGTTCATCCGAAGTATTATGAGCGAAATTCCCAATCAACTGTCGGCTACGATATTCTGCGTATTTGGTAAGCCCTGGTAGTTTGGTTGCTGGACTTTGTCGGTAACTGTTGATATACATAAGCACCTGATTTGCGACTGCCACACAATCTTTCGTGGTTGCCTTTGGGGCTTCTGGTTTTGAGGTTTCCTCCTCTTGCGGTTTGACAGTTGGTGCTTCTGGGGTTACTTGTGTAGACGGTGTCACACTTGGCTTTTGGCTTTGCGTTTCCGTCTCTTTCTGCATTTCCTTGTTTTCTTTCTGTGTAGTAGTTTTTTCTTCTTCTACTTCCACTTGGTCTTTTTTCTGCTTTGCGTGTTCTTTTGGTTCTTCTTCCGATATTTGGATATCCTCTGACACGGTCTGCTCAATCTTTTTCGGTTCCTTCTCCTTCGCCTTTGGTTTCCTTTCACATCCGATAGAAGCTATCGCAATGGTTGCACAAAGCAGTAATAAAACAGTTTGTTTCATCATATTGCTTCACCTCTTTCTTACCAACAGAATACCCACAATTTTTCAAATGTCTAGCATTATTTTTTGACTTTCCGAATTTCTACATCGTTGGTCCTATTTGGGGTGGCTCTTCATCTATCCCTTCCGTCTCTTCTTCGGCTTCTTCCTCGTTTTGGCTTTCTTCTAATGCTTGTTCATAAGCTTCTTTTACCTTCCCGATGAGCTCTTCTCTTGCTTCTGCCGTAATTGGATGGAAGGTATCATTATACTGTGTATTCCCATGCCGATCTGTATAGCTCGTTGACGGCATAGACACAAACAATCCTTTTTGTGAATCTGAAATCCTGATTCCGTGTACTGCAAAAGCACCTCCAATGGTTGCACTTGCAACCGCTTTAAGATTACTTCCCTCTCGGTCAATGAGGCGGTCAATTTTCGCCTCAACACCTACCATATTTGCTTTTTGTTCTTGCACATTTTCTTGTGCCTTACTTGTTTTGTTTGTTGTTTTACTTGTTCCTTTCTTTCCTGCCATTTTTATCTTTTCCTCCGTTTAACATAAATTCATTGACCATGGTTCAAATCCCATTTCGAGATGCTCTTGCACTTCCTCCTGCGAGATATCTTCTGGCTCTGCGAACCTCTCTTTATAAAACTCCAATTGTTCATCCGTAAGAGAGCATATATCCATTCCTGTATCTCCCACAACTAAAAACGGGCCTGCAATCACATCACCATCAATACGGCGATTTCCTTGCATCCCGTTCATTTTGTGTTCTTCATTTACAACCAACAGCGACATATCTTCATTAGAAATGTACTGTATCAATCCTTTCACTGCCTTTTGCAGTGACTCTAAATTTGATGAAATCTCTGTGACAAAAGGGCGTTTCCCCGGTTCTACATAAAGTGCTTTTATAAAATCTTCTCTTGGTTCTACTTTATTTTCCTGAAATGGAATATACTTAAATCCTTCCATATCTAATAGAAAGCTTCCTCTTTCTGTGACAACCACATCCAAAAACCCCAATGGTTCTCCACACATAAGAGGATGTCCATCCCTACTTAATGACTTCGCAAATTCGATAAGACTCATATCTTCATTTTCTGTTTCCAACACCTTTTGATACATAGATGCATCCACTGTATTGGTTTGACAAAACTTTTCCCAAGCCATTTCTTTCGTGAATGGTTTTCCATGGATTTCCTTTTTTACTTGATACAATTTAAACAGCATAATTTGGCTCCTGATGCACCCATTTCGGTTGCGTGATTTTCTTCTCGATACCGTAACTAAATTCCCAATATCTTAATACATTATTTACATTCCATTTACTAAGATTTAAACTCCAACTTGCATTCGGAGCTGTCTCATGAAACATTGAGTACATACTGGTAACATTTGCTGTGTTCCAACTACTCAAGTCTCCAATATAAAAAGTTTTAGATAATGCTGCAGTACTATAAAACATCGAAGTCATATCCGTTACATTTGATACATCCCATTTGCCAATGTTACCAATATTAAAGTTGGACGCACAATATCCTGTCGACGAAAACATTCCTGACATATCAATCACTTTAGAAGTGTTCCAAGTACTCAAATCCCCAATATACATTTCCGATGAATTCATTGCAAAATCATTAAACATATTACTCATAGATGTTACATTACTGGTATTCCATTTTCCAAGGTTCCCCAAACTTATCTTCGACACTTCACCGGCAAAACTCGAAAACATATATGCCATATTGGTTACTTTACTAGTATCCCAATTACTCAAATCTCCAATCTCCACTACGGTTGCTCTTGTTGCAACTGAATTAAACATGCGAAGCATTGTTGTTACATTTGACATATCCCATCCGCTGATATCTCCAAGCGAATATTTCTTCGAAAAGTTTCCTGTTGCTTCAAACATATATTTTACATCAGTAACTTTCGACATATCCCAATCATCCATTCCTACAATAACAAAATCTTGCGCCATGGCTAGCGAAGGTCTTGTATAGTAAAACATATACTTTGCATCAGTTACATTTGACATATTAAGATTTGTTAAATCGAAATAATAGGTCACCTGATAAGAGAACCAATAAGCAGTGCTAATTGGTTTAATGACATCTCTGACTATCACCTTGTGAATTGGCTGTTTTACACGATTTGTATACCATGGCACTTCAGATGCATTCTTGTAAGCCACATTTTCAAAACCACTATAAACGGCTGTTACATTGATGCCGTCATAAACATCCCCAGCTTTGATTTCTTGTGCGCTCTTTACAAAAGTCAAAGTTTTATCTGTTTCTGAATAAAGGGCATATGCTTCCTTTTTATTCCATACTGCATTCAGTGTTGTATTTCCTACTGGCATAACATAAAGGTCCTTATATAGCTTTCCATCTTCATCTTGCCAGCCAACAAATTCATAATCTTCTCTCTCCCTTGGTGGCAATAAAACATTATCGTCATTTTCTGCTACAATTGTTTCACTGTCGCCCACTCCATCATTGAGTGTAAGGTTGAATTCTTTTCTTCCAAGAATATAAACAAATTCTAGTTCCAACGCTTTTTCTGGTTCTGTAGTTTCTGACCACGGACCTCGTGTCACATTCACATGAAAGTCACGATTACAACCTTCTAAAATTTCATGTTGCATATGATTACTACCTAACACCAAATCTTGTCCCTCGAATTGAAATGCCAATTTTTTTGTATCTAATTCTATCTTACTGTTGGAAGGTACGACTTCCCAATCGTTATACTCATACAATTCAATTCCCACTAATGTGATAGGAACAATACTTTCATTTAAAACTTTTACATCATCTACGGATGTGCTTCCATCATCAAGAAATACCACATCCAGATTTGACGGCACGGTTACACTGACATTCTTCTGCGTGGGAGCGGATGCATTTGCATCCACTCCTTTCCATACGAAAACAGCAAGTAACAGTACTGCCACCACACTTAAAATTGCTATTAACTTATTCTTTTTCATATACTACTTCACCTCGATTGTTATTGGGAACACTGCAGAAACACTTCCTTGATCCGCATAGCGTACCTTAATCGTACCTTCATGGGTTCCCTTTTTTAAACTTTTTGTTAACTCGATTCGATTCATCTCATACCCTGGAGCAATCTTTTTGGATGCATAAACACATTCGCCCTCTTCATCGAAGAGTTCAAAGAGAATTGGTCCGTGATTATTTTCAATGTTTCGAATATTAAAAGCTTCACTTACTTTACCTTTGAATCTTGCATTTGCTGAATAATTGACATTCATCATTCCTTCCTCGACTGCAATGTTCACTGCCTCCTGTCGTTCCTCTGGGTCCATTTCCGTAATTGCATCTAAATCCATTTCGTACTCTGTTACAATCCGAGTGGTATCCTTGTCTTTACCTCCAAACAGATTCGTACATCGGTGAACCAATAGTAAAATAATAATGACAAGTACAGCTAGTACAATCTTAATTACAGTTCCGCGTTTTTTATTTTTCTGCTTATCTTGTCTGTTTTCGCTCATGTCTAATTACCTCTTATTTCTTAATTTTTAATTTGTTTCTCT
This sequence comes from Faecalimonas sp., assembly GCA_045650645.1. GTDB lineage: Bacteria > Bacillota > Clostridia > Lachnospirales > Lachnospiraceae > Faecalimonas. The sequence goes on along the minus strand of JAZRRJ010000015.1, from coordinate 71,702 downwards.
TAGCTAAACTGGAATGTTAATACCATATCAAATGCAGTTTCCATTGTTGCGCTTTCGTTAAACGCACCACGTTCTACTTCGAAGTTTAATGTCTTTGTTGTACCACTTGGCAATTGAATATCTGTTGGGTTGTATTCTGCAAATCCATCAGAATCAGCGGTTGGTTCTACAAGATTCATAACATCTTCAACACCCATACGAAGTTTCATTTTCTTTGTATCTACTGGAAGTTTTGTCGAATCTTCACTTGCTTTTAATAAAGACCAACCATTCACACCAGTTAAATCCACAGACTCTAAATAGATTCCTGCAATCTGGCTGACATTTTCTACTGTCCAGTTCGTAGGATAGGTGTTTGTTCCATCTTCATTAAATACGATTGGAATTGTTGATGGCACTGTTACAGATACATTCATGTCTGTTGCCTTTACTTCAATGTTTACCTCTGCAGATGCTGCGTGTGCAGGTACAGACACCCCCACTACCACAACTGCCATCATTAATGTTGCTACTAAAACTTTGCTTCCTTTTACTAATAACTTTTTCATAATTTTCTTTTCTCCTTTTCTACTTTCATTTTCAATTATTTTCTTGTCCCACAGTTTTCTGCGCCCACAATACAGATAGATGAATGAGGGCTGCTTTTTGCTGTTCTTCGGACAGATTGTTGAGGAACTCCAACAATGTGATTTCCTCTTTTTGTTCTCTCGCCTTTTGCCCTTTGATAGGGCACTCGTCGCATTCTCCATTGCAAACCACAGGAACTAATTCATCTACCATTTCTATGATGATTCTTCCATCCTCTACCTGGTACTGAATCAATGCATTTGGCATCATCCCTGCTTCTTCCAACACATTACTTGGAATGGACATTAAGACGAAATCGTTTAATGTTTGATTTTGCATGATATAATACTCTCCTTCAAAATTTTACTGATATCCCTTGGATACCCTTCCATAAAGTCAAATAATGTGAGTTGTCTTGGTTTGGCTTTTTCTCTTTCATATAGGTCATAATTTCCTATGAGTATTTCTGGAAACTCTTTTCCGGCCTCGTACTTTTGCACCATACTGTGAATCCTCGAAAAATCAAAGATTTCATAACCTTTATAAAGTTCACGAATCTCCGGACAATCGTTGTAGGACACCAGCCATTTTCCCTTCGCAGATGCCAAGGTATCACGAAGTCTTACGTGGTCCTCCCAAGTGAATCCACATTCATACACATACTCACTGGTATAGTACGGTGGATCACAATAAAAAAAGGCATCTGGTCTGTCATAATGCTTTATCAGCACTTCATAATCTTGATTTTCAATCACTACATTTTCCATTCTTTTTCCAAACTCCTGTATGAGTCCAAACAGACTTCGCACAGAAAATGGCTGACAAATGTAACTCTTTCCACCACTTGAATAACTGAAACGGAGAAGTTTTAAAAACAATGTGGCGCGGCGAAGGTCGTATTCTTGCATCGATGTTTTATAAAGTTCTCTCACTTCTTTTGCCTCAATGGCTGGTAGTGTAATGGTTGTTAGTTCCATTTCTTCTTCAAAAAATTCGTCATTGAATTCCTCTTTCTTAAAGAACTTTTTAATAACCTTAAAATCATCTCTGGAATTCAAAGTCAAAAAACCAAGTTCCTTTATGAATGCAAGTGGTCTTTCTCGCATACACCGAAAAAGGTTTACAAGATTCTTGTTATAGTCGTTATACACCTCAAACTTGTCCGGTTGTTCTTTCCCCAAAAGAACAGCTCCCGAACCACCAAATGGCTCAATATACCTTCCGTACTTCAAGGGAAACAGGGCGTATAAAATGTGCAAAATAGAGGTTTTATTGCCAACCCAACTTACTGGTGTTCTTATTAAAATCACCTCCTTAAATTTGCTCATCAACCGCCCGAAACAAAATAAGACCATATCATCGTTTCTAGACGATTGATATTGGTCTCTCCTCACCTCCTTTATTTACTTACGCACAATCATTGCTGCATCATCACCCCTTCCTCCTCTTCTTCTATTTCATCATCAACGGAAGTAATATTTACATACTCACCGATGATGTTAAGGGCCTCTCCATAACTACCCGATTGTCCAATTCGGTCATACATCTCCTCTGCTTGCTCTTGCATATCGTTTTGTCTCAAAGTTCGACTTGCGATTGCCATCAAATTAAAAATATTTCCATCTTCTCCAATAAGTGGACAATCTGGTTTCATTCTTTGCTCTTGATTGATAAATCCGCCAAGGCGATTATCAACAAAATCTGACAACCATGTTCCGCCAAATACGGCATGAGTTTTTAGCCGCCAAATGGCAAGCTTTCCAACATCCACCTTCAGATCCCCAAAGGGAAATAAAAGACAAGTATTGTCACCATCCCGGAAGACATAACAATCTTGAAACTTGCTTCCTTCCAATAAAATTTTTTCATCCTTCAATAATTGGTTAATCCCATCCACCCATTCCTTTGGTTTTCCACTGCATCCTTGTAATATCAAACCTTCTTTCCCATCCATCTTTCGTAGTTCCTGTATATCGATTTCTTTAATTTTCATTTTCGAATTCCTCCTAATTTTACATTCCCATATCCATTCCCGTTTCTTCTTGTTCTTCTAACTCTTGCGCGACTTCTTCATCTGTCAATTTTCTGAACGAGTCCTCTCCGCAAATCAGAGCTAATGTTCTTCCATTATCCCAAGCCATATGAATTTGGCCTGCATCATCTACATAACAAACAGTGCCTCTCGTCCCTGCCGGCACTGGTGCTAAAGGATCATTCATAAAATTCAGTAAGATTCTTGTCCCTGCAGGATACTCTGCCTTAATGCGTGGCGCTTCGCGCGTTGCTCTAACAAATTCTTTCATTTCTATCTATCCTCTTATTTCTATAATTCAACTTTTCATTTCCATACCAATTTCTTGTTCTTCTTTTCCTAAAACATCACTGAGTTCATAACAATGCTTCATACACACAAATCCCTCTTCCACGAATCTTCCATCTCGCCATTCACTCATATCTCTACCAAACAGTTCGTAATCGATATAATCTTCCAATGAGCTGCTAAGCATATACTCTTTCGGATCATCTTCGATGATTTTTTTCCCTACATCATCGTAATCTCGACAAGCATCGAAAAAATAAAACTTCTCTTCTTGTTCGATTAGTTTCACGATATCTTTCACTTCGTCTGTATCCGCATAATTGATCAGTGCTGACAATTTGTTATAATCCACTTCATATTCTGAAAACGCATGTGCCAATAGATTTAAATTATATATTCCTTGTTCTTTCAGAATATCCTCCAATTTCTCCATCCAAGTAGAATTGTCCAACGTTATTCCATCTATTTTTACTTCGAGTGCATCCTCATCTGGCACCTTTAATCTTTTCGCTACTTTTTGAATAGCAAGTTCTTCGCAAGGCAAAGAAAGTAATTCCTGTTTCCCATTGTATTCAATTATCACAGTCATTACATAATTCGAATCACATAAATAGAACGGAAAGATTTCGCCATCATATATATCGGCAAATGGAATATCATCATTTACAAATAGCAACCCATGCTCTGTAAATACCCCTTTACCTGATCGAATTAACTCTCTACCTTTTTCTGCATATTTCGGATTGTCCTCATCATTTGCCGGAATAGCACCTTGTGTCATAAGGATGTATTCCCTTCCTACTTTAGACATATCACTAATATCTTGAATCAATGGATAACGATTCAGATTAAAAGTCAAATTGATTAGATCCTTCATGTTTGTAAAATTTTCATATTTCGTTGCCTCATAGAATTGTGAAAACTCTGAATCTCCCCAGAAACTCTCCATACGCTTCGCCAGATAATTTAGCTCATCCAAATCAACAACTTGCCTTTCCAACACTTTCAATTCCTCTGGTTCCTCTACTTGATGGACTAACACCTTTGAAACCACTTCTATATCACACTGCAACTCTAGTAAAGCATTTCTAATATCCTCTTCACTACAAGGAAACTTTAATTTCTGTTTGTTATAATCATTTTGCAAAACAACTTCTATCATTTTTTATTCACCTCCAATTCTTTTCGTAATTTTCTTATCTCCAGTTCATACTTATTGACATTGTGAATTTGAAAAAGACACATAACTGTAACTCCTAAAATTCCACCTGCAAAAACTCCCACAATTAAACTTAGTAATTCTCCCATTGTGTCATCTCCTCTTCTTTCAATCTACTGCCACATGTGTTCTGTTACACCAAATGCTCGCATTCCAAATCTACGGATTGCCATCGCATTTATAATTACCCCAAACATTTTTGGTGTGACTAGGTTCATATCCATCAAGTCACTTACTGCCAAATGCTTTGAGCCCAAACAAATATCTTTGGCTGCACAATAAAGTGTGTATCCCTTCGGATGAATCGCATTCAGTTTAATTGAATCAAAATCAACTCCATTCTTTTTAACTGAAGCTTTTACTGCTTTCCATAACTCATTATCAGCTGTAAGCAGATAAATCGCTGCAATCAATCTGTAGTTGTTTTCATTCTTTTTTTCCATCGCCTTGTCAAATATTTCTTTGTGTTTTTTACTTTGATACGTCATGATTCTCACCTTTTTTTTCAATCAAAAATTCATCTGCGCTTTTACCAACATATGGTTCAAGATATGACAAGCAAATATCATCACCTTCTTTAAGACCCGTCGCCTCTAATTCTGCTTCTGGAATCTGAATTATCCCATTTTTCCCTAATTTTGTTTCAATTTCAATAATCTTCATTTTTCCTTCCTTTCCCGCTTTTGCGTATCAAAAATAAATGGTCAAATTTGTTTGACCATTTCAACTGTTTTTGAGTCATTATTTTAATATGTTGGGAAATAATTAAGACGCAAACTTCGCTTTAACCCAATGGTCAAAAAATTGTGACCATTTGCCCGACTCAATTTTGACCATTTTTGACCCGAAATTTTGCGATATTTTGCGATGTTTTACGATGTGCTTAAAAATGCAAAAAACGCCGAAAACTCTAGGGTTTTCAGCGTTTTCAAGGACTTTATTAGTTGCCAGCTTGATTTGCGACTATTTTGCTTGAGCTGCAACTTCAGCTGCAAAGTCATCAACTTTCTTTTCCATACCTTCGCCTACTTCGAAACGAACTACGCTCTTAATTACAAGAGCACCGTTTACAGACTTAAGGTATGCAGCAACAGTTTGTTTTCCATCTTCTGCTCTTACATAAGTTTGATCTAACAAGCAGATATCTTTTAATTGTTTAGAAACACGACCTTCGATTGCACCATTGAAAATCTTGTTTGCCATGATGTTTTCTTTGTCAGCCATAGCTAAAGTTACAAGTGTAGCTTTTGCTTCGTCTGAAAGGAAGTTGAACAAATATTTGTTATTCTTTTGTTCTTCATAAGTAGCAATATCTTCATCGCTCCAAATCTTTTCTCCACAAGCTTTATTGATCAACTCATTTAAAACTGGTTTTGGAAGGTTTGCTGGATCGTTTAATGAAGATTCAACAATGATTTCTCTGATTTTTGCAAGGTTTGCTTCATCAATATCAGCTCTGCTGATATATTCTGGTTTCATAGCTGCAACTTGCATAGCAACATTTGTAAGTGCTTCTTTTACATCTGCTGCGCCATCTGCTGCAATGATAACACCAATCTTACCACCTGCATGAAGGTAGCTAGCTACACATTCACCAGAAACTTTTTCGAATCTACGTACTGACAATTTTTCTCCGATTGTAGCAGTTTTTTCGATTAATTCATCTTTAAGACCATTCATTTCAAGAAGAGCTTCTACATCTTCACCGTTCTTACCACCGTTCAAGCCAGAAGTAAGTGCTGTATCAGCCACTAACTGTACGAATGTTTGGAATAATTCATTTTTTGCAACGAAGTCTGTTTCAGAGTTAACTTCTGCAACAACTACTTCCTTGTCATTGAATGCAACACGTGTGATACCCTCAGCTGCAATACGAGAAGCTTTCTTTGCCATTTTAGCAGCACCGCTTTTCTTTAATACTTCAACAGCTGCATCCATATCTCCATTTGTTTCATTAAGAGCTTTTTTACAGTCCATCATACCTGCGCCTGTCATTTCTCTTAATTCTTTTACCATACTTGCTGTAATTGCCATGATTCTTTCCTCCAATTTGAAAATCTTAAGCTTCTTCAGCTACTACTTCTTCTACAACTTCTTCAGCCACTTCTTCATATACTTCTTCTGAAGCTGTTTCACCTTGGTTTGCTTCGATAACAGCATCTGCCATCTTAGCAACGATTAATTTAACTGCTCTAATAGCATCATCATTTCCTGGAATTACGAAGTCTAATTCTTCTGGATCACAGTTTGTATCAGCGATACCAACCAATGGAATTCCCAATGTGTGTGCTTCTTGGATACAGATTCTTTCTTTCTTAGGGTCTACAATGAAAATTGCATCTGGAACTTTTTTCATTTCTTTGATTCCACCCAAGTTCTTTTCAAGTTTTTCCCACTCTTTTTTAAGTGCGATAACTTCTTTCTTAGGCAATACATCAAATGTTCCGTCTTCTGACATTCTTTCGATATCTTTTAAGCGGTTAATTCTTCCTTGGATTGTCTTGAAGTTTGTCAACATACCACCTAACCATCTTTCATTTACGTAGAACATTCCACAACGTTCTGCTTCTGATTTGATCGCATCTTGAGCTTGTTTCTTTGTTCCTACGAAAAGGATTGTACCACCTTCTGCAGCTACGTCGAAGATTGCTTTGTAAGCTTCATCAACTTTACCTACAGATTTTTGTAAGTCGATGATGTGGATTCCGTTTCTTTCTGTGTAAATGTACTCAGACATTTTAGGATTCCATCTTCTTGTTTGATGTCCAAAGTGAACACCTGCTTCTAATAATTGTTTCATTGAAATAACGTTCATTTTTCTTTCCTCCATTTTGGTTTTTTCTTCCATATACTTCCCTCTCTGCCACCACTCTTTGAACGTAAAAAAAGTTAGGCACCTACAGAGATAACCATATATGTGTTTTTTTGCAACGTTAGTAGTATAGCATATAGAAAGTGTAATTGGCAAGCACTTTTCTACAATATTTCCCAAGAAATTACGCAAAAACAGCTATGAAGTTTTTCACTTCATAGCTGTTATGATTACCAATATCTGCGAATTGCGGTGATTGGTTTGACACCACCGAGATATACGCTCGCTTCTTGCACTTTTTTTCCAGTAGTCGGCGCATGGATAATTCGATTATTTCCAATATAAATTGCCACATGACCCGGATAACAAATAATATCTCCAGGAAGCGCTTCTGAAAGACTTCCAATATTCTTTCCGCCAATTGCCTGGTGTCCTGACCAGCGGTCAATATTAATTCCCACTGCTTTGTGTGCGGCCTTCGTTAATCCTGAACAGTCAATGCCATTACGGTCATTTCCGCCCCATAAATACCAAACACCAATATAGCTTCTTGCTGCTTCCACAATTGCATTTCCTACTGCGCGATCGCCCGTTCCTGTGTACGGTCTTCCTCCACTCGAATTACTACCGCCAACAATTACTTGACCTTGACCTTGGTTTTGAGCTGCTTCTTCTGCCGCTTTTCGTGCTGCTTCCGCTATCTGCGCATCAAAATTTGCAATCTGATCTTTTTTCGCTTTGATTTTATTATTCAAGCTACGTTCTTGCGACGCTAATTGTGTCTGCAAATTTTCTAAATCGCTCTGTTCTTTTTGCAAAGACTCACTTAAGGCAGCAATCTCTTTTCGTGTTTCTACAAACTTTTTAAGTTCTTCCCTATCATAGTTATGTATAATCTGCACATTTTCAATACGCTTCAACAAATCTGACAGGTTTCCAGCTTCCAACAGAATTGTAAGGAAATTGTCATTCCCGTTTTCATACATTGTAACAATGCGTTTTGTCATGTTCGATTGCTGTTTTGCTTCGTTTTCTTTTGCTTGTTCCAACTTCTGATTTGCCTCAATGATTGCTTCCCCTTTTGCAATCAACTTCTGCTCTGTCTTATTCATCTCAGCCATAATCCCCGTCAGCTCTTGTTCCAAGGATTTCATCTCATTCTGAGCTTTGTTTTTCTCTGATTTTAAATCATTAACAGATGGTGCCGCAAATACAGACGTCGCACACACAGATGCAAGAACAATGAATGTTACACCTATTTTAAGAATTTTTTTCATTGTATCTCCCCTTTTTATATTTTTCTCCCCACTCATTTACAGTATAACTCATTTTCCCTGTTTTTTCAAGATTTTCTACTAATCTGGATATTTTTTCCTATTCTGTTTCGACAATCCCTTCAAAGCCCAAATCATCCAGTGCATCAAGGGCTGTTTTTACACAATGTTGGCACCCATTAATTGTTACCGTTTTTTCAACAAGATTCACTTCAAAATCTAACCCTTCTTCTTTCATAATCTTAGAAATTCTTCCTACACATTTTTCACAATGCATATCTTCCACTTTAATAATTGTCATCATTTTCTCCTCCTTATTTCATCATCTTTTGAATAACATCACACAACTCATCGACTGCCTGTTCATTTCCTGAACGAACATCATTCACAACACAGGTACGTATGTGGCTCCCAAGCAACTGCTTATTAAAACTGTTAAGAGCTGCCTGTATCGCTGACACCTGGTTTAAAATATCGACACAATATCGGTCTTCCTGTACCATATTTTTCACACCACGTACTTGCCCTTCAATTCGATTCAAACGAGTCACTAAGCTCTTGATTTCTTCTTCTGTTCGCTGTTTTTTTTCATGGCAACATTGTTTTTCCATCACCCACACTCCTCTAGTCCAACCTTTTTCTTCGTAATCTCAACGCATTGCTGACTACGCACACTGAACTTAAAGACATAGCAAATCCGCCAATTACAGGGCTGAGCAATGGTCCATTCATGGCATACAACACTCCTGCAGCCAATGGAATTCCGCACGTATTATAGAAGAATGCCCAAAACAGATTCTGTTTGATGTTTCGAATCGTCGCCTTACTCAATCGTATCAACTTATATACATCTCTCAAATCCGATTTCATAAGTACCACATCGCTGGAATCTAATGCAATATCACTTCCGTTTCCAATTGCCACACCTACATCAGCTTGTACAAGCGCCGGTGCGTCATTGATTCCATCTCCTATCATCATAACACATTTTCTTTCATTTTGCAGTTTTTCTACAACTGCCGCTTTATCATTTGGTAACACTTCTGAGATTACATGATCTACATTTACTTTTTTTCCAATATAATCTGCCACCAGTTGATTATCCCCGGTTAACATATAAACCTCAATGCCGTTTTCTTTCAGTTTCTGTATTGCCTCTTTACTTGTATCTTTTACTTTATCAGCCACACACACAACACCAATTGCTTCATTCTTAGTTCCCACAAAAATCGGGGTTTTTCCTTGCTTTGCACTCTCATTCGCTTCTTGTTCATATTTTGAAAAATCAATTTGTTGTTTGATACAATTTTTCTTATTGCCGATATAATAAATTGTTCCGTTTATAGTCGCATGTATGCCTTGCCCTGCAACATTTTGAAACTCACTGATTTGCTCCAACTCTATGCCACGATCCTTCGCACCTTCAACAATCGCCCGCCCTAACGGGTGTTCCGATAATTGTTCACAGGATGCTGCAATTTTCAGCAATTCCTCTTCTGGTATATTATGGCTGATAATATTTGTAATAGACGGCTTACCTACGGTAATTGTTCCTGTTTTATCTAGAACGACTGCGTTCACCTTATGACTGACTTCTAACGCCTCTCCACTCTTGATTAAAATCCCATGATTTGCACCGAGACCTGTTCCTACCATAATCGCAGTCGGCGTGGCCAATCCCAATGCACAAGGACAGGCAATAACCAACACGGAAACAAAAATTTTTAAAACAAATTCAAAATCTTGTCCTGCGATTGCCCAAATAACAGCTGATAAGCATGCAATTCCAATTACTGTAGGCACGAAATATCCCGCAACTGTGTCAGCCAACTTTGATATCGGTGCTTTTTTCCCTTGTGCGTCTTCCATCATCTTTACGATCTTAGACAACACAGTATCCTTTCCTATATGGGTTACCTTCACAGTAATTGCTCCTTGATAATTGATGCTTCCACCCATTACGTTATCCTCTATGCTTTTTTCAACCGGAACACTTTCTCCCGTCAGCATGGATTCATCTACTGCAGATTCTCCTTCCACTACAACACCGTCTAATGGAATCCGCTTCCCCGGCTTGACAATCAACAATTCTCCTTTTTGCACTTGTTCGGTTGGAACCTCATACTGAATCCCCTCACGCAGTACAATCGCCACATCCGGCGTCAGTTCCATAAGTTTACGTATCGCTTCTGTCGTTTTATGTTTGCTTCTTTCTTCCAGGTATTTCCCTAACATTACCAATGTTACAACTACTGCCGCAGATTCATAATATAGTTGATGCACATATTCCCCATTTACCGGAATTAAAATCGTCATTACCAAGCTATAAACGAATGCACTTCCCGTACCAATCGCCACCAGGGAATCCATGTTTGGATTTCCTTTGAACAAACTCTTAAATCCTACCAGATAAAACTTTCTTCCATTTATCAAAATAACAATAGTCAATACCATCTGTATCATTGCAAAAATAAGCGAATGCTTTTCCATGTCCATAAAACTTGGTATCCACAAATTGATTGGCAACATATGGTCCATGCATATATAAAGAAGCGGAAGCGACAATATCATATTCATAATCACGTTCCACTTTGTGTTCTGTGGATGATCTTCCACTTTTTCTTTCTTTTTTTCTTCATATACTTCCGCTTGAAATCCAGCTCTTTCAATTTTCTTAATAATATCTTCTGGTTTGACGCTTTGCTCATCGTATGTGATGGTCAAAATTCCCGTTGTTAAATTTACATTACTTTCCGAAACACCTTCCATCTTTCTTGTTACACGTTCTACTGCACTACTGCATGCTGCACATGTCATTCCGATGATTCTATATTTTTCTGTCATTCCAGCACCACCTCTCCATACCCCCTACGGGTATGTTTATCATAACATTTTCCTTACGTTTTTGCAATCCTTCAACATTGTTTGCGTTCTTTAATTATTTTTCTGTCGCATCGTTCGTCTTTTGCATTATTTCCAATAAAAATCGGGATGTTTCTATCATTTTCCCACTTTTTTCTTTCACGTATGAAATGCATAATTTTTTCTTTGCCCGAGTCATTGCTACATAAAACAATCGCCGCTCTTCTTCCAGCTCTTCCTCCAGCTTTGCCTTCTTATACGGAAGAACACCTTCATTCGCTCCTATCACAAATACTTGTTCAAACTCTAATCCTTTTACGCCATGTATGGTAGCAAGTAAAATGCCATTTGTTTCTTGCCTATGTTTTTGCAATTGATATCGTTCCTTCTCCTGATGTTTTTCAATATAAGAAAACCATTCTTCAAAAGTGGCATATTGTTTTGCACGTTCCTCAATCTCTGCCAAAACATCTTGCAGATCTTCCAACTTCAGGTGTCTCCTTTTTGAATATTCTTCTAAAAACTCATCATATCCGATGTGCTTACGCAAATATTGAATAGCCGCGTAAGGTGCGCATTTTCTAAGAATTCGCAAATCCAACTCCATCTGGTCAATCCGGTCTTGCATCCACTCTTTTCCTTCATAATATTTGCGTAGGGTTTCAAAAGAGATTTCCCCTCGGTCAACACACTCTCGTCCTATGTATCGATTCGGGCGATTCATAATCCTCAAAAACGTGCGCCTCGTCCGGTCTCCAATTGCCATATTCATATATGAAAGAATATCTTTTGCAATAAAATGGTCGTATATGCTTGGAATTTGTTCATTCATTCGAAAACGAACTCCAAATTCCAGACACGTTTCAACGAGCACTCGTGCTTCCTGGCTAGTTCGATAAAGAACCGCTATTTCATTTGGGTGAACACCTTCTAATAAAGCTCTTTGAATTTCGTTCACTACATACCGACTTTCTTCCATCGGATGTCTCGTTTCCTGAACCTGAACATTCTGCCCCTGTGGATTTCCCGTAATCATTTTCTTTTGATATCGCTTCTGATTGTTACTAATCACACGTTCTGCCACGCGCACAATCGCTTTCGTCGAACGATAATTCACGTCTAAGACAATCTGCTTCGCATCCGGATAATCTTCCGGAAAATGCAACATTAGTTCTGGCACCGCACCCCGAAACCGATAGATGGACTGGTCATCATCCCCTACAATAAACAAATTATTTTCCGGCGCTGCCAACATGCGTATCACCTCATACTGCACCCTATTAATATCTTGGAACTCGTCAATCAGTATGTATCGATACTTTCTCTGCCACCCCTTCAAAATATCAGTTCTTTCTTTGAACAATTCGTAAGTCAGAACCAACATATCATCAAAATCAATCTTTCGACGTTTTTTTCGTTCTCGCTCATACATTTGATAAATTCTTTGAAATTCCAGATTTTCATAATGAGCCGAACAATATTCCGTCAAAGGAATCTGATTATTTTTGACAACACCGATCTCTTCTGCGATTTCCCGAAGTGTCTCCTTTTCGTCGTCCGTCTGCACACCACTTTGCTCCACCACAAATTGCAAAAGCTGGTATTTTTCTTCCTCTGTCAAAATATTCTGTGCTGACAACTGATACGCCCATTTCAGAATACCATAATAAATCCCATGAAACGTGCCAAAGGTTACAGGATAATTTTCTCCTCTGCACAATTCATGAAAGCGAGTACGCATCTCATTTGCCGCCGCCTTTGAAAAGGTAATTACCAAAATTTCTTCCGGTTTCACTCGATGCTTTTTAATCAAATATTCAATTCGTTTTGTAATAACGGTAGTTTTCCCAGAACCGGGACCGGCCAGGACCATACAAGGTCCAGATTTGTGAGCAATCGCTTTTAATTGAGCTGGATTTAGACTCATGTATAACTCCTTTTTTGAAAAAACAAGGACGGGGAGATATCCCGTCCTTGTAACAACTATTTACTAAGCATTTCGATTCCTTTACGCAAACGCGCAAGTGTTTCTTCTTTTCCTAAGATTTCCATAATCTCTGTCGCACCACCCGGTGTGTTTTGTTTTCCGGATACTGCTGTTCTTACTGGCCACATTGCGTAACCATTTTTGCATCCCTTTTGTTCCACATAAGATTTCAACACTTCATAAAGTGCATCGTTACTATAATCCTCATGTGCTTCAAAAAGCGGAAGCATTTCTTTCAAAACTTCTAATGAAGTTTCTTCGTTTGTTTTCATTTTCTTATGTGTATACATTGCTGTATCGTATACTGGCAATTCTTCAAAGAAATCAATTTGATCTTTGATATCCGGTAAGATTTCAATTCGAGTTTTTACTAAAGCTGCAATCTTCTTCAAATCATAGTCTTTTGTAACAACCTCTTGGATATATGGTTTTGCAATTTCATAGAATCGATCAAAATCCATTGCTTTTAAATATTCACCATTCATCCATTTCAATTTCACAGTATCAAATACTGCCGGAGATTTGCTCATATGATGATAGTCAAACGCTTTTACCAACTCTTCTAACGAAAAGATTTCTGTATTATCCGACGGGCTCCATCCAAGCAATGCCACATAGTTCACTACAGCTTCTGTAATATATCCTTGTTCAATCAAATCTTCATATGAAGAATGACCCGAACGTTTACTGAGTTTTTTATGTGTCTCATCTGTAATCAATGGACAGTGTACGTAGGTTGGAACTTCCCATCCAAATGATTCATACAAACGATTGTATTTTGGAGCGGATGACAAATATTCATTTCCACGAACCACGTGTGTAATTCCTTGTAAATGATCATCCACTACGTTTGCAAAGTTATAAGTCGGATAGCCATCTGACTTGATCAAAATCATGTCATCTAATTCTTCATTTGGAACCGTAATATCTCCATAGATATCATCATGGAATGTAGTCGTTCCCTCTGTTGGCATATTAATACGAATAACATATGGCTTTCCTGCTGCCAAGTTCGCTTCAATCTCTTCCTTGCTTAAATGCAAACAATGTTTGTCATAAACAACGATTTCTTCTCCGCCTTCTTTCACTTCGCTTTTCAAAGAAGCCAATCTTTCTTTGTCACAGAAACAATAATAAGCATGTCCTGTTTCAATTAATTTTTTCGCATATTCCAAATATAATCCAGTTGCCTGTCTCTCACTCTGCACATATGGACCGTATCCACCGTCTTTATCTGGACCTTCATCATGAATCAATCCTGTTTTTTCTAATGTGCGATAAATAATATCTACTGCACCTTCTACCAAACGTTCTTGGTCTGTGTCTTCAATACGAAGTAGAAAATCACCATCTTCATGTTTTGCAATCAAATATGCATACAATGCAGTTCTTAAATTTCCTACATGCATTCTACCCGTTGGGCTTGGTGCAAATCTAGTTCTAACTTTACCCATTCTTCTCACCTAAAATTTTATTGATACTTACAAGTTTTACGCTCAACACAAAAATTTCTGCTGCCTTTGCCAATTCCTCTGGCGTTGGGAATGATGGAGCGATACGAATGTTTCGATCTTCAGGATCCTTTCCATATGGGAAAGTAGCTCCTGCTGGTGTCATTACTACACCTGCTTCTTTTGCTTTTGCAACGATTGCCTTTGCACATCCTTCCAAAGAATCAAAAGAAATAAAATATCCACCTCTTGGACGAATCCAACTTCCGATTTCTAAACCACCCAATTCTTTTTCAAGACAGTTTAATACAGCCTCAAATTTTGGTCTCAAAATGTCTGCATGCTTTTTCATATGATCTACCATGCCGTAAATGTTTCCATAGAAACGAGCATGTCTCAATTGGTTCAACTTGTCATGTCCAATTGTTTGAATCTGCATTTGTTTACGAATATCTGCCAAAGTTTCTGTAGAAGCTGCAATTGCCGCAATTCCTGAACCTGGGAAACTGATTTTTGATGTTGAACAGAATTTATAAACCATGTTTGGATTTCCTGCTTCTGCACATGCTGCAACAATCTCAATTAATTGATCTTGTTTGTCTTCATACAAATGGTGGATGCAGTATGCGTTATCCCAGTAGATACGGAAATCTTCTGCTGCTGGTTTCAAATTCGCAAAGCGTAATACGGTTTCATTTGAATATGTAATACCTTGTGGATTTGAATACTTCGGTACACACCAAATACCTTTTACTGCCGGATCTGTATTTACCAATTCTTCTACCATATCCATATCTGGACCTTCTTCTGTCATTGGGATATTAATCATCTCAATTCCAAAATGTTCTGTAATTGCAAAGTGTCTGTCATATCCCGGTACAGGACATAAAAACTTCACCTTATCTAACTTGCACCATGGTGTACTTCCCATAACACCATGTGTCATGGAACGTGCTACGGTATCATACATTAAATTCAAACTAGAATTTCCAAAAATTACAATGTTTTCTTTTGGAACTTCTGACATATCTGAAAGAAGACGTTTCGCTTCACGAATTCCATCTAACACTCCATAGTTACGGCAATCCACACCTTCTTCACAATACAAGTTTGCTTCGCTTGAAAGTACATCCATCATACCCATAGATAAATCAAGTTGTGCTTTTGATGGCTTTCCACGCGACATATCAAGTTGCAAATTTTGTGCTTTGATTTCCGCAAATTGTTTTTCCAATTCTTCTTTTATTACTTTTAATTCTTCTACACTTAGATCTTTATACGCTGTCATGTTACAAAACCTCCTCTTTTCTTTCCAACTTGTTATTTTATACGATTTTTCGATATTAATCAATCTTTTTTTAAATTTCTCCGGTACTAATTCTACGATACTGGTTTTTCCAATTTTCCATAGTATCGTCATATTGAAGCACTTGGATACTCTCTGTAATCTCTACTACTTCTTTTACCAACTCTTCATCTATGTCCAAATACATTTGACTCTTTTCCAGAAGTTGACTATAGGATTCTCCATTCATATAGCGACGGCACGCATACAAGTACGCTTTCAACATCGTTCGTTCTTCACAGATTTGAAAGGCTGCTTCATACATTCTTGCCGCTTCTTCATAGAGAAACAATCTGCCATATGCCGCTCCAAGACAGGCAAATACCTTTCCATAGAACTTTCCGTCTAAACTCTCATCTCGTTCTCCGTACAATATTCCTTGATAAATCAGAATCGCCGATTTCGTCGAACCGCTCGCAAGCAAATTGTCTGCTTTGTACTTTTGCTTTTCTAAAGGCCTTTGATTTTTCAATTCATCCAGAACATCTTGAATCCGACTTAGCTCACCAGTGGTATAAATAGACGAATGTGCAAGAATGGTAATCACAAACTGTTCCATGCTTCCATTTTGTTCTAACAGACGTCTTAAATTATTTGCCAAGTCTCCCAGTTCTAATTCCTCTTCCAGCCAATCACAAAGTTTTTCATTCATCAATGTATAGTCAATTAAATACAAATGATTGCACAAATAATAGCAGAGTTCTTCCATCGTATAAATTTTGCGTTGTATCTGTGCAACTTCATACGGTTGCTTTGCCTTCTTTTTATGACAAAGAATTAAACTGCTCATTACTTCCTCCTAATTGTAATTCCTTTTCCACATAAAAGTCTGTTGCCGGGAAAAATTCTCCAAATCCCATGTCCTTCACACTGACTTTACATTTCTTTTCATCTAAGAAAATAACCTTTACTTGAACTCTCAAGGTATAGTTCGTTCTTCTTGGTAATCCCTCCAGCGAAATCCGTTCTACGCGCATTTCCCCGCTTGCCAAAGATTCCATGTGCACTTCGATATCATCGGTGCTTTCTAACAAAAGTTCGCACTGTGTATCTGCTTCATACCAGCGACTCCCCCACGGAACAATCGGATACCATTTATCAATCCCCTGCATACGTAATCTCAAACAAATCTGGTCCATCATTTTTGTCTCATCTAAATATACAAGCGCATCTTCATACCCTAAGGTTTGCTTATATGCCGCATAGCAAGCTCCCTTGCTGTACAAATTATTGCCAAGGAATGCTCTTCTTCCATTGCACAACACCTTCAGCGATTGCGGATACCAACTATTTTCAAACGCTTCACCAACCAAGAATACGGAGGATACCAATTTCTTTTCAAATACCCCTTGAATAAATTGTCGAAATTGAGCATCTGCCTGACGGGCGCGATCCACATTCAAGACTGGATAAATCGCCGACAATTCTTCCATCTGTGCATTTGCCACTTCATCCACCGTAACAAAGGTGTCTCGCCCTTTTCCGTATCCCGTACGAATTTTTCGCAACATGCACGCCTTCACTTCATTGCGGTCGCAATGGAACAGTGCCGCCTCATACTGCCACAACTCTTTTGGCTGATATAACATATAATTACAGAAACTCTCTTTGTAGTCCTGCACATATAAATTTTCTTTTGAAATCTTGAGACGTTGTCCAATTCCTTTCAACATTCTCGCAATATCCATATCTAATTGAGGAACAGTGAATACCAATCTCTCAATTTCGTCAAATTGACGCAGTGCGTGCGCCACGCAATCTTTCAATGCTCTGACAATCTCTTCACTTTCACGACGCACAGCTCTTTCGTATAAACGATCCACAGAATATATCACATTGTCCAAAGTACATGGTTCTTGCTGTTCTTCACTATAATAGCTTACTTGGCAATATCGCTCATTCAATTCACATCCTATGATATACTTCGGCATGCCACATTTCCTCCTTCTCGTTCTTAATAGGTCTTAAACAAACGTTCTGCGACCTGGTCCTCTTTCTTGTAATGAATCATCGCTTCATACTGTTTCCCTTTTGATAAACGGGAAATCAAATTCAACCTACCATATTTTCCGTCTTCGAAAACAACGTTTGTCTTTCTGGCAGTCTGTTTTGAAGTACTCACTTGCGCCTCTTCTGTGCACTCTTCAAAATAATAGGTTAAGGTCTCGTCCTCATAGAGAACAAATTCTTTTACATATACACGGTCATACATTGGCAGCAGGGTTTCACCATGGAAATCATCTGCCAACTCTCCCTCTTTTTGAATCCGATAAAATACTTTTACTTTTCCGCCTAGTGTTCCTTGATACTCCACAAGTACCTTGTCGTAAAGCTGCGATTCTCTCAGCCATTCTTGTGGATATTGCAAGTAGAAAGAGAACACCAGGTTTTTCTTACACAGTTCGCCAAAACACTCTTTCAGCAGATTCTGCATAACCGGCTCTACTTCTTTCCCTGCATAATATTTTAAAATCGTTGCCTTACAAATATCTGCAAGGTATTCCTTTTGTATCAATTCTTGAACCATCATGCGCAAAATGCGTTCAGAAAGCATTCGTCCCCGAACCAAATACATTCTGGCTACATACGCCAAGTATGCTTGTTTCAATCGGAAATAAGGTCTTCCCGTATAATAATCTTCAAAAATTTCTTCTTCTGCGAACATGGTTTCTGAGAACAACATTTGTGTGATAATACGTTCCGCAATCGCTTTCGTATTGACTCCATACTCTCTTGCTTTTTCCCACACCAATTTCATATCGCCTGTAGCCCCACAATAAAATTGGGCCAAATATGCAAGCACAGCCTTGTCATAGTAGCCTTCTTGCAACAGTTCGAATGCCACATATAATAGCAAATCATCTTCTCTTTGCTCTTGCTCACGAATACTTTTCGAACACAGGAGAAATACTTCCTGTTTATCAAAAGGGTCTACGCCATATCGCTTTATATTATCCAACGAAACTTTTATTTTCTGTGCTTCTTGCTGATACTTTTCTTGCGCCATTCTTCGTGTTTTGCACAATTCCAAGTATCGCATCTCATAGAACAAGCGTCGGGTCTCATATGGAATAGAATCCACATATCGGAACCCATTATCTGCTTCCCATACAATTCTTGCTTCTTTATCATACAAGTAAAGTTTGGCGCCTAATCCTTGTCTATATGGCACACGCTGTTTTATACTTCCATCCGCTTCAATCACAATGACATATTTCATGCCTTTGACATCTGTTGTCACTTGATAAGCATGACAAATATCATACAATGCATCCACCTCATCCAATGAAAGTATATTTGGATTGATAAAATGATTGTAAATTACACGAAGAGATTCATCGACATGTCGTTTCATAAGATGTTCTTTCGCAAACGCTTTCATTTGCTCATAATATTTCTTATAAATTTCGCCTTCTACATCCTCGTATGTCAATATATTTTCATACAATAAGGCAATGCGTTTATAATCCAAATTAATACCGTGCAAGAAATAAAGATACACGATTCTTGGGAATGCATGCTTGATTCGTTTTGGATTCATTGACATCATATAGTATTCATACAGCTGCGCAATCATCATTTCCTGGGATGCTGCTTTTTCATACCATTTAAAATATTCATCCCCTGTCTTATTTCCCTTGATCAGCTGCATGCAAATTGCATGTAAAATTCGTGGTTCTTCATACATCTCATATGCACGCTCTAAAATGCGTAGAAGCTTCACTTGATACTTCTTCTGTTGACTTGCCAAGTCCGCTGCACGAAGCGCCAATTCGCGTGTGATAATCTTATATTTTGTCGCAAAATTCAACACTTGTATTTCAAATGAATCCAACTTACGAAGTAGTGTTACTTTCTTTTGGAAACAAAGGAATGCTTCCGCATATAAGAAAATCTGATTTGCTCCATTAAAATATTGTCTCTCCAATACGCGAATGCGCATATCATAATCTCGATACAACGGATCCAAATTGATTAACATACAAAGAATCGGCCAAGAATATACATGCTTCATAAACAATCGATTCAGTTCTTCCAACACACGGTTCGTATGCAACGTGTCTTGTCTTAAAATCGCTGTTAAGAACAAATAATAGGCATGGATTTCCGGTTTTCTTCCGATTGCAAATTTTGAAAAATTCCCATTTTCCAAAAGCCACTTTGCCTCTTCTTCTCTTTTCCCACGAAGATAGATGTGCGCTTTCAGCAAGGTGTAATATTCATTCTTTGGATCTAACTCTTGCAACTGTTCAACACGTTTGATAGCGTTACCTACCCACTCATCTACATCCACTTTTTCAGCAATAAAAGCAAGGTATTCTTTCAACCCTTGTCCTGCAATCATTCCTTGCATGCCACGCATCTCGTCGCGTGGACCACTTTGGTGTACTCTGACATCTACGCGAATCGTCTCATACGGTGTAGAAACAGAAATCTTCCCATCGTTATTTCCCGCATGTAAATGCTCGTGCGCAACAATGTATTCCAAACGATACTTATTTCCAACAAAGTCATCTGTCGTAATATCCGTGTGCTGCACAGACAAAAAGTCTCCTTCGGTTTGGATGTGTATCGCCAAATGTCCCCATGTGTTTTTGTGAAGTTCAAGAATCACTTTCTGAGATTCCAACACATCTTCAAATGTTTGCTTTTCTTCGGATAAACTCAAAAAGATTTTCTCTTTTTGTTTAATTCCCACTAAAAATTCTTCTAACGCCTGCTCATCCAAAGACCAGGTTCTCATATTATTGTATAAGTTTTGAATTCGTTGGTCTTCATATCGAAGCAAATCATAAAATTGTCTTGAGCGAAACAAACGCTTTGCTTCTCCAAAATCCTGAATTGCAAGCTTTTTAAAATCTTCCAATGTCTGCACTTTTCCGTAAGCAGTCATAATATATGGTTTTTCTACTACTGCAGTAAAATCCAAATCATATTCTCCGCCATTGCAGACAACCGTAAACTTTCCTTTTTCCACTTGTCCAGGCAATAACCCTGTACTGTCAAATGTATAGTTCACGCGTACCGGATTGGCATCGAATCCTTCTTCCAAACAATGCACACGAAAAGAAGACGGATATACGAGTCCTCTAATATTTCCGTCTTTCTGATTCTCTATAAGGAAGCTCCCTTCATAAGTTTCTCCTTCACTCACATCCATGTAAATATTGGTTTCGGAGAAACGTATATCCGGTTGTTCCACTTTGAAGTCGCCTTTTGAAAATTGTTTGATTTTATTTTTCATTCGGTTCTCCAATCCGTGTTACTTTCATACCTTTAATCATAGCATTCTCAATTTATAATTACAACCGGATTTTTAAGGATTACATCTCTTACAGCCCTCATATCCCTGTTCTTCCAACGTTGCTATATTTCCGCTATATTCACGTCGATTTCCCGCCTTAATATCACTCACACTCGAGCAGGTTGAACGATGGATTTTTTTAGAGTTTGTATTCAAAATATAGGTTCCTAAAATCTCGGTTTCTTTCTCTTCTTCAGCCACCTGTTTGCTATTTCCTGTCGCATAATCAATCTCAATTCCCGGTTGCACGTTATATACATACACATTGAAGCAGATACCCTCTCCATTGTCTTCCACAGACATCGCTTCCATTTGCACTCCGGACGCCACCAAATTGTTTCCTTCAAACACTGGCGTAACACGGTATAGCACATGATTCTTTGTTTCTTTTATATAATCTGCCACCATGTTTTCAAACGGCAACATTCCTTCCACATTCATGTAACGAGTGCCTGTAATCAAATTTCGCTCATTGGCGTTCTCTCCGGTCAACTGAAATCCGATTAAATGACAACGATTATACAAATATTTTCCTTCCACATTGTCATACTTTACGGTTTGCCATCCGCTTGGCTTTACCTGTCCAATGGTTCCACGTTCTTCTGTTGGCATAAGATCAAATCCAATGTTTGCCATTGCAACTCCGCATTTTCCCATAGGATCTAATTCACTATACTCCTCATAGGATTTGGTAACGAAATCTTTCGATGTGAAATTCGGAACATTCTCATTCAGTACAACGTACGGCTCTCCCGCATATTCCGGGATACTTTCTTGCCCAAAGTTATCTTCTTTGACAATGCTTTCTTTTTCAGACTCGATTGGGGGTTCTTGTTTCACCTCACCACAAGCAACCAAAAGGAATGCCATTCCTAATCCCAAAAGGATATATTTTATTTTTTTCATCATATCTATTCCCTCACCAAAATCTGCTTCGTGATTTTCTCATGTGAAAATCCTGCAAATTCTTCTTCCTTTACAAGTTTCCATTCATCCAACGAAAGATCCAACTTTAGGTTGGATGGATAACTTCGATTCCACTGATACACAATCAATTCTTCTATGTTCTCCACATAAGGACTGAGCAATTGATTTTCCACAAAACACACTTCACCGTTTCCCGCTTGTGATAAAAAGTCCTCTGCCACATGAATCGTTATCGGCATTTCCGAAAATAGCGACTCTGAAAAAGCATTAATCCAAACGGTTTTAGTTGTATTACAAATGTCTTCTATTACCCTTCGATCTCTGCTCTGGCGTTTTCCAAAAAACGTCATTCCTTGTTTCTCATCAAGACAAACAATCACCTTCATCGTTTCTCACTCTTCTTTCTATTTCACATACTATAATAGTAACAGATTTTTATCGAGGTATCTACATGAATCTTCTCACTGCCATGCAAACAAACAACCTTTCCAACAATATTGACCGTGGACGTTTGCAAATCAGCGTTACTTCTGAAAGAAACGCCTTTCCTATCACGGACGCAACCATATCCATTTCTTATACAGGTGTTCCCGGAACTGCACTAGAACAACTCAAAACCAATTCTTCCGGGCAGACGGAAACCATCGATTTGGCTGCTCCTCCTATTGAATATAGTTTGAATCCGAACACAACCGTGCAGCCATATTCCGAATACACCTTACAAGTTACCGCACCTGGTTTTGAGCCTGTCAGCATTGCAGGAACAGAAATTTTACCAGATGTCACTGCACTCCAAAATGTCACCATGCGTCCAAGTGAACCAAACGAAGTACAAGACGAGGTATTCGTCATTCCAGGCCATACGTTGTACGAGGAGTATCCTCCGAAAATTCCAGAACCAGAAATAAAGCCCCTACGTGAAACAGGAGAAATCGTCCTAAGTCGTGTGGTGATTCCAGAATACATTGTGGTGCATAACGGAACACCAAATGATTCTACCGCCCAAAACTATTATGTAAAATACAAAGACTATATTAAGAATGTGGCTTCCAGTGAAATCTACGCCACTTGGCCCACTAACACCATTCGCGCCAACGTACTTGCAATCATGTCTTTTACATTAAACCGCGTATACACAGAATGGTATCGCAACCAAGGCTATGATTTTACAATTACATCTTCTACTGCGTTTGACCACAAATGGATTCCCGAACGAAACTACTACAATACGATTTCTGTAATTGTAGATGAATTATTTACAAATTACTTATCTCGTCCAAATGTACGACAACCTATCCTTACTCAATACTGCGACGGAAACCGCGTGAGTTGCCCTGGTTGGATGACGCAATGGGGTTCAAAAGCCCTTGGAGACCAAGGTTATTCTGCCATTGAAATTTTACGTTACTTTTACGGCGACAACATGTATATCAATATTGCGGAAGAAGTCTCTGGCATTCCTTCTTCTTGGCCCGGTTATATCTTGTCTCAAGGTTCCAGCGGTGACAAGGTCCTGCAGATTCAAGAACAATTGAATGTCATAGCCGGCGCTTATCCTGCCATTCCTAAAGTCATAGCCGATGGAGTCTATGGACCTGCCACCGCAAACTCTGTGGAAGTTTTCCAATCTGTGTTTGGTCTTCCTGAAACCGGAACCATTGACTATCGCACTTGGTATAAAATCTCTGAAATCTATGTGGGAGTTTCTCGGATTGCCGAACTATCTTAGTTTGAGCCCTCCCCCTACTCACTCAAAAAGGACGTCGTACAAAACACGACGTCCTTTCTTTAAAACAATTTTCTAATATCATTAAACATGACAAACACCATCAAGCCCAATAGCAAAAACAATCCAATCGCATGTATCCAACCTTCTTTGTTTGGTGCAATACGCTTTCCTCGAATCGCTTCTGCAATTAAAAATATCAAGCGTCCTCCATCCAATGCAGGAAGTGGCAACAAATTCATCACACCTAAATTTGCGGATAGCAAAATGCCCAAATACAAAAAGTTAAGGAAATTCACCAAAAATCCATTGTTTTGATCATACATTTCATTTCCCATATCAGCAATTCCCACAGGACCAGACAACTGATTCAATCCCACTTTTCCAGTGATTAGCATTTTCAAACTTTCTAATGTAGAATCGATCAAAAACTTCATTTCATAAAAACCATATTCCACTGCTGTCAAGACATTTGCTTCTGAAACACTTTCTGGAGCGATTCCTATTAGATAAGTTCCTTCTTCACTTTTTTTCGGAGTGATTGTCACTTCATGTTTCTTCCCATCTCGTTCGTAAACGATATCCACTTCTTCACCTGGATAAATTGCATTGTGAAGTGTAATTTCATCCCAGAGGTGAATTCTCTTATTATCCATACGAACGATTCTATCTCCTGGCTGAAGTCCCGCTTCTTCTGCTGGATATCCTTCTGAAATTGTTCCAATAACCGGTTCAATATAACCTGTAAATCCAACTAAAACAATTGCAAATATAAATGCAAACAAAAAATTGAAAATCGGACCTGCTGCAATGACAGACATACGTGCCCATACAGACTTGCTATTAAAACTTCCTTCTGACATATCATCCGCATCATCTTCTCCCATCATACAGGAACCGCCAAACGGAAACAATTTCAAAGAATATCTTGTTTCCCCTTTTACAAAACTAAATAGCCTTGGTCCCATTCCCAGAGAAAATTCATCTACTCGAATCTTATTTGCTTTTGCAAGTAAGAAATGTCCCATCTCATGTACAAATACAATTGCACTAAATACTATGATTGTAAGAACAATCCCCAAACTACCACCTGCTCTCTATCTGTTCATATACATTCTGCTCTGTTTCTAAAATTTCTTCCACTGTTGGGCAAGCAATATTCTTATGCTCTCTCATACATGTCTCAATAATCTCTGGAATCTCAAGATATGCTATCTTTCGATCCAAAAACTTGCTGACTGCAAGCTCGTTTGCCGCATTAAATACAGTTGGCAAAGAGCCTCCAACTTTTCCTGCTTCAAAAGCAAGACGAAGACCATAAAACGTTTCCATATCTGGCTTTTCAAATGTCAATTGAGACAACGTCGCAAAATCCACTCTTTCACCTGGAAGGAATCTTCTATTTGGATAATACAATGCATATTGTATTGGAAGTTTCATATCTGGTGTTCCAAGTTCTGCAATGATTGCACCATCCACATATTCAACCATAGAATGAATGATACTTTGTGGATGTACCACTACTTCAATTTGTTCTACATCTACATCAAACAACCATTTTGCTTCAATCACTTCCAACCCTTTATTTACTAAAGTCGAAGAATCGATTGTGATTTTTCTTCCCATTTCCCAATTCGGATGTTTCAAAGCGTCTTCCACTTGAATCTTTTCCAAATCTGCGCGTTTCTTACCACGAAACGGTCCGCCAGAAGCTGTCAACAAAATCTTGTGAAGTTCACTTCTAGAACTTCCTTGCAACGATTGAAAAATCGCACTGTGTTCACTATCCACAGGTAAGATTGCCACTTGATATTCTTTCGCTAATGGCATAATAATATGCCCTGCTGTTACCAAAGTTTCCTTGTTTGCCAAAGCAATGTCTTTCCCTGCTTTAATCGCTGCAATCGTTGGTCTCAACCCAATCATTCCAACAATGGCTGTCACCAAAATTTCGGTACCTTCCATTGCTGCAACTTCAATCAATCCATCCATACCTGAAACAACCTTCACAGAAAGGTCCTTTACACGGTCACGAAGATCTTTTGCTTTTTCTTCCGTCCAAACTGCAACCAGTTTCGGATGAAACTCACGGATTTGTTCTTCTAACAATTTAATATTATTACCGGCAGCTAATCCTAATACTTCAATATCGCCATTTTCTCTTACTACTTCTAAGGTCTGTGTTCCAATGGAACCTGTAGAACCTAATATCGCTATCTTTTTCATACAATCCCTCTCTTACATAAGCAAGCTTGCCATATAGAAAATAACTGGTGCTGTGAAAATTACACTGTCAAAACGATCTAAAATTCCACCATGTCCCGGAATCAATGTTCCATAATCCTTGATATCATGATTACGTTTGATTCCAGAAGCAGCCAAATCTCCCACTTGAGAAATGATTGCACCCACTCCACAAATCAATGCATATAACCAAACGCTCGCATCTGCACCTTTTGCAAACTTGTTCAAAAGTACGGCGTATAATGCTCCCAAAAGAGCTGCTCCTACCACACCACCGATTGCTCCTTCGATCGATTTCTTTGGGCTCAACTTTGGTGCTAATTTGTGTTTTCCAATGAGCATTCCAACACAGTAAGCTGCCGTGTCGCATCCCCAAGAACAGATAAACACTAACCAAACAATAAATGTTCCTTGAGAAAGCATACGAATCTGGTATACATAAGAAAGCATAAACGCCACATAAATTAACCCAAAAAAGGCCAACATTACTTGCTCAGAACGATATTTCGGATACGTAAATACATAGATAATCATCAACACCAATAGGAAGGCAATGAGTAGCATCACAATCCATTTTGTCCATTCCATACGTAGCAATGCATAATAAGCAACTGCCGCAACATATCCCGCAATTCCCAATGCTTTTCCGCTAATTCCAAGAACGCGGTAAATCTCTGTCATCCCGATAAAACTAATCATCAACAACGTTGCAAGCAAAACATCTCCACCGGTAATAATTGTGGCTAATGCGATTGCAACAAGCAACATTCCACTCAATAATCTGGTCTTAAACATTTGTATTTTCCTCCTTAACACCACCAAAGCGACGGTCTCTATGATTATAATAATCAATCGCTTTTTCGAGTTCTTCTTTTGAAAAATCCGGCCATAGCACATCTGTGAAATAGAATTCACTATATGCCAATTGCCACAATAAATAATTGGACAATCTCTGTTCACCACTGGTTCGAATCATAAGGTCCGGATCTGGAATTCCTCGCGTATCCAAATACGTATCAAACAACTTCTCGTCAATGTCTTCTATATCCAGTCTTCCCTCTTTACAATCTTGGTACATCTCTTTCATGGCGCGAATCATTTCATCGCGGCTTCCATAATTCAACGCGATTTGAAAACAAAGACCATCATTGTCTTTTGTCGCTTCTTCCAACTCTGCAATGCGTTCTTGAATATCTTTTGCCAAGGCAGTTTTATCACCAATCACCTTGACACACATGCGATTCTTCTCAGCTGTCTTCAGACAAGTTTTCATATAATTGCGAAGCAAATTCATAAGTGCATCTACTTCACTTTGAGGGCGCTTCCAATTCTCTGTAGAAAACGCATATACGGTCAAATACTTCACACCCAATTGGTATGCCGCTTCACAGATTCGTTCTACATTCTTGCTTCCTTCTGCATGACCATAGTTTCGTGGCATTCCTTTTTTCTTTGCCCAACGTCCATTTCCATCTAATATAATTGCTATATGCTGTGGTACATTCATCTGACAATCTCCTTTGATTCTTGCTATATTACAGCAAGAAGATAAGTCGGGTCTATCCCTACTTATCTTCTCTTTTTCTCACGACTATACTGTAAGAATTTCTTTTGATTTTGCTTCTACGATTTTATCGATATTTGCGATAAATTTATCTGTAAGCTTTTGTAATTCATTTTCTAAATCTTTAATTTCATCTTCTGACACATCTGAACCTTTTAATTTTTTAAATGCATCATTTCCATCACGACGAATATTACGAATCGCAACCTTTGCAGCTTCGCCTTTCTTCTTCACGTCCTTCACAAGTTCTTTTCTGCGGTCTTCTGTCAATTCTGGGAAAATCAAACGGATTACAGAACCATCATTAGATGGATTGATACCGATATCTGAAGTCAAAATCGCTTTCTCGATTTCTTTGATTAAGCTCTTTTCCCATGGTTGAATTTGAATCATACGTGCTTCTGGTACAGAAATATTTGCCACTTGTTGAATCGGTGTTGGGACTCCATAGTAATCTACAGTCAACTTATTCAACACGTTTGGATTTGCACGTCCTGCACGGATGGTTGCCAATTCCGCTTCTAAGCTATGTTGTGATTTTTCCATTTTTGTATTATATACTTGTAATTTTTCGTTCATTTCTGATTCCTCCAATTTTATTTTCTATCATTATACAGTCACTTTTGTTCCTGTAAATGTTCCTTTCATGGTCTCTACAATACTATTCTTCTCATTCAAGCCAAATACCAACATCGGCATCTTGTTCTCCATGCACAAGATAGATGCAGCTAAATCTACGGCTGCAAGACGCTTATCAATGGTCTCTTGAATGGAAATCTCATCATATTTCTTAGCATTCGGATTGAGCTTTGGATCACTGTCATAGATTCCGTCAATTGCTTTTGCAAGTAACATCGCATCTGCATCAATCTCAATTGCACGCAAAACCGCACCTGTATCAGTTGAAAAATAAGGGTGTCCGGTTCCTCCTGCAAAGAAAATAACCTTTCCTTCATTCAACGCTTCCACCGCAGCGTCTTTCGAAAATAACTTCGTAAACGCCCCACATGTAAATGGTGTGAAAATCTCAGTCTTCATTCCCACATGGCGGAAAATATCCGATACGTAAATACAATTCATCACTGTTGCGAGCATCCCGATTTGGTCTGCTTTTGTACGATCAATCGTTTCACTTGTTCTACCTCTCCAAAAATTGCCTCCACCGGTTACAATCGCAACTTGAATTCCGTCATCTACCAACTCTTTCACTTGCTTTGCAACACCGATACAAGTTGCTTCATCAAAGCCTGTTTTTTTATCGCCTGCCAGTGCTTCTCCACTTAGCTTTAGTAACACTCTTTTCATAGATTCTGCTCCTTACGCTTTATTCTATTTTATACCCAATCATTATAACATAAAGATTCCTGATTTCACACCCTATTTTTTCAACCTACGATATTTTTTTACTTTTCTTGGAAATTTGTGTTATGATATTTCTCAGAATAGGAACACAAGCTGCTTACAAGCTAAAAGGAGTATACATATGAAATATTTAAAACAATTTTTAATAATTATATTGGTTAGCTGTATCGGAGAAATTTTAAACCACTACATTCCTCTTCCGATTCCGGCAAGTATATATGGTCTGGTTCTTATGCTTGGACTATTAATCTTTAAAATCGTACCGCTTCACGCCGTAAAAGAAGCGGCTGAATTTCTCATTCAGATTATGCCGGTTATGTTCATCCCTGCCGCCGCAGGACTCATCGTATCTTGGGATCAATTGAAACCAATCATACTTCCTGCAAGTATTATCATCGTTGTCTCTACAATTTTAGTGATTGGTGTGACAGGAAAAACAACCGATTTCATTCTTGGAAAGAAGGAGAAAAAATAATATGAATCAATTGATGTTAAATTCTGCTACCATTGGTGTTGTAATTAGTCTTCTTGCTTACCAATTAGGTGTATTTTTAAAAAACAAAACAAAAAAAGCAATTTTTAACCCGCTACTTATTTCCATTATTCTTGTCATTGTATTTCTTCTGATATTTGATATAGAGTATGAATCTTATAACCAAAGCGCTAAGTATCTCAGTTATTTACTAACGCCTGCGACTGTCAGCCTGTCGATTCCGCTATATCAAAAATTAGAACTGTTAAAAAAGAATGCGGTCGCTGTATTGGTTGGCATCTCAGCCGGCGTATTGACAAGTTTACTTTCCATTTTCGGAATGTCTTTATTGTTTAAGTTATCGTACGAAGAGTATATTACACTCCTTCCAAAATCCATCACCACTGCCATTGGGCTCGGTGTCTCAAATGAATTGGGTGGTTATGAATCTATCACAGCCGCCGCAATTATCTTAACTGGTATTTTAGGAAATGTCATTGGAGAAACAACTTGCAAAATTTTCCGCATTCGCCATTCTATTTCTCGAGGATTGGCATTCGGTACCAGTAGCCATGCCATAGGGACTACGAAAGCAATGGAACTTGGCGATATAGAAGGTGCCATGAGTAGCCTTTCTATCGTGGTATCTGGATTGTTGACTGTAGTACTCGCTTCGGTGTTTGCGATGATCTATTAAAACAAAAAAGGAGAACTTCTTTTCCGAAGTTCTCCATATTTTTTATTCACTTCTAAGTGCCAATACTGGATCTTTTTTCGCTGCCTGTTTTGATGGAATCAAACCACCTATCAATGTCAAAAGCACACTCAATATTACAAGCACTACTGCTCCTGTCACCGGAAGCACCGCATTAATATCCGTATTTCCAGTCAACGTATGAATGATGAAATTAATCGGCGGAACAAGTGCCAATGTAACTCCAATTCCAATCAGTCCTGAGAACAGACCAACAATAAATGTCTCCGCGTTAAAGATAGATGAAATGTTCTTTTTCGATGCACCGATTGCTCTTAACACACCAATTTCCTTCGTTCTTTCTAAGACTGAAATATAGGTGATAATTCCAATCATAATAGACGATACAATCAAAGAAATACTTACAAATGCAATCAATACATAACTTACACTATCTACAATTGTCTTTACTGACGACATCAAGAGACCTGTAAGGTCCGTGTATTTGATTACTTTGCTATCATCTTTCTTCTCCATGCGTGTGTTATAATCTTCCAAGAAATCTAAAAATGCTTCCTTCGAATCAAAATCAATAAAGTAGAATGCGATATTGCTTGGTTTATCCAAATCTTGATATCCCAACGAAATCAGATTCAACTCCGCATTACTTTCCACGCTTGACGTCGACATCGTCTGCATCAATCGCATCAATTCCTCTTCTGTCAAATCAAACTTAAATGCAGACGCAATCTTATTTGGATCTACATTCATGCTTTTTGCAATGTTCGTCACCAATGCTCCAGTCAACTCTCCTACCTTTGTAAGAATCGTCTTTTGCATTGCTGCTTGTGTCATCGCAGCACCCATTTGTTGAACTGCATTCACAATTGGCTGTTGACCAACGTACATAGACAACACACTTGATAAAAGTTCACTCTTTAAAATAGCCGTTGGTTCACTGTCTGTTGGCGATGGTGACACCCCATAAAATACTTGTAGAAGTCCCTTTAAAAGTTCCGCATAAGTGGCTTGGAATGTCGCCTTTGGAACCACATACTCTTTCTCCAAGTTTTCTAATAACTTCTGCGTATCCGCCTTCGCCATAAATGAATCTACTACGGAATTGATAGAACTCAATTTGAGTTTCGCACCACCAATTGAAGCATCCTTGTGTTCTGCAATATAGCCATTCACAAGATTATTCGAAAGCGTTACCAACGTATCGCTAAATGCTTTCTCTGCTTTGGAAGTATCCGTCGTAATCGCCGCAGAAATCTGATTCATGTATCCTTTTGTCATATCAGAAATGTCTTTTTCACTGATTTTTCCACCGAATGCTGAAGCTAAAGCCTGGGTATCTACCGTAATCATATCTTCAAAATTCAATCCCATTTCTTGACTCTTATCATCGAAACGTTTGTTACTAAAGACATCCACTTCCTGATTTTCCATCTGCTTCTTTACAATCTCTGATTTTGACGCTTTTTTAATCACGTATTCCGTAAGTTCTTTCGTATAGGCAATTCCCTGTTGTAAGTTTCCTGTACTTCCTGATTTCTTCGCACATACAATGCCGACTACTTTTAGGCTCTCTGCCTCTTCGTATACCTTTTTCATATAGTCCGCATTTCCAGTCATGCTCTCGTATACACCGTAGGTTTCATTGTATTTATAGGTGTCAGTCGGGTCTACCAATTTGTACTCTAACTCTAACAACTCTTTATAGGTGAACTGCAATGGTTCATTGGTATTTTCTACCGGTTTCCCTGCCATGATTTTCGATATCATATCCATCAATTCTTGGTCATCACGAAGTCCCATCCCATACACAAGAAGGTCTGACATTCCGTTTTCTTCCGGCAACACCAATAGCAATTCATTGTATGCTTTCGGCCATCTTCCTTCTAACACTTTGTATTGTTGCTCCAAAGATTCTTGGTTATCAATCATTTCGTTGAAAATCGCCGTGCTCATTCCTGACATGCTGCTCATCATACTACTTCCACCCATCATGGAAGACATCATTGTACTTGGATTCACCTGCGTAATCGCTTTGGTATTGTCCACTGTATAAATCATCGGAACTACACTATATTGATAATCAATGAATGACACCATGTCATTTACTTTGTCATCATTCTTCTCCAGATGTTTTTTCAAACTCTTTAAATCATTGGTTCCGATTTTTGAAAACATGGTACTGATATATTGTCTTTCCACTACCGTATCTTTTCCGGTTGCTTTTCCTTGTTCCGAAACCATCGACAACAACATCGACGCTGTATCCGCCGTTTCTGCAGTAATGGTAAGCGGATAAGAAGTCAATGTGTCTTCCTGTATCTTATCGATATAATTCTGGAATCCTGTAGACAATGAAAGAATCAATGCGATTCCGATAATACCTATTGAACCTGCAAATGCTGTTAAAATGGTACGCCCTTTTTTCGTCAAAAGGTTGTTAAAGCTCAAAGACAAGGCTGTCCACATGGACATAGATGCCTTCCCCAAGTTTTTGTAGAAAGGAACCTTTCCCTCTTTCACCTCCGGCACAAACGGATTCGTATCTCCAATGATTTTTCCATCTCTTAATTTAACAATACGAGTCGAATACTCTTCTGCCAATTCTGGGTTGTGTGTTACCATGATTACCAATCGGTCATTGGCAACTTTCTTTAACAGTTCCATTACCTGTACACTGGTTTCGGTATCTAACGCTCCTGTCGGTTCATCTGCAAGCAAAATGTCCGGATTGTTTACAAGTGCTCTGGCAATCGCAACTCTCTGCATCTGTCCACCAGACATTTGATTCGGTCTCTTGTGTGCCTGGTCACGAAGTCCTACTTCCTCTAACGCCTTGAGTGCTCGTTCTTTTCGTTCCCTCTTTGAAATTCCACCAATCGTCAATGCCAACTCTACGTTAGAAAGCACGGTTTGATGGGGAATTAGATTATAACTTTGGAATACAAATCCGATGGTATGGTTTCGATAAGAATCCCAATCACGGTCTTTATATCGTACCGTAGAAACATCGTTAATTACCAAATCTCCACTATCATAACGGTCCAAACCACCTATGATATTCAAAAGTGTGGTCTTTCCAGAACCAGACGGACCTAGGATGGATACAAACTCATTATCACGTAAATTCAAACTCACATCATTCAATGCATTTTGAATCAAATCTCCTGTTTTATATTGTTTTGAAATATGCTTAATCTGTAACATCGATTACTCCTCTGCCATTTTTTGTCTTATTAGTATATCTCATATTCCGCTCTTAACCAATAGAATTGAGTACTTTTTTATATTTTTTTCATAATTCCAAATAAAACAGGACTAATCTTTACGCGAGTATCTCTACCACCTTGGAAACTAAGACATTGCATTTCGCGGCAATTTCCTCTTTACTATCCCCTTCTCGTTGAAGTTGAAATATCTTCTTTGCAAGGGCTATCCCTTCTTCTCTACCTTCCTCTCTACCTTCTTTTCTTCCTTCCTCACAGCCACTCTGATATAAATCATCCAATGCCTTACACATATCCAATTCCTCCCTTTCTTCTCTCTTTACAGTTTTATTTAACATTCGTTTAGACTGCAACAATGCACCTATTGCATAATATGTTTCACAATCTACGTGTCGAAAATATGTTTCATGCTCTTTCATGTATTTCACAAGTGTCTCTTGATCCTTACGGCACTTCATCATTCCAAAAATTTCTCTCAAATCGGTTTGAAAACGTTCTACATCCTCTATATTCTCTGCTTCAACCAGATTAATCCAATAGTTTGGAATATATTTTTCTATAATGTCTTTTTGAGCTGAAAATTGTTCCGGAAACATTCCGTACAAGTCTACGCTTCCATCCCATTTATCTGTGCCATAATAAAAAACTAATGTCACTCAAGATCTTTCATAATTTTGTTTTAGAACTATTCCATTTTTTATTGCAGTATTGCTTCCACTTGCGATATGGAAACAGTACACTTCCTTGCAATTTCCTCATGACTTAAACCTTCACGTTGGAAACGAAAAATTTGTTTTGTCAAACAAATACCTTCTTCGCGTCCTTCCTCACGAACCATTTCTTCTCTCTCAAATATCTTCATATACTCCAACGACACCTCCCCATTTTGTTTCACATCACAAACCATATGATGAATGCCTTTTAAAAGTTCATTTTTCACATTCTCTTCATTGCTCACTTCCATATAGTGAAGGAAACTTTTTAATTCTTCTGTTGGATTCCCTTCCGTTCCTTTTGTATAAAGAAACAGTGTTTTCGCCCCATCATCATAAGGCATGTTTGGCAATTCCTTACACGAGTTCTCAATGGTGTAAACCATATGATTATAACCAAACGGATCGATTGACATAATCATAATCACAATTACGTTCTTCAAGTTCCGATAGTCCACTCCACTTTTCAAAGATGTAGCATCAATCTTAGAATGATAAAATCGTACTCGCTTTGGAATATTCACCAAATGTTTCTCGCTTGTCATCTGCTCTGGTTCCACATCGTAAATGGTTGCCGCATCTTCCTCTTCCAAATATACGTCCAACCTTGTTCCATGAAACTGAGGGTGACTTCCGTAATACACTTTTTGTGGGATGACTTGTAATTTCCCCACATTCTTTCCTAGAATGACCCTTAACAGTTCCCGACTGAATTGCTCACCATATTCTGGGTGACTCACAATCTTATTGAACAAGAAATCATCTAGTAAATTTAAATCTTCTAGTCTTCTCTTTCGCACACACGCGCTCCTTTCTCTTGGTAGAAACAATCGTGTATGCGTTTTCGTTGCTTCCACCATGTCGTTCATTCATACAGGGGAATAGCAACCGAATGGTTAAAGAATGTTCCCAGATATGTACTTATATTATAGTCTCATTAAGACTATTTGTCAATTATGTGAATACAATTTAAATTTTCAGGACTATTATGATTTGTTCGATTGTGACACAAGCACTTGGAAATTACAAAATGAACACTGTGGATTTCCTTCATAAGAACACGAAAAGAAAGTACGCTCACAATTAAAAACAGGGTTGTAAAATATACAACCCTGTCTCTACTAATATTTTCTCCAAACCATCTTATCAACTACACCAGTGTAACTTTGAATAATCTTCACTACCTTAGACGACACATTTTCATCTGTATAATCTGGAACTGGAATACCATAGTCTGCATCCAAATTCATCTGTACTGCTGTATCAACCGCTTGAAGCAGAGATTTTTCATCAATACCAGCAAGTACAAAACATGCTTTATCCAATGCTTCTGGTCGCTCCGTTGATGTACGAATACATACCGCAGGGAATGGATGTCCTACAGAGGTAAAATAGCTTGATTCCTCAGGAAGAGTTCCACTATCAGACACAACAGCAAAAGCATTCATCTGCAAGCAATTATAATCATGGAAACCTAATGGTTCGTGTTGAATCACACGTGCATCTAATTGGAAACCACTTTCTGCCAAACGTTTCTTTGAACGTGGGTGGCAAGAATAAAGAATCGGCATA
This sequence comes from Faecalimonas sp., assembly GCA_045650645.1. GTDB lineage: Bacteria > Bacillota > Clostridia > Lachnospirales > Lachnospiraceae > Faecalimonas. Next base: position 36,041 of record JAZRRJ010000015.1, on the reverse strand, counting down.
TCATATTTTTCTGCCATCTTATTGATTGCATTGAAAAGAGATAAGAAATTCTTTTCTGTATCGATATTTTCTTCTCTATGTGCAGAAAGCAAAATATACTTTCCTTTTTCCAATCCAAGTCTCGTATGAATATTAGATGCTTCGATAGAAGCCAAATTCTCATGTAATACTTCTGCCATCGGGCTACCAGTTACATAAGTACGTTCTTTTGGCAAGCCACAGTCTGCAAGATAACGACGAGCATGCTCTGAATACGCCAAGTTCACATCCGAAATGATATCCACGATTCTACGATTGGTTTCTTCTGGAAGGCATTCATCTTTACAACGATTTCCAGCTTCCATGTGAAAAATTGGAATATGTAAACGCTTTGCCGCAATTGCTGAAAGGCAACTATTTGTATCACCAAGAATCAACAATGCGTCTGGCTTAATTTGATTCATCAATTTATAGCTACAATTGATGATATTTCCTACTGTTGCACCCAGGTCATCTCCCACTGCATCCATATATACTTCCGGCGCATCCAATTTCAAATCATCAAAAAATACACCATTTAATGTATAGTCATAATTTTGACCTGTGTGAGCTAATACCACATCAAAATACTTACGGCATTTCTTGATTACTGCTGCCAATCGAATGATCTCTGGTCTTGTTCCCACAATAATCAATAACTTTAATTTCCCATTGTCTTTAAAACTTACATCTGAATAATCTAATTTAATTTCCATCCTGCACCTCTACTCCACAATCTCAAAGAACGTATCTGGTTTCTCTGGATTAAAATTCTCATTTGCCCACATCACCGTTACCAAATCTTCGGTATCCGAAAGATTGATAATGTTGTGTGTATATCCTGGCAACATATGTATTGCCTCTATCTTATCGCCACTGACTTCAAAATTCAAGACCTCATCCGTTCCAACCTTGCGTTGTTGAATCAAACCATGTCCTGAAACCACAATGAAGAATTCCCATTTCGTGTGGTGCCAGTGTTGACCTTTCGTAATACCTGGTTTAGAAATATTCACACTTACTTGTCCACATTTTTCTGTTTTCAAAAGTTCTGTAAAACTTCCTCTATCATCAACATTCATCTTCAATGAAAACGCTGCTTTTTCCTTTGGCAAATAAGAAAGGTACGTTGAATACAACTTCTTCGCAAAAGAACCTTCTGGAATCTCAGGTATTACAAGACTCTCTGGTTGTTTTGCAAATGCATAAATCAACTCTACAATCTCACCTAACGTAATCTTATGTTCCACTGGAACGTAGCAATAGCCATCTTCCTTGAGATTTGCTTTTCCATTTAATGCGGCAATTAATTCATTCACCACATCATCGATATAAACCAGTGTCATCATCACACTTGGATCATTCACTGTAATCGGCAAGTCGTTCGCGATGTTGTTACAGAATGTAGCTACTGCGCTGTTATAATTTGGTCTACACCATTTGCCAAAGACATTTGGAAAACGATAGACAAACACTGGCGCACCCACTTCTTTTCCGTAAGAGAACATCAAATCTTCTCCCGCTTTCTTGCTCTCTCCATAAGGATTGTCTAAAGCTGCTTGTATCGAAGATGATATCATAACCGGACAATTGTTTTCATATTTCTTCAATGTTTCAAGAAGTGTAGACGTGAAACCAAAGTTCCCTTCCATAAACTCTTTTGGGTCTTGTGGTCGGTTCACACCTGCCAAATGGAATACGAAATCTGCATTCTTACAATATGCATCTAACAAAGTCGCATCTGTGTCGATGTCATACTCAAACACAGTCAAGTCCTTATCCATATCAAAGGAACGGTCTTTTCCATCTGCGATATTATGCAATGTCGCTATTAAGTTTTTCCCAATGAAGCCTTTGGCTCCTGTGACTAGAATGTTCATTTATTTATTCTCCCACTCAGCAATCTCATCACGGATATACTTGAGTTCCAATAATTTCGCTTTTACTTCTTCAACACCTAACAATGCTGTATTATTAGAATTAAATTCTGTCAATGGATTGCGGTCCACGTCACCATCTTTGAAATACTTATCATAGTTCAAATCACGTTTATCGCATGGTACACGATAGAAATCGCCCATATCAATTGCATTTCCACACTCTTCGTTTGTAAGAAGTGTTTCATACATCTTTTCTCCATGACGGATTCCAATTACTTTAATTTCATTTTCTACATGGAACAATTCTTTCACAGCTTGTGCTAATGTTTCAATTGTACAAGCTGGTGCCTTTTGAACCATAATATCTCCAGATTCTGCATTCTGAAACGCGAATACAACAAGTTCTACTGCTTCTTCCAAACTCATAATGAAACGTGTCATCGTAGGCTCTGTAACCGTTAAATCTTTTCCATCTTTGATTTGGCTAATAAACAATGGAATAACCGAACCACGAGAACACATAACATTACCATAACGTGTACAGCAAATGCTTGTCTTATCTGGCGATACTGTTCTAGACTTCGCAACAACTACTTTTTCCATCATTGCTTTCGATGTTCCCATCGCATTTACTGGATATGCAGCTTTGTCTGTTGATAAACAGATAACCTTCTTAACGCCCGCTTCAATAGCAGCAGTTAATACGTTCTCTGTTCCTAATACATTTGTTTTCACTGCTTCAATCGGGAAGAATTCACAAGATGGAACTTGTTTCAAAGCTGCTGCATGGAAAATATAATCCACGCCATGCATTGCATTGCGCACGCTTTGAATATCACGCACATCCCCTATGTAAAATTTAAGTTTATTGCTATACTCTGGATATTCTTTTTGATAGAAATGACGCATATTATCTTGCTTCAATTCATCACGCGAAAAAATGCGAATCTCCTTAATATCCGTTGTTAAAAATCGGTCAAGTACAGCATTTCCAAACGAGCCCGTACCACCTGTGATTAATAAAGTTTTTCCGTTGAACATAATATTATTTTCTCCTTAAACAAACTAATCTCTCTTAAAAATATCCCTAGTATACACTTTTCCTTGAACATCATCCAAACAAGAATCATATCTATTTGCAATAATCACATTACACAGTTCTTTAAATTTATCCAAATCATTTACAACTACAGAACCGAAAAATGTCTCTCCATCCTTTAAAGTAGGTTCATATACAATAACAACTGCACCCTTTGCTTTGATACGTTTCATAACTCCTTGAATTGAACTCTGTCTAAAATTATCAGAATTTGACTTCATGGTTAATCTATATACACCTACAACAACTTGCTTCTCTTTGTTTGCATCCCAGCTGCTATTTGCCTCATATCCTCCTGCCATTTCCAAGACTCTGTCCGCAATAAAATCTTTTCGAGTACGATTCGACTCAACAATAGCCTCAATCAAATTTTCAGGAACATCTGCATAATTAGCAAGCAACTGTTTCGTATCCTTCGGTAAACAATAACCTCCATATCCAAATGAAGGATTATTATAATGACTTCCTATTCGTGGATCAAGACACACTCCATCTATAATCTGCTGCGTATTGAGTCCTTTTAATTCTGCATAAGTATCTAACTCATTAAAATATGAAACTCTCAAAGCTAAATATGTATTTGCAAATAGTTTGACTGCCTCTGCTTCTGTAAGCCCCATGAAAATAGTGTCTATATTTTCCTTTATTGCACCTTCTTGCAACAGTTCTGCAAAGGTGTGTGCCGCCTCCACCAAGCGTTCATTATTCATATCTGTTCCCACAATAATGCGCGATGGATATAAATTATCATATAATGCTTTAGATTCTCTTAAAAACTCTGGACTAAAAATAATATTATTATTTCCTGTCTTTTTGCGAATACTTTCCGTATATCCTACTGGAATCGTTGACTTAATTACCATAATGGCATCCGCATTGTATTCCATCACCTGATTAATAACACTCTCAACCGCAGATGTATCAAAATAATTCTTCTTACTATCATAATTTGTAGGCGCTGCAATTACCACGAAATCTGCACCTTTATAAGCCTTCTCAGCATCTAGAGTCGCAATAAGATTCAACGGCTTGGTTGCCAAATATTGTTCTATATAATCATCCTGAATTGGGGATATTCTATTATTAATTTTTTCAACTTTTTCGGGAACAACATCCACTGCGACAACTTCGTTTCTTTGTGCTAACAACACTGCTAACGATAATCCTACATATCCTGTTCCTGCTACTGCTATTTTCATAACATTCCATCCTCGTTCTCAAATATTTTTAACTGTCGATAAATATCTTTTCGCTCTTCTGCACCTTTAATCACTTCATTTATATCTATTTTCGGACGTTTTCCAAAAAGAGAACGCAACACATACCGTCCACCATAGAAACACCATCCAGCAGGAAGTATGAAAAAACATTTTTTAGAAATCGGCCATTTCATATAAACAATCTCATTCATAGAAACAATCAATTGGCGAAACATTGTATTATTGCCCACACCATGTTTTCCTCTGCTAGATATGAGAAGTGTCTCTTGACCTCTCTTATAATCCTTATGACCAAAATTACCACCTTTGAAAATATCCATTATAATCGCGTCTACCAGTTGAGAGTCCGGATTGCCCACCCATTCTCTATCAGGGCATCCTAAATAACGAATAGCGGTTCTTGTAATAATCTGGGCAAAATACCACATACCTATATTTTTCAACTTCTGTTCAAACAACTCACAAAACTTCTCATTTGACAAGGATGCAACAAAAACAGCCCAATCACACAAATGTCTTAATCCAATTCCTTCTCCTGTCATATGGTGACTGGTATGAAGTAAAATGATGAGTCCATGATGAAAATCCGAAGGAACCATATATTCTCCTTCTTTTATCCGACAAACCGAAGCCTGTTCAATAGTATCCTCCAAATATTTCCGAACCAAATCTCCAGTATGTCCGTAGGGGATACCAGCTGGTTCAAAATGCATTTCCAGATGCGACTCATCTTTTCGATAAACTTCGTGACATATGTGATTCTTATCCCATGATGCATATCCATTTTCCTTTAAAACATGCCCTGCCCGATTAAAATCTCGTTCGTTCACCCAAAAATCAACATCGCCCATTGGCCTTAATATAGGATTAGGATAATATCGGGCTGACGCGCATCCTTTTAAAATTACATACTGTATGCTTTCCGATTTCATCATACGATCCAACTGTACATGTTCCTGTTCCCTTGCCATATTGCGTGCTAGAATTGAGAAGTTGTTGTTTTGATAACTATTTTCTATTTCTGAAGGTATAAACTTATTATCTGTAAAAACTAAAGGCATGACCGCTTGAAAAACAGACTCCGAATAAACATCTCGCCAATCCACGTTCTCTGGAATTGTTCTGTTTGCATCAAACAAAGCATTTGCTAGGCTATTTACTATAACCTGTTCTGTTTCTGATAAAATACAGTTTACCTTTCTCTCCATCGAATCGCTCCTTATATTCCAATTACAAATAGAATTCCTTATACCACTCAGCAAATTTTCTCAAGCCGTCTCGTAAACTTGTAGATGGTTTGAAACCAAAATCTCTCTCTAACGCAGTCGTATCAGCATATGTCATCGGTACATCTCCCGGTTGCATTGGAACCAGTTTCTTGTGTGCCTCAAAATCATAATCTTCTGGTAATACACCTGCACGGATCAATTCTTGTTGAAGAATATCCACAAAGTCTAGCAGATTTTCCGGATGGCTATTACCTATATTATATACCGCATACGGTGGAATTGGCAAACCATCTTCTCCACACTTTTTCTCCGGCGGTGACTGCATTACACGCTTAACACCTTCAACTATATCATCTACATAAGTGAAATCACGCTTACAATTTCCATAATTAAATATTTGAATTGTTTCACCATTGATTAATTTATTAGTGAAACCAAAATATGCCATATCCGGACGTCCTGCCGGTCCATACACTGTGAAGAATCGCAACCCCGTAGATGGAATATTGTACAACTTCGAATATGCATGTGCCATGAGCTCATTACTCTTTTTCGTTGCTGCATAAAGCGATACCGGATTATCCACCTTGTCATCTGTAGAATATGGTACCTTTTTGTTCGTTCCGTAGACAGAAGAGCTAGAAGCATAAACCAAATGTTCCACTCCTTTTTCTCCATCATCATAAGAATGGCGACATGCCTCCAAAATGTTGTAGAAACCAATCAAATTCGCTTCTATGTATGCATCAGGATTTGTAATACTATAACGAACACCTGCTTGTGCTGCTAAGTTAACAACTATATCGGGTTTATACACACCAAAAACATCTGTTATTAAAGCCTTGTCTGCTATATTCCCTCGAATAAAATTCCAGGTTGAAGATTCCGTTTTATCTGCAAGTTGTTCAATTTGATTCAAACGATATTCCTTGATTGAAACATCATAATAATCATTTAGACTATCCAAACCGATAATATTAATATTCTCAACTGTTCTTAACAACTCTAGAACAAGATTTGAGCCAATAAATCCTGCTGTACCTGTGATTAAAACTGTTTTTCCATTCAAAACTAGGTTTTGCATGTTTTGTTTTCTCCCTTAACCCTTGAACCTTTTTTTTAATTTTTCGTATTTTTCGTTCCCAAGCAATTTTCTCATAGCAATCCTTGGTGCTCGATAAATTCGGTTTTTTAATAATGCATTTTCCCGTTCACACGCCCATGATATTTTTCTCAAACTGTCCATATGTAATTTTACAGAAAATTTCTCCGGATATCGGCGCTTTGCCTTATCTAAATCCTGATCAAATATGTTACAAACAAATCGTACCAATCCATCATAGGTATCTTGTGCAAAGTTCGGATCTTTAAAAGCCGGTTGACGCATCATTTCCATATAAGCATCATCATGTGTATCCAAATACTTAACACGTTCTACTACTTCATCCAAGCTACTATACTCGGCACAGTTTATGTATGCTTTCGTATTAAATATCTGTTCTGCATCTGGTGCACCAAGATAGATTGGAATTGTACGATTCATAAATGCATTTGTGATTTTTTCAGTAATAAAACCTGGATATCGCATGCTATCAAAGGCAATAGTAAACTTACAAAGTTTTTGAAAATCTTGTTTTTCTACTGGCCATCCAATTACCTTTCCGTCTGGCATATTATTGAGCCACGTTCCTCCAGATTCAACTCTCCGATAAGCATTCAGTTTATGAAACATTTGCTCACGCGCTGGCTGTCCTTGGCTATTTTTATAGATAAAATCACAGAAGTATTTTTTTTGTTCAAGAAAATCATTCGGCACATCTAAATGTTTTGTAGATGCCTCTATTGCCCAGCCCGAACTATTAAACTGTTGAAATCGATAAAATCGATCATCAAATTGTATGTTATCACTTGTAATTGCATAATCAAAAACATTAAAATCAGGAGCGAAGTTTTCACCAGTAAATAAAATACGAATACAATCATAATTACAATAATTAAACGGCTTGTCTAACGGTGTGGCAATCACATAATCCGGATCATCACACAATTGCAAATCATAGTATTCGCTCAAAATCTGATATAACGTATTGTGTATATATCCACCGTTTTGATTATAGGTACCAAGAAATTTGACTTTTATTGTTTTTTTTGTTGACATGATATTTATCTCCTCAAAACCTTCTTTACAATTCTAGAAAGTAGCAGAATACATTCTTTATATTCTGTTGTTCTGTGATAAATCAAAAAAATAATTCCATTTGTCGTAACTATACAAAGTATTGCACGAACACAAAGTTCTGCCAATACACCCATTGTAGGCAAACAAAATACAATCCCATTTACTATCACACAACATGCCACTGTTATAATTAAATATACACCAAGTTGCGCATAATATCTGAAAACGCTCCTATGAAAGACTTCTTTGTAAAGCACCTTAGGCTCATACCACATTTGAGTCAAAACACAAGCTAATACCGTTCCTATTAAAACGCCTAGAATTCCTAATGGCTTCACAAGTAATATAGAAATAATAAGGTTCAATATCGCTTGAATTAAAGCCAAATATTTCGTCTGCACGAATAATCCATTTGCATTTCTGAATGCACCAATAGGACCTATCATAGTCGCGAAAAAATATTCTAATACATATACACCCACAGTCCAGATTGGTAACAGCCATTCATCATTCCCCAGCCAGATCCGAATGAATGGATTAAAAAGGCAGAAAAAGCAAGTCGCGCAAAAGCATGCAATCCAAAACGTACCAAAATTCAATTTTTTAAAAATACTATATTGACGTTCTATTCCCTCTGTTGCTGCCAGATTCCCAAGGCTCGGATTAATTGAATTATAAAATTGAGCTGTCATACTCGTTACATAACCACGTATTGTTCGATAGTTTCCTAAAATTCCAACCTGACTTGTCCCTAGTGATGACGAAATAATTGTACTATCTGTTCCTGTTGTGATTACATTTGCAATTTTATATAACATCAGTGCTTTGACATCCCGAAACAATCTTTTTCTGTCTTCTTTCGAAATCTTCTCACGTGCAAATTCTTTCAATTGTGGATACTGTTTTGTCGCAACAAGATTAATAGTAATATTTTGAAACAGAGAAAAAACAATCTGCAGAATCAAATAAAGTAAAAATTGTTTGAAAATTAACAATGTAACGCACTGTGCCATAATACTAATTGCAGTAAACATCATTTGAATATTAGAAACAACATATTGTTTTTGCGCTGCAACAAGCAGTGTATTCTTGTAAACAAGTAAATATGTAACCGCCGTATTTGTAATATATAGCAGGAAAATCAATTCGATGCTCTCTGTGATGTCTGGTACATCTGTGACTATGTGATTGATAAAAGGAACCAAACAAACCCCTATAGCAAAAATTGTTGCCGCAATAATAGTGTATGCCTTTTTAAAAAAACTCATTAACTGAGCAATACGTTTATAATCATTTTCAGCTATTGGCTTGTATAAAGAGTACGCTATGGCAGATCCTATTCCTAATTCCGCCAAAGACAGAACCGTTAATATGTCTGTAAATAATCCAGAAACACCCGTATAAGACATTCCCAAACTTCTAATAAATATGGTCTTCTGTACAAAACCAAACATCATGGAAACAATCCTTGAAAGAATTGCAAAAGATGTGTTTATCAACGTACTTTTTGTTCTGCTTTGTTGCATGATTACATTCTCCTTTGGGGCAAGCATATCCAACTGCCAAAAATTTCATCCCATTTCTGTGGTTCAAATGGTACAAACCCACTATGATGAAAGAAAGTTATTTCTCCAAAAAATATTTGACCATTGCATTCATAGAAATCAACTCGGGCTTGTGGCAATTCTGAAGCAATTTTTTCTGCAAGAGCCTTCATCTCCCCGAATCGTTCTGGTTTTTCCGGAAGTTCACTTGAATTCGGATGCCCATGTCTCACATCCATGTGTCTAAATTCATTATCAAAAAAATCAAACTTCAACAAATCATGATCTTTCTGTCTATCACTTGCTATAAATAAAGACTTTACTTTACCTGCAAAAACAAAAAATTTATAATCTCGTAATTCCCGAGTGCTAGCATCTTCCATATATTGTTCTGCTATAATACGAGGCTTTACATTTTTATATGGCCATTCACGTGCGTTATAAAAAAAGTTTCTACGCAAATGTCTCGTTAGTTTCTGTTGTGCAGAGATTAAATCAAACGTCTCTTTATCTTTGCAGAGCACAACACTTGCACTATCATGTGTACATTTCAAAACAAATTGGTTTGGCAAAGAATTAAAATCGATATCTTCAAACTGGTCCCATACTCCTAAACAAGGAATTAAATATTCTTCTCCTATTTTCTCTGCAACATATTTTCGAACTTCATATTTGTCTACCAACTGCGTATATAACGGATTGCGATCATATACTTTTAACCATTGCAATTTTTCATTATATGTAGTTGGATTCTTCCAATCTATATCTCGTCCAAATACTTGTTTAAATTTATTATTCAAATACACCTTATCCGGCGCACAGTAATAATACAAACGATTATATATTGCCTTAACTATTTGTACAGGAGTTTTCATGTTATTCTCTTTACCTTCCTCTTCTCAACATCTTAACAATACATTGCTTTATAGCTATCTCTGCATCTTTTAAAACAAACGATAACTTGCGTGCTCGCTTATATGCATCCTTAGCATCCATTCTCTTTTCTGTCTTATATGCTTTTTTACACCAGTCATACCAACGTTTTTCAAGAACCCGTTCAAAGACTACTTGATTAAAATATTTCGTTTCCGAATTTGCCTTACGCAAACGATTTATCCACTCTTCCAACGTTTCAACCGACTCGTAAAATTCGTTTCTACAAAGTGCAATGTGCATATCCTTTTCTTCATCTGTAGCTTTGATTCCCAAAGATGCCAATTGATCCAATTTAATCTTCCTGTCATTTTCGAGTTGATTTACTCTGCCTGCAGTAGAAATCTGCTGCTCACTCTTCCGATACTGTAATAGCACTTTAGGTACCGTAGCCATTGGTGCATGTCTAGTACACTGTACCCAAATTCCATAATCTTGAGCTTTTGTATAGTCCTCATTATATGTAATTCCATAATCATCAAGCATTGCTTTTCGAAACATCGCAGTTGGATGGGTCAGTCCACAATTAAAGAAAAACAACTGTGCTTGCTGTTCCTCTCGTGTAGTCGGAACATTCCAAATTTCATCTTTATTTTCTTTTCCAAAAGCTCGCCGATAAGAACCACAAACAATTACCTCTGGATGTTCTTCCATAAACGTTACTTGAGTAGCAAAACGTTCCGGTAAAGATATATCATCGGCATCCATTCTGGCTACATACTTACCTTTTGCCGCTTTTAACACTTTGTTAAGAGATTTAGTTAGACCAAGATTCACTTCGTTTCTTACCCAAACAATTCGTTCATCAGAAAACTTCTCTTTGACAAGATTTATACTTTTTGTTGAACAATCATCAATAATTATAAATTCAAAATCTGAAAACGTTTGCTTCAAAATACTATTAATAGACTCATACAACCATTCATCCGGTGTATTATATGTAGACATCAAAACTGATATCATTGGAGACATATTTTTCACCTCTCTATTTTCCCAATTTATACATTATCCATACAAAACCTTTCGGCCATTTTTTGTATAGAAAATAAATGCACTTTTGTGTTTTATTTAACATATGGGCAGGAACACTCCATTTTAGTCCTATTTCCTGCAATTCCTTCCATTGGTTTTCCCAATTTTCCGTTTTATCTCTATATATAGTTTTTGAAAGTTCTATCAATGTCAATACCTTGACCCACCAAGCTCTAGGCAGCAAAAATCTGTATTCCTCTTTACTTTCTAGCAAATAAATAATTTCATCATTACAAGATAAAACCGCCTGCATTTTTTGCTCATCCCACGTGCTTCTTGACAAACTATTCTCTCTTATTGTCGTAAAATACAATGTTTGAGGAATATAAACCATTTTCGAACAATTATTAATTAATCCAGCATTAAACACAACATCCTCACGTATTTTTAAATTCATAAATCGCAGATTGCCAATGGCATTTTTTCTAATAAGCTTTGCCCAAACAGAATATCTAATTATGGGTTTTGCTTCATAAAGATAATTTTTCATGGCATCTAGTTTATTTAATTCTATTCGTTCAGATGGCCAAGACTTATCATCTTGCTGATTTCCTTCATAAACCATAACAGATTTGCACTGCACAACATCAAAACCTTTTTCGATTTCTTCCACCATCAGTTCTATTGCTTCTTTCGCTAAAGAGTCATCACTATCAACAAAGAAGATGTATTCCCCGTTGGCTGCATCTATACCCGTGTTTCTTGCAGCACCAGCTCCTTCATTTTTTTTTGTGATTACACGAACCCTCTTATCCCTAAACATATAACTTTGGCATATCTGTTCGGTCGCATCACTTGAACCATCATTTATCAAAATAACCTCTAAATTTTTGTATGATTGCACCAATACAGACTCCACACATGGTTGCATATACGTCGCGCTATTATATACTGGTATTATAACACTTACAGTTGCTTTCTTTTCTATTGACATATGTCGTCTCCTTTTAATTAGGCACGTTCAAGAATATCTGCAATTCTTTTACTCGCCAATCCATCTCCGTATGGGTTGGAAGCCTCACTCATTGCCTCATATGCTTGCAAATCAGTCAGTAATCGTGTGAATTCCGTATAAATAGTTTCTTCATCAGTACCTACCAATTTTAGAGTCCCAGCAGCAATACCTTCTGGCCTTTCAGTGGTATCTCGCATTACTAAAACTGGTTTGCCTAGACTCGGAGCTTCCTCTTGAATTCCACCCGAATCAGTGAGAATCATATAACTTTTATCCATAAAATTGTGAAAATCCAGAACCTCTAACGGTTCGATAATGTGAATACGCTCTTCACCTTCCAAAATCTCGCTTGCGATTTTTCTAACAAGAGGATTCATATGAATCGGATAAATTGCTTTTACATCCTCATGCTCAGTTAAAACTCTTTTAATTGCTCTAAACATATGTTTCATTGGTTCACCCAAGTTTTCCCTACGATGAGCTGTAATAAGTATTAATCTACTTCCTTTTGCCCACTCCAACTCTGGATGGCTATACTCTTCCCTTATAGTTGTTTTCAACGCATCAATAGCCGTATTCCCTGTTACAAAAATAGTATCTTCATGCTTACCTTCATTAAGCAAGTTTTGTTTTGCTAATTCCGTTGGTGAAAAATTATAATTACTAATGATACTAACGACTTGACGATTAAATTCTTCAGGATAAGGTGAATAAATGTTATAGGTACGAAGTCCCGCCTCAATATGCCCGATAGGAATTTGCAGATAAAAACATGCCAGTGCTGTTACAAATGTAGTTGATGTGTCACCATGCACTAAAACGACATCCGGCTTTTCCTGTTCTAATACACTTTTAATCTTTTCTAATATATTAATAGTGACATCAAATAAGGTCTGTTTTTCTTTCATAATAGAAAGATCATAATCCGGTACGACTTCAAATGCTTCCAGCACTTGTTCTAGCATCTGTCGATGTTGTCCTGTCACACATACAATTGTTCTAATTGTTTTTCGTTCCTTTAACTCTTTGACCAAAGGGCACATTTTTATTGCTTCGGGACGTGTCCCAAAAACCACTATGATTTTCTTCATCTTTTTTCCTCTCAACATAATTTTATTAAATATGATAAACACCTTGCAAATGACATACATTTTGACAATCAAGTATAACTTTTCCAGTTAGCTTTTCACAATTTTCCTTAATTTCATTATGTTTTACCATAATTACCACAAAATCAATTTCGTCGAGAAATTCATCAAAATCATGATATTGATTTGGCACAATATCCTTCTTTACAAAAGGATCATACGTTTTTAATCCTGTGGCAAGATGCCTTTCTTGGCTTTCTAACAATTGTAATGTTGGTGATTCCCTACAATCATCAACATTTTCTTTATAGGCAAGACCATACAAACCTACCCTTGTAATGTCTTTCATACCTTTTTCCGTCATTATTTCATAAATACGATTCAATACAAAATCTGGCATTGCATCATTCGTCTTCATAGACTCATCAATTACTTTTGCTAAACTCGGATAATCTCCCACTAAAAACCATGGATCAACACTAATACAATGTCCCCCTACTCCTGGACCTGGTTGAAGGATGTTTACTCGAGGGTGCATATTACAAATCTTAATAATTTCATAAACATCCATATTGTCATGGCGACATATTTTGGCTAATTCATTCGCAAAAGCAATATTAACTGCACGAAAAGTATTCTCTACAACTTTAGTCATTTCCGCAGTACGTATATCAGTCACAACAATCTTTCCTTGACAGAAGGAAGCATAAATTTCTCTAATTTTTTCACCAATTTTATAATCGTCAGCACCTATCGTCCTGTTGTTGTTCAATAATTCATAAACCATGTTCCCTGGAATAATACGTTCTGGTGCATGAACGAGATGAATATCTTCTCCTATCACTAACCCTCTTTGTATTATCACTGGTCTAACAAATTTATCTATCGTTCCAGGTGACACAGTAGACTCAATAACAACCACTGAACCTTTTTCACACACATCCATCACACTATTTATTGCAGAAATAATATAACTCGCATCCACTTTTTTACTAAATTTATCATATGGGGTGGGCACAGAAATAATATATGTATCAGTCTTTTGATACTCCGTGCTAAAAACAATACCTTTAGCGAGTGCATTCTCAAAAACTACTTCCATCCCATTTTCTTCGAATGTCATCTGTCCTGTATTTAATGTAGCAACTAATTCTGTGTTATAATCCGTACCTACTACCTCCAAGCCATGCGTTGCCATCATCAATGCTGTCGGTAGCCCTATATATCCCAATCCTATTACGTTTATCATTCTACTTCTCCTTGCTTTCGTTCTTTGTTACATACTCTATCGCATCTATAAAACCTCGTACCATTACATCTATTGTTCTATTTGCATAATAATATTTTTTAGCCTCTCTTCCCATTTCAACATATTTCTCTGGGTTGATACTACAATCAAGAATAACCTCTTTAATTTCATTAAAGTCCTCAAACAACACTCCGTCCACACCAGTATGAATATTAAATATTTCACCACCTGTAATCGCCTTTTTATGTGTAACAAATGGAACACCATAACCCATTGACTTGAGAACAGACAATCCCGCTTGATCGGGCGAAATGCATACCAATGCTTCTGTAAAATATTCGGCCAAAACATCTTCATCATATATTGAACCAACTAAATGTATTTTTGATTCCATATTGCTTTCTTTTATTTGTTTTTGCAATTCTAATTTCGCATCACCATCTCCTATAATAAGCAATTCAGGAACACTATTATCGGCATTACTAGCCTTAATATATTGTTCAATTAAAATGTCGACTTTCTTCTGTTTATATAAAGAACCAACAAACAAAATGGTATGCTTTTCCTTGACCGGAATATCTTTTACCTTAACTGTATTGTGAGCAACAAACATTTTCTCTTTTTCTACTCCCCTAGCCGCATATTTGGCAACTGGATAATCTGTGTAAAACAACGTAGCATCTCCAATTTTTGTTAATTTCATAATTAGATTTGCTATTTTAATGTCAGCATCATATCTACATTCATAACTCGCTCCTACCCCGATTCCCCAAAAAATCAATTTATAGTTATGTGGAAGCAAATACAACAGTCTATATTGCAAATTCGATATATCTGTGGGACATATTACAACATCAAACTGCTTGGCAATTTTATACAAATTACACATGTGAAATTTATAATGCAAACTTATTGTCTTTATTTTTATTGTCTGAAACAAACAACCTTTCGGTTTCTCTCCTTCTGAAAATAAAACTGTCAAATCTACTTCCTTCGCAAGATTGTTAAACACATCTACTCTGTATTTTGCGATACTATTTTGCAAAATCAATACCTTTTTCATACCACGCCTACCTCTCATTATTTAAATACTCTTTTACATTTAGTTATTATTAGTTCTAGCATCTCTCCCACCAATATTGCTGTAATCACATTGAAAAACAATACCATTGTAACATATAATGCTTCATTTTTGATAATAATAGTATTTTTTAATCAATATGTAGAAACCCCGAAGTAAATATATTTCGCATGATATTGCCCAAGAAAAAAAATGCCCCTATTACTTATCTCAAAATGTGCGCAAATAACGACTACCATTAAACAAATCATCATACATACCAATTGTGCCATCCCCGCCTTAATAAAGATCTGGTTTCCTGCCAATTTTATCACTGTTAGTAAAAAAGAGCTTCCTCCAATCCTAAACACGACAGTTATATATTCTGCGTTTTTCAGTTTTTACTATAGTATCTTTATACTCTGCAAAGAAAACTCCTAATGGAAAACCAAAGTAACTATTATACCACCACGAGCCCAATTGAAACATATATTTTAGAATTATGATATAACAAATTATCAATCCTACTAAAACTCCAACACATAAGTGCCCTTTTGTCACCTTCCTAAATAATGGAAATTGTCAACCTTTTATTGCTTCGAACTTTAGTTATATGGACTGCTCTAAAAAGTCCTCGTTCAGGAATTGTATCTATGTAATCTCTAACAGCTTGCACTTTTTTTAATTTCCGCATCGATTTTTGCCCATCAGAGAATATATATATATATATATCACTTTCACTAGCTTCCAGATTTTTAGCCAATGAATCTATAAGTTTTTCAATTCTATCAACACGATTATAAACAAAAACCACAATTGGTGGAAACATAAACCTCTCTCCTTCGTAATTATTAGCATTCAATTGACTAGTTTCTTTTTCATCAACCGAATTGGTACCTTTACAATCTTATTTAAGATTACTGCCGAAACAATACTGCATAAGAAAACTAAAGTTACATACAAGATATCATTATTAACAATTAAAATATCTTTAAACAACAATATATAAAAACCATGAAGCAGATATATTTCATATGATACTTCTCCAAGAAAAATAGTAACTTTATTTTTAACATTATAGTGCATACAGATCAAAACAAGAATTATACAAAAGAATGCACATGACAATTGATCGGTAGCAACTTTTATTAATGTCTGATTCCCTGCTAATTTTGTTACAGTCAATAGATAAGTTGTTCCCCCAAGCACAAATGCACCTATTATCCATACTTTCTTTTTCAGCCTGTTAACTATCGCACTCTCATATTCCGAAAAAATTACTCCTAGCACAAAACAGACACATGAATTATACCACCATGTTCCCCAACGAAGTGCATATTTAAAAAACAATATATATCCAATTGCCAGACTCAATAGTACCGCAATGCGTACCTTATCCTTCTGTGAACTTTTAAATGCTACGTAAAAAAACACATACATCAATATTTGAGCAACTACATACCATGAATTTTCTACTACAAGTACTCCTTTGGAATAATTTCTAATCATCTGAGAAAACGATATATTCATTACACCTACTTTATATATTAAATATATTAAATAAACTATAGAATATGGTATTAATACAGTGCTTATCCTGCGCAATAAAATTCTTGTCGTACATCTTTTATTCTCTTTTATACTTGTTTTCATCCCATAACCAGACAAAAAGAAAAACAATCCGCACATAATAAATCCTACATAATAAAAATAGGATAACGCCCCTCCGTTATAGACTTTATTATTTAGGTGATGCAATACGATGGTAATTGCAGCACACCCTCGCAAAGCAGTTGTCGACCCTTTTGACAAAACATCGCTTTCCACTTTGTTTTTCCTTATACTGCCAAACAATAATAATATATATATCAATACAAATATATCTGTCATATTTTTAACCTTTCAACAGTTCTTGTAGAACGATGTCCCTCCAAGTGCAAAAACTCCCTCTTCATTTTTTAACTATATTTATTACCTTATAAAATATATCATATATTTTTTTTCCATTATCTCTCATGTTATACTTTTCTGTAATTTTCGTAGCATTATTTCCCAATGTGATAGCATATTCTCTATCATCAAATAATTTTAAGATATTGTCTGCTAATGCAAACGCCTCCTCATAACGATACAGTAAACCATTCTCTCCATGTATAACAAATTCACCAACACTTCCCACAAACGCTGAGATACAAGGGGCTCCAATGGTCATTGCCTCTCTTAAAGATGACGAATGATTCTCAATACAAGAAGGCATCACAAACACAGCACATTTTTTTATATATTCCGACATTTCTTCAGGCGATAATCTGCCACAAAAAACAACATTTTTTTCTAATTGATAAGTTTGAATTAGCTTTTTCAAATACGTCACATAAAGTGGTTGAAAAATCCAATTAGGTTGTCTATATTCCATATTTCCTGGAATAAACACTTTTGTATCTGGATGTTTCTCTACCACTATTTTTAATGCTGATATCAGAATATGTAACCCCTTATGTGTTCCCGAACCTGCAATTGTAAAAATTGTATGATTACTATTTTCTGTTTGATAACTACTAGGTTTAAATACATTTCCAAGTGGCAAAGAATGTATATACACCGCTAAATCAGGGATTTGTGACCTGTAATAAGAAGTACACCAATCATTATCTACAATAATTCCTGACGACTGTTTTAACATTTCAAATTCGATTGATTTTTGTTTTATCATTTGACGCTGATTTTTCCAGTTGAAATATAATTTCAGACATTCAATACCATGCACTTGTTGGCACATGTCTTTTGGTCTTAACAAACCATATGGATACTGTGATATTACACCAATAACACCTTGAATATAAAACAATACAGGAACATCCCCTGCTGCTTTTAAAATACTGCTTCCATAACTATATTCTGTTCCCCATACCACAATAACTTCTGGTTGGTAATCTAGTATTACTGCTTTCCAAACATCAATATCTTTTTGTTTTGGCTTTTTCCCCATATAGCGTTTAATGCCACCAACTCCATAATAGGTTATTCCATTTTCAACAATTTTACATTGATGAGATGCTATTGTTGCAATAGCCAACGATATATTCTTATTTTCTTTCATAAGGTTTTCTGCTGCTGCATCAACCCAATTACCACTCTGCGATGAAAAATGTTCTACAAGTTGCCCCGATTTTCCTAGTGGTGTATGTGTTGTCCATAAAATTCTCATATATTTTCCTCTTAATTTTTTTGCTTTTCAGAACATGTATATGCAACTGCTGGAATTAAAAAATAAAAAACTCCCATCATCATTGTATAGTGATTAAATAAAGCAGTCAAAAAAATCAATCCCACAGTTAATAATTTATAACTTTTTTCTTTTGTGCATGATATTC
Organism: Faecalimonas sp.; assembly: GCA_045650645.1. Lineage (GTDB taxonomy): Bacteria > Bacillota > Clostridia > Lachnospirales > Lachnospiraceae > Faecalimonas. Next base: position 17,181 of record JAZRRJ010000015.1, on the reverse strand, counting down.
GGTATGGATAAACAGCAATAATATATGTCCAAACTGTTCCTATTATCCATCCATATACAGCGAAAGTATCCAAAATAGAACTATGATTACCCGCAGATCTAATTCCCGAAATGAACAATGAACCAAATACTGGATACCAAAACATAGACTTAAAGGACCACAAATACCTTTCTTGTCTTGCCACAAATGTACCAGTACTTTCTCCCTCTATTAAAAAGCTAAATATATCCTCCACTTTATTTGCATAAAAAGTTCCAGACAAAACATTCCGCAAAAAAGAATATATTATTGGTGCCAGATTATTCCAAAAAATTATCAACATCAATATAAGCAGAACACTCAATATCTTTCCTAGTGTAGAACGCATCTTAACCACCAAACATATGGATATTCCCACTATAGAAATAATCAATGCCAATGTATATCCTGCTGAAAACACTCCTATTTCAATAATGACAAATGCCAAACGGAGAATCACTTTTTTCATTCTAGTTTGAGCACAAGAAAACCATAGTACTAATGGCGCAAACACCGATGTGAAACAAAAAAAGCCAAACGTACCCACCCCATGCAGTGCCGCTTCACGCGCTAATGCCTCATTTTCTTCTGAAAGAATTCCACCAGCATTTCGAGTAAATTCATAGTACGCATCAGCCCTAAAAATAGATGTAACAGAAAATACGACTGCAATCGTTAATGCCCAATAAAATATTCTTTCCAGTTCCTTATATCTCATTTCTCTACAATACACACCACCGACATATCCTATAAAAAGCACAATATATGTTGTTACATCATTATAGAATGCATTCCATAGCGTCATCTGGTCAAAAATACAGCGCCCCAATAACAGAATAACTGCATAAACAAGTGCGCATATCGTATATATCTTTAATTGACGTTGAACTTCTATATTGACGTCCTTTTTCCTCAAAGACATTTGAATAACCATCCAAATGACTGCCGCAAAAATTGCCACAAATCGATATATTGCATCATAAGCTAATGGTGGAGCAAGCATCCACGTCACTATATATAAAACACATACCAATTGGATTTGTTTATAACTAATTTTCATATTTTTCTTCCATTCTTCTAGTCGGTTATAAATTAACCTCCAAGACAATTATTCTAAATTAAACTATCAATAAAACTTCCCAGTTTTGCAGCATAAGTTTTTGCTACAAAAGAAGAATTTTGTACTGCCATTTCTTTCATTTTTAAACTCTGTTTCTTTCCTTGTTCAAAAATTTGGATTATCTTTCTTTCTGCATTTTTAATATCTAAAATATCCAGAAAATATCCATCATCACCTTCTTTGACATACCTACCAATATCACTTGTATCTGTCGTAATCACCGGCGTCCCTAATGTAATACTTTCAGCAATCTTTGTAGGAAATCCTGCCATAGATGTTCGATTTTTGTTACGTAAAAGAACAGTATAATCAGCTCTCTCGACAGCTTGTCTTACAATGCTTTCTTGAGCATATCCCATAAATCGTATTCTCCCTGCTAAAAGAAGTTCTTCTACCATTGAATTTTGTTCTGGAAAAATCACGCAATACTCTTCTTTTGTTAAACCGTAAATAAAGAATTGAAACTGGCATTCTTTTTGATAGGCTCCATATAAAAGTTGTATAGCTAAGTCAAGTCTATCTTTGGCGTCTTCAACATTTCGTAATGGTTTTCCCAATCTACATGGTATTCCGGCATATACAAGCGTTAATTTCCCGTTACACTCAACTACATCTTCACTTTTGGAATATGGAGAAATTGGTGGGACAATTAGCGTTTTCATTCCCTTTTTCTTATAATAATCTGAAAGGAATTCAGAAATAGCTATAACGCCGTTTGCTTTTCTGTTAACTACACATAATTCGTATGTGATATCTGCTTGTTTAATCGCGTCAAAAATAATATTACCCGTATGAGTTTTTAACCAATCCATACTATCTGCAATTGTTGAAATATGCATTTTTTTGCATATGCGAACTAGTCCACCAGCAAACAAAGCACATTTTGTACCGCAAAAAACGACTGCCGCAATTTGATTTTTCGAATTCCACTCCTCCAACTTGTTTCTAACGATTTTTAAATCATTTCGATATTGGTAATGTTCTTTTGCCGATTGTGCTTTATGAATGCTACAATATTTAAATTGACCATAAACTTTTTCTTCGCTGATTTTTCCTCGTGCAACGTTCTTACTTTCTCCAATAAATGCAACGGAATATCCTGCTTTTGAAAGCGCCATGCCTATTCCTAGTGCACGTTTTGCCACTGCATCTCCCATCGGAAAATCAAAACTTCCTATATAAACAATGGTTTTTTTTTCTGAGTTCATCATTTAATTCCTTTATTTTTATTTCGAACAAACTGCATCACACATAACAACAAATAAATCGCATAACTCCATTTCCATTTTGATAGCAAAAAGAAAACTTTAAACGTTATTGGCATTTTTAATATCTCTGAATAAGTGAATGAACTATGAAGTTTTTGCGATTTAACTAATTCTTTAACTTTCTTATACTTGTCATGACTTGACATTTTTCCACTTACTACATTTAACCCCAATGGAAAAACTGCATATGCAATTCTATTATTCAATGCTTTGTCGCAATCTTTTCGATTAACTTTTTCGATATGCTTTTTTATGGTTTGGAATAAATATTCCCATTGCTTTGGTAATTTTTCTCTATACTTTGTCGTAATAGAAGATTCATTACACCGATTATAATGGTAATAACTGTCTGCTGTATATACTGCCGAAGCTATGTGACTAAAATATTCTATATTAAACAAACCATCTTCAAAACTACCTGTCTTCCGAATATCTACAAAACGAATATTGTTCTGTTCTATAATATCTCTTTTATAAATTTTCAAATAAAGAACTGAAAGATAATCAAACTTACGAATATCTCTGCATTCTGCATCAATAAGTCCTATGCAACGGCGGTGTATTTTTTTACAATCATCCTTATCAAATTTTGCAAATGACCCAGGCAAGATACTTCTATACACTGAATGTCTAGTATATTCCATCGTCATACAGAATAGCGCAACATCTGCATTGTTCTGCGCGATGAGTTCAAAAGCCTTTTCACAAGCATCCTCTTCATACCAATCGTCTGCATCTAAAAACATAATATATTGACCAGTTGCATATTGTAATCCTAGATTTCTAGCTGTGGATACCCCACCATTTTCTTTGTTAAGAACAATAAACCTATCATCCTTGCTTGCAAACTCTCGAAGAATTTCCAAACTATTATCAGTACTTCCATCATTTACACAAATAAATTCTATATTCTGTTTTTTCTGTCTTGTTAATGAATCCAAAGACTTTTGCAAATACGGTGCTGCATTATACACAGGAACAATTACACTAATTTCCATTATAAAACTCCTATTATTCACATGAAATGATTTCTGTAGATTTTTTCCAATTGATTTTTTACTTCCTTCTTATCGTAATCCTTCATTGTTTTTTTATTATTTAAGCCGATTTGGCATCGCATCTGCTCATTGCTTTTCATTTTCAAAATATGTTTTCCCCAAACACTTGCATCAGCAGGATCTAGTAAATATCCATTTTCTTCATTCACAATCAAATCCACATTTCCTCTAACTTTAGAAGCCAGTACCGGCAAGCCTGAGGACATCGCTTCCATAAGTGACACTGGCAAGCCTTCCCTAAACGAAGGAAAAACAAACAAGTCTGCTATTTGACAAATTTCATCTATATCCGTTCTAAAGCCAAGCAACTTAACACAATTTTCCAAAGACATTTCTTTGACAAGTATTTTTAAGTTATCTTCGTAATCTCCTCGTCCACAAATCAAATAGACAACATCCGTGTGTTCTATCTGACTCAAAGCACGAATTATTATTTCATGATTCTTATTTCTATTTAATTCTCCTACAGATAAAAGAACAAAAGCCTCCTCATTTATCCCTAATAAGTTTCTTTTTTTTCTCACATCACATTGTACATCGTTGTAACGTTCAGTATCAATTCCAACTCCTGGTACCATATAAACTTGACCATTCTTTTTCAACTTAAATCTCAATGCATTTTTATAATCTTCTTGATTAATTGTTATCAAAACATCCGTATAGCGAGCCACCAATTTTTCTGCAAAATAATATACCAACCAATTTTTTAACGGTGCCCCTTTAAAGAAATGAAAACCATGTGCTGTATAAATGACAGTTTTTACTTTATTCTTTCTTGCTGCTAGTCTTGCCAAGATGCTTCCCATTGGCGTGTGACAATGAACAACATCAAACTCTACTTCTTTCATAAGTCGACATAACTGTTTATAAGCAATTAAGGTCTGTCTAGAGTAGGGGCTTCTCGAAAAATCAATTTGATGCCTAATAATTCCTGTTCCCTCTAATCGACTATTGTCACTACCATAGAAGGGTATGTTATAATTTGTTGCATAGTGCACCTCATAACCATTTCTTTTTAACAATTCTACACTGTTCATTTCAAATTGCGGTACAAAACCACTTACAGTTGTTACTAGCAAAGCCTTTTTCATAATTTTGTTACTTTCCATCATTTCTTTCACTTAATTCTATAGATTCTTTAAATCCAAATTTTTCAACAGTATCAATTTTCTCATATGTTAAATTCCCAAAAATTTTTTTCAAAACACCTACTGGCAATATTTTTATAAACGGATTGAATATTTTTATCTGTAACTGTTTCTTTCCATTTATACTAGCAATTAATTTTGCCATTTCACTTGTACAAACGTATTCTTTATTCTGCGGAAAAAAAAGTCCACTTTTTTCTTCATCCACTACTTTTTTTACAAACTCACATAAATTTCCTATATAAATCATACTTCGTTCATTTCTGTAATTTGGAAATATAGGCATAGTTGTCGCAAATTTTCTCAACGTCTGATAATTTCCTTTACACCCTTTTCCGTATACCATCGGCGGTCGTAAAATTGCCACTTTGAAATGGTCACTTATTTCCTCCATCAAAACACAATCTGCCTCACACTTTGATTTTCCGTAGGCGTTAACAGGAACCATTTCGGTTTCTCTTGTAATATGCCCAATTGTTTTTCCGTAAACACTCATAGTGCTCAATGCCACAAATTGTCTAACTCCAGCACTCTTTGCTTTTTTTGCAATTTCAATTGTCAAATCTCTATTAACCATAAAATATAATTTTTGGTTATCTTGAGTCTCTTTTATGTGAGCAATACCCGCCACATGAAAAATAACATCATAGGAATCAAACATCGCTACAGATGCTTTTAATCCTCTAGTATCTATTGTATCTATTTCATATTTATCAGGCCACTGTTTCATATAGTTTTCAAACGAAGTACCTATATAACTATCAGCACCTGTTATCAGTATTTTTTTCATTTTACTCCTTATTCTCTTTTAATATATTTGTTCCACCTTCAACTACGCCATCCGACCTTAAAACAGCGATTATCGTCCCCCAAAAACATTTGACATCAAATGCAAAACTCATTTTTCTAATGTACTCACCATCTAGTTTCGCCTTAATTGGAATTTCGAGTTCATCACGACCATTAATCTGCGCCCATCCTGTCAATCCTGGAACCACATCATTTGCACCATACTTATCTCTCTCTTCCAATAAATCATATTGATTCCAAAGGGCGGGTCTAGGTCCTATAATACTCATATCACCTTTAAGAATATTAATTATCTGTGGCAATTCGTCTAAAGATGTCTTTCTAAGAAATTTTCCAACTCTCGTAATGTATTGTTCAGGATTTTTCAACATATGCGTTGGCATATCCTTTGGTGTATCAATTCGCATCGTCCTAAACTTCAAAATATTAAAATATGTTTTATGTACACCCACTCTCTTTTGCTTAAAAAAGACCGGTCCCCTTGAATCAATTTTAATGGTAACAATTAATAGCAAAAAAACTGGCATCAATATTATTAATCCCGTCAAAGCTAATACAAAATCTATCACTCTTTTAAACTTGAGATATATTTTCTTTTTTTTCACCATTATTCTCCTCTGTGTTTTATGTACACTTCACCTATTTTCTTAACTAATTTATTATACAACTTTATCAATTTAATAGCAAGTAATTGAGTGCTTTTTCTTGTATAGCCTCTGAGTTTTCTTTGCCATACATTTGCATAAGCATCAATGATTGGTTGCGTTTTATTTCTTCTGTTCATTAGTGTCTAACTATGTTTTATCCCATACGCATATAAATAGCCAATTGATTTTCATCAACTTGAAAACCAATTGGCTATTTTCTACCTTTTAACAACTTTACTTATATTCATCAAAATTTTCGTACTTATTTAGCATGCAACAAGCGGACACCGTCTTTTAATTCATTCTATTTTTCCTTTAAATTATACAAATAATTTTTTATCTCCTGTTCCGTAAAAAACATTTCTCTCTGTAAATTTTTCCGTTCTCGCAGATCCATCCAATAAATATTATTTACTTCATTCTGAAATTCAAAAACTTGTTTCAACAACTCTTCTATCCTCTCCGGATTAACATCTTCCCGTTGCGATAGTTCCTTCCATTTTAATCTCAAGTCTCTACTTCTTTTCTGTATGCTAATCTTAACATTTTCTCTTTGGAGTTCTCTCACTTTTTCTTCTTCCCTACGCTCAACATTGTCTTGCATAAGAGATATTTTGTTCATCAATTGTTCAAACATAATTTGAACTTTATCTTCTTGAGATACGGATACAGAATCATAGTCCGCTTTTTTCGCTTTCACAACTTTTACCAAGGTCTTTTTGTCACCTTTCTTTGTTGCCAAAATGGCTTCTGCGATTTCTTTCCTTGATTCTATCACGTCATCATATATTCTTGTGCTCTTATAACTAACTGTACTTATTCCTGCAACATCAAAGATTCGTTCAGTCTTTTCATCTTGAATCAATACAACAGGTTTATCATATGCTTGCCTTAACCCCAATTCATATAAAACATTTGCATTTCGATTGCTCAAATCACATATCGCCATAGGGCATTCCTGTATAGCTTCAAATATTTTTTCAATTATAGAGTCACAAATCTTGTTTTCATCAACTCTATATGCCTCATATCCAGCTTCCTCTACTGCTGGTACAATAATTTGTTTGTACACTTTTGTAAAATGCCCCTCTGGATAATCCCCTTGATCACTAATTGGCATTATTACAAAACATTTTTCTTTTGTTTTTCCCATTTTCACACCTCTGTTTTAATATCAGCGTTTTTAGTATTTCTGTTTTTATTTTGGATTCACTTTACTCTCCCCAAAAAGGTAAAATAACTTTACATAGACCTTATTTTTTTGATTTCTTCTTAAATTTTTTGCCACCCCCTTTGGTACATAAACGCAAAAAATCTCAACGCAAAATCATGTCAAACATAACCTTTGCATTGAGATCCTCTTATCCATATTATAACACTGTTTCACAAATATTCAACATTTGTTTTCTAGCATTTTAGGAGTTGAAAACCTTATACCTGTCCCCTTGTCAATCGTTCAAGTTCTTCCTTAAGTTTTTTAATTTCCTCTTCTGCTTTATCCGCTCGCTCTTTCTCTTTGTCCGCTCTCTCTTTCTCTTTGTCTGCTCGCTTTCTTTCACGCTCCGTATTTTCCTGTTCTTCTTTTCGACCATCCATTCTCATTGCTTCTTCATACATTTTCTTGTCAAACGTAGTTAAAAACATACCTTTTACCTCCGCCCTATGCTTCACTAAAATATCTCTCAGTATATCTTTCTCAATACATTCATCGATTGCCAGGTCCAATGCTACCTTAAGTGGAAATCCCTGTTTTAGATATTTCCGTACACAATCAACAAAATAAGAATAATCATGTAAGTTCTTACAGCTATTCAACAGTTCCTGATTGTGTCCATAATTAATATTAACAAATTTTGCAATGCATTCTACTGCCGGTACTTCATCCTTCCTTCCAAAAGATTCCGACAACTTCATTTCCATCGTTTCATAAATTTCTGTCTCACCATTATAAAAAACAATGAATCTTGGAAAAGGCATAGAAATTCTTGTAATTATTTCATAATAGTCTCGACAAGAATGCTGCCTTTTTTATAAATTTCTTATTCAAACAAAAACACCACCGTACCTCAGTACGGTGGCATCTTCACTACTCTTCTTCAATTTTCAAAATATCATTCGGCGTACACTTCAGATAAGCACACATTCTTCCGAGTATGTCCAAATCCACTCTGCCAACGACATTCTTGCAATAATTATTCAATTGCGTCCTTTGCAGCTGACAATGCATGCACAGTTGGTTTTTACTGACTCCTTTCTCTTTTAATACGTGTTCCAAGTTGATATAAATGTAACGCATATCTTCCCTCTCCTTTTTCTCTATCGTATCAAAAAAGAATGCTTTTATGCTTTCATTTGTCTTCTTTGTGCTTCGTATGCTTCCCCTTTTTCTTCACTTCCATGTGCACCTGCAGGTCGATAAGTCGTCACGATTTTCTCTACCAACTCACGAATGTTATCTTGGTTCTCATAGCAAGCTTCCATGAGTTCTTTTAATTGCACTACAAACTCATCCACATCAAATGGAATTGGGCAACCGATATGAATCAATTGATTCGGCGTATTTCGAAGTCCTTCTTCTGCCATCAATTTTTCTTCATACAGTTTTTCCCCTGGACGAAGACCTGTATATTCAATCTTAATGTCCACATCCGGCTTATATCCGGATAACTTAATTAGATTCCTTGCGAGGGTATCGATTTTCACCGGAGAACCCATATCTAACACAAAGATTTCCCCACCGTTTGCATAAGTCCCTGCCAAAAGAACTAGACTTACTGCCTCTGGTATGGTCATGAAATATCGAATAATATCAGGGTGTGTAACAGTAACCGGTCCACCCTTTTCAATCTGTTTCTTAAAGACTGGTATTACTGAACCATTGCTTCCAAGTACATTTCCAAAACGAACTGCCACAAACTCTGTCTTCACATCTAATCGCTCATCGATAGTCTGAATTTTTTCTTCCTCTTCCGCATGCGCAAATATTTGCGGCAACTCATGCGCTTTTCCTTCTTTCACTTTCTGGTCGAAGGTCTGAATAATCATTTCGCAAAGTCGCTTGCTTGCTCCCATGATATTCGTTGGATTCACCGCTTTATCTGTAGAAATCAGCACGAATCTTTGACAACCATTCGTCATTGCCGCATAAGCAGTCTTATATGTACCAATGGCATTATTTTTAATCGCCTCATTTGGACTGCTTTCCATCAATGGCACATGTTTGTGTGCCGCCGCATGATATACAACATCTGGTTTATATGTTTCAAACACTTGATTAATTCTTCTGCTATCTCGAACAGAACCGATTAGCACCACGAGATTTAATTCCGGATGAGATTCTTTTAATTCCTGTTCCAATTCATACACATTGTTTTCATATACATCAAACAAAATCAACTGTTCCGGATTGTGTGAAGCCACTTGCTGTGCCGCCACACTACCGATACTTCCTCCCGCACCGGTAATCAATACTTTTTTTCCGTTTAGGAACTCATATACTTGCTCCATATCCGCCTTAATCGGTGGTCTTCCAAGAAGGTCATCGATGGTAACCTTCTTCATCGCTGCCACATTGACTTCTCCGTTCACCAACTGATAGATTCCTGGAAGCGTCTTTAATTCACATCCGGTTTCTTTGCAGATATTTAGGATATCTCTCTTGTTTTCAGCAGTGGCTGTTGGGATTGCAAACAAAATCTGATGAATCTCATACTTTTTAGCCGCATTCAAGATTTCATCTCGATTTCCCACGATCGGCACACCTTCAATATAACGATTCCATTTATTCGGATTATCGTCGATAAAGCAACATACCTTCGTATTGATTTCCTCACTCTTCATAAGTTCTTGAAGAATCATACGCCCTGCTGATCCTGCTCCAATAATCATGACATTGATAGCAGCATCTTCTACTGCTCGTTTTTCTTGCATGTTGCGAAGTAACAACACAAAGCGATAAGAAAAACGAATGCCTAATATAAACATGAACTGTAAGATAATTCCGAACACATAATAGGAAAACGGCATACGGCTTGCGTCAAACTTCGGCCCAACCCCAAACCATGAATTCATATTCATCAACAGAATACTTCCTACAACTTGTACCACAAAGGTAACCATGGTCGCCGCAACCACACGAAGCAACTCACTATAACTTGCAAATCGCCAAATGCTTCGATACAACCTTGCCCTCCAAAATACAACAAAACACACAATAGCATAGACTGGTGCAAAGTATAAAAACGCCTTGATATAATACTCTGGCAATGCAGATGCTTCACAATCAAATCGTAACCACAATGCTAAAAGATAAGCCAGATTCACTGCAATGACATCATAAACTCCCATAAACACATTGATCAGATGCCAGTGTTCCATCTTAAATTTCTTTTTTCTTTGAACGTCTTTATTTCCCATATTTCAAACCCTTATCTCTTAAAATATTACACTATTTTTATTATACCTATTTCGAGCTTTGAATTCAATTGCATTTTTTATAATCTTAATTTCCTATCATCTCGATTTTTCCACAATTATTGGTTTTAATTGTCAGTTTTTGACTTTGCACACAAAAAAATACTGCCGCACTTTCGATTTTTCATTCGTCAACACGACAGTCTTTTTTTTAATCACTCCAAGATTGTTTTCACCTGTTCAATTGAAATCCCACACTCTTTAACAATGTCCTCGTTACTTTTTCCTTGAGAATGTAGTTTGAGAACTTTTTTTGTCAACGCGACTCCTTCTTCTCTTCCTTCTTCTCTTCCTTCCTCAATCAATTCTGTCAATGCTCTACACATATCTACATTTCCTTCCTTCTCATAATATTCCTTTGCTTCAATAAGCTCCGTTGCATTTGTATACTGAACCGCTACATCAAAAGCGTCTTCTTCCATATTTTTATAATACTCGTCTGATTCCACTAGTTTCTTTAATGCATTCTTATCATTTGAACATCGTATAAAATCAAAGACTTGACGCACATCTGTCTTAAATACACTGGTATCCTTTAACGCCCGAATTTCAACCAGATTGATCTTATAGTTTGCAACTAGATCTTTTAATTCACCTGGCATGTCCGTAAAATCCAGCATATCATGTAATGTTTTAGGACCATTCCACGGTTTGGTCCCTGAATACAAAATAAATGTGACTACCGGGAATAATTTATCCTCTTTACGAAATCCGTAGAGATACTCTCCTGCACTTAACCCTTTATAAAATTTTCTTACTTCTTTTCTAATTTTCCTTGCTTGTTTCTCATATGCATCTACATCATATGACAGATTGCGAAGCGGAATTGAATAATCCATTGTTTCTTGATTTTCAATTCCTATAATTACAAAATTCGTACCAAACGCAACTTTTCTAAGGCAATCCCGAATCTTAACATTCCCTTTCTTTGATCGCATCATTCTGTGGACAACTCTCGACTTACGCCAAAAAACAATCTGCGTATCCAATTCTTGCAAGTCCTCTTTTTTCACGATTCGCTCACCGTTACAACCTATGCCATTAATAATATCTGCATAACGGTCATCGTCTGAAAAGAATTCCTTCCATCCTACGTCTTTTCTCATATGTTTCCTCCTGTTCTTTGCAGGAGCAATATTCGAATCTCCTGCTTTTATAAATGTGAATTTAAAAGCATGGATTTTCTGAATATATGATTACACATATGTAACACATTGCAATCACGATGAAATGTTTTTATGACAGGAATAATTCCCCTAGACTACAGAGCTAGATACTCTGTAAAAGAAAATATGCTTTGTAAAAATTGTAACATCCATTTTCAAAATAGTCAATATGCGACTACCGTAGGTATTTTATTTGTAACATGAAGCAACAAAAAGAAGACCCCTAAAGGTCTTCTAAATCTTTCAACCATATCGTTGCACACGCATCACTTGGCATGCGAAGGTCTCCTCTCGGAGAAACACTAACACTTCCCACTTTCGGTCCGTCCGGGAGACAAGAACGTTTGAATTGTTGCATAAAGAATCGTCTGTAGAACGTCTTTAACCATTTCAAAATGGTTGCGTCATCATAGGTTCCTGCAAATGCATATTGTGCTAATCGATAAATTTTCTTTGGCTCATAACCGAAACGAAGAATGTAGTAGAGATAAAAATCATGTAATTCATATGGTCCTACCAAATCTTCTGTCTTCTGTGCGATTTCTCCATCCTTTGGTGGAAGCAATTCTGGACTTACCGGTGTATCTAGCACATCCAATAGAACTGCTTGCAATTCACTGTCCTCGCAAGTATCTGCATAATAACGTACCAAATGTCTTACCAAAGTTTTTGGCACAGAACCATTCACGCCATACATTGACATGTGGTCCCCATTATAGGTCGCCCATCCAAGTGCCAACTCTGACATATCTCCGGTACCGATTACCATTCCACCCGTCATATTGGCGATATCCATTAATACCTGTGTTCGTTCTCTCGCTTGCGCGTTTTCAAACGTCACATCATGTTTTTCTTCTGAATGTCCAATATCTCTAAAGTGTGTACGCACCGCATCTTTGATGTTCACTTCTGTCAAGTTTGCACCGAGCTTTTGTGTCATCTTACATGCATTCTGGTAAGTTCTATCTGTTGTACCAAAACATGGCATAGTCACACATTCAATCTGTTTTCTATCAATGCCAAGCATATCAAAGGCTTTTGACACCACAAGCAAGGCTAGCGTAGAATCCAACCCACCGGAAATACCAACGACTGCACTCTTACAGTGTGCATGTTCCAAACGTTTTTTCAATCCCATTGCTTGAATCATCAAGATTTCTTCGCAACGTTTTTGACGTTCCACCTCATCACTTGGAACGAATGGCATCGGTTCAATCATTCTCGTAAGTGTTGTATCTTCTACAAATAATGAAAATGGAACTTCCACAAATTCTTCTGCATCTTCGCAGGTTAAGAACAACGTGTTCTTACTTCTTTCTGCTGCCAAACGGTCCACATCAATTTCACTATAAATCACTTCGTCTGAAAAACATGCTGACTCATTTAAAATCACGCCGTTTTCTGCAATCACGTTCTGCCCACAAAATACAAGGTCTGTGGTAGACTCAGATGCTCCTGCATTTGCACAAATATATCCTGCAACGAGTCGAGCAGATTGCCCTTTAATCAATTCTCTTTGATAGTCGCTTTTGCCCACCCCTGCGGATACTGCGGAAGGATTCACAATCACGGTAGCGCCTGCCATCGCCGCCTCCACGCTTGGTGCCATCGGTGCCCACAAATCTTCTGCGATTTCTGCACTTACTACAAGATTTGGCATCTCATCACAAGAGAATAACAACTGTGGTCCGAATGGAATCTCGTCTTCTCCATAGTATAACCATTGTGGCACAGTTGGCCCCGGTTCAAATTGGCGAAGTTCATTTGCTTCTCCGTGGTTTGGCAAATACGATTTTGTCACCATACCAAGAAGTTCACCGTCGTTCATCACGGCTGCCACATTGTAAAGTTTCCCGTTCACTGCGTATGGAAGTCCCACGATAATCAACGCATCTTTTCCATCTGTATACACAACGATTTCTTGGAGCGCATCCTCTGCTGCCTTTCGTAAAATGCTTTGCGCAAATAAATCTCCACATGTATATCCGGTCAAGCACAGTTCTGGAAACACAATCACTTTTGCTCCATTTTCAACTGTCTCGTCTATCAAACGACAAATCTCTTGTTTATTGTATTCCACATCTGCCACTCTCACCTTCGGAGTGACTGCTGCCACTTTTACAAATCCTTGTTTCATAGGAACCTCCTATCTACTTTTCTTCAAAAGTCCTTTTAATTCTTCCACGGTAAACTGATAACTTGTATTACAGAAATGACAGTGCATTTCAATCGGTTTTCCATCATTGATCATTTCTTGGATATCTTTTCGTCCAATGCTAATCAATGCTTTTTCCACTCTCTCTTTTGAACAATTACAAGCAAATCTTGTTTCCATCGTGTCATTGAATTCTACGTCCATACCAGCCAATACAGTTTCTAAAATCTGTTCTGGTGTCATACCTTTGTCTAACATGGTTGTCACAGGCTCTAGATTTGCGATGTTCTTTTCCAATTGTTCCACAACCGCATCTTCCACGAATGGCATTACCTGAATGATAAATCCACCTGCTTGTTTTACTGTATTGTCTTTTTCCATCAATACGCCGAGTCCTACCGAAGATGGCACTTGTTCTGAGGTTGCAAAGTAGTAAGTCAAATCTTCTGCAATCTCACTCGTTGTCAAGATGGTCTGTCCTACGTATGGTTCTTTTAGTCCCATATCTTTGATTACATTTAGTACGCCAAGTCCCAATGCATTTGCCACATCGAGTTTTCCCTTTGCGCTTGGTGGAAGCATCACGTTTGGATTTTCCACATAACCTTTTACATTTCCAGCCATATCTGCTGTCACGGTAAGACCTTGGATTGGCCCATCACATTTAATCTGAATGGTCAGCAAATCTTTCTCGTTTTTCATCATGCTTCCCATCAAAGTCCCTGCTGTCAAAAGTCTTCCAAGTGCAGCCGTCGCTACTGGGCTCGTGTTGTGTGCAGCTCTTGCTGTCTCTACCAAATCTCTTGTAGTCGCTGCAAATGCTCGCACCTGCTGATTTGCGGCCATCGCTCTTACAATATAGTCACTCATTTTTATTTCCCTTTCTCTCTCGCAATCACATAGATGCGTTCGCTTTCATCCGTCGGCGCATTTCTTGTAAATGCGTCATAGGATGTCATATATTCCAATCCCGCTTCTTCGATTAAGCGGCAAATCGTTTCTAAATCATATGCTTTTTGAATATGCGTTTCCTGATATTTTCGATACAAATCTGTGTCCTGTTCTTTGATGAACAAACTCAACTCATACTCGTTGATTGTTTCCTCTTCATAATAATAATTATCCCAGATAAAACTACAATCTTCTCGATCTTCTGCAATGGTCTGGTCGCCTAAGATTTCACGGTATTTGTAGACTGTATTAAAGTCAAACACAAAGATTCCTTGCGGATCTAGGTAATTGTTGACCAGTCGGAACACTTCCAACAAATCCTCTTCTTCTGTAATGTAATTCACAGAATCACAGATACTCACAATTGCTTTCACAGTGCCATAGAGTTCAAACTCACGCATATCTTGTAAGAGATACAAAATATCTTGTCCTGACTTTGCACGTTTTTCCATGGCAATTTCTAGCATCTCTTCTGCATTATCAATGCCGATCATATCATACCCAGCTTGTGCAAGTAATTCTGTCATATTCCCCGTTCCACAACCAAGGTCTGCTACAAGTCCGTCTTGGATTCCATATTCTTTTAATAATTCTATCAAATAGTCTGCCCATTCTTCATATGGAATATTATCCATAAAGGTATCGTAGACAGACGCGAAACTTGTATATGCGTCCATAATATTGCTCCTTATCCTTTAAATTGTAACACAGATTTCTTGATATGTCCAACAAAGCTATGTTTTCAAATATGTTAAAAATGAACAATTGTTTTTTTTATTTTTTCATGTTATTCTATCCCCACGCAAAGTCGCGCACTTCATTCTTTGTGCCATTTGCATTCTACTTGGTCTTTTTATATTCTGACGTTTCGTCATGATTCCAAGTACATTTATAACTATTTTATAAAGGAGGTTTTGCAATGCAAGACAAAAAATTTATGTCCTACAAGGATGCTACTGGGGTCATACAGTATAACATGACCAATGATTATATGTTCCGGTATATTTTACAGAAAAACGAAAAAGTATTGAAAGGATTAATTTGCTCACTTTTACACCTAAAGCCCGAACAAATCAAAACTGTCATCATCACAAATCCAATCAACCTATCTGAAAATATTGACGGAAAAGAATTTATACTTGATATTGAAATTTTATTAAATGACGGTATGCAAATCAATCTAGAAATGCAAATCGAAAACAAACACAACTGGATCGATCGGTCTTTATCTTATCTTTGTCGTTCCTTTGATAAATTATTTCGAGGACAACAATATGAAGAGGCTTTGCCCGTCATACATATTGGCTTTCTAGATTATACTCTTTTTCCTGACAAACCTGAATTTTATTCAACAAATATGCTGATGAATATAAAAAATCACAGGATTTATAATGACAAATTTAAACTTTGTGTGGTAGACTTAACACAGATAGAGTTAGCAACCGAAACTGACAAAGCTTATCACATTGATCATTGGGCAAAACTCTTCAAAGCACAGACATGGGAGGAAATTAAAATGTTGGCAGAACAAAACGAATATTTAGAAGAAGCAGCTCAATCTGTATATATCGCCAATTCAGATGAAATCATCCGTCAGAAATGTTTAGCAAGAGAAGAAGCGGAACGTCACGAACGCACTCTTAAAAAGAAAATTGCAGAAAAAGATGCAATCATCGCAGCACAAAAAGCCGAAATCGAAAGATTATCAAAGCTTTTACAAGACAAATAAAATAATACAAAAAAGCATGGTACCAGGCACCATGCTTTTTATTTACAACTTCTTCCTATTTGATTTCGTGAATCCATCCTTCTGGAGCTTCTACTCTACCCATTTGGATTCCTGTCAAGGTATCATATAATTTCTTTGTGATTGGTCCCATTTCTTCCATTCCGCTTGGGAAGCAAATTTCTGTACCGTGATCCACAACTTTTCCAACTGGTGAAATAACTGCTGCAGTTCCGCAAAGTCCGCATTCTGCAAAGTCTTTAAGTTCTTCTAAGTAAACTTCACGTTCTTCTACTTCCATACCTAAATATTCTTTTGCCACATAGCAAAGAGAACGTCTTGTGATTGATGGAAGGATTGTATCTGATTTTGGAGTAACTAATTTGCCGTCTTTCGTGATGAAGATGAAGTTCGCTCCACCTGTCTCTTCTACTTTAGTTCTTGTAGCAGAATCAAGATACATATTTTCATCATAACCTTGATTGTGTGCATCTACGATTGCATGTAAGCTCATCGCATAGTTAAGACCTGCCTTGATGTGTCCTGTTCCATGCGGAGCTGCACGATCGAAATCACACACGCGAATCGTAATCGGTTTTGCACCGCCCTTGAAGTATGGGCCTACCGGTGTTGCAAAGATA
>JAZRRJ010000014.1:0-79772 GCA_045650645.1 Faecalimonas sp. | reverse complement strand
GATGGTAGGAAAGTGGAATGATTATTTTGGACCAATGATTTACCTACGTAATCGAGATTTATATCCATTACAGTTGGTAGTTCGAGAAATCTTAAATAATGCAAAAGTAGATACAAGTAATGTCACAGATGCAGAAGTTGTGGAAAAACTTGCAACTGCGGCAGATCTTATGAAATATTCATTGATTATTGTTTCGACTCTTCCAATGTTGATTCTGTATCCATGTTTACAGAAGTTCTTCCAGAAGGGTGTAATGATGGGATCCATCAAAGGTTAATATAGGGAGGGTCATTTAATTGACTCTCCCTTAAATTAGAGGATAATAATAGTTTCAACGGGGACGATATAATGAATGATTTGAGAAATGTGGATAGAGTGCATATGCATTTGGAAAACAAGAGCGTCAGTAAAAAATTCTTCTGGATGTTATGGGTTATGTATGCAGTAGTTTATATGACAAAAAGTTGTTACAGTGCAGCCATGGCGTCCATTGTACATGAAGGTGTTCTTACAAAATCGCAGACAGGACTCATCACGGCAGCGTTTTATTTTGTGTAGGCACCACTTCAGATTCTAGGTGGTATCTTTGCTGACAAATATAATCCTGAAAAGATGATTAAAATAGGTCTTATCGGAAGTGGAATAGCGAATCTGATTATCTTTTGCAATCAAAACTATTATGTAATGCTTTTTGCTTGGATATTTAATGCGATTGTACAGTTTGCATTGTGGCCTGCATTATTTTAAATTATCTCTTCACAACTTGAAACGGAATATCGCATCAAAGGTGTTTATTTCATTACATTTTCAAGTATTTGTGGATTGCTTATGGCGTATATTGTTGCAGCCATTGTTCCAAGATGGCAACTGAACTTTGCGATATCGGCGGTGGGACTTTTCTTATTCGGTTTCATTTTCCACGTCGCTTGTGGTAGGGTTGAAAAACATATGGTTCCTGGCACACAGGAAAAACAATCAGGAAGAAAAATTGTGGAATCGAAAACGCCGACGTGGAAACTATTCTGGGCAAGTGGATTCCTGTTTTTAGTCGTTGTGGCAGCTATGCGTACAATGGTTGAAAATGGAGTTAAAACCATTTCTGCAACGATGCTCATGGAATCCTACGAGCACATATCACCTTCGATTGGTAATCTGTTAAATACCTTGATTATTATTTCTGGGGTTGTTGGTGTGGCACTTATCAATCAATTTGTTTATCCCAGACTTATTCGAGATGAGGCGGTTGCGACACTTGTTCTGGTCGGAGCTTCCTTGATACCGATTCTAATTATGACGTTATTGGGAAAAGCACCGGTATTTATCATACTTACATCGCTTTGTGTTGCGGCAGCAATTTTATCAGGTGTTAACTTAATCATGTCGCTGTGCAGTGCGAGTTTCGTTAAGTACGGAAAGAGTGGATTGGCATCGGGAGTTGCCAATTCGGCCGCAAGCGTGGCGATTATGATTCAGAGTTACGGGACTGCTTATGTGGCAGACCATGCAGAATGGAAGACGGTAGTGTGGTTATTTATCGTGCTACTTGGCATTGGTGTGTTGTGTACCACAATATCAATACCAATGTGGAAACGTTTTAAGACAAATAAAATACGTTAGGAAGGATACATAAGTTATGGCGAATCAATTATATGCAGGATTTGCGCGTGTGAATATAACACCGATGATGGGAATCGGACTTGCAGGTTATTATCAAGAGAGAGAAGCAGACGGTGTTCTGGATGAACTTGAAATCAACGCATTGGCGCTTCAGTGTGGAGAAGATAAGGCGCTACTTTTAAGCATTGACCATTTGGGATTGGAATCAGATGTTACGACAGATTATAGAAAACATATTGAAAATGTAACCGGTGTTCTGATGGAAGGAATCTATATTCATTCCACGCATACACATACGGCACCATACCTCAGAAGAGATAAGGATGATGCTCTTATAAAAGAGTATGACCGCATGGTATATCATAAAATGGCAGATGTATCAAGATTGGCGTTGGAGGATTTGAAACCAGCGAAAATGGGATGGGGAATCGGAGATGCTCCGAACATCGCATTTGTCAGACGTTTTCGTATGAAAGATGGAAGTGTAAAGACGAACCCAGGCGTGGATAATCCAGACATCTTACGTCCAATCGGTGATGTGGATGAGAGGGTATCGGTGCTTCGATTTGACCGTGAAGGTGCGGAGAGTATCGCGTATGTGAACTTTGCTAACCATGCAGATGTAGTCGGTGGCAGTAAGATATCGGCAGACTGGCCGGGATTTCTTCGAAGAACGGTAGAGCAGAGTATTGACAATGTGAAATGTATCTTCTTCAATGGAATCGAAGGTGATGTCAATCACGTCAATGTTCATCCGACAGGCGGATATCTCAATGACATGTTCATGGATTTTGATGGAGTGGCACGAGGTTATCTTCACGCAAGATACTTAGGACGCGTGGTTGCAGGAGGAGTTCTTCAGGCTTATGACAAGGTAAAATACATAGATGTGGATTCCTTGAAATGTAGGAATCATGTATTCCAGTTGCCATCCAATATGCCGAATCCGGATGAGATGGAAGAAGCGCATCGTATCAATGATTTACACCTTGCAGGAAGAGATGACGAACTTCCTTACGAGGGAATGATGCTCACGACAAAGGTTGCAGAGGCTGCTAGGAAGGTCCGTTTGGAGCATGGGCCGGAATCGTTTGATATGGAGCTTATTGGAATCGCAATTGGTGGTGTAGCATTGGTTGGCATTCCGGGAGAACCATTTACGGGAGTTGGACGAGGAATCAAGGAGATAGACGGATATGAGGTTGTGATTCCTACTTGCCTTACCAATGGCAAACTTGGATATTTCCCAATGAAGGACGCTTATGATGAAGGTGGTTATGAAGCCGGATGCTCGAATTTTAAAAGAGGTGTCGCAGAACTTATTGTGGAAGAGAGTAGGAAGTTGGTACAGGAATTATAAAATGAAGTCAGAGGCGTAGTTTTGTTACAAAAAGTTAGATAAATATAGAAACGGAAAAGTAGTTCAAGGAACAGGTACGACTTCGGTCATACCTGTTCCTTTTTTATAATCATATACTTTAGAATTTAATCTGCTCTGGAAATGCTTCCTTCCGCATGATTCCCCACATTTTGTCGATATAAGATAGGGTGTAAAAGTTTTCATAATAATGATAATAGAAAGCCCCTTTTAGTGTCATTTCATAAGTACCATTCTGTTCTTTGATAAATCCCAATCGCTTTGCAATCCAAAGCTCAAATCCATACATTTTTTTTAGCGGTACGCCAAAGAACGTTTCAAAATCATTCGCGTTTACCTTCGTGCTGTATGCGGTCCAGAATAACCAGTAAATCATTCGTTGACGTTTTGTAAATCGGATGGTCAAAGAAGTGGCAAGGTTATCAGAAGAAATTCGTTCACAGTAGGATGTTACATCAAAGGTATTTATTTTGAATTGATCTTTGAAGAGGCTGGTAGCTGAGCAACCAAATCCAAGGAAATTATCCCTGGTCATTGACGAATAGTTTGCATTCTGTTCACTAGAAAAGGTCCAGATGGAACTGCGGGAATATCCTTTGCTCAAACAGTAATTTGTGATGTCATCCAGTAAACGTCGCTTTTTTCTCTTTGGCATTGTAGAAACTAGACTTTCTGTGAATGTGAAATCGATAAAAGGATATATGGCCACATGGTTTGCTCCAAGGGAAAATGCAGTGTCAATATCTGATTTCAAATCATCAAAAGTTTGTCCAGGAAGGGCAAAGATAAAGTCCATAGACACGGTTTCAAAAGAAACGGTGTCGAGAGCGGATTTTATGGCAAGCGTATCGATTGTTTTTCGCCCTAAGATAGTTTGATATTTTCCACAGAAGGACTGGATTCCAATACTGATTTTTGTTACGCCTGCATCTTTTAATACTTGCAAAGTGTTTGTGTTTATATTATCTGGATGGAGTTCTAATCCGATTCCTTCAGTAATCTCAAAGTATTTTTTTATCGTATCAATGATCTCTTTGATGCGATTTGCTGCAAGAGCCGGAGTGCCACCACCAAAATATAGGCTGGTTACTTTTTTTCGCTCTGTGTGCTGCTGGCCTACAAGGTGAATTTCTTGAATCAAAGAATCAATATATTTGTCACATAGTTCGGCGGAATATCTCGTTTTGCAATAGGGACAAAAATTACAGATGCTTTTGCAAAAAGGAATGTGAACATATAGACCTAGGTTCTCGCATTCTGTAAACGGCAATATCTGGTCGTATTCATTTTTAAATGTAAAAGGGCGTATCGTTCGAGTCAGCCACATTCTTGTCAAACTTGTAATAAAACTCATGTTACTCCTAAATATACTTCAAATATGTAAGAAGCATTTCAAAAATTATTTTTGGATTTCCTCTAAATAAGAGGGTGTATTCGGCAACAAAGAAGTATCCACATTGCTCGCAAAGACCAGGAACATCAATACAGCGCCCACAGGTGGATAACTTTCCATTTTCCATTACGACACATTGGTGACAAGGCGTAGGAAAACGATTTTCAATGAGATATGGAAAAGCGCTCTTGAGATTGAATACAGGAGCACCGGCTCTCATCATTTGAAGGATTGTATCACAACAATTCGATTTTTCTTTCTGACTTAGAGACAACTCTTTGGTGTCGGGGTACGGCGTGTGAAAATTGAAGGACACAGCTCGAACATTTTTCGTATCACGAGCGGTTAAACACACATCTTTTATACAGTCTTTATTGATTTGATTGATTGCCATGTAGAAGCAGATATTATCAGCTGTGGCGTTGGTGATATTCTTCATAATGGTGTCGTAAGTATCCCCACGAATGTCATTGTGACGTTGCTTGTCCCCGTCTAGGCTTAGGAGAATCAAGTCCGCTTCTGGAAGATCAATAGGGAACGTTCCGTTTGTAACGACGTTTACGATTAGGAACCCCATCGATTTTGCTTCAATAACTAAATCTCTCAGAGTACGAGTACCGTCTTTCCAAAGAAATGTTTCTCCTCCGCAGAAAAACAAAATTCGGATTCCCATATCATACAGTTGTTGCATCTCTTGATGAATTTGCGTATATGGATGGACGATGGAAGTAATGTTATTGACGGAACAATGCTTGCAGTGCAAATTGCATTTATCTGTAACAATGATTGTCCCAAGAATGGGATTCTTCTTTTTGAAAAGAATCGTTTTCATACCAAATGTAGCAAAATGTAAAAAAGATGATAACTTCATATTTGTTCTCCATAGGTTTATTGTGTCACAGCAAACGTGTACACTTTTTATTATACATGTTTTGTGGAAGTGTTTGTAGAAAAATAAAAAACCCTATGGTAGAACCACAGGGTTTTGCGCTCATATGTAATTATGCAAGATTGTTGATATCTAATTGCATCATGATAGGACATCCAATTGCAAGGAACAATCCAAGGATAAGATAGATGATAGAACGATCTTCGTGAGCGATTCCGTTTGTAGCACAAACAGCTGCAAATTTTTTCTCGATCAAATAGAAACCGATGAAAGGAAGAAGTGCACATAAAAGACCATCTACTAATCCGTCGCCATCTCCGTTTGCTTGAGCGATTTCGCGTCCCATGCAGAAAGCCCAATACATTGTGTAAAGTCCGCATGTAACAAATGCAAGTACGATTGGCATTACGAGTTCACGTTTTGTAAGATTCATAACCAATACCTCCAATTTATTTTTAAAGATAGTATAACTACATTTCTCCAAAAAGTCAATACTTTACTATAATAAAGTGATGAGCTTTTAGGAAAATTATGTATAAGAATGAATGATATCTTGTAACACGGACTCTACCGAGTCTGTTGTGTGAGTTGCATGTTCTTGTACCATTTTTTGAGCTTGTTTCATTGCATAACTTATTTCTGTCAAATCTAACATTTCTAGGTCGTTTAGTTGGTCTCCAAAAGAAATTGCTTCAGAAGGAGAAATCCCTAATTTATCTAAAAGAAATTTTAAAGCAACTCCTTTATTTGAATAAAAAGGAACGAAATCTATCCAAAGATTCCCAGCTGTTACAACGCCGATTTCGGATTGGAACATGGATTTAAAGTGGGAAAAAGATTGTTCATGTGTTTCTGTGTCTAAAAACGCAATCTTTATAATGGTATCTTTTATATCCCAAAACGAGTCGATTGGGGTTGTTTGATAATTCAGTTTGGTGGTCATGTAATGATAGAAGTCGTCATCGCCACTTTTAATGTATTGTGTGTATGGAGTGGAAATGGATACTTTACAGTATGGATATTTTTCTAATTCTTCAATAATCCGCTTGGTGAGGTCGGGCTCAAATTCGGAAATCGTTTCACAAACTCCTTGATGCATACAGATGGCTCCATTTTCACTAATATAGGAGATTTCATCTTTTATTGGCGCAAAGAGAAGTTGTTGACTATAGAGTTGACGCCCGCTTGCAGCAATGAAGTGGATGCCGAGTTCCTTCAACTGTAATATAAGATCAAAAAGCTTAGGATTCAGCTCTTTTTTTCCTTCTGGTAGTAATGTGCCATCAATGTCACTTGCAATTACTTTTATCATTGTTGTACTCCTTAAAAAACTAGAATCAGTTTGTTTGCTGATTCTAGTTTGGTTGATTAAATCGTTATAAGTTCACCTGTTTTTCGTGCAAAGCAATTAATGAATTGGGTGTCTGTATTGTCTTCGATAGTAGTGACAGGAGGGGTGGTAAACATACAGTTGGTAAATTTTACCGCTTTTCCGCCAGTAATATTGATTTTTTCCAGGTTACCAAAGTTAAAGCTGTCGAATAGAACACCATCTGTGTTTTCGATAATAATCTTCGAATAAAATACTTGGCAATCGCTAAATACGTATCCATGGGAAGCATTGAGTACCATAATACCGATACCATTGTTGTTTCCAGAATGATTAAACGTACAGCATGAAACAGCACCGTGAGAATTGTTCTTTGACTTTCCAGTAGAATTGTCAATCAAAAATCCCACGTTATTTCCATTAAATCCGCAATTGGCAAACATGTTATTGCCACCGTTATTTATACATCCATACCAACAGAACATGACAGCTATGTTGGTGAAGCGGTGATATTCGCTCCAATAAGGAATGTTAATTCCAACATTACAATTTTCAATCCAGCAATTGGAAACATTTAAGGCAGCAGCAAAGGAATATCCAGTGTTCACACATGTGATTCCGCCACCCTGAAAACCTGCGATGTGACAATTGTCGATGGTGCCATGTTGTGGGACAACATTGTCATCTTTGGGGTCTGTGCTTTGAAATACAATACCATGTCTTGTTCCAACTGTTTCGGATAGTTCGATCGGATCAATTGAACCTTTTAAAGCAAGGTCTTTTATTGTACAGCGTGTTTTAATTTCTACAACAAATCCATCCGATATGTCCTCTGCAAGAATCAGTTTTGTCGAAGCGCCGCATCCTATCAAAGTGGAGTTTTCTGGCATAATCAAATTGTTTATATAAAAATCCCCAGAACCTAGGCGGCAGATACCATCTGAAGTGAGTAGAGACAAAATATCTTGGGTGCGGTCTGAGGTATCGTTCGTACTTGTTAAATATTCAATCGGTTTTGTTGTCATAAAGAGACTCCCTTCGTTTGTTACATATATTCTATCAAAAAAAAACTAAAAATAAAAGAATTTATCATGCTTGTTTTTTGTAAGGAAAGGTGCTATACTGTCTAAGGTTTTGAGCCAATGAATAAAAATAGAAACACATAGGAGGAATGGATATGATACCAGCTATCATACTTTTTGCTGTAACGTATGTATTGATGTTGACATTTGAAAAATACAGACCTTACATAGCAATCGCATCAGGAGTGATTTTTATCGCGACTGGAATGTTGCCAATCAAAGAAGTGTTTGGCGTGATGGATTTTAATGTTATTTTAATGATTATGGGAACAATGGGATTGGTTTCATTGTTTACCGAGAGCAAGATGCCAATGTTACTTGCAGATTTGATTATGGAGAAAGTTCCGAACATAAAATGGGCAGCTGTTTCATTAGCACTTTTTGCAGGAATCATTTCAGCCTTTGTTGACAATGTTGCAACGGTTTTAATGATAGCACCGGTCGCACTTGCAATTTGTAAAAAATTGAAAGTAAATCCAGTTCCGTTTATTATAGCAATTGCTGTTTCTTCGAACTTACAGGGAGCGGCTACCTTAGTAGGAGATACGACAGCGATTATGTTAGGTTCCGCAATGGACATGAGCTTTTTAGATTTCTTCTGGTATTTAGGAAAACCAAGCATCTTCTTCGCAGTAGAACTTGGAGCTGTTTTATCAGCAGTCATCTTATTATTTATTTTCCGCAAGGAAACGGCACCAATTGAGAAATCTACAGAGAGAACAAAAGTAACAGATTATGTTCCAACTGTGCTTTTGTGTTTGGTATTGGTATTGTTGATTTCTGTATCTTTTGTGGAAAATAAGCCTGATGAAACAAATGGTATTATCTGCTGTGCATTATTTGTAATCGGTTTGGTTTATACCTTTATTCGTAAAAAGAAATGGTCTGCAATTGCAGCGCCATTGAAAGAAATTGATTTTACAACAATTGGTATTTTAGTTGGATTGTTCTTGATGATTGGTGGAATTGAAAAGCAAGGTGTTATCAAGGAAGCTGCAAATTTATTATCAAAAGTAGGAGGAGATAATCCATTCCTTCTTTATACCATTATCGTATGGGCATCTGTAATGATTTCAGCAGTGATTGATAATATTCCTTATGTAGCAACACTCATTCCAATTGTGGCTAGTTTGGAAGGAACGGGAATACCTACAGAAGCACTTTATTTCGGACTTTTGTCTGGTGCAACCCTCGGTGGAAATATTACTCCGATTGGTGCATCCGCAAATATCACAGGTATTGGAATCTTGCGCAAGGAAGGATATACAGTTAAGAATTCAGATTTCTTTAAGATTGGTATTCCATTTACACTTGCTGCGATTATTCCAGCATATATTTATGTTTGGGTATTATATGGTATGTAAAAGAAGAACGAGATGGTTTACCATCTCGTTTTCTTTTATTTTACGATTATTTATTTCATAATATAGTCCAAAAATTTTATCGCATTTTCTTGGTTTGGTCCAATTACTAAGATTCCATAGCATAGATCTATTTTTTTTGCATTATACAAATCTTTTATTTGTTTTGATTGTGACAAGTCAATTAGAACAGGAATTGGATCCTTCATATCTTCTGGTTTTCTACAATCTGGATAAGTAACATTAAAGCTTTCGTCAGATGAGAGATCTGTTTTTTGAAGTTCCTTGATGATTTCGCCGTCCACATATAAAAAATATGGTTCATACATTTCCATCTGTTCTTTTGTTAGAACTTCGGATAAATCTACAAATAAACCTTCGTACGCATATGTAGTAACGAAATCCGGAGAGGAAACGATGAAGTCTAACATTTTGCCAGAAACCTGCGCAGCTAAGACTTGATAACTGGCAGCAGTCGTCTCAGGATCATTCTCTGAAATTGTCAGGTTGCCTCCGAAACTTGCGGTAAACTTTGAAGAGTCTATCTTTTGGTCTTTTAAAAAGTTTTCCCCGATCTCTGCGACAGCATGTGATCTACCGTATTGAGAGATGTTAACAAATGTACCATGCAGAATCTCTTCTGGTGCCGTGCAAGCTTGTACAATGTAAACGATGACCACAGTAAGAATAATCAGAGCGACAACTGTACGAAATCCATAATAGTCTACCAGGTATTTGAATTTTTCTTTTTTGGTCGCAGTTGCAAAATAGTCTCTGCGATTTTTGTTAATTGATTCATAAAGTTTCATATCTTATTCCTCATCAAACATCATATATTCAAGAAAATTTATAGCCAATAAATGGCTTGGAGTTCCATCAATAATACCAAATGCAATGTTGTCGGATTTTTCACCGTAAATTTCAGCAAGTTTTGGAGAAGAACTGATATCGACAAATACAGGCATAGGATTCTTCATTTTGTCTGGTTTGGAAGGGTCTGGAAGTTTTATAGAAGAAACATCCTTGGTTTCCTTGTATTCTTCTTGAAGTTTCTCTACGACGGCTAAATCAATATAAAGAAAATGAGGTTCATAAAGTTTTAGTTGTTCATCTGTCATAAGAGTGCTGAGATCAGAAAAAATAAAAGTTTTTGCGGTAGCAATCTCATATGTTAATTGCATCATGACAGAAGTAGGAGCGGTTGCAAAGTCAAGAGATTGCTCTCCGTAGCTAATTAAAAGTTCATTTGCTGTTTCAGATGTCTCTTTTTCTTTTTTGTCGTCGCCAGGAACACATACATAGTGGTCGGCAAAAATCACATCGCCTTTAGCAGTATCTACATTGTATGATTTGACGAAATCCGCGGCTAAGTCTTCTGCGATAGTATCTTCTGTTTTGGTCTCCGTGTTTATCATAAATCCATGCAACAATATGGAAGGTGCGGTAAGTTTTTCATAAACGTAAAAACCTAAAAGAATTAGGCCAAATGTCCATATGATAACATGTATTTTATTTTGTCTTATAAAGGTCATAATTTTTCCATCTTGATTCATGTGTATATCCTCCTCGCCACATAAAATAGGTATACCATAAAGTGGTGATAAATACAAATAAAAAAAGTGTAAAATGTTGTAATCTTTTCGCGAAACTGATACAGTAAATGTGATTGATTGATACATAAAGAGGAGAGAAAAATGAAAAAAATATGGAATTGGTGTAAAACGGATATTGTTTTATGTATTGCTATAATTTTGGCACTTGTTTCCAGTTTTTTTGTGAGACCGGATAAAGAATATTTGGAATATATTGATTTAAAAACATTGGTGATTTTATTTTGCTTAATGGCCGTTATGGCAGGAGTGCAAAAGATTGGTTTGTTTCAATATGTGGCGGAAAAATTATTGGGAAAGGTTCATCATATTCGAGGGATTGTTTTTATTCTGATTTCCTTATGCTTTTTTTCAAGCATGCTTATTACAAATGACGTAGCTCTTATTACATTTGTTCCATTTGCATTTTCGGTGTTGCATATCATCATGAAAGAGCAGGCAAAAAAGATGGTTGTTCCGGTGGTGGTTATGCAGACGATTGCAGCGAATTTGGGAAGTATGATGACACCAATTGGAAATCCACAGAATTTATATTTGTATGGAAAAACGGATATGGGATTTGGCGATTTTCTGCTTTTTATGTTGCCATATACAGCGGTTGCTTTTTTGCTACTTGTTGTGTGGTGTCTATGTTTCCCATATAAAGGGGAGAAGAACGTTACTATTTCCATAAAGAATCCGACATCAATGAAAGGTTATGGAAAAGAACTTACAGGGTATGTAGTTTTGTTCGTGCTATGTGTTTTGACAGTTGCCAATATCGTGCCTTGTGGCATCACTTGTCTTGCCGTTGTGGTTGTAGTTTTGTTTTTGGATAGAAAGGTATTTGGAAAAGTAGATTATTCGTTACTTTTTACCTTTGTAGGATTCTTTGTTTTTGTTGGGAATATGGGACGCATCCCAGCATTCAACCAAATATTGAAACAAGTCATCGAAGGCAATGAAGTGTTGATGGCTGTTCTATCTAGCCAATTCATGAGCAATGTGCCAGCAGCCCTGTTATTGTCAGGCTTTACGGAAAAATATCGCCTTCTTATCGTTGGCACCAATCTAGGAGGATTGGGAACACTGATTGCATCTATGGCAAGTTTGATTTCATTTAAATATATAGGTAAAGAATACAAATCTTTACGCGGGAAGTATTTTTGGTATTTTACGATTGCAAATCTATTGTTTTTAGCGGTGCTGTTGTTGTGTACATTGACAATGTTCATAAAAATTTCATAAACACATGCTCCAAAATATGTTAATATATAAAAATAAGTAAAAGATAGAAAAGAGGGAAATTCATGCTTCGTTTATTGTTGAAAGAAGTAAAACAGTATAAGGCACCATCTATAGCGACTCCGATGTTTATGATTCTGGAAGTAGCGATGGAGATGTGTGTTCCGTTTTTGATGGCCTCGATTATAGACCAGGGTGTTGAGAAAGGGGATATGAACCACATATATACGGTAGGAGCCATTATGCTTGCAGTTGCAGTGATTGGACTTTTAGCCGGCCTTGCAGGTGGGGTGTTTGGTGCAAAAGCATC
Source organism: Faecalimonas sp. (assembly GCA_045650645.1). Lineage (GTDB taxonomy): Bacteria > Bacillota > Clostridia > Lachnospirales > Lachnospiraceae > Faecalimonas. The sequence goes on along the minus strand of JAZRRJ010000014.1, from coordinate 67,578 downwards.
TACCGGGTTTGCGAAAAATCTTCGTGAAAAGATGTTTAATCATATCCAAACATTTTCTTTTTCCAATATCGATAAATTTAGTACGGCAGGTTTGGTGACAAGATTAACTACGGATATCACACATATCCAAATGGCATATCAAATGTCCCTTCGTATGTTTACACGTGCACCGGCAACCTTGATTTGTGCGATGGCGATGGCGTTTTACATTAATAAGAAGATTGCGAGCATTTATTTGATTGCGGTAATTTTGTTGGCGATTGTTCTAATGTTTATTATGAGGCGTGCAACCAAGTATTTCCAACAAGCGTTTCCGAAATATGATGAGATGAATGCAGCAGTACAGGAAAATGTATCTGCAATTCGCGTCGTAAAGGCGTATGTTCGTGAAAATGAAGAAACTAGTAAATTTAAGAAAACAAGTGAAAATATTTATAAGATTTTTGTAAAAGCAGAAAAGAATGTTATTTACAATGCACCGGCTATGCAGTTAACGATTTACAGCTGTATTTTGTTAATTAGTTGGATTGGAGCAAAGATGATTGTGACAGGAACACCTGAGACGGGAACGTTAACAACCGGTGAGTTGATGAGTTTGTTGGCATACTGTATGAACATTTTATCCAGTCTCATGATGCTTTCTATGGTGTTTATTATGATTACCATGAGTTCGGCGGGTGTGAAACGTGTTGCAGAAGTGTTGAGAGAGACCAGCGATATTACCAATCCAGAACAGCCGATTTATGAGGTTCCAAATGGAAAGGTAGAGTTTAAAAATGTCTATTTTTCATACAAAGAAGATTCGGAAGAACAGGTATTAAAGAATATTAATTTGCAGATTCAGTCGGGAGAAACCATCGGTATTATGGGAGCAACCGGTAGTGCAAAGACGAGCCTTGTCAATTTGATTAGTCGTCTTTACGATGTGTCTGAAGGTGAAGTGTTAGTGGGTGGAAACAATGTTAAAGAGTATGATTTAACAACACTTCGAAATCAAGTATCTGTAGTCTTGCAGAACAATGTGCTGTTTTCAGGAACTATCTTAGATAATTTGAGATGGGGCAACATGGACGCGACTGAGGAAGAGTGTATCGAAGCTTGCAAACTAGCCTGTGCAGATGATTTTATTCAAAGATTTCCAGATGGTTATCAGACTCGCATTGAGCAAGGCGGAACCAATGTATCCGGAGGACAAAAACAAAGACTTTGTATTGCGCGAGCATTATTAAAGAAACCAAAGATTTTGATTTTAGATGACAGTACGAGTGCAGTAGATACGGCAACTGATGCCAGAATACGAAAAGCGTTTGCGGAAGAGATTCCGAACACGACCAAATTTATTATTGCACAACGTGTATCGAGTATACAGAATGCAGACCGCATTATTGTAATGGAAGAAGGTCAAATCAATGGATTTGGCACCCATGAAGAATTACTTGAAAAGAATGAAATCTATCGTGAAGTGTATGAAACACAGACCAATGGTGGCGGAGATTTCGATGAAAGGGTGGGTGAATAGATATGGCAGGACCAATGCATAGACCACCGCGTGGGATGAAACCGCAAGTAAAAAATCCAGGAAAATTGTTTATGAGATTGATGCGATATGTTTTTCAAACCTATAAATGGCATTATCTCGCTGTGATTCTCCTTATTTTTGTCAGCGTATTGGCAAATGTACAGGGAACCATGTTTACAAAAGATTTGATAGATGTGTATATCAAAGACTTGCTCCTTATGGAGAAACCGAATTTTGGACCATTGGGAATGGCAATTTTGCGCGTGGCAGGATTTTACCTTATCGGTATCGGTGCAACATATTTGCAAAACCTTACAATGGTTTATGTGACGCAGGGATGTTTGCGAAATTTGCGAAATGAACTGTTTGAGCATATGCAGAAGTTACCAATTAAATATTTTGACACCCATGCACATGGAGATATCATGTCGATTTATACGAATGATATTGATACATTGAGGCAGATGGTGAGTCAAAGTATTCCACAATTAGTCAACAGCGCAGTCACAATTATCAGTGTATTTGCCAGTATGTTGATTTTAAGTGTGCCTCTTACCGGTGTTACATTGTTGATGATTGGAATCATGTTATTTGCTACAAAATATGCAGCAGGAAACAGTGGAAAATATTTTGTAAAGCAACAGAAAAACCTGGGAAAAGTGAACGGGTTTATTGAAGAAATGATGAATGGGCAGAAAGTGGTTCAAGTATTCTGCCGCGAAGAAATCAACAAGCAGCAATTTAAAGAACTGAATGATGAATTATATGAAAGTGCATTTAAAGCACACACGTTTACTAATGTTTTGGGACCAATCAATGCACAATTGGGAAATGTGAGCTATGTACTCTGTGCAATGGTTGGAGGACTTCTTGCTTTGAATGGTTTCTGGGGTTTTTCCATCGGGAAATTAGCGAGTTTCCTCACGTTTAATAAGAGCTTTAATATGCCAATCAATCAGATTAGTATGCAATTTAACTCGGTTGTAATGGCATTAGCAGGAGCGGAACGAGTGTTCAACCTGTTGGATGAAACGGTCGAAGCGGATGAAGGTTACGTCAACCTTGTAAATGTAAAAGAAGTAGATGGTGCCTTGGTAGAATGCGAGGAAAGAACCGGACGTTGGGCATGGAAGCATACACATCAGGCAGATGGAAGTGTGGATTATGTAGAATTGAAGGGCGACATTGTCTTTGATGGAGTGGATTTCGGATATACCGATGAAAAGATGGTACTTCATGACATTCATTTGTATGCGACACCGGGACAAAAAATTGCATTCGTTGGTTCAACAGGTGCAGGAAAAACAACCATTACGAATTTGATCAATCGTTTTTATGATATTCAAGATGGAAAGATTCGTTACGATGGAATTAATATCAATAAGATCAAAAAACCAGATCTTCGAAAATCATTGGGCATTGTTTTACAAGATACCCACTTGTTTACAGGAACCGTGAAAGACAATATTCGATATGGAAAATTGGATGCAACAGACGAAGAAATTATTGCAGCAGCAAAACTTGCCAATGCAGATGGATTTATCCGACGTTTACCAAAGGGATATGATACCATGTTGGTGGGAGATGGTGCGAACCTGAGTCAGGGACAGAGACAGTTGCTTGCAATCGCACGTGCAGCAATTGCCGACCCGCCAGTTCTAATTTTGGATGAAGCTACCAGCTCTATCGATACAAGAACAGAACGTATTGTACAAGATGGAATGGACAAATTAATGAAGGGAAGAACCACATTTGTTATTGCGCATCGATTATCTACCGTTCGAAATTCAGACTGCATCATGGTATTGGAACAAGGACGCATTATCGAGCGAGGAACACATGACCAATTGATTGAGGAGCAAGGAAAGTACTATCAATTATATACAGGAAACGCGATGAAAGCATAAACAGAAAAGAAGGAGTCTACCTTAGATTTCCTTCTTTTTTCTTGCGAAAAAATATAGTACAATGTACGTAGTATTGATTGCGAGGTGAAGAAAAAATGTTGGTAATAGGAGCGCATATGTCCGTTGCAAAAGGGTTAGATAAAACAGCAGAACGAGTTGTGGAAATGGGCGCGAATACGATGCAGATTTTCAGTCGCAATCCGCGTGGATCGAGCTTTAAAACATATGGAAAAGACGAGGTAGAAGCTTTTCAACGAATTCGAAAAGAAGCTGGGTTTGGACCGATTCTCGCGCACGCCCCATATACATTGAATTTGGCAAGTGGAAACAGTAGTACGTATGAATTTGCTTGTATGGTAATGAAAGAAGATGTTGCACGAATGGAAGAATTGGACGTGGAATACCTTGTATTTCATCCGGGAAGTCATACGGGAATTGGAGTGGAAGCAGGCATTCAAAATATAATTGAAGGGATCAATCAAGCAATTACCGGGAATGAAAACATCATGGTTCTGTTGGAAACGATGTCTGGAAAAGGAACCGAAATCGGAGTTACCTTTGAAGAACTAAAAAGGATTCGAGAACATGTGCGTCACCCAGAACGAATTGGCATCTGTATGGATACTTGCCATGTGTTTGCGGCAGGGTATGATATTGTGGAACATCTCGATGAGGTGTTAGATGAATTTGATCAAATATTAGGAATAGAACAGTTAAAAGCCATCCATTTGAATGATAGCATGATGCCGTTCGCGTCAAAAAAAGACCGACATGCGACGATTGGAAATGGAGAAATTGGAAAAGAAGCGTTGCTAAATGTTTTGCGAAATCCAAGGCTAGCAGGAATTCCCATTTATTTGGAGACACCGTTGGATGATGATGGGCATAAAGAAGAGATTCAAATGATGAAGGAGAATTTGTATGGAATATACGATACCACACTATTTTGAACAATTTCGATGTGTAGCGGCAGAGTGTGAGGATACATGCTGTGCAGGCTGGCAGATTATGATAGATGAAGAGACATTAGAAAAATATAGACAAATGGAAGGAACAATTGGAAATCGCGTTCGCAATTCGGTAGATTGGGAGAATGGTTGTTTCTGTCAATATGAGAAACGCTGTGCATTTTTAAATGATGAAAATCTCTGTGATTTGCATATTGAAGCGGGTGAAAAGATGCTCTGTGATACTTGCAGGGATTATCCAAGACATATGGAAGAGTTTGAAGGGTTACGAGAAGGTTCCCTCTCATTGTCTTGTATAGAAGCTGCAAAAATTATTTTGGGTTGTAAAGAACCAGTGGAATTTTTGAAGTTTGAAGATGATGTGGAAGATGAAGAGTATGAAGATTTTGACTATTTGTTGTTTACAAAATTGATGGATGCACGAGAAAAAATGATTCATGTACTTCAGAATCGAAATGAAACTATCATGGTTCGAATCGGAGCAGTATTGCAGTTGGCAGAACAAATGCAAGAGGCCTTAGAGAATGATGCCATATTTCAAATTGACGACTTGGTAGAAAATTTTGGGAATGCGAAATTCTTTGAGGAGTTTAAGAATGTGAATCAAGACTCCATGGGAGCGATTGAATATTGTGCGACTATGCGAAAAATATTTCGTGTATTTGGGAAGTTAGAAGTGTTAAAATCAGATTGGCCGGAGAATGTAAAAAAAGCAGAGCGCATCCTTTATGGTGATGGTCAAGCAATTTACGAGGAAAGAGTAAAGGCATTTCAAAAAATCAGAGATAAAGATATGGATATCTGGATCGAGCAATTGATGGTTTATTTTGTGTTTACGTATTTTTGTGGAGCCGTTTATGATGATCAGATATTGGGTAAAATGCAAATAGCAGTTGTATCCACTATTTTGATTTTAGAGTTAACATTTGCGAAATGGCTTGAGTCAAATAAGCAGATGTCCTTTGAGAGTTTTGTGGACATTGCGCATCGAGTGTCTCGAGAATTGGAACACTCCGATTTAAATATCGTACGATTAGAGAAAATTTGTGAGAAAATGTCGATTTTCGATACCAAAGAGCTGTTGCGTGTGGTATTGTATTAAAGGTAGGAGACGGAAAGAATATGAGAAAAGTAATAGAAAATTCATTAGAATTAATCGGAAATACTCCACTTCTAAAAGCGACTCGCTATATGGAATGTGTAGACAATTGTCAGGCTGAAATCTTAGCAAAGCTGGAATACCTAAATCCGACGGGTTCGGCGAAAGATCGAGCAGCATTGCAGATGATTTTAGATGCAGAAGAAAACGGAGTTTTAAAACCAGGGGCGACCATTATTGAACCGACCAGTGGAAATACAGGAATCGGATTAGCTGCGGTTGCTGCAATTCGAGGATATAGAGTAATTTTGACGTTACCTGAAACGATGAGCGTTGAGCGAAGAAACCTTCTGAAAGGTTATGGAGCAGAGTTGGTGCTTACAGAAGGTGCTAAAGGAATGAAAGGGGCAATCGAAAAGGCGGAAGAACTTGCAAAGGAAATTTCAAATGCAGTCATCCTAGGGCAATTTGATAACCCGTCTAATCCAAAAGCTCATTTTGAAAGTACAGGTCCAGAGATTTGGGAGCAAACAGAAGGGAAGATAGATATTTTCGTATCTGCAGTCGGAACTGGAGGAACACTTTCCGGAACTGGAGAATATTTAAAACAAAAAAGACCAGATGTTCAAGTCATCGCAGTAGAACCTGCGAAAAGTCCGGTGCTGTCTGGAGGAGAACCTGGGAAACATAATATTCAGGGTATTGGAGGAGGATTTATCCCAAATACACTCAACACAAAAATTTATGATGAAATAATAACAGTTGAGGATGAAGAGGCTTATGAAGAAGCCAGATTGTTTGCGAGAAACGAAGGAATTTTAGTGGGGATTTCTTCGGGAGCAGCATTGAAGGCGGCTGGACAATTGGCACAAAGACCGGAAAATAAAGGAAAACGGATTGTAGTGATCCTTCCGGATTCAGGAGATAGATATCTCTCAACACCACTTTTTTCAAATTGATTTATCAGGGGGTAAATGAGATGCAAGGTGTAACAAAAGATAGAATTTTGGAAATCACCCAAAAGTTAACAAAAAATTATGAGATGCAAGACGTTGTAGGAACATCGTTGAAAACAAATCTTCCAGATAGAGATGAAGTTTATCGTATTTTGGAAGATTTACATAAGATTACGTTCCCGGGATATTTTGGAACGGAAAAATTTTTGTCTTGGGAGTCTTTTGCAGAGGGTGTTTTAGTTTCTTTGCATGATAGAATGGCAACGCAAATTAAAAAAGTGTTGTTAGGAACAGGTTCAGAGACAGAACTTGTGGAAACGGCCGAAGAATTGACGAGAGCATTTCTGGAACAGATTCCAACTGTACAAGAACTTTTGATGAAAGATGTAGATGCGACAATGGCAGGAGACCCTGCTGCAAATAATAAAACAGAGGTGATTTTAGCATATCCGGGATTATATGCCATTTTTGTATATCGTTATGCACATATCTTATATGAGTTAAAGGTTCCGGTGTTGCCAAGAATTATGAGTGAATATGCGCATGGTCAAACGGGAATTGATATTAATCCGGGGGCAACCATTGGTGAATACTTTTTCATCGACCATGGTACAGGTATTGTTATTGGAGAAACCGCGATTATAGGTAACGGCGTGAGAATTTATCAGGGTGTTACAATTGGTGCGCTTTCTACTCGAAAAGGACAGGCACTTTCAGGAATTAAGAGACATCCAACGATTGAAGATAATGTGATTATCTACGCAAATGCAACCATTTTGGGTGGGGACACTGTAGTTGGAAGAAACGCAACAGTAGCAGGTAATACATTTGTGACAGAGTCCATTCCGGCAGATGCAAAGGTAAGTGCGATGATGCCAGAGTTGAAAGTGAGAATACCAGAAAATACGAGGTAAGTATATTATGAAATGGAATAAGTTTAGATTGAAAACAACAACAGAAAGCGAAGATCTGGTTAGCAGTATGTTGATGGATCTTGGAATACAGGGGATTGAGATTGAAGACAAGATTCCGTTAACACAGTCAGATAAAGAGCAGATGTTTGTGGATATTCTGCCAGAGATTGCAGCAGATGATGGCGTTGCATATATTAGTTTTTATTTGGAAGAAGAGGATGATAAAGACACCATTCTCTCAAATGTAAAAAAAGAATTGGAAGATATGCGATTGTACATAGATGTAGGAGAATGTTCCATTGAAGAGTCTCAAACAGAAGATGTGGATTGGGTAAATAATTGGAAACAGTATTTCCATCAATTTTACGTGGATGATATTTTGATTATTCCTTCTTGGGAAGAAGTGAAACCGGAAGACGAAGATAAGATGATTATTCACATTGATCCGGGCACCGCGTTTGGGACAGGTATGCATGAGACCACACAACTTTGTATTCGTCAAATTCGCAAATTTGTGAAGGAAGACACCGTGATTTTAGATGTAGGCTGTGGAAGTGGTATTTTGGGAATGTTGGCGCTGAAGTTTGGTGCGAAGTATTCCGTGGGAACCGATTTGGATCCATGTGCCATTGATGCGACTTATGAAAATATGGAAGTGAATGGAATCACGAAAGATCAATATGAAGTAATGATTGGTAATATTATCGATGATTCCGTGGTACAAGATAAAGTTGGATATGAGAAGTATGATATTGTGGTGGCAAATATTTTGGCAGATGTTTTAGTGCCATTGACACCGGTTATTGTAAACCAACTGAAACCAGGTGGTATTTATATTACAAGCGGTATTATTGATGACAAAGAAGAAACCGTTGTAAATTGTGTAAAAGAAGCAGGGTTAGAAGTATTAGAAGTCACCTATCAAGGAGAATGGGTGTCTGTAACTGCGAAAAAGAATTAGGAGAGAAATATGCACCATTTTTTTGTAACGCCAGAGCAGGTGAAAGAGGGACAAATTTGGATCAATGGTTCTGATGTAAATCATATCAAAAATGTACTTCGCATGAAAGCGGGGGAAGAATTGCATGTTAGTGATGGGAATAATCGCAAATATTTGTGTGAAATCGAATCCATGTCATCGGATGAAGTATGTGTATCTATCAAGGAAGAATTGATGTGCAATACAGAACTTCCTTCGAAGATTTATTTGTTTCAGGGCTTGCCGAAAAGCGATAAAATGGAGTTCATTGTTCAAAAGGCAGTAGAACTTGGAGTATATGAGATTATTCCGGTTGCCACAAAGCGTGCAGTGGTGAAATTGGATGACAAGAAAGCGGCGAAAAAGGTAGAACGATGGAACAGTATTTCTGAAGGAGGAGCAAAGCAATCCGGACGAAATGTGGTGCCAAAAGTTACAGATGTGATGTCTTACAAACAAGCGCTTTGCTATGCAAAGGAATTAGATGTTGTGTTGATTCCATATGAACTTGCAGAAGGTATGGAAGAGACGAAGAGAATCATCGGAGAAATTTGTCCGGGAGAGTCCATCGGAATATTTATCGGACCGGAAGGTGGATTTGAGACAGAAGAAGTAGAAAGCGCTTTGAGCATTGGCGCAAAGGCAGTTACTTTAGGAAAACGAATTTTGCGTACAGAAACAGCAGGGCTTACTACGTTGTCGATTTTAATGTATCATTTAGAAAGTGAAGCACATAACTTATAGAAAGAGAAAAAAATAGGAGAATGATATGGAAGTATATTTGGACAATTCTGCCACGACCAAGTGTTATGATGATGTTCGTGAAGTAGTTGGAAAAGTAATGTGTGAAGATTATGGAAACCCTTCGTCTATGCACAAAAAAGGTGTAGATGCTGAAAAATATGTGAGAGAATCGAAAGAAACATTTGCGAAACTGTTAAAGGTGCAAGAAAAAGAAATCTTTTTCACCTCTGGAGGTACTGAAAGTGATAACTTGGCATTGATTGGTTGTGCCAAAGCAAATAAGCGTGCGGGTAATCATCTTATTACAACGACAATTGAGCACCCGGCAATTTTGAATACCATGCAATATTTGGAAAAAGAAGAGGGATTTCGAGTGACCTACCTTCCAGTGGACCGATTTGGTCGTGTCCGTTTGGAGGAATTAGAAAGGGCACTGTGCAAAGATACCATTCTTGTTTCGATGATGTATGTAAATAATGAAGTCGGTTCTGTGCAACCGATTGAAGAAGCAGTACAAATTGTAAAAAATTATAATCGCAACATTCTGTTTCACGTAGATGCGGTACAAGGATTTGGAAAATATCGTATTTATCCAAAACGTATTGGTGTAGATCTGATGTCCATCAGTGGACACAAGATTCATGGACCAAAAGGAATCGGCGTGCTTTATGTTCATGAAAAAGTAAAGATTAAACCGATTGTTTTCGGAGGGGAACAGCAAAAAAATGTTCGCTCAGGGACAGAAAATGTTCCGGGAATCGCAGGAATTGGCGTTGCAGCAAAAAACATTTATAATAACTTAGATGAAAAGATTGCAAACATGCGAACTCTCAAAGAGTATTTTGTAGAGGGGATTCGAAACATTGAAAAAACCGTCATTCATGGATGTTTTGATGAAACAAGTGCACCGCACATCGTAAGTGTAGGATTTGCAGGAATTCGAAGTGAAGTCTTGCTGCATACGCTGGAAAGTAAAGGAATCTATGTTTCGTCAGGTTCTGCCTGCGCGTCAAATCATCCGGCAATTAGCGGAGTGCTAAAAGGAATTGGTACTCGCCCAGAGTATTTGGATTCTACATTACGGTTTAGTTTCTCAGAATTCACAACAAAGGAAGAAATTGACTATACATTGCAAACATTATATAATTGTGTACCGATGCTAAGAAAATATACGAGACATTAGGAGGATAAAATACCAATGAAGTTTCAAGCTTTTTTGATAAAATACGGTGAAATAGGGTTGAAAGGGAAGAATCGCTATATGTTTGAAGACGCCCTTATGAATCAGATTCGTTTTGCATTGAAAGATGTAGAAGGAACGTTTCATGTTCACAAATCACAGGCGAGAATTTACGTGGAATGTGAAGGCTACTATGACTATGATGAAACGGTAGAAGCATTGAAAAGAGTGTTTGGTATCGTTGGAATATGTCCGGTGATATATGTAGAGGATGAAGGATTTGATAAATTAAAAGATGTGGTTGTAAATTATATGGATCAAATGTATCCGGATAAAAATACCACATTTAAAGTGGAAGCAAGAAGAGGAAAGAAAAGTTATCCAAAAACATCCATGGAAATCAATTGTGATTTAGGAGAAGCGATTTTGGATGCATTCCCGGAAATTCGTGTAGATGTGCATAAACCAGCGATTATGTTGAATATTGAAGTCAGAGATTTGATTTATATTTATTCAGAAATCATTCCAGGTCCAGGTGGGATGCCAGTAGGAACAAACGGAAAGGCAATGCTATTGTTGTCCGGGGGAATTGATAGCCCGGTGGCAGGTTATATGATCGCAAAACGTGGGGTACAATTAGAGGCGACTTATTTCCATGCGCCACCATATACAAGTGAACGAGCAAAACAAAAAGTCGTAGATTTAGCACAACTGGTATCAAAGTATTCAGGACCAATCAAATTGAATGTAGTCAATTTTACAGATATTCAGTTATATATTTATGAAAAATGTCCACATGAAGAACTGACCATTATTATGAGACGTTACATGATGAAAATCGCGGAGCATTTTGCAAAAGAAAGCGGATGCTTGGGATTGATTACAGGTGAAAGTATTGGACAAGTGGCAAGTCAGACGATGCAAAGCTTGGCGGCAACAAATGATGTGTGTACCATTCCTGTATATCGCCCATTGATTGGATTTGACAAGCAGGAAATTGTAGAGATTGCAGAAAAAATCAACACGTTTGAAACTTCAATCTTACCATTTGAAGATTGCTGCACCATCTTTGTGGCGAAACATCCTGTGACAAAGCCAAATCTCAATATTATCAGACGTTCGGAAGAAAATCTTGCAGAACAAATCGATGCATTGATGGAAGAAGCAATTCGTTCAGTAGAGACGCTTGTTGTGAAATAAGGATATAAAAAACCCCACTTGTTGCAAGTGGGGTTTTATACTATACTAGATAAGTATTCAGTTCTTTGATAATCGCATCTGCATCGCTGTCGTCAGCGTGGATGTTGAGCGAAATCGGTTTTGATAAGTCTAAACTAAAGATTCCCATGATGGATTTTGCATCGATGATGTATCTTCCGGATACTAAATCAAAATCATAGTCGAATCGATTAATTAAGTTTACAAAGGTTTTTACCTTTTCAATAGAATTTAAAGAAATCTCTACAGTTTTCATAAATAGCCTCCTTGTAACGTTCTAACCATATCTTATGCTTGTTAGGATGAAAAGTCAAGGAACAAAATGAAAGGATTACAACCATGAAGAAGGTCGCATTACACAATTTGGGATGCAAGGTAAATGCATATGAAATGGATGCCATGCAGGAAATGTTGGAAAAAAATGGATATGAGATTGTTCCATTTTCTAAAGGAGCGGACATATACATTATCAATACTTGTACAGTAACGAATATGGCAGATCGCAAGTCGCGTCAAATGATTCATCGCGCAAAAAAAATGAATCCGAATGCCCTTGTAGTTGCAGCAGGATGTTATGTCCAAGCACAGGAACAAGAGGGGAATGTAGATGCATGTATTGACATCTTGATTGGAAATAATCAGAAGAAAGATTTGATTCAGATCTTACAGGAGCATACAAGAAAATCCATTATAGACATCAATCACACAAAAGAGTATGAGAACATGCATATAAGCAAAACAGGGGAACATACAAGGGCTTATATTAAAGTACAGGACGGATGTAATCAATTCTGTACCTATTGCATCATTCCTTATGCAAGGGGACGTGTGAGAAGCCGAGAAAAAGAAGATGTGATTCGAGAAGTGACAGAGTTGGCACAAAATGGATACAAAGAAGTTGTGTTAACCGGTATACATTTAAGTTCCTACGGTGTGGATTTTGAAAATGAGAACTTGTTATCTTTGATTTTAGCTGTGCATGAAGTGGAGGGCATTCAAAGAATTCGCTTGGGCTCTTTGGAACCACGTATTATCACAGAGGAGTTTGCACAAAGCATTTCGAAACTCCCAAAAATCTGCCCGCACTTCCATCTTTCTCTTCAAAGTGGATGCAATGAAACGCTTCGCAGAATGAATCGGAGATATACGGCAGAAGAATATTTTGAAAAGTGTCAGTTGTTGCGAAAATATTTTGAGAATCCGGCACTCACCACAGATGTGATTGTAGGATTCCCAGGTGAAACAGAAGAGGAATTTGCAGAATCCAAGGCATTCATAGATAAAGTGAATTTCTATGAAACCCATATTTTTAAATATTCAAAGCGAAAAGGAACAAAAGCTGCTGAGATGGAAAACCAGGTTCCGGAACCGATAAAAACCACTCGTAGCAATGCGTTATTACAGCTGGACCAAATGAAACGAGAATCCTATGAAAAACAATGGATAGGCAAAGAGGTAGAGGTCCTTGTAGAAGAGAGTATGACGGTGGATGGAACGGTCGTTCAAGTCGGTCATACCAAAGAATATATGAAGATTTCCGTGGCAACGCAGGAGGACTTACAGAACCAATTTATTCCCGTTCAAATTGGCAGCTCGGGACAAATTATACGTTGAATTTCATAGTTTTTTATATTAGAATGGAAACATAGTAAAACAAAGGACGTGATCAGATGAGTAAATTAAGTAACACCCAATTTTTTCAAGTGGAAAATGGACCACAAATTCAAGCAAAGGATATTCTTGAGATTGTATATCAGGCATTAAAAGAAAAAGGATACAACCCTGTAAACCAAATGGTAGGGTATATTATGTGTGGAGATCCTACGTATATTACAAGCCATAATGGTGCTAGAAGCTTGATCATGAAAATGGAACGAGATGAATTAGTAGAAGAAATGCTAAAAGCGTATATTGAACATCATTCATGGGAATAAGATAATATGAGAGTAATGGGATTGGACTATGGTTCAAAGACAGTCGGCGTGGCGATCAGTGATCCATTAGGGATTACAGCACAAGGTATTGAAACGATTGAACGTAAAGAAGAAAACAAGTTGCGAAAAACACTTGCTCGTATTGAGGAGTTGGCAAGGACCTATGGGGTGGAAACGATTGTATTAGGTTTCCCGAAGAATATGAACAATACGATTGGTGAGCGAGCAGAAAAGTCACTAGAACTAAAAGCAATGTTAGAAAGAAGGATTGGACTTCCTGTAGTGATGTGGGATGAAAGACTGACGACTGTAGAGGCGCAGAGAACATTGATTGAAAGTAAAGTTCGAAGAGAAGACCGCAAAAAGTACGTGGACAAGATTGCGGCTGTATTTATCTTGCAGGGATATTTAGATTCGATTGGCATGAGGGATTAGTATGGAAAAAATCAAATTTGTGTTTGAAGAAACAAATGAAGAAGTAGAGTTTTTCGTTTTGGAACAAACAAGAGTGAGCGGAAAAAATTATATTTTAGTAACGGATTCGGAAGAAGATGAGGCAGAGTGCCTCATTTTAAAAGATACCAGTGCGGATGAAGACACAGAAAGTTTGTATGAGATCGTGGAGGAAGAAGCAGAACTTTTGGGTGTCTTAAAAGTGTTTGAAGAATTGTTAGAAGACGTTGATATTGAAATGTAAGAATTACCAAAGACAGAGTATAGAGCAAGGAGGTAGGACGTGAACAAAACGCGTAATTCGAAATTAAGAATTATTCCAATTGGCGGATTAGAGCAGATTGGAATGAATATTACTGCCTTTGAATATGAGGACAGTATTGTGATTGTGGATTGTGGGTTGGCATTTCCGGAAGACGATATGCTTGGCATTGACTTAGTAATTCCGGATGTCACTTATTTAAAGGATCATATAGAGAAGGTAAAGGGATTTGTTATTACTCATGGACATGAGGATCACATTGGTGCTTTGCCGTATATTTTAAAAGATATCAATGTACCGATTTATGCGACCAAATTAACCATCGGTATTATTGAAAATAAATTACAAGAGCATAACATGCTTCGCAGTACGAGAAGAAAAGTGATTAGCTATGGTCAGTCTATTAATTTAGGACAGCTCAGAATTGAATTTATTAAGACCAATCATAGTATTCAAGATGCGGCAGCATTAGCAATTTATTCGCCTGTAGGCATCGTTGTTCATACAGGAGACTTTAAGGTGGATTACACCCCTGTTTTTGGGGATGCCATTGATTTGCAAAGATTTGCAGAGATTGGTAAAAAAGGCGTGTTGGCATTGATGTCAGACAGTACCAACGCAGAAAAACCAGGTTTTACAATGTCAGAGAGAACAGTAGGTGTTACATTTGACCATTTATTTGCAGAACATTGTAATCATCGAATTATTATTGCGACATTTGCTTCGAATGTGGATCGTGTGCAACAAATTATTCACTCTGCTTGTAAATATGGAAAGAAAGTTGTGGTGGAAGGCAGGAGCATGGTAAATATCATCTCCACAGCCATTGAGTTGGGATATTTAGATATTCCGAAAAACACTTTGATTGAAATTGATGAATTAAAGAATTATCCGGATGAAAAAACGGTTATTATTACGACTGGAAGCCAGGGAGAGTCGATGGCAGCATTGTCTCGTATGGCAGCAGATATTCACAAGAAAGTTACGATTAAACCGGGTGACACCGTTATCTTTAGTTCCTCTCCAATTCCGGGAAATGAAAAAGCAGTTTCGCGAGTAGTAAATGAACTTTCTCAAAAAGGTGCAAATGTAATTGTGCGTGATGCTCATGTATCAGGGCATGCATGTCAGGAAGAATTGAAATTAATCTATTCTTTGTTAAAACCAAAATATGCAATTCCGGTACATGGAGAATATCGTCATTTGAAAGCAAATGCAGCGATTGCAGAAGCGCTTGGCGTTCAGAAAGAACATATTTTTATCATGCAGTCCGGAGAAGTGTTGGAATTGAATGAAGAAAGTGCAAAAGTAGTTGATAAGGTACACACAGGAGCGATTCTTGTAGATGGACTTGGTGTCGGAGATGTAGGAAATATCGTTCTTCGAGACAGACAACATTTGGCCGAAGATGGAATTATGATTGTAGTTCTTACGTTAGAAAGAGGCACAAATCAGTTGCTTGCAGGACCGGATATCGTGTCTAGAGGTTTTGTGTATGTCAGAGAATCGGAAGATTTGATGGAAGAAGCAAGACAGGTAATCTATGACGCGTTGGAGAATTACTTGATGAATCAGCGACATGCTGATTGGAACCGAATCAAATTGTTGATTCGTGATACGATGAATGATTTTATTTGGAAGAAAACTAAGAGAAAACCGATGATTCTTCCAATTATTATGGATGTGTAAAGATGATTGTAGACGAGCGAATGGTAACGTTTATCCATTCTTTGGAGACGGAAAACAGTGAGATACTAGAGACAATTGAAAAAGAAGCATTGGATACCTACGTTCCGATTATCAGAAAAGAAATGCAGAGTTTTTTGAAAGTGTTACTTGCTATCAAAAAACCAAAACGTATTTTGGAAGTGGGAACCGCAATTGGATTTTCGGCAATTTTAATGAGCGAGTATGCTCCTGAGGATTGCAAGATCACAACCATTGAAAAATATGAGAAACGAATTCCAATCGCACGAGAAAATTTTTGCCGTGCGGGAAAAGAACAGCAGATTACGTTGCTGGAAGGCGATGCACTTGAAATATTAAAGAGTCTCGACGAAAGTTTTGATTTTATTTTTATGGATGCGGCAAAGGGGCAGTATATTTATTATATGCCTGAGGTTGTTCGTTTGCTTGCGAAAGATGGAGTTCTTGTTTCAGATAACGTTCTGCAGGACGGGGATATTATTGAATCCAGATTTGCAGTGGAGCGAAGAAATCGTACAATTCACAGTCGAATGAGAGAGTATCTATATGAATTAAAACATCATCCATTATTAGAGACATCCATCATTCCGTTGGGTGATGGTGTGGCATTGAGTACAAAAGTAAGAGAGGAATAAAAATGGCTAGACATCCGGAACTATTAATTCCTGCCAGTAGCTTAGAAGTGCTAAAGACAGCAGTTATATTTGGTGCAGATGCAGTTTATATTGGTGGCGAGGCATTTGGGCTTCGTGCAAAGGCAAAGAACTTTACATTGGATGAGATGAGAGAAGGGATTGCGTTTGCGCATGAACATGATGTAAAAGTGTATGTGACAGCAAATATTTTGGCACACAATTATGATTTAGAAGGTGTGCGAGAATATTTCAAAGAATTGAAAGAAATAAAGCCAGATGGACTTATCATTGCAGACCCGGCAATTTTTGAAATTGCAGGCGAAATTTGTCCGGAAATTGAGCGTCATATTAGCACACAGGCAAATAATACAAATTATGGAACATTTAATTTTTGGTATAAGCAAGGTGCTACACGTGTTGTGACGGCAAGAGAACTATCTTTAGAAGAAATCAAAGAAATCCGTGCTAATATTCCAGATGATATGGAAATCGAGACATTCGTTCATGGTGCCATGTGTATTTCGTATTCCGGACGTTGTCTGCTTAGCAATTACATGGTTGGAAGAGATGCAAATCAAGGAGCATGCACACATCCATGTCGATGGAAATATTCGATTGTAGAGGAAACGAGACCGGGTGAAGTGATGCCGGTGTTTGAAAATGAGCGTGGAACCTATATTTTCAATTCGAAAGATTTATGTATGATAGAGCATATACCAGAGTTGATTGAATCTGGTGTAGACAGTTTGAAAATCGAAGGACGAATGAAGACGGCCCTTTATGTGGCGACAGTGGCGAGAACTTATCGAAAAGCGATTGATGATTATAAAACATCTCCAGAACTTTATCAGAAAAATATGCCATGGTATTTGGATCAGATTTCAAACTGCACATATCGACAATTTACGACAGGATTTTTCTTTGGTAAACCAAATGAGGAAAGTCAGATTTACGATAATAATACCTATGTCAAAGAATACACGTATCTGGGAATCATTGGAGAAGAACGTGATGGGACGTATCGCATTGAGCAGAGAAACAAATTTTCTGTAGGCGAGACCATTGAAGTTATGAAACCAAACGGAGAGAATATCGAAGTCGTTGTGAAACGAATTTTGACGGAAGATGGAGTAGAACAAGAAAGTGCACCACATCCAAAACAAGTGCTATATGTGGATTTGGGAATCAAAGTTGATTTGTATGATATTTTAAGAAGACAAGAATAAAAAACTGCGTGACTTAAAAAAAGTCACGCAGTTTTTCAATTGCACTTTTTTCGATTCGAGAGACGTAGGAGCGAGAAATCCCTAACTGATTTGCGATTTCTCGCTGCGTATATTCTTCTTGATTGTAGAGGCCGTAGCGCATTTTTAACACGAGACGTTCGCGTGGTGATAAGACGGATTCAAGCTTTTCGTATAGAACGGCAATATGGTCTTTTAATAAGATCTTTGTCTGGGCATCGGCTTCTTCTGATTCTATGATGTCATACAATTGAATTTCGTTTCCATCACGGTCCGTTCCAATTGGTTCATAGAGAGAAATTTCTTTTGAACACTTTTTTTTTGAACGCAGCATCATTAGAATTTCATTTTCGATACAACGTGCAGCGTAGGTGCCAAGCCGATTGTTCTTGTCAGGATTGAATGTGATGATTGCTTTAATAAGACCGATGGTTCCAATAGATATCAAATCTTCAGGGTCTTCTTCTAAATGTTGATATTTTTTTATGACATGAGCGACCAATCGAAGATTCCGTTCAATTAAAATATGCTTTGCTTCAAGGTCACCTTCGATGTATTTTTGCAGGTAATATTTTTCTTCATCTGCAGAAAGAGATGGCGGAAAAGACTTCAAGGTAGCACCTCGGGGCGTATTTGTTATAGTTTATGTAAGGACAAGAATGATTGTGCTTTTCCACAAAAAGTTTCCCTTGAAGTCGTAAGGAGACTATGCTAACATGTTGTTACCAAGTTTAACATTCAAATTATCAAATCTGGCAAATCAGCCATCTATTTCAAAAAAGTTTAAATTTATATTAGGAAAGGAGCGAAAGTGATTCGTGTTTAAGAAAACAACGTCTGCGATTTTGCAAGGATTACGCGTGGAGTTTGTGCAAATCGAGGTGGATGTCAACCATGGACTTCCGATGTTTCAAATGGTGGGATATTTATCCTCGGAAGTGAAGGAGGCAGGAGAACGTGTTAGAACGGCAATTCGAAATTCGGGATTTTTGTTGCCTGCGAAAAAAATAATTGTCAATTTGTCGCCGGCAAACATACGAAAGAGAGGGACTGTTTTTGATTTAGGAATTGCAGTTGCAATCCTAGGAGCGTTAGAGGAACGAACCGAAGACGATACAAAAGATATTTTGCTTGCGGGAGAGCTTAGTTTGGATGGGAGTGTAAAAGGGGTAAAAGGAATTTTGCCGATTGTGCATGCGGCGCAAAAAGAAGGGTATAAATGTTGCATTATTTCAAAAGAAAATGAAAAAGAAGGGGCTTTGGTAAATGGGATTCAGGTCATTGGCGTGTCAAATTTGCGAGAAGCATACGAGTATATCAAAGGAAAGCGAAGGTGCCAAAACAATGTGAAATCCATCCCATATCAAAAAAGAGAGCATTGCGAAGAAGACTTTGCTGAAATTAGAGGACAAGCATTGGCAAAACGTGCGGTGGAAATCGCAGTAGCAGGAGGGCATAACATACTTATGGTGGGGCCGCCAGGTTCGGGAAAGACGGCCATTGCAAAGAGAATACCAAGCATTTTGCCGCCATTGACGCTAGAAGAGAGTATGGAAGTGACCATGATTTACAGCATTATAGGAGAGGTGGATGAAGACACTCCATTGAAAACCATACGGCCGTTTCGAGAAGTGCATTCGACGATCACAAAAATGGGATTGTTGGGAGGAGGTATTTATCCTAAGCCTGGTGAAATCAGTCTTGCACATAAAGGAGTTATGTTTTTGGATGAAATTGCTGAATTCCCGAGAAGTACCATGGAAAGTCTGCGAAAACCATTGGAAGAAAAAGAAGTTAAAATTATTCGGGAAAAAGGGGAGTTTTGTTTTCCGGCAGATAGTTTGCTGGTTGCGGCGATGAATCCTTGTCCCTGTGGGAATTTCCCGGATTTAAATAAATGTACTTGTACTCCGGCTCAACGACAAGCTTATCTTGGGAAATTGAGTCAACCCTTTTTGGAGCGAATTGATATTTGTGTAGAGGTTCCAAAAGTGCAGTATGAAGAATTGGCGGTGGAACGGCAGGAAGAAAGTTCAAGTGTAATACGCGAAAGAATTGTACAGGCGAGAGAAGTGCAAAAAAAACGTTATAAGAATTTAGAAAGTCACATCAATGCAGGTCTTGATGTGAAACGAATCGAAATCTATTGCGCCCTTAAACAGAAAGAACAAGAGTTGATGAAACACGCATATAATAATCTGGGTTTGAGTGCAAGAACCTATCATAAAGTGTTGTTGGTGGCAAGAACCATTGCGGATTTGGAGGCAAGTGAGACAATCGAAGAGAACCATTTGCGAGAAGCATTGGGATATCGAACAATGGGATTTAGGGATAGGAGGTAAGTTGGTGGATAAGTACGAATATTGGTTCGCAAATATTAAGGGAATTAGTGGAAACAAAAAATGGAAAATAAGACAAGGAATGAAAACGGCGGAAGAACTATATTATATAGAAGAAACAGTATTAAAAGGATACGAGTTAGAAGAAAAGGAATGTAACACAATTTTAGACAGCATTCGAACTTGGAAAGTGGAAGAAGAGTATCAAAAAATGTTGGAAAAAGGAGTGGAGTGTGTTACGGTGTTAGATTCTTTCTACCCTAAACGACTTCGAAATATTGGTTCTGTACCATACGCTCTTTATTGGAAAGGCCAGCTTCCGCAAGAAGAAAAAATAACAGTGGCCATCGTGGGGGCAAGAGACTGCAGTTCGTATGGCGAATGCATGGCACGAGAGTTTGCAGAAGTATTATCTTTGGCAGATGTGCAGATTGTGAGCGGAATGGCGAATGGGGTGGACAGCGCAAGTCAAAAGGGGGCATTGGAATGTGGAGGCCGAAGTTTTGGTGTTCTGGGATGTGGGGTAGACATCTGTTATCCCAGAGAGCAGATTGGACTTTATATGAAATTACAGGAACAAGGAGGAGTTCTTTCGGAATTTTCAGTTGGGACGAGACCACTGCCACAACATTTTCCTGCGCGTAATCGGATCATTAGCGGACTTTCAGATGTGGTGCTGGTTATGGAAGCCAAAGAAAAGAGTGGATCCTTAATTACTGCCGATATGGCGCTGGAACAGGGGAAAGATGTTTATGCGTTGCCGGGACCGGTAAATAGTTGCTTGAGTAGGGGGTGTAATGCCTTGATTAAGCAGGGTGCCGGTGTGTTGATGACACCAGAAGAACTGTTAGATGAATTGGGAATTTTAAGCAAGAAACATCAGAAAAGTGATTTGAATAAAAAAATACTACTTGAAACATCAGAAAATATAGTGTATAGTTGCCTTTGTTTCCATCCCCAAAATATTGAAACAATTTTAAGTGC
Source organism: Faecalimonas sp. (assembly GCA_045650645.1). Lineage (GTDB taxonomy): Bacteria > Bacillota > Clostridia > Lachnospirales > Lachnospiraceae > Faecalimonas. The sequence goes on along the minus strand of JAZRRJ010000014.1, from coordinate 46,536 downwards.
GACAAAATTCTCAGTTGGAGAGCTTTTGAATACGCTAGTAGCACTTGAGTTAAAAGGTTTGGTTAAGGAAATTTCAAAAAACAATTATGTGAAAATAAGATAGATAAATCGAGTGTGGAGGAAGTAAGAATGGCACGATATCTTGTAATTGTGGAATCGCCGGCAAAAGTAAAAACGATAAAAAAGTTTTTGGGAAGTAGTTATGAAGTGTTGGCATCCAATGGTCATGTGCGCGATTTGCCTAAAAGTAATTTGGGAATAGATGTAGAGCATGATTTTGAGCCGAAGTATATTACCATTAGAGGAAAAGGCGATGTTTTAGCAAGTTTGCGAAAAGAAGTGAAAAAAGCAGACAAGATTTATCTTGCTACTGACCCTGACCGTGAGGGAGAAGCAATTGCGTGGCATTTGTATGTTGCGTTGAAACTGGAAAACAAAAAGGTATATCGTATCAGTTTTAATGAGATTACTAAAAATGCAGTGAAAGAATCCATTAAAGAAGCACGCGAGATTAACATGGATTTGGTAGATGCGCAACAAGCAAGACGTGCGTTAGACCGAATTGTAGGATATAGAATTAGTCCAGTTCTTTGGGCGAAAGTAAAACGTGGATTGAGTGCTGGACGCGTGCAGTCTGTTGCACTTCGAATTATTGCAGATCGCGAAGAAGAAATTGAGGCATTTGTTCCAGAAGAATATTGGACATTAGAGGCGACGTTAGCGGTAGAAGGAGAAGAGAAACCTTTGATTGCAAAATATCAGGGAGATATTGGTTCAAAAGAGGAAGTAGACAAAATCCTAGCTGCGCTTAAAAAGGAGTCTTACGAGGTGGAAGAAGTTCGCAAAGGCGAAAGAAGTAAAAAAGCGCCACTTCCGTTTACTACTAGTACGTTGCAACAGGAAGCATCAAAAACATTAAATTTCGCAACACAGAAAACGATGCGTATTGCACAGCAACTTTATGAAGGAGTCGAGATTAAAGGAAGTGGTACAGTCGGTCTTATCACATACCTCCGTACAGATTCTACTCGAGTTTCTGAAGAGGCTGATGCAAATACAAAAGAATATATAGCAGAAATATACGGGGACAAGTACGTATCAAAAGACGATAAAAAAGCAGGAAATGAAAAGAAAATTCAAGATGCGCATGAGGCGATACGACCAACGGATGTTAGAAGAATTCCGGCGATGTTGAAAGATTCTCTTTCTAGAGACCAGTTGAGATTGTATCAATTGATTTGGAAACGTTTTGTGGCAAGTAGAATGAAAGCGGCTAAGTCTGAAACCATTACTGTAAAAATTGCAGCAGGAGAATTTAAATTTGGTGTTACAACCTCTAGTATCAAGTTTGATGGTTTCCGCGCAGTATACGTTGAATCTGATGAAGAAAAAGAAGAAAACAATGTGTTGGTGAAACGGATTACAAAGGACTCTAAATTGACCGTAGATTCTTTGGAACCAAAACAACATTTCACACAACCACCTGTGCATTATACAGAAGCGGCACTTGTTAAGACCTTGGAAGAACTGGGAATTGGAAGACCAAGTACGTATGCACCGACGATTTCAACAATTATTGCGCGACGTTATGTTGCAAAAGAAAAGAAAAATCTTTACATGACAGAAATTGGTGAAGTGGTAAATCGCATTATGTTACAATCGTTCCCAAGTATTGTAGATGTGAATTTTACTGCAAATATGGAAGGGCTATTAGATATGATTGCAGAAGGGACAGTAGAGTGGAAATCTGTCATCAGCAATTTTTATCCGGATTTAGAAGAAGCTGTTCAAATTGCAGAAAAAGAGTTAGAGAAAATTAAAATTGCAGACGAAGAAACAGATATTGTTTGTGAAGAGTGTGGACGAAATATGGTGATTAAGTACGGACCACATGGACGATTTTTGGCTTGTCCAGGTTTTCCGGAATGTAGAAATACAAAACCATATTTAGAAAAAATCGGTGTACCATGTCCGATTTGTGGAAAAGATATCGTGATTCGCAAAACAAAAAAAGGTAGAAAGTATTATGGGTGTGAAGATAACCCGACTTGTGAATATATGTCGTGGAAGAAACCGACAGAAAATTCCGACAAAAACTTGAATTAGACAAAATTGTGTGATAATATATTGAATCATACGATGGAGGAAATATGATGAGTGTACAATTGTTAGATAAAACCAGAAAAATCAACCGATTATTGCATAACAACAATTCGAGCAAAGTAGTCTTTAATGACATTTGCGATGTGTTGACTGAAATTATGGGTTCAAACGTACTGGTGGTGAGCAAAAAAGGAAAAGTGTTAGGTGTTGGGCAATGTGAAGGCGTAGAGTTGCTTCAAGGATTGATAGGAAATGAAGTGGGTAGTTACGTTGACGAAATGTTAAACGAAAGAATGCTTAGCGTCTTATCCACAAAAGAAAATGTTAATTTACAAACACTCGGATTTTCTTCAGAGTCAGTAAAAGGATATCAAGCGATTGTAACACCGATTTCGATTGCAGGTGAACGTCTTGGAACCTTGTTTATGTACAAACAAGATGAAGCTTATGAAATCGATGATATTATTTTGAGCGAGTATGGAACGACAGTTGTAGGGTTGGAAATGCTTCGTTCAGTAAATGAAGAAAGTGCAGAAGAAATTCGTAAGGAACAGATTGTACAGTCTGCAATCAGTACCTTGTCATATTCAGAATTAGAGGCCATTGTTCATATTTTTGATGAGATGGAAGGAACGGAAGGAATCTTGGTAGCAAGCAAGATTGCAGACCGTGTTGGAATTACACGTTCCGTAATCGTGAATGCACTTCGTAAGTTCGAAAGTGCAGGAGTAATCGAGTCTCGTTCTTCTGGAATGAAAGGTACCTACATCAAAGTAGTGAACGATGTGATTTTTGATGAATTGGCACGAATTAAGAAGCGTAAAAGAGGATAACAAGTTGAGGGAGTCAGTAAACTGATTCCCTTTTGAAATGTTTGATGGGGGAACTATGAAGCAAGGTGATATTGCAGAATTAAAAATAAAGAAAACATTGCGCATAGGACAGTTGGTTAGTGAGAAGGCATATGTCTGTGAACTTTTGTCATATGATATACAACGGGCCGAACTTTTATTTGCTTTGAAAAGCGGGGAGTTGACCGAATTGTCTTTAGAAGCGATCTATGAATGCCAAATTCAAACCACAGATGCAAGACTTGCATGTACCGGAAGAATCCGTGAACGCTATTGCAATCAGAATGGAAAAATATTGAAATTACAAGTTGAAAATGGATTTTATAAAATAAATACAAAGTAAGGTTGACAAAATATACGACATGATGATATTTTATTACTAGATTACATTTAGCACTCAAACAAGAGGAGTGCTAATAAGATATAAAACAAGGAGGCAGTTGTTATGAAATTAGTACCATTGGGAGACAGAGTTGTGTTGAAACAAGAAGTTGCAGAAGAGACAACAAAGTCAGGAATTGTATTGGCAGGACAATCAAAAGAAAAACCACAGCAGGCAGAGGTTGTAGCAGTAGGACCAGGTGGAATTGTGGATGGAAAAGAAGTGACAATGATGGTTTCTGTAGGGGATAAAGTTATTTACTCAAAATATGCAGGAACAGAAGTAGAACTTGACGGTGAAGAATATCTTGTTGTAAAACAAAATGATATCTTGGCTGTTATTAAATAAGGAGGCAGATAGTCATGGCAAAAGAGATTAAGTATGGAGCAGAGGCCAGAGAAGCGTTAGAAGCTGGCGTTAATAAATTGGCAAATACAGTAAGAGTAACGATTGGACCAAAGGGAAGAAATGTTGTGTTAGACAAACAATTTGGTGCACCACTTATTACAAATGATGGAGTTACGATTGCAAAAGAGATTGAATTAGAAGATGCTTTTGAAAATATGGGAGCTCAGTTGATTCGTGAAGTTGCAGCAAAGACAAATGATGTAGCAGGTGATGGAACAACAACAGCAACTGTACTTGCACAAGCAATGGTTCAAGAAGGAATGAAAAACCTTGCAGCAGGAGCAAATCCAATCGTGTTGCGTAAAGGTATGAAAAAGGCAACAGAAGTTGCAGTAGAAGCGATTGCAGCTATGAGCAGCAAGGTGGAAAGCAAAGATAGAATTGCAAATGTAGCAGCAATTTCCGCAGGAGATATGGAAGTTGGAGCAATGGTTGCAGATGCAATGGAAAAAGTATCAAATGACGGTGTTATTACAATTGAAGAATCTAAGACTATGAAGACAGAATTAGATTTAGTAGAAGGTATGCAATTTGATCGTGGATACATTTCTGCGTACATGGCTACTGACATGGAAAAAATGGAAGCAGTATTAGATGATCCATTCGTTTTGATTACAGACAAAAAGATTTCTAATATTCAAGAATTACTTCCTGTATTGGAACAAATCGTACAATCAGGTTCAAGATTATTGATCATTGCAGAAGATATTGAAGGGGAAGCGCTTACAACATTAATTGTAAATAAATTGCGTGGAACATTCAATGTAGCTGCAGTAAAAGCTCCGGGATACGGGGATAGAAGAAAAGCAATGTTAGAAGATATTGCAATCTTGACTGGTGGTCAAGTGATTTCAGAGGAATTGGGATTGGATCTCAAGGAAGTGACATTGGCTCAATTAGGTCGTGCAAAATCGATTAAAGTTCAAAAAGAAACAACTGTTATCGTTGACGGAATGGGAAATAAAGAACAAATCGAAGCACGTATTGCTCAAATCAAATCACAAATTGAAGACACAACTTCAGAATTTGATAGAGAAAAATTGCAAGAAAGACTTGCGAAAATGGCTGGAGGCGTTGCAGTTATTCGTGTAGGTGCAGCGACAGAAACTGAAATGAGAGAAGCAAAACTTCGTATGGAAGATGCTCTTTCAGCAGCAAAAGCAGCTGTTGAAGAAGGAATTGTTGCAGGTGGTGGTTCTGCTTATATCCATGCTTCAAAAGAAGTTGCTAAACTAGCAGACACATTAGAAGGCGATGAAAAGACAGGTGTGAAGATTGTATTGAAAGCATTGGAAGCACCATTGTTCCATATTACAGCAAATGCCGGTTTAGAAGGTGCAGTTATTATTAACAAGGTAAGAGAATCAGAACCAGGAATCGGATTTGATGCATACAAAGAAGAATATGTAGATATGGTAAAAGCTGGAATCTTAGATCCTGCAAAGGTAACAAGAAGCGCACTTCAAAACGCAACGAGCGTTGCGTCAACTTTATTGACAACAGAATCTGTTGTGGCAAACAAAAAAGTAGAAATGCCACCAATGCCAAATCCAGGAGCAGGCATGGGAATGATGTAAATCAAAGTGTGAAAAGGGACTTAACAAGTCCCTTTTTTTGTGTTACAATATTAGAATACACAAGGCATGGAGGTGCGTTATGGCAGAGCAGTATATAGAGCAATTAGTAAAAAGAAGTGTAACCATGGGAACAAAGATAAAAAAAGTTGGCTTAATTACATTTACAGTTCTTTGTGTGGGATCCATACTTATTTATCCGCCGGTAGGATTTTTCCTGACCATTGTTGCAGTTCTATTAGATATGTTTTTATTTAAACGTATGGATATAGAGTATGAATATATTTTTATAAGCGGTGATTTATATATCGACCGCATTGCTGGCAAATCTACGCGAAAGAGATTCTTTTCTGTTGATGTTAAAGATATGGTAGTTCTTGCACCTTCAAAAGCACCAGAATTGGCGGGATACCAACATTTAAAAGCGTTGAATTATAGTACTTGTACAGAAGGAAATAAGACTTATGAAATGGTGGCTCCAAAAGGGAGCGAAAAGGTGAGAATTATTTTTGAGCCAAATGAAGAACTGTTGCGCGCGATGAGAGATATAGCACCAAGAAAAGTAGTTTTATAATCTTGACAGAACAACATCTTTTTAGTAAGATAAGACACTATAAACAAGAGAGAAAGAGAGGATAAGAGAAGATGGGAACAATTATTGGAGAAGGCATTACATTTGATGACGTATTGTTAGTACCAGCATATTCGAATGTAATTCCAAATCAAGTAGATTTATCTACGAATTTAACAAAAAAGATTCGTTTGAACATTCCAATGATGAGTGCGAGTATGGATACTGTAACAGAGCACCGTATGGCAATCGCGATGGCTCGTCAAGGTGGAATTGGAATCATTCACAAAAACATGTCAATAGAAGCACAAGCAGAAGAAGTAGATAAGGTTAAACGTTCTGAGAATGGAGTAATCACAGACCCATTTTCTTTGTCTCCAGAACATACATTGCAAGACGCTGATGATTTGATGGCAAAATTCCGTATTTCGGGTGTGCCAGTAACTGAAGGAAAAAAATTAGTTGGTATTATTACAAATCGTGATTTGAAATTTGAAGAAGACTTCACTAAGAAAATCAAAGAATCTATGACTTCTGAAGGTCTTATCACAGCATTAGAAGGAACAACTTTAGAAGAAGCAAAGAAAATTCTTGCAAAGGCAAGAAAAGAGAAATTGCCAATCGTAGATAAAGATTTCAACTTAAAAGGGTTAATTACAATTAAAGATATAGAGAAACAAATCAAGTATCCAATGTCTGCAAAAGATTCACAAGGAAGACTTCTTTGTGGAGCAGGTGTAGGGATTACTGCGGATGCATTGAAAAGAGTAGATGCATTAGTAAAAGCAAAAGTAGACGTTATTGTTCTTGACTCTGCACATGGACATTCAGAAAATGTTATCAAATGTGTGAAGATGGTAAAAGAAAAATATCCGGATTTACAAGTAATTGCAGGTAATGTTGCAACTGGTGAAGCAACACGTGCATTGATTGAAGCTGGTGCAGATGCAGTTAAGATTGGTATTGGGCCAGGGTCTATTTGTACAACACGTGTAGTAGCAGGTATTGGAGTTCCTCAAATTTCTGCTATTATGGATGCATATGCTGTAGCAAAAGAGTATGGAATTCCTATTATCGCTGATGGTGGTATTAAATATTCAGGAGATGTTACAAAGGCAATTGCAGCTGGTGCAAATGTTTGTATGATGGGAAGTATTCTCGCAGGATGCGATGAAAGTCCTGGAACATTTGAATTGTACCAAGGAAGAAAATATAAAGTCTACCGTGGAATGGGTTCTATTTCAGCTATGGAAAATGGTAGTAAAGACCGTTATTTCCAAACAAATGCAAAGAAATTGGTTCCAGAAGGCGTTGAAGGGCGTGTTGCATACAAGGGTATGTTAGAAGATACAATTTTCCAATTACTTGGTGGACTTCGTGCAGGTATGGGATATTGTGGAACTCCTACAATTGAAGAATTGAAGGAAAGAGGAAAATTTGTAAAAATTTCTGCAGCTTCTTTAAAAGAAAGTCATCCACATGACATTCATATTACAAAAGAAGCGCCAAACTATAGTGTAGATCAAGTATAATTAATCAAATGGGGCATTTGATATGCCCCATTTGTTTTTGGAAAAACCCTGAAAAACTTTTTGAATTTAGTAGTTGCAAATAAGGGGTATTATGAAAAAACAGTATAAGTCAAAAAGAAAATCCAAAAATATGAAGAATATGAGCAAATATATCTCGGGAATTCTTCTGCTGGTCATTCTCTTTGCCGGAGTTGTTGTGGCTATGAAGTTTTTTGAAATCGGACCGTTTAGTGTTCGATACATAGAACGAGAAGGGAATGCGATGCGAATTGAGCAACCTGAGATGAGTGTTCAGTTGTTGACGGTTAATCCGTATTCCAGACCGGGAACCAGAAGTGAAAGAATTGAAAATATTGTCATTCATTATACTGCGAATCCGGGGACGAGTGCGGTTCAAAATCGAAACTATTTTGAGGGATTAAAAGATTCACACAAGACAAAAGCCAGTAGTCACTTTATAGTAGGCATTCAAGGAGAAATTGTACAGTGTGTTCCTACTTGGGAGATTGCATATGCTTCAAACGATAGGAATATAAATACGGTTTCTATTGAAACCTGTCATTTAAAATCAGATGGGACCTATACAAAGGAAACCTATGAATCGATGGTTCATTTGACAGCATGGCTTTGTGAAAAATTTGAATTAACTGAAAAAGATGTTATTAGGCATTATGATATTACAGGAAAAAATTGCCCGAAATATTTTGTTGAAGAAGAGGAAGCATGGTTGCTCTTTAAAGAAGATGTGAGAAAGATATTGGAGGAAAGATAATTGTGAAAAATATCTTTTTAATCGGTTTTATGGGCTGTGGCAAGAGTACAGTTGCCGCGCATCTGTTTGAAGAATATGGTTTGCAAATCATCGAAATGGACCAGGTTATTGTAGAACGTGTAGGAATGTCTGTTCCAGAAATCTTTGAAAAATATGGGGAAACCTATTTTAGGGATGAAGAAACAAAATTATTGACAGAATGCAGGGAGCAAAGTGATAAAGTAGTATCTTGTGGCGGTGGTGTCGTACTTCGAGAAGAAAATGTCGAAATTATGAAACAAAATGGAGAAATTGTTTGGTTGACTGCAAAACCAGAAACGATTTTGAATCGAGTGAAAAACGAAGAAAATCGGCCGCTTTTAAAAGGAAACAAAAATGTTTCGGACATTGCGCTTATGTTGGAAAAGAGATCTGCCACTTATGAAACGGCGGCAGATATTGTAATTGAAACTGATAACAAATCCATAGAGGATATATGCAAAGAGATTTTAAAAAAGACAAATGATTAGGAGATTAGATTATGTTTAAAGTTTTTTTCCCAGATGAATATGTGTTGTCTACGTATGTCATACCGTTTGAAAAACTTTATGAAGAAGGTTATAGAGGGCTTATTTTTGATATTGACAATACGCTTGTTATGCATGGGGCACCTGCAGATGAACGAGCAAAGAAATTGTTTGACAGATTGAAAAGCATTGGATTTGAGTGTTGTTTATTATCAAATAACTTCGAATCACGAGTGGCTATGTTTAATGAAGAAATTCAAGTACATGCAATTTCGAGTGCAAACAAACCATCAAGAAAGAACTATAAAAAAGCAATGAAGTTGATGGGAACAGATAACTCCAATACGATTTTTATAGGTGATCAATTGTTTACAGACGTATGGGGAGCAAAAAGAACAAAGATCCGAAACATTTTAGTAAAGCCAATCAACAGAAGAGAAGAGATTCAAATTGTCTTAAAAAGAACATTAGAAAGAATTGTACTATATTTTTATAAAAAACATAAAAAATAAGAATTCCTGCGAAAGTAATCGCAGGAATTCTTTTATTCTGAAAAATATGTTTCTTTTATGAGACGGATTGGCATGTCCTTTCCAGTCCACAATTTAAATGATTCCGCACCTTGATAGAGCAGCATATAAAGTCCATTGAAGGTATGACATCCACATTCCCTTGCTCGTGTCAACAATTTTGTTTCTCTGGGATGATAAATTACATCCGAAACAATGAGGCCTTTGTGGAAGAAACTCTTATCTGCAATCAAACACTGTTCTGTGTTTGGTGACATGCCAACCGCTGTGGCATTAACCAAAATAGTACTTTCTGAAATCTCAGCTTTTAAACGGGATTGTTCTTCAATATCATAAAGCTTGAGTTGACAAGAAGTGTCTTGGTTCAAAGTTTCAATTAACCGTTTTGCACAATCGAAAGAGGCGCTGCTGCGGCTGAAAACGGAAATCTCGGAAACGCCATCCAATGCAGCTTGCACCATGATAGAAGATGCGGTAGCGCCAGCACCAAGGATTGTCATTTTTTTCCCAATAATATTGTAACCGGCTTCTTTTACAGAGCGCATATATCCAACGCCGTCTGTGTTGTGTCCGATGAGCACGCCATTTTCATTGACAACCGTATTTACAGAGTTGCTGAGTTTGGCTGCAGGAGAAAGATGGTCGCACAAAGATGCCATGATGGTTTTTCCTGGCATTGTAACGTTAAAACCACGTACGTTTAATGCACGGAAACCACGGACTGCGTCAGCCATTTCTTCCTCTTTTACATCGAATGCGAGATACACGTAATCCAAATTTAATTGTTTGAATGCTTCATTATGTATAGCTGGCGAAATACTATGAGAAACCGGACTTCCGAGGAGTCCTGTCAACATAGTGTGCCCAGTGATTTGTTTCATTTTATTCACTCCTTTTGCATAGGTTACTTCTTTACATTAAAGCGAAAAAGCAAAAATGTCAAGGGAGAGGTTGAAATGAGATGGAAATTATTTTATGATAATGTCAATGGTTATTGGGAGGAAGACATATGAAGTCTATAGCTGTCAGAGGGTTGAAAATCGGAGAAGGAATGCCAAAAATCTGTGTGCCGATTGTAGGACGTACAAAAGAAGAAATATTGGAGATGGCGCAGCAAGTTCAAAATGTGCCGGCAGATTTGGTGGAATGGAGAGCGGACTGGTATGAGGCAGGCGAAGATGCTCTAGGCGTGATAGAGATGCTGAATGAACTGAGAACAGTATTGGGTGAAATTCCAGTAATCTTCACTTTCCGCACCAAAGCAGAAGGCGGCGAAAAAGAATTGGATTTTGAAGCGTATCAACACTTGCTAGAACAGGTGGCAACTACAAAGAGGGCAGATTTGATCGATGTTGAAGTGTTTAAAGATAACCAGGTTTTTGATTTGATTCAGATGATTCAAAGTCAAGGAAGTAAAGTGATTGGTTCGAATCATGATTTTCAAAAGACACCTAGTAAAGAAGAGATGATTTGTAAACTATGCCATATACAATCTATGGGGGCAGATGTTTTAAAACTTGCAGTTATGCCGCAGAACGATAAGGATGTGCAACTGCTTATTGAAGCAAGCAAAGAAATGGTGGCAAATCATGCAGAGCGTCCGATTGTCACAATGGCAATGTCAGAAATCGGTGTGGTGAGCAGAGTGACAGGAGAATCGTTTGGTTCTTCGATTACGTTTGGAACGATGGGAAAATCGTCTGCACCAGGGCAAATTCCTGCAGAAGAACTGAAAAGAAGGATGGAAATGTCACATCGTATGGAGAATGCGTAAAAAAGGGTTGAAAAAGCAATCGTTTTAATATAAAATTAAAAGAAGTGAAAGAATATTATGCGATGAAGCATGTCCTGCAATAAGGGAAAATTATGTAGGAATAAATAAGGAGGATAACAAATGATTTCAGCAGGTGATTTTAAAAACGGAGTTACTCTTGAAATTGAAGGAAACATTTATCAAATTTTAGAATTCCAACACGTAAAACCAGGAAAGGGTGCAGCGTTCGTTAGAACAAAGTTAAAAAACATCATCAACGGTGGTGCAGTTGAAAGAACTTTCAGACCAACTGAAAAATTTCCAAAAGCTCATATCGAAAGAAAAGATATGCAATACTTATATTCAGATGGTGAATTATTCCACTTCATGGATGTTGAAACTTATGACCAAATCGCATTGAATGAAGATGCAATTGGTGATTCATTGAAATTCGTAAAAGAAAATGAAATGGTTAAGATTTGTTCACACAAAGGAAATGTGTTCGCAGTAGAGCCACCTCTGTTTGTAGAACTTGCAATTATTGATACAGAACCTGGATTCAAGGGAGATACAGCACAAGGTGCTACAAAACCAGCGACAGTTGAAACTGGCGCACTTGTATATGTTCCATTGTTTGTTGAAATGGGAGATGTTCTTAAAATTGACACACGTACAGGAGAATATTTATCTAGAGTTTAATTAAGTAGTACGATTAAAGGAGTATGATTATCGAAAATCATACTCCTTTTTGTTATGGAAGCAATGTTCTGTCTTTGAAATTATAGTAATAAATCGTATCTGACAAAAATTCTTCAATATCAACCTGAGTTTCGTTGATGTCTCGAACCATATCTTGTAAATCTTCTTGTTTTGGACTTTGGCTTTCAGCAATGATGATCACCTCATGAATACTACTAGGGAGTATAAAAAAGTTTTCACCCAATTGACATGCGATTTGTTCCAAAATTCCGGGATATAGAATGCAAGCGGCACCAAAATTGCGAAGAGGGTTGGTGAGAACAAACATGATGTCGTTGTCTTGAATGGATTCGTCACATGAAGAGCCTAGGAGTTCCTCTATTACAACCCGCATAGGTTTGAAGAGTGCAGGAAGTAATGTGGGTGCGTTTTTTGAGGCGATGTCATGAAGTTCCGTAAGAGTGATACCCCATAGATTCAAGAAGTCGTGGGTGATTGGAATTGTGGCAGTGCCGGTTTCCTCTACTTCAAAGAGAATGTAGAAGACAATGGCAAGGTCCAAATAAGGGATGTGTGGAAGTGTTTGAAGCAGTGTTTCGTTTTTCTTTGCGTGGATTAGCTTGTAGGAAATTTTCGGCTGTATTTCGGAAAGCGTTTTAAGTGGTTCGATTTTCCAGGAATGCTCTAGTCTTACTTCCTGATAGACATCAAGAATGCTTGAGGTAATGGTTTCAATGGAAAGCCCGTTTTCAAACTGTCTGTAGTATTCTTCCAAATAAATTGTCGGTGAAATGTTCACTGTTTTGTCAGAAATCGAAATTCCAGTGCGCTCTTTTCCGTTATTTTTTAATGCAGTATGTATTTGTAGGTCCATTCCGGAACCCAGTGATTGTGCAATTTTTTCTTTGATAGCAACAACGAATTGTTGATAATCCATAAATACTCCTTTCTGAATGGAAGGTGCGTATTCAATTGCATTTTGTGAAAAAATGACAGAAACTGTCTTGAAAAAATGATATGATAAATATTATGGTTTCTTGATTATAACGCACCAAAACATAAAAAGCAACTCCTTTACTTTTAAAAGCAAGTATGATACGATGTACAAAGTTCTTGTCTCTGTAGCTCAGTGGATAGAGCGCCGCCCTCCGGAGGCGGGTGCGCAGGTTCGACTCCTGTCAGAGACGTAAAAAAGCCACACACTTTTAAGAAGTGCGTGGCTTTTGTTCTTATTTATTCATCTTTAAATTTGATAATCAAATCGTCTTCAATTCCACCAGGGAAAGTAAATGTTCCATTAGAACCAGTATATGTACGAGGTGTTTTTACGTGGTAAATTCTAGCTTCTTCATCATTCCATTCTAATACTTGATATCCCCATGCCCAATCATCATTGAATTGAGAGAAGTCCCAAGAACCAGAAGAATCATCGCCATCGTAAGCATATCCGCCTGTGTTTGCAAGATATTTATAGTTCATAGATTCTGGAGCAACTACGGTGTTTTTATGAGTATGTCCATGGAACATGCTCACAATTCGAGGGTTGTCCCTTAATAGTTTTGTGAACTTATAATTAGTATTTTTTTCGTTGAAATAGTGTGAACAGAGAAAGATTGTTTCTGTAGGATATTTTTCGATTTCTTTTTCCAACCATTCCATATCGATACCATCGTATTTAGAACCTGAAGCACCAGTAGCAAGTTCGTCTTCGAATGTGTCAAGCATGATGAATGCCGCATCGCCGATTTTGAAGGAATACTGTCTATCTGTTCCAATAATTGCTTTCCACTCTTCGTTTGGGTAACTGTCGTGGTTACCTGCGAGTGTATACCAAGGTATATCTAACTTATCTAAAAAGTCTTTTTTGAATTCACTCAAATACTTAACAGGAAGATTACGGAAGCCATAATCGTCAAGAGTTACATCTCCAAGAACCAAAACGGCCTCTACTGTATGGTCTTGTTTGAATGTGTTGATGTCATCCAAAATAGCTTGAATCTTTTCTGTTTGTGAATAACCGTATGTGTCACCGGATGCTGCGGAAGCATTTGATTCAGGATATTTTGCTTTTAATTCATCTGTGGATTCATCTGTTGTATAGTGCATATCAGATACAAGAATGACGCGGTGTGTATATTTGTTGTCAGCCTTTTTTTCACCCATTTTCGTTTCACTCTTGCTGCCGCATCCGACTGCCGCTAAGGATAAGAGAGTGATGAAAAGTACAAGCGATATTAATTTTTTCGTTGATTTCATCATATAAGATTCCTCCTTGAAATTCGATACTTTGTTAAGATAACTATAACTTAAACACTAAAGTAAGTACAATGGTATAATTCAATCCAAACCGTGCAAAAACAGTTTGAAAACAGATTTTTCACATCGAACCTTGAATTGGCACGATGAAAAGGAGGGGAAAAGATGTTACGATAATGAAAGAAAATGGGAAGGGAGACCCATGCCCCTTTTTATAGAGATATTTGAGGAGGAAACAGAATGAAAAAATTCATGGAAAATGTCAAAAAATATTGGATTATTTCCCTTGTGCTAATTGTTTTGCTTGTGGGTGCAGGTGGAGCAGTTCTATTGACCACTGTAGGTAGCACTTGGTTTTCAAAAGACGGTGAGGGTAAGATATATTCAGTATATGTACAAAGTGATAAGGGTCAGTCGTTGGAGAAAGTTTATGTCATGCTTTGTGCGGAAGATGGAACAGAGATTACATGGCTTCCATATGTAACGAACGGTACTGGGAAAATTCAGTTCTCGGAAGGTGTGGAAGAGGGCTGCTATTTGAAAGTAGTTGGAGTTCCAATAGGGTACAAGTTGGATGAAAGTGTAAAATACAAATTTGACTCCATGGGTAATGCAAAGATTACTCTTGAAGAAGATGATTCTGTTTACATAGCAAAGATTGGTGATACGAAATTCATGTCATTCTCATCGGCGTTGGGTGTAGCAAATGCATCAAGCAATGATGTTGTTATTGAATTACTTGCTGATGTCACTATGAATACTGGTACAGTTAAGAATGGATATGGAAAAAATATTACTGTAAAAGGGAATGGCCATACAATTACTGTAGAAGGTGGAAACAATACATTCCTTGTAAATCAAGACAAGGGTGGTATTATTGCATTTGAAAATCTGAAGATTAAGCACAACAATACAGGTGCAGTGTTCCAAGTAAATGCGTTGGCAACATTGAATCTTACCGATGTTGAGATTGATGCAACAAAAGGATCGGCATACAACTATGCATTGATTAACACTTTGGCTGTTGGCGGAACTACAACCTTGAATATGACAAGAGTAGATGTGAAGATGGCAGTGAGTACACCAGCGAAAGCAAATCAAGCAGGTATCATCCGTACAGGTAACACAAGCGGTACAAAGACAGTTAACATCAACATGGTAGACTGTAACTTGGATGCAGAAGGTGCAACAGGAAGACAATGTATCGTTGTTATGAAAAATACAGTTGCAAACATCAAAGCAACAAACTGTACATTCAAGGCTGGCGACAATCCGGCAATCTGGGCAGAAGAACAAACAAAAGCACAGACACTTACTATGATTAATAGTAAAGCAGTGTCAACTGTAAGTCCTCATACAAAAACACCAATCAAAGGTTATGCAGCTATGATTGGTAATACATATCATTTGACATTCGGTCACGCAGCAGAAATAGCAGCGAAGTCAAAATCAAATGTGACAATCAAAGCAGTGGCAGATGTTACGATGAAAACTTGCACAATCAACAATAAATACGGCAAAGTAATTACTGTTGATGGAAATGGAAAAACAATCACAACAAGTGGCGGTTCGAATGCATTTATTCTTGGCAACAATGTGGCATTCAAGAATATGAAGATTAACCATAAAAACACAGGTAGTGTGTTCCAAATCACAGAAGTTGCGAACTTGAAAGTGACAGATGTTACGATTAACGCAACAGAAGGAAAGACTTACAACTATACTTTAGTAAATACACTTGCGGAAGGTGACACAACGACTGTTGATTTCACAAGAGTAAATGTGAAGATGGCTGTTGAATCCAAAGGAAGCGACAAATATGCTTCTATTATCCGTACAGGAAATGATACAGAGAAAAAGACTGTAGTAATTAACCTTACAGACTGTAACTTTGATACAACAAAGGCAACTGGAAGAAGTGGTATTGCGATTGTACCAAATACGAAAGCAACAGTTAATTTGAAGAATACAACCATTAAGACAATGGATATGTTTGCAATCCGTTCAAATGAGCAAGATATCAATTGGAAGAATGCAGATACAAAACTAACATCATTGGATAAGACATACCAAGATTATCCAGTTGAATACTATTTGGCAAAAATTGGTGATGTATTCTATACATTGAAACAAGCTGCAGACGTTGCAAATGCTGCAACAAAAGATACAGAAATCAAGTTGATGGCAAACTATACAATTAGTAGCAGAACTTTCAATAATAAAAATGGAAAGCAAGTTACTTTAAATGGTAATGGCAAAACCCTTACTACAAGTGGCGGTTCGAATGCCCTATTGGTAGGAAATAAAGTTGCAATCAAAGATTTGACGATTAATCATAAGAATACAGGTAGTGCAATCCAAGTGGTGGATATTGGTACTATCGATGTGACAGATGTTACGATTAATGCAACAGAAGGAAAGAATTATGATTATGCACTTGTAAACCTCATTTTGGATGCGGAAGGTGCAAAAGATAAGGCGGCAGCAGGAGAAGTAACTACTCTCAATATGACTGGTGTAAATGTTACGATGGCAGTGTCTGGAAGAGGAATTGATAACACGGCTGTAGTTCGTACAGGAAATGCAACGAAAAAGACGGTTAACATTAACTTAACAAAGTGTAATTTCGATACAACAAAAGCAACTGGAAGAAGCGGTCTTATCATTATGTCTAATACAAATGCGACAGTTGTGTTGACGGATACAAATATAAAGACATTAGATGCACATGCAGTACAGTTGAAGGATAGTTCAAATCATCAAACAATGACTGTAAATGGCGGGAAATTAGATTCTGTATCTGCAGAATATCAAAAACAACCAATCAAGGGTTATGATGCAATGATTGGAAATGTGGCACACAGAGCACTCACACAAGCAACGAGAAGTGTGGGCGAGGGAGAAACCATTAAGTTACTCCAAAATGTTTCGACTGGATGGGCAAATATTGAGAATTCATGTACCATTGATGGGGATGGATATACTGTAAAAACCAGTGTAGGAACAGAAGGTGATAATCAAACCTTTGTTGTAAACAAAAATGCAGCTGATGTTACAATTAAAAACATGACTTTGGTTCATAGGAGAACAGGAAATGCAGTTCGTATTGATAGATCTGCAAATGTAAAATTAGAGAATGTAACAATTGATGCGACACAGGCAACAGGTGCATACACGGAAGGTATTATCACAATCAAAACTGCAGGAACAGTTAATCTTACATTAGATAAAGTAAATGTAGATATGGATACAAATGGCGATGCTGGCGATAAGAACGGAGCAATTATCCGTACTGGTGTTGTAAAAGCAAGTGACTTAAAAGAAAACACAGTCAATATTATAATCAAAGATTCTAAATTAGATGCAGCAGGTGCGAAAGATAGACACGGTATTGTAGTAATGGAAAAAACGAATGCTACAATCAGCGTAACAGATTCGAAGATTAAGACAAAGAATGTATCGGCTGTAAAAGCAAACAATGGGGCAGAAGGTACTGCAACACTTCCAGAATCGGCAGACTTAATCTGTGGTAAGAAAGCAGAAGAACAAGAAGGTTACAAGGTAAAACTTGGTGACACTTGGTTCATCGATTACAATGATTCATTGTGGGAAGTAATCAAGAATGCAACAGAAGATGTAAGTATTACATTGACAAATGATACAACACTTAATCTAAATGGTCTTGTAAATAAGAATGGTAAGAAGATTACAATCAATACAGCTGGTAATCGTCTTGAAACAACAGGTACAAAAGATGCAAGTGTAACGATCAACAGTGAAGCTGTTGTAACAAAGGGAGCTACAGTTGTATATGTAAATATCAATTCAGTAGCTGATGAAGTGAAAAATGCTACAGCAAATGTGACTGTGGATGTGAAGAAAGATTGGGCAGTTAATGCTGCGCAACTTGCGAATGCTAACGGAAAGACTGTGACAGTTAACAGTAATGATCATATGATCACTGTAACAGGTACATTGCCAGCAGGTGTTACAATTACAAGTAAAGCAAGCTGTGCAACAGGAAGTACGACTTACTATACAACATTTACAAATGCTTTGAAATTTGCAAGAGAAGCAGAAGAAGATGCAGTGCTTAAGTTGTATGATAATGTAAGCTTAAGTTCAAATGTTGTAATTAGTAACATGAATGGAATGCCACTTACAATTGATGGTAATAACAAGCAATATACAATCACAACAAAGGTAACAAATACACTTTGTGTAGAACATAACGGTACAGTAACCTTGAAGGATCTCAAGTTAAAACATGAGGCGAAACAAGGTACAATCATGGTGAAAGAGACATCTGTATTGAACCTTCAAAACGTGGATATAGATGCGAAAAATATTGCAGGATACCAATATGGTCTTATCAACTTGTTTGGTAAAGATAACGTACCGAAAAACATGACGCTCAATATGACAGGTGTAACTGTCAATATGGATGGCACAACTCCATCAGGTACAGATAATGCAATTGTACGTACAGGAAATGGTGGAGCGGCAGGCGTAAAAACTGTAACAATCACTATGAACAATTGTAATTTGAATACAGGAAGTGCACAAAACCTTAACGGTATTAAAATCAAGAGTACAACAAATGCAAATATTACATTGACAAATACCAATATTACTACAAAGAATGTAGCTCCAATTTATAATGATAAAGTTGCTGATGGCTACACTAAGGATGTTACAGTGAACAGAATTGGTGGTACATTTGCTTGTGCTGATGGAAAGGTAAAAGTTGGAAGCACTTTCTATAATACGTTAGCAGATGCTGTTACTGCAGCTAATTCAGCAACGGCAGATACAACGATTGAATTGTGTGCAGACATTACAGACGCAAATGTGTGGGCAGATGATACAAAATCAGAGTTATATGTTACATTTAATAATGCCGCTGGTAAGAAACTCACATTCGATGGTAACTGGTGTACTATGAGTATCACTCATACAAAATCAAAGAATGCATTGCGAGTATCAACTAAGACAATGATGAAGGAAGTTTTTGCAACTTATAGTGGTATTCAAGCACTCATCAATGTTACGAAAGCAACAACTCTCGAGTTGGAAAATATGGTTATTGATGCGAATACTACCACAAATACAGGTGGATATTTGCAATACGCTATCATCAATGCATCAGCAGGAAGCGGAACAACAACGCTGACATTGACAAATACCGATATCACAGTAACTTCTCCTTCGTATACAGGTGGAGATACTTGTGTAATTCGTGGTGGAAATGCGGATCAAAGTAAGACTGTAAATATTACATTAACAAATACGACTCTTGATGCAAGAAATTCAAAAGGTAGAATAGGAATCTGGATGCCAAACAAGGCGAAAGCGACCGTGATAATGAACGATTCACAAATCTTAGTGGATAGAACAACATATAACAAGTGTGCAGCAGTGTATGGCGCAGGTTCAGATGACTCTATTGTAAGAGCATTAACTCTTAATGGAACATCAAGTGTTAAAGTAATTACAGCGGATGGAGAACTTACAAAACAAGATGCTCTTTACCGTACAACATTGACAGATAATACTGTAGCATTGCAAACACTCGGTTTAGATGATGAACCGACAACTAAGAAATTAGTTCTTGAAGTACCAGTAGAATTGTACGATAAGTTTATCGCATGGATCAAACAATTTGGCGAAGCATGGGGCTGGGACACTGGCTTATAAAATGAATATGTTTTGACAACACATTAAGGTGGATGATTGAGAAATCATCCACCTTATTTGTTGTTTGAGGATAAAACCGATTTTGCATTATGGGTATAGAAATGGCACGATGAACAGTAATTCGCATAGTGTTAGAATATACAGTAAGAAAGTATATAAAAATTTAATTATATAAACATGTAGGGAGGACACTGTAAATGAAGTGCTACGTAAAAGATTATCCAAGACCACAGTTTGTGCGTAACAATTGGGAAAACTTAAACGGAATATGGGATTTTCGATTTGATGATGAGAACGTTGGCGAATCCTGTAAGTGGTATCAAAATTTTAAAGGCGAACTTTCAATTCGAGTACCATTTACATTTGAAACCAAGCTAAGTGGGATTCAAGACGAAACTCGTCATGATAACATTTGGTATCGCAGAACCATTCAAGTAGATGCGAGCCGATTGGCAGATAACAATTACATTCTTCATTTTGAAGGTTCAGATTATATTACAAAATTATGGGTAAACGGACAGTATGTTGGAAGACATCAAGGTGGATATACAAGATTTTCTTTCGACATTACTGCACTTGTCCATGACGGAGAAAACGAGGTTGTTGTCAAAGTAGAAGATTCCTTTGACATGCAACAACCACGTGGAAAGCAACGTTGGATAGATGAAGTATACTTGTGTTGGTATATTCCGACTACAGGTATTTGGAAGACGGTTTGGAGTGAGTATGTTCCAAAGGTCAGTTTGGATTCTGTAAAAATGACTCCAAATGTATCGGACTTCTTCTTGGAAGTGGAATACAATGTAAATGCTCCGGAAAGCCGCTGTAATGGAGATTTGATGGTAGAAACAGTGGTTACATATAAAGGTGAGTTGATTAACAAAACACTCACAGCTATCACATCGAACCATGTTTGTGCAAAGATTGACATGGCAAAGAAATGTAACTTTTCTTACGTGCGACCAATGCACGTATGGAAGCCAAATGCACCACATTTATACGATATTGAATTTCGTATCGTAGAAGGTGATAAGGTACTCGATGAAATCGGTTCTTACTGTGCAATGCGCGAGATTCGAATCGATGGCAATCGCATCTTGTTAAATGGTGTAAATTTATATCAGAGATTGATTTTAGACCAAGGTTATTGGAAAGATTCACATTTGACACCTCCAAGTGAGGAAGCGCTCATTGAGGACATAGAAAAGATTCAAGCACTTGGCTACAACGGTCTTCGTAAACACCAAAAGACAGAAGATGAACGCTTCTTGTACTGGTGCGACGTAAAAGGTATGCTCGTG
The DNA here is from genome assembly GCA_045650645.1 of Faecalimonas sp. Classification (GTDB taxonomy): domain Bacteria; phylum Bacillota; class Clostridia; order Lachnospirales; family Lachnospiraceae; genus Faecalimonas. The sequence goes on along the minus strand of JAZRRJ010000014.1, from coordinate 25,601 downwards.
TGGTGTGAAGCACCATCAGCGTTCCAGTTTTCTGATTATGCTGTCACAGAATTTACAAAGGAATGGATTGAGATTGTAAAACAGAACTACAACCATCCTTGTATCATTACTTGGACACCAATTAATGAGTCTTGGGGAATGACAGAGATTCAGACAAGAAAGGATCAGCAACATTTTACAGAAGCGATTTATTATCTGACAAAGAGTATTGATCAGCATAGACCAGTAATCGTAAATGACGGATGGATGCATACAATTTCTGACATCATTACATTGCATGACTATGTTGCAGATGGAGAAGTGCTTAAGAAACGTTATACAACGTATGAAAAAGAGCTGTTAAATAATGAAGTTTACTTCAACTGCTCAAGACCGGCATTCGCTGGAGATTACAAGTATAAAGGACAGCCGATTATTATCAGTGAATTTGGCGGAATTGCCTTTAACAATGATGATTCTGGATGGGGATACGGTGGAAAGGTTGGAGATAAGGAAGCGTTCGTGAAACGTTTTGATGGACTTATAACTGCTGTGAAAGAATTGGATTATGCATGCGGATTCTGTTATACACAGGTAACTGACGTGCAACAAGAAATCAACGGTCTTATGGATATTGACCGCAATTTTAAGGTAGAACCAGAAATCATTAAAGAGATTAATGAGAGAATAGGATGTTGTTTATACAAATAAGAAAATGCCTGTGCAATTTTGCACAGGCATTCATTTTTATCTGTCTTTCAACATATTTTTCATGACTTTTATTGCAAATGCTGCAGTTTCTATCATCATATCAGGACCGAACCAACCTAGATTCAACTCCATGTTGTAATATCCGTCGTATCCGACTTCTTTCAAAGCATCCATGATATCTTTCCAATCCAAATCCCCAGTCATTGGAATTTTGTGTTGGTCTTTCAATTTATTGTTGTCGTTTAGATGCAACACGCTAATATTTTTTCCGAGTCTTCGGATCACATCTGCAGAAGAAGGTTGCCCATAAAGAACGGCCTTGTTACTGTGACCAGTATCCACGCAGATAGTGAAATAATCTTTAAAATCTTCCACGGCACAAACATCTTCAAAACCTTTCACAAAATGTTCGAGGTTTCCAAAGAAATCGCACATTTTATATTGTTCGGCATCACCGAAGGTCTCTGTTGCAACCTTTATGCCATATTTTTTGGCATACGGAATGACGCTTGTGAATAAATCAAGATTCAACTGATACATAAGTTCATCTGGCTGTGGACCGATATGAGGCGTTGCAATTGTATGGATGACGCAGGCAGGAGCGCCAAGAGCACTAGTTGCCAATAAGTCTTTTTTTATGTTTTCAAGTGTGATGGCATCAATTGCTGGATCGTTGAGTAATCCCTTAAATCTTCCATGTGTTTGGCAGATTTTCAGACCAAGTGAATCTGCGTATTCACGAATTTCTGTGAAAAATGCAATAATCTCCTCATCACTTTTACAGTAGATGGATTCAGGATTACGTACATCGTATGGTCTTGGATTCTGCAAAAACAAATCTAAGCCAAAATCTACGCCGTCTGCACCGATTTCGCTTGCAATACGAAGAGCTTCTTTCGTGCCATATGTCCTTTGGAGAGCGCCAGTAGAAATGGATATTTTTTTTGAATTCATAATGGTATCTCCTATGATTATAATCGTGATGTAAATACGCGAGCAAGTTCTGTGATTGCTGCATAATCGCCAGCTTCAATTAATTTTTTGTTTACAATGTTTGAACCAATACCAAAGCCACACACACCTGCTTTTAAGTATTCTTCCATGTTGTTTTCGTCAATACCGCCTACTCCGAGGAAACGGATGTGAGAGAGTGGTGCCTTCATAGCTTTTACGTAACCACTTCCAAGGTTTGTGATAGGGAAAAGTTTTACAAAGTCTGCACCTGCTTCGTAAGCATCAACACATTCTGTTGGTGTCAAAGCGCCTGGAATAGATACCATACCCAATTCACATGTTTTTGCAATGATTTTCTTATTTGCATTTGGTGAGATAATGAAAGTTCCGCCAGCTGCTTTTGTGAGTTCTACTTGTTCTTCTGTGAGAACGGTTCCGGCACCGATAATCATTTTGTCACCAAAATGATCAACAAGTTTTTTGATATTGCCTGCTACGGCTGTGTTTTCATCCATGTTAGAAGCGTTGTAAGTGATTTCCAAAGCGCGGATACCGCCTTCGTACATTGCTTCTGCAAGTGGAATGATTTTGTCGCTGTCGATTCCGCGAACGATTACTACGATTTTTTCTTCTAAAATTTTGTTAATTACTTGATTTTTCATTTTTTTCTTCCTCCATCATAACATTAAATTTTTCTTTGGTTAATGTTAAAAATTCTTTCCATGCTTGTGTGTCTATAAACGGGTTGTAATCTTTTGTCATCTTAAGACTCTTGCCCACAGTATCGTTGTTTGCCACATGATTTCCCAAAAGAATGTCTACTTTTTCATCTATCATAGAATCAATTGCAGGAATAAATTTTTCTCTGGTTTCATAAGAAAGGTTGTATTTATCCAGAAACTCTTTTTTCATGGAAGGGCGACCAACACCACCGTGCATAGCTGCGCGAAGTGTTTGGGTTCCGTCTGTTACATCGAAAAAGAATGCCATGGTTCCTGGAGTGTGTCCGGGTGCAGCCTTACATAAAATTTCTGTGTTTCCTAGCTTGATTACATCGTTATCAGAAAGAAGTACATCCGGTTCAAAGGCTTCGTGGTATTCTGTTCCGAGTTCTTTGGCCCAAGTCAAATCCTCAGTACCATTTGCGTATGTAACATCTTCTTTTCCTAAAAATGTTTTTGCACCAGTTAATTCTGCTAATGCGCGAGCAGCACCTAAGTGGTCATAATGCCCATGCGTGCAAATGAGGTATTTAATGTCCTTTACTTGGAAACCGAGACGATAGATGTTATCAATCACGAGGTACAAACTCTGTGGATATCCAGGATCAATCACTATCAGTCCATCACCAGTATCAATGAGGTGAGTGGATGCAGGGGTGGTTCCTACAAAATAGAGGTTTCCGAAAATTTTAAATGGTTTGACATAGCCTTCCCATGGATGAAAAATGTTTTCAGTTGCCATAATGAGCATCCTTTCTTTTTTTGTAATTTGTTCTTTTGTTCAAGTGTAGATCTCGAACAATCGTAAAACAATAGCACATAGTTCAATATAATTGTAAAATCGTTCAAAGTACTGCTTATTTATAAACAGATAACATTGCCTTTCTCACACGAGCCTTAGACTCATCGCTACTATCGTTGATGACTCCTGAAGCACACAAACGATTTACAAAAGTATTCATAGTATCCTCACAGACAGGAATGTTAATTTCCGAAAGTGTAGTTGGAAGTCCCATTTTCTTAAGAAGATCGATCATTGCTTGGTAGTCAAGACCATCATAACACATTTGTACGATATTTCCCATAGCAACGAGCTCACCATGTACAAAGTCTTTTGCTTCTTCGTAGAAATAACTTCTGATTTCTTCGTAGAAACGGTGTCCCAAAGCACATTGGTTAGAACCTTTGGCGATTCCGCTGATTACACCTGTTACAGCGATTGCATAGAATACAGCGAGTTCAAAATCTTTTGTGATTTGTTTATTGTTTACAGCTTTTAAAAGTTCTTCGTATTTTTCATCGTAGAAGTTGTAGATTCTATCTGAAATGATTAATGCAATATCAAAACCTACTGGGATATCAGCTTCTGTCATTTTTTGCAATCTATGATTGATTTCGAGAAGTTTTGCCATAGAATCCATAACACCAGCCCAGAAAAGACGAGAAGGTTGTTCAATCATAATGTCAAGGTCTACAAGGACAGCATCGGCTTCTTTCATGAGTTTTAAGCTTCCAAGGTGTGCATGTGTATCCCTGTTGTACATAACGCTTAAAGGAGTAGCAGCAACACAAGTTGCAGAAGAAGTTGGGATCTGAACAAGTGGTAAGTCAGCGCGCTCAGCCACTAATTTTGCCGTATCACCGATGACACCACCGCCAACACCGCAGATAATGTCATAACCATTTTCGTGTGCATATGCAGCTAATTCGTCTGCGTTTTCAAGACAAGGTGTGCTTGTGAAAACTTGAAGTTCGTATTCCATATCTGTATCTTTCAATGCTTCAATGATTTTTTCACTTGCTACGCGGTAACCATTTTCTCCACAGATGAATAAAGGTTTCTTTCCGAATCTTGGTAATTCGATTTTTAAGTTGTTTACAATTGCGTTTCTTTCTTGGATGTAGCGACCACAACCAATTTTAAATGCGATATCTGAGTTTAATGCCATGTTTTTATTCTCCTTTTTGTTTATTGATTTAAGTTCATTATAATGCTACAATCAAACTATATTAATAAGAAAAATTGCTGATAATATAAGAAATATTGCGAATGGGAGAATGTTATGCAGATCAAAGGGTATTGGGGAGAACATTTAGAAGGAGAGAGAACCAGTGTGAATAGTAGTGGTCATATCTTTACTTTTCATGGACGAGAGATTAACAGACCAAAAGGAAGAGATGACTATTTGCTTCTTTATATTTATCATGGGGAGGCAAAATTCTTTTTTAAGAAGAAAGAAGTGATATGTTCTTCCGGAGATTTTATACTTTATGCGCCAGGGGAAGAGCAGCATCATATCTATGAATCCAATGCTTCGGGGGAGTTTTATTATGTGCATTTTTCGGCAGATGAAGATGTGTTGAATTTGTTGCAGATGAAGACATCTAAAGCGTATCATTCACTTCCTTCTGCGGAGCTTGGAGATATTTTCGAAGAGATGATTCTGGAATTGCAGCATAAAAAACAAGATTATAAGGTGGTTTGTGAAAGTCTTCTTTTGGAATTGTTTGTCAAAGTAAGAAGACAGGTTGAGCGAAGTGCAAGTTTTCGTGTGACACCGGAACTCAATTCGGTCATCGAATATATCAATCGAAACTATGCGGAAAATTTGACCTTAGAAGAATATGCAGATATGTGTGGGCTTAGCAAATACCATTTTCTTCGAGAGTTTAAGAAGATTACACATACATCACCACTCAAATATCGAGCAGAACTTCGCATCTGCCATGCGAAAGACATGCTTCGTATGAAGGGGAATCGAGTGAATACGATTGCAGAACAATTGGGATATTCATCCACGGAGTATTTTTCAGATGCGTTTTTTAAAGCGACAGGTATGCGGCCAAGCGAGTATGCAAGAACTGTCCAGTGTAATGTAAAATAATCGTTTATGTGGGTACATATTTAGCAAGAGTTATGCCAAAATTGGCAAAGCTCTTGCTGTTTTTTTTGCAAAGATATTGCACGGTGAGTACGGAATTGGCACGATGAAAAGAAATGTAAAAACGATTATTATGGATAATAGGAAATAATGCAAAAGTGGGAGATTGCCACTAATTTTAGCGAATACATAAAAACTGAGGAGGTACAAAGTTATGGAAAGCAAAAACAAAAAGAGTAAGAAGAAAGAGATAGTAGTGTTGGCACTATTGCTTCTTGTTCTGTGTTGCGGTGTTGCAACAAGTGTTGTTTTGTTTTTACAAAAGAACAGCGGAAAAGTGAACAATGAGGGCACTGGAACTACAGCGGAACAGCCAGAGGTTTCCAATGTGTCATCAAACCAATATACCGTTATGGTAAAAAGTGATACAGGAGTTGTATTGCCAAATGTATTGGTAGCGATTCATGATGCGGAAGGAAATATGATTACAGTACCTGAGGCAACAGATGCAGTAGGTCGTTTGATTTACACTCCGGAAGAAAAAGGAACTTATGGAGCATGTGTTATGGCAGCACCATATCAGTACGCTTTAGACAGAGAAATACATTACTTTAAAGCAGAAGAGAATCTTTTAAGTATCGTTTTGAAGGAAGATCCAACAGCACAGGTAGCGCAGATTGGTGATATGAAATATACACTAAAAGAAGCGATTAAAGTTGCAAACGCTTCGAAAGAAGACGTTACGATCAAATTGCTTCATGACGTGTACGTTGTAAACGAATTGTATTTTAATAACAAAAGCGGAAAGACAATTACAATCGATGGCAACGGGAAAACAGTTACATACCTTGCGAATGCCACTGCTTTTTCAATTACGCAAAAAGCTGGAACTGTACATTTCAAGAATATGAAAATTTCTCATAACGGAGAAGGTGCAGTATTCCGTACAAGTAATGCTATCAATTTAAATTTGACGGATATAACAATTAATGCCAAGAACGACACGAAAGGCTTCTACAAGTGGTCTCTTATCAACTTGTTTGGTAAAGGAAAAACAAATCTTACTATGACAAGAGTGAAGATTGATATGGATATCACCACCATAGAAAGTGGAGCGTCGGGAGCAGCAGTTATCAGAACTGGTAACGCTGGTAATGTGAAGAACATTAAGATTACTATGAACAACTGTCAAATTGATGCAACTGGTGCAAAGGGACGTGCTGGTATCCGAGTGACAGAAGATACAACAGCTAATATTGTGTTTAACAACACGACATTCCGCACACAAAATAATTACGTTGTTGCGGTAGATGGCCAACTTAATTGGAGTGAGAAAAATAGTAAGTTGGGTTCAGAAGACAAATACTACGATGCACATCCAATTCCAGATGTTGTTGCAACTGTTGGAAATATCAAGTTCTATTCGTTGAATGCTGCTGTGAAGAAAGCAAATGAACGTGGCAAAAAAGAGCCTGTCAAGTTGGTAGGTGATATTTCACTTGCAACTTCAACAACCTTTAGTGGTGACGGAATTACGGCAATTATTGATGGTAATGGACATACGATTACCACAGAAGGCGGAAATACTATTTTCAAAATTAATGCCAACAATTATAAACTTACATTCAAAAATATAAAAATCAATCATGGCGGCTATGAAAGACTTCTTCAATATGAAGCAAACAAAGAAAACATCAATGTTACTTGGGAAAATGTAAAAGTTGTGGCAAGTGGTACAAGTGAAGATGCATGCTATAAATACGGTTTAATGAATCTTAGAGGAAGTGGCTCATTCACAATGAAGTCTTCATCTATTACTTTAGATGTTCCTAAGATTATCAATGGGTCTGCAGCAGCTGTGATTCGTACCGGTAATGCAAACGATGGACAGAAGCTGACTATTACATTAGATAACAGTATAATTGATGCAGCTGCTACAACCGGAGCATACGGAATCTATGCGCAAAAAGGAACTACAGCAAATATTGTATTGAAGGATTATGAAATTCATACAAACAACACATATCCAGTTTATGTGCATGCAGATGACGGGGATGTGAAGTTAACTTTTGATGACATGGATACATGGAGCAGCAAGAGTGGAAGCATCAATTGGTTATGTAATCTAATGTCACTATTGAATATGAAAGACGCAGCAAAGATTGGCGATACAGTATATGCAACATTGCCAGAAGCAATTAACGCTGCAAAAGAAGTAGAGGGAGAAGTTACAATCAAACTTTTGAGAGATTGTATCATTTCCAATAGAACGGATTTAAAAACAGCTAATTCAAGCATCATCATTGATGGAAGTGACGAATATACACTGACAACAAAAGGAAATGCTTTACTCTTTGTTTTAGATAATGATGATGTATCATTAACATTTAAAGACCTTACGATTGAACATAATGGATATGATAGACTTGTAACATTTAACAAGAAAAGCGAAGGTGTTTATACCGGAGTAAATCTTACATTTGATGATGTAACAATGATTGCATCTGGTACGAGTGCTGACAAGTGCTATCCGTACGGGGTATTCAATTTGAGAGCTAGCGGTGTATTCACTATGATTGACAGTACAATCACAGTAGAGTCTGAAAAAGTATTTGGAGGAGACGGTTATGGTGTAATTCGTCTGGGGAATGCAAACGATGGGCATAAGGTGAATATTACCATGGAAAATAGTACTATCGATGCATCGAAGACGGAAAATATTGCAGGAATTAATGTGTCAAATGGTGCAACGGCTGAAATTAGAACTTTCAATTCTGCAATCAAGACAAAAAATAAACATGCAATTCATGTAAATTCAACAGGTAAATTAAATTTCGTGCCAGTAAATACAGCTTGGAGTTATGGGGACGCAATTACAAACTGTGCAGTTAAGATTGGCAATGACTATTATGTAGGACTTACAAATGCATGGGCTGTGGCTAGAACAAGCACAACACCAACTACAATTACCTTATTAAAGAACTGTACTGTAGATAGCAATTTCGAAACACTTGCAACAGCAAATGCAAACATCACAATCGATGGAGATAACAAACAATATACATTAACAACAACAGCAAATGGCGCAAACATATTTACGTATGGTGCGAATAATGTATCGTTAACATTCAAAGATATTGTGATTAAACACCAAGGAAACGACAGATTTGTAACATGCAATAAGACGAACACGGTTACTTATTCAGGAATCAATCTTGTACTTGACAATGTAACAATGACAGCTTCTGGAACAACTTCAGACAAGTGTTATCCATATGGTGTATTCAACATCAGAGCAAATGGTAGCGTTGAGTTGATTGACAGTACAATTACATTAGATGTTCAAACAACAACCGGTGGAGCAGATTGTGGTGTGATTCGTCTTGGCAATAGCGGAGATGGAACGAATGTAGAGATTACGATGACAAATAGTACCATTGATGCATCGAAGACGAAGAAGATTTCAGGAATCTATGTCAATGGAGGAGTTACAGCAGATATTGAAATCACGGATTCTGCGTTCAAGACAAATAATCGATATGCAATTGATGTAAATGCAACAGGTACATTGAAGTTGAAACAATCGAATGCCAAGTGGAGTTGCACTGATCAATCAGCAGGAATTAATGCTATTACAAACCGTGCTGCAAGAATCGGTGATAACTATTATGTAAGTTTGGTTGATGCATGGAACGTGGCTAGAACAAGCACAACACCAACTACAATTACATTGGTAAATAACTGTACTGTAGATAGCAAATTCGAAACACTTGCAACGGCAAATGCAAACATCACAATTGATGGAGATGGCAAACAATATACATTAACAACAACAGCAAAGGGCGCAAACATATTTACGTTCGGTGCAAATAATGTGTCATTAACATTCAAAGATATTGTGATTGAACATCAAGGAAACGACAGATTTGTGACATGTAATAAGACGAACACAGTTACTTATTCGGGAATCAATCTCGTACTTGACAATGTAACAATGACAGCTTCTGGAACAACTTCAGACAAGTGTTATCCATATGGTGTGTTCAACATCAGAGCAAATGGTAGCGTTGAGTTGATTGACAGTACAATCACATTGGATGTTCAAACAACAACCGGTGGAGCAGATTGTGGAGTGATTCGTCTTGGTAATAGCGGTGATGGAACAAATGTAACGATTACTATGACAAATAGTACGATCGATGCATCGAAGACAAAGAAGATTTCGGGAATCTATGTAAACGGAGGTGTAACAGCCGATATTGAAATTGCGGATTCGACAATCAAGACAAACAATCGATATGCAATTGATGTAAATGCAACAGGTATTATAAAACTGAAACAATCGCATGCTAATTGGAGTTGCACTGACAAATCGGCAGGAATTAATGCTATTACAAACCGTGCAGCAAGAATCGGTGACAATTATTATGTAAGTTTTGTTGATGCATGGAACGTGGCTAGAACAAGCACAACACCAACTACAATTACATTGGTAAATAACTGTACTGTAGATAGCAATTTAGCAACACTTGCAACAGCAAATGCAAACATTACAATCGATGGAGATAACAAACAATATACATTAACAACAACAGCAAATGGTGCAAACATAGTTACATTTGGTGCAAATAATGTGTCATTGAAATTCAAGGATATTGTGATTAAACATCAAGGAAACGACAGATTTGTAACATGTAATAAGACAGACACAACTACTTATTCAAATATCAAGCTTGTACTTGATAATGTAACAATGACAGCTTCGGGAACAACTTCGGACAAATGTTATCCATATGGTGTATTCAACATCAGAGCAAATGGTAGCGTTGAGTTGAAAGATAGTACAATCACATTGGATGTCCAAACAACAACCGGTGGAGCGGATTGCGGTGTGATTCGTCTTGGCAACAGCGGTGATGGAACAAATGTAGCGGTTACTATGACAAATAGTACGATCGATGCATCGAAGACGAAGAAGATTGCAGGAATCTACGTAAATGGAGGCGTTACAGCGGATATTGAACTTACAGATTCTACAATCAAGACAAATAATCGATATGCAATTAATGTAAATGCAACAGGTACAGTGACATTGAAAGAATCGAATGCTAAGTGGAGTTGTACAGACCAATCGGCAGGAATCAATTCGATTACAAACTTGGCGGCAAAAGTAGGAAAAGACTGTTATAAGAATTTTGAAGATGCATGGAATGCGGCATTAGCAAAAAATACAGCAACGACAATTACATTGTTGAATGATGTTACTGTAACAACGCAGCTTCCTACGATTTCAAAAGATGGAACAGATATTACAGTTGATGGACAGAATAAGAAGTACACACTTACAGCGGCGCTTACTGTTAATGATAAAAATGTGATTGACATAGGATTGGGTGGAACCGAAAAGAAAGCAAATCTGACTTTGCAAAATATGAAGATTACACATAAAACGCAAAGAGCGTTGGTTGGTGTAGGGAAAAACGCGAAGTCTAGTGCCCAATTGAATGTAAATAATGTAGAAATCACAGTGGATTATACAGATACAAGTTATTATTTGCAGTATGGAGTATTTAATATGCGTGGCTCTGCTACCTTAATCATGACAAATGTGACAACAACAGTTAAGTCAAGCAAAACAGGAACGGATAGAGGAATTATCCGTGTTGGAAATAATGATGATGGTGCAACGGTGTACGCACGTTTGCAGAACTGTACTTTAGATACGAAACAAGCGACAGACGTTGCTATTGCAAGAGTCAATAGAGGTAATACACTTGATATTTCATGTCAAAATTGCGATTTCGAAACAGCAAATGCGTATGTATTTAACATAAATTCGACAGGTGGTACATTTGAGGCAAGTGTAGATAAGTATACAGAAGCAAATTCGGTAGCTGGTGGAAAGACGCAATTGTACAATGAGGGTGTGCAATATGAAGTAGTTGAAAACTTAGCTCAAACCTCAGCAGGTGCTACGATTAATGGATTCTTATATGCAGATGCAAAGGCAGCATTTGATGATGCGCAATTACTTGATGGTTATGTGACAATTAAGATGCTCAAAGATGGTAGCTGGCCAACTCCTGAGAATGTATCAATGAATACACAGTATGTTGATATTACGATTGACGGTCAAGGACAATATAAATTGACAACAGGAACAAAGAACAAGCAATGCAGTGCTTTCTATATAGAGAATGACAATATCTCGTTGACACTAAAAGATATGGATATCCATCACATGTCACAGAGAGCAATTGTTGCTGTGAAACAGAGAAAGAATGCGGATGGAGAAGCAATTGGTAGCGGTATTAATATATCTGTAGAAAACGTGACTATCACAACGGAAGCATTTAATGGAACTACGAAGCATGACTCTGGTTTGATTAACATCAGAAATAACGCATATTTGTATATGAAAGATGTGAAGATTGATTACAAAAATTCAGTGCCTACTGGCCGTAACACGTCATATCAGGTTATTCGATTTGGTAATAAGTCTAGTGAAGATGGAACAAAAACTGTGACAGCTGTGTTAGAAAATTGTGAAGTGAATGTAAATGATGGTCATTCAACAGCATTTTTTGCACACACTGGCACCACTGTAGATCTCACAGCGAAGGAATGTAAATTTAAGAATTTAAAACAAAATCTAGTTTACAGAGCGAAAGACAGTAACTTGACATTAACATGGGATAATTCAACATGGAATGATAAGACTGGAACCAAGTCAGAATTGGTATATTATACAGAGTGCAATTCGGGTTACTATTGTACGATAACGGGTGCCAGCGACTAGTCTGACATGCCTATAAAAGAGAAAGAACTCTCGTGTGATATGAGGAAATGATGATTAGATATTTAAGGAGACAACCTATGAAAAAAATAAAAATAGAACGAAAACATATATGGGTGTTTGGTCTTGCGCTTGCCTTAGTTGTCGGTTTGATTGCATTGGGAATTGTAGTATTAAAGGGCTCTGAAGAAAAATACGTAATCAGTGCCCAAGATGCAGAAGGCAATCCACTGTCAATGGTTGCAGTGCAACTATTTGACAGTAAAGGGAAAGCCATGGTGCAGGTACCAGAGTATAGCAATTCTAGAGGCGAAGTACAGTTTATAGAAGCTGGAAAATCGAAGTGCTATGTTCAGGTGGTCGACACACCAGAAGGCTACAAGTTAGATTCGGAGAAAAAACACTATTTGGACAAAAACAATAAAGTAGTAGTTGTATTGGAAGAAGGAACCGAAGAGGTTGAGGAAGAAGAAAACTTTGTAGGTGACTTCGTAGCTACGATTAATAAAAAGAAATACGCAACATTTGCAGAGACAATGATGGCTGTAAATAGTGCAAGAAGTAACGTAACTGTTGTTTTGAATCAAGATGTAGAAATGACAGCTTCTGTTACTATCAAAAATGAAAATGACGTTAATGTTATCATTGATGGTAATGGACATACCATTACGACGGGTACAGACGGTAATGCATTTGCAGTAGATCAGTCATTGGGAAGTGTTGAATTTAAGAATATGAAGATCAATCACAGAGCATCCGGTTGTGTAGTAAGATCTGGAGCGGGTGGTATCCTCACATTTACAGATGTAACAATCGACACAAAAGAAGCAACAACCAATAGCTGGGGATTATTTAACTTTGCAGGTAATGGTGTTACAAGTACATTTAATATGGTTCGTACAAACATTACTATGAAGGCAGAAGCAACAACCAATACGAAGACTGCTGTCATTCGTACCGGAAATGATGGTCTCAGCAATGGTAAGACTGTGATTCTCAACATCGATGGTTGTAAGATTGATGCAACTGCTGCACCAGGAAGAGCAGGAATCATGGTTATGAACAGTACAAGAGCTGAAATGACTATTAAGAATTCTACAATCAAGACAGCAGATGGATATCCAATTAGCTGTAATTCACAGCCACTTACATTGGAAAATACAACATTTACATCAACAGACAGTGAATATAACAAAGTTCCAATTCATGACAAAGGCACTGTAATCAGTGATAAGAAGAATCAACAACACAATCCTGGAAAGGTTGCTAAAATCGGGGATAAAGAGTATGATTCTTTGACCACTGCCTTATTGGATGCGTACCAAGAAAGCAAGGATGTATTGGTGGAATTAACAGCGAATACAACAATTGCAAGCGTATCCGTTCAAAACTCAAAAGGTAAGAACATTACAATTGATGGAGGCGGTCACACAGTTACTACAGAACATGAAAACAATGCAATTAACATTACTCAGACAAAAGGTGAAGTTACAATCCGTAATATGAAGATTGTTCATAAGAACTACGGTGCGGCGATTCGTCAAAGTAATGCAGGTGTATTGAACTTGACAGATATCAATATTGATGCAACAAAAGGAAAAGAATACAGATATTTCATTATCAATCTTCCTGCAACAAAAGGTACATCATATATGAATCTAACAAGAGTCAATGTAACAATGGCAGTTGAGAGTGCAGGTTATGAAGATTCTGGTATTCTTCGTACAGGTAACGGAAATGATGCAGATAAAAAGACAGTTGTTATTAATATGACAGATTGTAACTTTGACGCTTCTAGAGCACCTGGAAGAGCTGGAATTGTTATCATGACTACAACAACGGCTTATGTAAAAATGAAAAATACAAACATTAAAACTATGAATATGTATCCAATTCGTGCAAATAGACAGAACTTTGAACTTGACAATTGTAAGCTTAATTGCGCGTCACAACTCTTTAAGAATAAGCTTATCGAAGATGATTCTAATGTCATCAGAAAATAGGAGGACAAAGCGGTGAAAAAGAATTTTACGGCGAGAGTAGTAACGGCGAATATTTTGGCGCATGAAGCGGATTACCGAAAGTTCAAATATGTTTATTATGGTGAAGAAAAACAATCACCAGCTGATTATACCTTTGCAAAAAGAATGCAATATTTGAGAGCGACATTTGATTACGCAAAACCAGATGTTGTATTGATGCAAGAAGTGTCAGGTCCAAATTTTTGGGGACAAGAATTAAAATTAAAAACGACGGAGCTTTCTGGGGTTTACACCTCAGAAGGATTTCCGGAATTTACATTTGTAAATCATGGAAATAGAAGAAGTCTACTCTATGAAAATAACTTAACGACAGAGGATGCATTTGCTTGTCACAACTTTGTGGTATTTGATAAAGAGAAATATCACTATCTTGATAGTGAAACACGCTTTGTTACCAAAGGTGGAACTCGCGAGGAGTGTTGGACAGACTACAGTGCAAAAAATGGTCTATTCAATGACTTGGGTGATTATACCTGGGTGGCATTAGAGGAAAAGGAAACAAAGTTAGTTGCTATTTTTGTGACAACTCATATCTATACAAATGGAGTGCAAAGACAAGCGTATTCGGTAGAAAATCTTCAGTGTATGACCGAGTATTTGGAAGAAGTATCCAAACGATATGGCGGAGCACCTGTTGTGATTGCGGGAGACTTCAATATGGCGATTGGACGTTTGAATAATATTTTTGCATATCGCCAAATGACAGAGGGTTCCAATTATATTGATTCCAACACAGTGGGTGATGATAAAGGAACTTCTCGTATGTTCGGTGCAATTGTGAAGGGCTTAAATGGCTCGACATGCAATGGAGAACGTATCGATTATATTTTTACGAACGGTGGAACGCCAACTTACTATGAGGTATTAGAGGGGATGGCAAAACCGGAAGAGAATGGAAGTTATGTATATGTGCCAGAACCAGTTTTCGACGGTTCCATGTATGATATATCAGACCATCAGTTTATTCTCACAGAGATTCTTGTTGATGAGGATAGCAAACTCTTGCCGGCAAACCGTGCAAATTATTATCAGAATCCGATTACAAAAAAGGATAAAGTTGTAGAACATGAAGCTTTGCCGTATGTTTCGGTTTGTGAAAAAATGCGGGTAGATGTGGTTGAAGATTGTGAAAAAGGAAAGGTATTGCGTCTTCAAGCAACAGATGAAACAAACCGTGTTGAAACAATGATTGATTATAAGGCATTAGGTGAAAGTTTAGAGGTATCAGGATATCAAAAGATTACAGTTACATATAAAACGGAGTATAGCTTGTATGGAAATAAAATGTACATGCATATTTCCTTGAATGAAACTGAACTTTTTGATGGAAGCGCCGTATTCTTGCGAGACACAGCAGGAAGATGGGAAAAGATATCTTTTACTGTGAAGCAGATTCAAGGTGTTATCAATCAGATTGGATTTATCGGATTAACTACAGATACAGGTTTTTTGACCGGAGATGCTATCTATGTGGCTTCTATTGAACTGGAATAGAAAAACAGAAACTTGTATAGGAAGAGAGGATATATAATGAAAAATTGGAAAAGAATAACAGCTGCAGTGCTTCTTGTGACACTCGTTGTTTCGTTACTTTCTGGTTGTGGATCGGATGAAAAAGGAACGAAAAGAAATGAGACGGGCGCAGTTGTAGATGCGGTAAATGTAGTGAGTTTAAATATGCTTGTATCAGAACCAGCGAATAGTAGTTATACTTATAACTATTATGGTACAGATATGCAGACAGATGACGACTATACGTTTGAGAGACGTTTGGAATATATCAAAGCAATGGGAAAATATGCAAATCCAGATGTTTTGTTGCTTCAAGAAGTTTCTGGACCATATTTCTGGGGAACTGTTTTAAACTTAAAGACTACAAAGATAAAAGGTGTGTATGATTCTGAAGGGTTGCCTGAATATACATTTGTAAATCATGGAAACCGTCGAGGAATTCTTTACGAAGATAACAATGCTTCATCAGATGCATTTGCATCTCACAATTTTGTTGCATTTGATCATTCGAAGTTTGAGTATATCTCTAGTGGAACAAGATTTGTTAGCGCAGACGGTACTCGTACGAACAGTTGGACGGATAACGCATCTTCAGGATACTTTAACGATTTGGGTGATTACACATGGGTTGTGTTAAAAGAAAAGGAAACAGGCTTTGTTTCTATCTATGTATCAACACACGTTTACACTCAAAATTTCCAAAGACAAGCATATGTTTTACAAAATGTTCAATATATGACAGAGTTTTTAGAAACAGTAGCAGCAGAGAATGGTGATGCTCCAGTGGTTGTAGGTGGAGACTTTAACTTGGATCCAAAAGTAACAAACTTTCAGTTTGCATATGACCATTTCACAAAAACAGCAAACTATTTGACTGCAGATTTCGAAGGAAATGCTTCTGGAACAAATCGTAACTTAGGGAATACAAGAAATGGTGGTAACACAATTGACCACATTTTCATGAATGGTGGAGAACCAAAGCACTTTGAAGTTTTGGATGGTCAAGTTGGTATGAATGCAAGTAATGAATGGCAATACTATCCAGAAACAACTTTTGATGGAACAATGTACGATATTTCGGACCACTGTCCAGTTTATACAAAGATTGAGTTTAAAGAAAATTCAAAATATTTAGCAGCAGATCCAGCAGATTACTATAACAATCCAATCACAGCAGATGATGAGATTGTAGAAGAGTCAAAAGGAACGAAGTTTGACGGTTCTGTTTTGAAATTTGATGCCACAGATATTTTGGCAGCAGTAAAAACAGGAGATTGTTTCTGGGCAAATATTGTGGAAGATGAAGAAGATGGAAAAGTACTTCGTATTGTCGCGTGTGAAGAAACGAACAAAATAAATGCTGAGATTGATTTCCAAGCAATTGTAGGAGATATTGATATTTCTAAATATAGAAAGATGACAATCAAATATAAAACTGAGTTGTCTATTATTGGTTGCGAACTGGATATGACAGTTGATGTTGGTACAGGTGGAATGTCGTCAATGACTCCAATTACCAATACATACTCTGAATGGAAAGAGCTTACACTTCGAAAAGGAACAAATGAAGGTATTATTGGAAAGATTACACTTGAAGGTTCTCTTGCTACTACGGGTATTTTAAAAGGTGACGCCATTTATATTTCATCAATTGTATTAGAGTAAGAATAAAGGCATAATTGAATGAAAATGATTATTCTATAGGAACGAGGAGATAAAGGATGAAGTTAAATTTTGAGCAGATAAAAGCACTTGTGCATGGCGCTGCAAGAATTGAAGAAGTAGAAGGTAGAATTGATTTACATCGATTCACGAAAGAACAGCAAGATATGTATGAAAGTGTTTCGGAGGATTTCTTTATTAAATCTTTTGCCACATCTAATATCAGTTTGGAGTTTGATACAGATAGTGAGATGTTGGGATTAGAAGTATCTGTAAAAGGTGGAAGTTCCAATTGCTTTTTTGCACATAGTATTTTAATAGACGGTGAACGCATTGGTGAATTGTCAGGAGAGGTTGAGAGCACAGTAGAACGTACCGTATTTGCAAAAGAATTCGCGTTGAAATCTGGAATGAAGCGTGTGAGAGTTGCATTCCCTTGGTCAGCTGCATCTAGTATAGTGAGTGTCACTTTGGATGACGAGGCAAAGATTGTTCCGATTACCAAAGGTTGCAAGATGCTCATTTTCGGAGATTCTATCACACAAGGATATAGTGCGAGAGAGCCAGAACATGCATATGCAGTTCAATTGGCAACATTCATGAATGCAGAAGCGCGTAATAAGGCCATTGGGGCAGAACATTTCTATCCACCGTTGGCACTTTTGAAAGATGATTTCGAACCAGATGTGATTGTGGTAGCATATGGAACTAATGACTGGAGCCATCACTTGAAAGAAGAGTTTGAAGAGACATGTGTAGGATTTTACACGAACTTACGTAATTCGTATCCAAACACAAAGATCTATGCGTTGACACCATTGTGGCGTAAGAATCTTCATGACAACAAACCAATTGGAGTTCCACTTAGCTATATTGCAGAATATATTAAGGGAGTGGCTGCAAATCTTTCGGATATCACAGTCATCGATTGCTTTGATTTTATCCCACACGAGTTGCAACATTACCAAGAAGATGGGTTACACCCAGTGGATTCTGGATTTGACCATTATGCGAAGAATCTTTGGAATGCATTACAAAAGTAGTATAGGATTTGAAAAGAGATGTTACACATCTCTTTTTTTAGCAAAATATATAGAACAAAAAAAGTGATTTTATGAATAATGTTTAATTAAATTGACAAAAATAATATATATGTATATAATAATAGAAGTTAAGAGGGAAATGTTATGAGTAAAAAGACGATTATTGTTATGCCACAAACTGAGAAGATTTTAGAACAAATGGGAGAACAAATTAAATTGGCAAGATTGCGCAGAAAGTTATCTGCGGAATTGGTAGCTGAGCGTGCTAGTATAAGCAGGGCTACATTATGGTCAATTGAAAAAGGATCTCCGTCGGTAGCAATAGGAATGTACGCTGCAGTATTACATGCATTAAATGGCATGGATAAGGACCTGGCGCTGATTGCTAAAGATGATGAGTTTGGTCGTAAATTACAGGATTTGGAATTGATAACTCGAAAACGAGCGCCAAAAAGGAGTGGCGACTATTAATAGACGATAGTTCTATTTCTATTGAATTAGCAGTTAGTGTTGCTAAATATTTTGAGTTGGAGGAAGAAGAAGCAATCAAGATTGCAAATGAAATGAAAGCAATTGTAAGGGATAATTGGAAAATATTTGCTGAAAAATGTGGATTGTCGCGAAATGCATGTGAATATATGAAACCAGCTTTTGCAGAGAGTTATAAATAGAGTCGTGCCAAAAGGCACGACTCTATTTTGGTGGGTTGACGTATTGTTCGAAATGCTGGAACCGTACTGAGAAAACTATACTTCCTCAACATCTCCAAGGTAATCTTTTACATCCATACCAAGGTATTCGCACATTTCTTTCATTTCTTTTACAGTTTTGATGTTAACATCAACACCGTGTTCCATTGCATGAGCATAGCAGTTGTATTCTTTTTCTCCGTGTGTGTAAATTGGCACATTTTCATCCACGCGTTTTGCGTCACGAAGTTCTTGTAAGAACATAGAAGTGTGAGCTTTTTGAGCCTCTGCATCTCCGAAAATTTTAGGATCAATTACGAGGAATGCATGGCAAGAACCAGCGCCTACGCCTGGTTTTCTTACGTGGTGGTTTGAAGTAGCACCGCCAGATGTGATAGAAGTTAAAAGTTCGCACATCATACTAAATCCATAACCTTTGTGGCTACCCATTGCTTCTGTGTTGCCACCGAGTGGTAAGATTCCGCCTGTTCCAACTTTATCGTTGATGCAGTGAAGAACATGAGATGCACTTGTTGATACGCTTCCGTCTTCGCCTGTTGCCCATCCGTGCTCTAATGGTTTGTTTTCTTTATTATATACTTCTAATTTTCCACGAGGTACAACGGTTGTAGCAGCATCAAACCAGAATGGAACTGGTTCTGCAGGCATTGCAAATGCGATTGGGTTAGAACCGAGTAATGCTTGGCTCGAATTTGTATGTACTGCGATGGATTCTGTGTTTGTCATAGACATACCGATTAAACCTTCGTCAACAGCCATCTTTGTGTAGTATCCTGCGATACCATAGTGGTTAGAGTTACGTACAGTAACAAATGCCATACCAACTTCTTTTGCTTTTTTGATTGCAAGTTCCATTGCTTGGATAGAGATGATAATTCCCATACCTGCTTGACCGTCAAGTACTGCAGAAACAGGTGTTTCAAATACGACTTCAGGTTTTACACCAACTTTGATAGAACCATTTTCAATTCCTTTGTGGTATCTAACAAGTCTTTGTGTTCCGTGTGATTTGATTCCGTAAAGGTCTGCTAAAAGTAACACATCCGTAATCTTTGCTGCCTCATCATCGCTAAAACCAAATTTTACAAATGCGTCGTTACAAAATCTTCTTAATTGCTCGTAGCTGTAGTTAATTGTTGCCATTGTTTGCCTCCTTGAAAATAATAATTTGTTCTTTTGTTCAAGTATAGAGCCCGAACAACCGCAAAACAATGGAAGAAAGTTCAATATAATTGTCAAATCGTACAAAATATGATACGATAGCAAATATAGAGAGGAGCTGAGAGCTATGATACATAAAGCATATGAACACGGATATGGGACAGAGTGGCAAGACTTTCGAATTAAATATCGAGAATCGTACTCTACATCTGTGACGGATTTTCATGAACACGAATTTTTTGAAGTAAGCCTGATTCTTTCGGGAAATGTAAATATCTTGATGAAGGATAAAGTGGAAGAGGGAAATGGAAGCTATGTGGTTCTGACAAGTCCTGGAACGCCACACTATATTCGCTGCGCGCCGGATACGTTATATAAACGTATCTATCTTATGGTCTCTCGTCAGTTTATCGTAAATTATGTGCCGGAGTGGGAGGAGTTGGTTTCGCTGTTTGGGAAGCGAGGACGTGTGATTAAGGTTACAAGTCGAGAAGCGGAGAAATACGAGCAGATGGTAAAACAGATTCACAGTGAAAATGATCGATTTAGACAAAGACTTTTAATATTATATTTCTTATCTTATTTATCAGAAAAAATCGAAGACAGAGATCTTGATTCACAGAAGATTCCAAAGCATATTATGAATGCACTCACTTATGTGAACGAGCATCTTGCGGAAAAGATTGTGGCAGAAGAACTAGCAGCAAAGTTATATGTTAGCCGAACGACGCTTCTTACAACCTTCAAACAGTATACAGGGGTTACACTTAATAACTACATTCTTAACAGCAGAATCAAGAAAGCGATTTCCTTGTTGAAGCAAGGGAAGGCAGAACAAGAGGTGGCAGAGAAGTGCGGTTTTAGTGATAGTTCCGCATTTATAAAATCATTTAAAAGGGTATACCAGATTACGCCGATGCAGTATCTGAAGCAAAAATAGTAAAAGAGGCCTACCAGGTTTTTGAATCTGGTAGGCCTTGTTTTATAAAAAAAGAATTAGCACGGGTAATGCAGAATATGCACGATGAAAAAATATAGAAATAGAGTTATGATAAAGTAGATAAAAATTAAGAAGATGGGAGATTTTACATATCTCTTATCATGAACGAAAAAGAGAAAACGCTCTGATGTAGCATAGAAAAAGCGATATGGTAAGGAGGAACAATATGAAACGAGAGGAATCCAAAATCAATATGGATTATATCGAGCCTAGCATGGAGGTTATATGGCTTGATGCCAAGGAAGATGTGATTCGAACGTCAGATCCAGGTCTTACTCCTGGTGAAGGATCTGAAGATGAAGGCACATTTGACGACACATTTAGTGGTTTATAAAAAAGAGTAAGTGAGGAAAAATGATGAGAAAAGGAAAAAGAAAAATAATAGCTTTAAGTGTAACTGTTATCGCAATTATGCTTTGTACATTCTTTACAGTGTTCGCAATAGAAATGTTTGGAACACAGGAAGATGATTACTGGAAAGTTATTCAATATGATGAAATAAAAGATTATAGAAAAAATCCTGAAACAATAGAAGGATATGTGTTTGCGGGATGGTTTACAGAGGAATCTTGTGCAAAGGAAACTGCATTGCTAAGTTCTGTAAAAGAAGGACCTGCTTATGCGAAATATGTACCAGAGGAAATCTTGGGATTAAAGGCACAGGTAAATAGTGAATTGTGGAATGACAGTCTCCAAGATGATGGAGATAAAAAGGGTGCAATTCGTTTTGTGACATCCGTGGATTCTCTTGATTATGCACAAGTCGGTTTTGTGATTAATATCGGAAACGGAGATACCACAAAAGCATCAAAAACGGTATATGAAAAATTGTATGTAAAAGTTGGTGGAAATGAAGCTGGTAGTCAGACAACAGATGAATTCAAACCAAATGAAATATTCCATGCATCTTCGGTTTATTTCAAAACTTGGACAGTTACGGAAGTACCGGAACTTAATTATCTCACAGAGTTTACGGTAACTCCTTTCTGGAAGACATTAGATGGTACGATAGTAAAAGGAACACAAGGTGTTAAGACCGTAAACCAAGGTCGTTCATGGGAATATGTGGTTGTGGATGATACTGGTAGCGATAGCAGTACTGTAGATGAAAACAACAAAATTGGTCTTGGAACCTACAATCAGCCATACAAAACATTAGATTATGCTTTGGAGCAAATGGCAAAATATCAACACAAAGAGGATATTTTAACAGAAGGCACAAGTGCAACAGATGCAAGCAAGACAGTGTATGTAAAAGATGCGTTGACGGTAGCTTCTGGTTCAAAATGGAACAAACATAATTTAGATGTAACGATTACTGGTGATGACAAAGTAGGTAACTATGCATCGGTGGATTTTTCAGCTCTTACAAGCGTGACCTTGGGTGACAGTGTTACATTTGAAAAGATGAATTTGATATGCCCACTACCAAATGGTGATACTCCAAGAGCAATCTACGCAAATGGACACAGATTGCAGATTTCAGCTGATGTCACTACAACGAATACAGCGAAAATTTTTGGTGGAGGTTCAGGTGGAGCAACAGTTGAAAGTACACATGTAACAGTTCTTGGTGGACAATTTGCAGAAGTTTATGCTGGTGGTAACGGCGGTACTGTTACTGGTGATACATATCTTTATGTGGGTGCTGATGTAGATGATTCATCAATGTCCGTTTACGGAGGTGGCTATAATGAAACAGTAAAAGGTGATACCCATATAACTGTTGGCGAAAACGCTTCCGTGAACTATGTTTACGGCGGTGGAAATGGAAGTAGTCAAGTTGTAAACGGAACCTGCTATGTAACAATAGAAGATAATGCCAAAATTAAAACATATGTATTTGGTGGTGGCCGTAATGGTTCGACAAACAATACATGTGTTAACGTAAGTGGGGATGTTGAAGCAAATCGTGTTCATGGTGGATCTAGAAACGGTATTGTAAACGGTGATACTCATGTAACTGTTGGTGGAAAAGCTAATATAACGGGATATGTTTTCGGTGGTGGAGATGAAGCTAGTTCAGCCGTAAACGGAACTTGTTATGTTACGATAAAAGAACAAGCGAAAATCGTCAATAATGTGTTTGGTGGTGGTAATAATGGGACCACAAATAATACATATGTTGTAGTAGAAGGTGGAACAATAGAGGGCGTATTCGGTGGCCAAGGTGCAAGTGGTAAAGCTGTAAATAATACGAATGTTTATATTTTAGGCGGTAAAATCAATAGACGCGTTTATGGTGGAAATTATAACAATTATGAGTCTGGCTGGCAGGGGACAAACTCAGTAAACGGATATTCAAGTGTTGTAATCGGACCGGCAGCTGATATTTCAAACAGATCGGGTACAGATACAAGTGTTGTTGCAATAAGTCGTATTGGAAGTCTTTCAGAAACCGAAGTCGGTGTTATGATTGTACATGATGGTGCGAGCGGAAGTGTCGGATGGTCTAATATGTCTTATATTATAGGGAGCATACCACATCCACAAAACTATACTCATTTCCGAGTAAATGTAGGAAATGGTGGTACTGTAACAAGCGAAAGCGGTGTCCTTCGTATTACTCCAAATTCATCATCTGCTTATGCAACTGTAAAAGATGGCGACACTGTATTATTCCAGTGCCAAGGCGAAGGAACATATTCATTGAGTGGATTGGCAACTCCTTCTAATGTAAAAACACTTACAGTAGAATTTAGCGATAGTGCAAATCCTTCGGGTAATTTTGAATTAACCTATAGAGATAGCGATGGAAATGAAAATGGTACAAGTTATTTCAATTCATTAGAAGCGGCAATGGCATCTGTGAGCATGCCAAATATTGACGGTACTGGTGTGCAAAAAACTGCAGTCGTTACAATCAAAACTGCAAATGTAGATGTGGCTTCAACAATTGCATTGAAAAATAATCAAAACATTGTTCTTAAAAATGGCGTTGAAAGTGTAACAATTAAACGTACAGCGAAAGTGAACATGTTTGATGTGGCAGCAGGAAGTACATTGACAATTGATGGAACAGTTACTTTAGATGGTAATAAAGATACTGTAACAGGTGCATCGTTAATTAATAACGCAGGAACATTTGTTGCAAATGAAAATGTAACAATCAAGAATGCGAGTGCAGGTACTGGTAATGGTGGTGTGTTGTATAACAGAACAGGATCAAAGGCGATACTGAAAGGTACTATTACAGGAAATGCTGCAAAACAGGGTGCAGTGGTATACAATTATCACGGAACATTAGAAATCTCAGGTGGAACCTATACTTATAACATTGCAACGAATAATGGTGGTATTGTTTATAGTGAAGGTGCAACAGATGCAAAAGTAAATATTTCAGGCGGAACATTTGAATATAATGAAGCAGAAACTGCTACAGGTGGTATTGCTGGCGGTGGTGCTACCACAACCATTACAGGTGGAACATTCAAAAAGAATAAAGCTGCAAATGGTGGTTCAGTGTTGAATGTTGCAGGTTCTTGTAAAGCATTTATTTCTAATGCGACAATTACAGAAAATGAGTTAAAGAAAACTTCAAATACTGTTTATAATGGTGCACTTTTTGTATCAGGAAGTGGAGAACTTACTCTTGAAAATTGTAATATTTACAATAACAAAGCGATTTATTTGAATGAGACAAATCCAGGGTGTGATGTAAGTTTAAATAAAAATGTTAAATTGCATATCAAGGACAACACAAATATTGGTGTGATTTACCAAAGAGAAGATGGAGAGAAGGCAACCATTAATATCTTAGAAGATTATACAGGAACAATGACATTGATTCCGTATAATAACACTTACACAATCGGTTCTACACTTGTTAAGTTTGCAGAGGGAATGTCTGCTGAAGAGAAAGCAAATACGGCAGAGCGTATTGCTGTTCGTGATTATACTTCAGAAACTAAATACACAGATGACAAGTATTGTGTAGATACAGATGGTTTGTTGCAATACAAGAATGCGGAAGCTAAGATTGGAAACATTACATATCAGACATTGGCGGATGCTATTTCAGCAGCAGAAAATGGAGCTACTATATATGTTATGAGAAATATAGAAGTTGCTGAAACGATTGCAATTGGCAGTGCGGAAGAGGAAAGAGACCTTACAATCACAAACATTGCTGGAAAAGATGTAACGATTACACGTGGGGCGACATTGACAGTGAATATGTTTGATATCAAAGCAGGTTCTCAATTAACATTTGGAACGGCTGATTCAAATAAAACATTTACAATTGATGGTGCGGATGTAGTTGGAACATCGTTAATTAATAATGAAGGAACATTTAAAACAAATAGCAATGTGACAATCAAGAATGCAAATGCAGGTACTAATAATGGTGGTGTGCTGTACAACAGAGGAGCAGGATCAAAAGCCATATTGAATGGTACCATGACAGAAAATGGCGCGAAACAGGG
>JAZRRJ010000013.1:0-19058 GCA_045650645.1 Faecalimonas sp. | reverse complement strand
AAAGATTTTACATTAGAAAATAGTTATATATACAATTCAAGTTCAAGTGCTTCAGCAATCGGTAGTATTGTAGGTAGACTTGGTGGAACACTTGAAGCAGTAAAGAGTAGTGCACAAGTTGTAGTAAATGGTTCTCAATATGCAGGAGGATTAGTAGGAGATATTCATTCGACAGTTGGAGCAGAGATTACAAACTGCTGGTTTGACGGTGTTGTAGAGGGAGACGGTCAACACCACGGAGGAATCCTCGGTGGCGTTCGAAGAATTTCAAATAGCGACACGATGAATATTTGTACCATTACAGATTGTTTGGTAACAGGAGAGATTGACAAGCGTCAAAGTGCCGGTGGAATTTGTGGTACTGTATGGACCAATGGATCAAGACTTGTAGTGAATGACAGCTTATTTGCAGGAACATTTGTTGATGTGAGTGCATCTAACACAACTTATATAGGAACAATAGCAGGTCATACAAATAATGGTACTGTTACAGTATCAAACACATATTCTTCAGATGATTCTGGAATTACCGCTAAAATCGGATATGGTAACAGCGCAGCTGGAAATAACGTAGTAATTTTAGAAAATACAAAGTTAAACGGAAGCAATTCGTTTGGTTATATGGCAGTTGATTTCTTTGTAAAAGATATCAATGAAGATGGAACATGGTTTGCAATGGCAAATGACAACCCAATTTTGACAGCATTTGCAGATAAGACAAATCCAGTGGATTTATCAACGGCACAAGGAACCAGAACATACTGGTTTGACGCAGAGAATCCAAAAGATTCTTATACATTGTGTTCGCCAGCAGAACTTCGAGGATTCCAAGTACTGTCAGCAACAAATAACTTCCATGGTATCGAGATTAAACTTGCAAACGATATTGACTTGAATCCAGGATGGGTAGCGGGAGCGACAGCACCAACAAATACATGGACACCAATCGGACGTTCAGCATCTGACACAAGCGTGGTGATTCCATTTAGAGGAACATTCAATGGTCAGGGACATACAATCAGTGGAGTGTATGTAAGCAGTTCACAAGAACGTATTGGTTTGTTTGCAACTAGCGGTGAAGATGCAGTAATTAAAAACTTCACATTAGAGAATAGTTACATCAATAGTACAAAGACAAGTAGTACAGGTTCTGTAGGAAGTATCGTGGGAAGATTAGGTGGAACATTAGATACGGTAAAGAGTAGTGCAGATGTAGTGCTTTCAGGATGTGAGTATGCAGGAGGAATGGTCGGAGATATCAATTCTACTGTAGGAGCAACGATTACAAACTGCTGGTTTGCAGGAAGTGTTAGCGGAACAGGAAGCCATCATGGACAATTACTCGGTGGAGTTCGTAATGTAGGCGGTTCAGATAGCAAAGCAATATGTACAATTAGCAATAGCTTGGCAACTGGTAACATTGACCTCCGTACAAATACAGGTGGTCTTGTGGGTACGCTTTGGAAACCAAATTGTACGATTACTATAACAGACTCATTATTTGCTGGAAACTTTGTAACTGTTTCAGGTGGAAGTACATCTCAAACAGGAGCAATCATCGGAAATGCAACCAATGGTGTAGCAACTGTAACGAACACGTTTGCAAAATCAGGAAGTGGAACACCTAACAAGATCGGAAACAAAGGAAGCAATTCCGATACAGGTGTTACAGAACTTTCAGCGACAGCTCTTACAGGAGCATCTGGTTATAGAAAAACAAAACTTGGATTCTATATTGTAGGACAAAATGAAGATGGCAAGTGGGTAGTATCTGAAAACAGCATGCCAGTTCTTAAGAGCTTTGCAGAGGCAGAATTTATTGATTTAACAAATATTGTTCGTCCAGATACAAGTTGGTATGCAAAAGAACCATATGTAATTAGTACAATGGAACAACTTTATGGTCTTGCAGATCTTTCTGAAACTACAAACTTTGCAAACAAGACAATTACACTTGCAAAAGATATTGTAATCAATCAAGGCGATGCAAGTACTTGGGGAACTACAGCACCGAAGTATGAATGGGTGCCAATCCAAAAATTTGCAGGAACCTTTGATGGTGGAATGTACAGCATTAGCGGTATCTACTTGAAGTCAAATGAAGAGTGTCTTGGACTTTTCAAACAAGTTAGTGGAACAGTGAAAAATGTAGTACTTGAAAATAGCTACATTGAAAACACTATGGCATCAGGAAAGAGTGGTACGGGTAGCGTAGTAGGTAGATTAGCTGGAACACTTCAGACTGTAAAGAGTAGTGCATATGTGGTACTCGCAGGTTCTGAGTACGCAGGTGGATTAGTCGGAGATGTGACTACAGCAGGTGCTAAGATTGACAATTGTTGGTTCGCAGGTAGCGTAAGCGGAACAGGAGGACACCATGGACAATTACTTGGTGGATTACATGAAACAGGAGCGACAGCAACAATCACAAACTGCTTGGCCACAGGTGAGATTGATTATCGTGCAAATGCAGGAGGTCTTGTAGGAACTGTTTGGACGAGTACAACACTTACAATGACCGATTCATTGTTTGCAGGTACCTTTGTAAAACTTGATGGAGTAAGTGCATGGAACAACGGAACAGCAGTTGCAAATACAAATGGAAGCAATGGTAAAGCAATTGTTAGTACAACTTATGTGAAAGCAGGAAGTGGCGTTACTGCAAAGATAGGAAATAAAGGAAATAATGCGGATACAGGTATTAAGGAACTTTCAGCATCAGAAGTAAGTGGAGTATCTGGTTATATGAATACAGAACTTGGATTCTATATTCCAGAACGTAATGAGAACGGTAAGTGGGTAGCTGTAGAAGACGGCACACCAGTTCTTAAGAGTTTTGCCGGGGCAGAATATATCGACCTTACAGGTTACATTCGTCCAGATACAAGTTGGTATGCGGCTGAACCATATACGATTAGCACGATGGAACAACTTTATGGACTTGCGGAACTTTCTAAGTCGAATGACTTTGCAGGAAAAACAATTACACTTACAAAAGATATTGTAATCAATAAAGGAAATGCAAAGGCATGGGGAGAAACTAGACCAACCCATGCATGGACACCAATCCAAAACTTCGCAGGAATCTTTGATGGTGGAATGAATAGCATTAGCGGTATCTATTTGAAGTCAAATGAAGACTGTCTTGGACTTTTCAAAGAAGTTAGTGGAACAGTTAAGAATGTAGTACTTGAAAATAGTTATATTGAAAGCACATTGACATCAGGCAAGAATGGAATAGGTAGCGTAGTAGGTAGATTAGCTGGAACACTTCAGACTGTAAAGAGTAGTGCAGATGTCGTACTGAATGGTTCGGAATATGCAGGTGGATTAGTCGGAGATGTTATCACAGCAGGTGCAAAGATTGACAATTGTTGGTTTGCAGGTAGTGTAAGCGGAACAGGAAGTCACCATGGTACATTACTTGGTGGTTTACATGAAACTGGAGCGACAGCAACAATCACAAACTGTTTGTCAACAGGTACGATTGAATATCGCGCAAATGCAGGTGGTCTTGTAGGATCATTGTGGAACAGTGGAAAACTTACAATGACAGATACATTGTTTGCAGGTTCCTTTGTAAAACTTGATGGAGTAAGTGCATGGAACAACGGAACAGTTGTTGGAAATACAAGTAATGGTGTAATAACAGCTAGTGCGGTTTATGCAAAAGATGGAAGCGGAGTTTCTACAAAGTTAGGAAACAAAGGAAACAATGTAGAAACTGGAATTACCAATCTTGCAGATAGCAAAATCAATGGTAGCCAAGCATACGGTTATATGGATGTAGATTTCTATGTGAAAGATAGCAATGAAGATGGCGTATGGTTTGCGATGGCAGATAGTCATCCGATCCTTACAAGTTTTACAGATACATCGAATCCAATCGATTTATCTGCAGCACAAGGAACTGCAACAGCATGGTTTGATGCAGAGAATCCAAAGACTTCTTATACATTGAATTCTGCAGCAGAACTTCGCGGATTGCAGGTACTTGTAGCAGCAAATAATACTTTTGAGGGCATTGAAATCAAACTTGGAAAAGACATTGATTTAAATCCAGGATGGAAAGTAAGTGATGGAGCAGCACCAAATGTATGGACTCCAATTGGACGTTCTACAGCAAACTCAAGTATTATTCCATTCAAAGGAACCTTTAACGGACAAGGGCATACAATCAAAGGTGTTTATGTAAGCAGCAGTTCCGATAGAATTGGTTTATTTTCAGCAACTGCGCAAGGTTCTGTGGTTAAAAACTTTACATTAGAAAACAGTGTGATTTATGGTACAAAGACATCTAGTACAGGTTCTGTCGGAAGTATCGTCGGAAGATTAGGCGGAACATTGGATACTGTTAAGAGTAGCGCAGATGTCATCCTTTCCGGATGTGAATATGCAGGGGGCTTGGTAGGAGATATCACCACTACAGGAGCAACCATTACAAACTGTTGGTTTAACGGAAATATGGGTGGAACAGGAAGTCACCACGCACAATTACTTGGTGGAGTTCGTGAAGGCGCAACTGCCTATGTAACACATTGTTTGGCAGATGGAACAATTGCTTATAAAGGAAATACAGGTGGTCTTGTAGGTACTTTATGGGGAAGCAGTACGCTGAACATTTCAGATTGTTTGTTTGCAGGAACATTCCTTGATTCAACAGGTAGCGGAAATCATGGGGCTGTAGTAGGTAATGCACCTTCTGCACAAAGCGTAACCGTGAATGTAACAAATGTATATGTTCAAAAAGGTTCTGGAATTGCAGATACAAAGATCATTGGAAATGTTGGATCTTCAACTCACAATGAAGCACAAAAAGCAAATGTTAAATATGTAGAAGTGAAAGAATTATACCTTGACGATGCAAGAGAAAATACAGCATTAACCATTTATCCACAAGGGCAAGATACAAGTTCGGATGGAAATAACAAGCAAAATTGGTGGTATGTATCAGAAACACATCCAGTGCTTGCAAGCTTTGGAACACCAGTGTCATATGACAAAGTGAAGGTTGCAACTTATAATATTGGAAGTTGTGTGAAATTAGAGACAAACAATCATGAATCTGTTCGCAGCGACATTGTTAACTTTATAAAAGATAACAACATTGACATATGTTTACTTCAAGAAGTGGATAAAGATTGTGAACGTTCAGATAGTGTTGACCAGGCAAAAGCAATTGCCGAAGCATTGGGATATCACTATACATATGTAGCAGCATTAGAAAATCATTATAGTGGTACATATGGAAGAGTTACAAGTTATGGTATTGCCATTGTAAGCAGTTATGAGATTACAAGCACAGACTATGAATATGTAAATTTCAGTGGTCAAAATGAAAGAAGAGCAATCTTGAAGGCAATGGTTGATGTGGATGGAACAGAAACAGCAGTGATTTGTACACACTTTGACAATGCAAGCGATACAACTGTAAGAACAAACTCGGTTGCAGAAGTGAAGTCTATGGTAGAGAGTCTAGGTGCATCTACTCCAGTAATCTTTGGAGGAGACTTAAATCAAGCTTATGCTGGAGATAACACAGTCGTTGTCAAAGAAGTAGGAGAATTTTTGAATTCTGTTACAAAAGCACGTTACGATGCAAAAACAACCATGGCAGGTTCTACTTGGTATCAGTTAGATTACATCTTCACAAACGCTCTTGTTGAGTGTGGACGTGCAAAAGTATATACACCAACAAGTAGCACATTGGAAGGCGAACTTTCAGACCACAGACCATTGGTTGTAAACCTTTACATGAACATTCAAAAATAAACGAAGAAGCGAGGAGACATAAACAATGTTACCAATAGCAATACAATTATATTCCATCCGAAAAGAAGTGGAAGCAGACTTCAGAGGAACAATGGAAAAATTAAAAGAAATGGGATACGAAGGCGTTGAGCCAGCTGGTTTTGCACCACTTTCTGTAGCAGAAGCAAAGCAGATTTTGGACGAAGTTGGTCTCAAAATGGTAAGTGCTCATTTCTCTAGAGTAGATTTAAAGAATATGGAACTACTCAAAGAATATAAAGAGGCAGGACTGCAATACGCAGTCTTGGCCTCGCTAAGAGACAAGACTCCGGAAGAAGGAGTTGTTATGATACGTGAGATGGCTGAAAACTGCAAGGAACTTGGAATGAAGCTGATGTATCACAATCATGATTTTGAGTTTGAACTCACAGCAGAAGGCGGTTATATTCTCGATAAATATTATGACGAGATTCCGGCGGATCTCTTACTTCCAGAAATCGATACTTGCTGGGTAAGTGTTGCAGGAGTGGATCCAATTGAGTATATAAAGAAATACAGTGGACGCCAAGAGGTTGTTCATTTGAAAGATTATGTTGGAAGTAAAGCTGCTAATATGTACGGACTTATCGGAGAGGACGATGGAGAGAAGAAGGCGGAGGCTACAAAATTTGAACTTCGTCCAGTTGGTTACGGTAAGCAGGACGTTGCAGGAATTATCAAAGCATCAGAAGAAGCTGGTGCAAAATGGATTGTTGTAGAACAAGATAATCCAAGCATGGACAAAACTCCAATGGAGTGTGCAAAGATGAGTATTGATTATATCAAATCTTTAAATCTTGAATAGGAATGAGGGACAATAGAGATGGGAAATACTTTAGATCGTTTTAAAGAAGAAATTGTAGAGGAAAAAGTGATTGATGTCAGCAAAAAAGTTCGTGTTGGTATCATAGGAACAGGTTGGATTGCAGAAGAGCATATCAAAAATTATTTAAAAAGACCAGATGTTGAGGTCGTAGCTGCTTCTGATATCGTACCTGGAAAAGCAAAGAAGTTCTGTGAACAATTTGGAGCACCAGATGCAACATGCTATGAAGATACACACGAAATGTTAGAAAAAGAACAATTAGACATCGTAAGTATCTGTACATACAACTGTCAACATGCACCATGTGCAATTGATGCATTAAATCATGGTGTGAACGTAATGCTTGAAAAACCATTCACAGTAACTCTTGAAGAAGCTGTAGAAGTTATGAAAGCAGAAAAGAAGAGTGGAAAACTTCTTACAATCGGTTTCCAACCTAGAATGAGTGAATACGTAAAACTCCTCAAAGAGGTTGTGGATTCCGGAGAACTTGGAGATATCTACTATCTTCAAGCAGGTGGCGGAAGACGTTATGGTATTCCAACACCTTATGGAACAACATTTATTGAAAAAGAAACTGGTGGAGTAGGAGCTATGGGTGATATCGGAAGTTACTCATTAGATTTACTTCTTAATGCAGTAGGATATCCAAAGCCACTTACAGTAACAGGTTATACATCAAACTTCCTTGGAAAACAAAAAGAATTCTATTCAAAAAATCATCCGGAATATGCAGAAAAATTCGGAGTGGAAGATTTTGCAGCAGGATTCGTTCGTTTAGAAGGAGGAATTGTATTAGACTTCCGTATTTCATGGGCTATGCACATGGATACATTGGGTGATGCACTTATCTTAGGAACAAAGGGTGGACTTAAGATTCCATCAACAGAGTGCTGGAATGGATACTTCAGTCAGCCAATGACAGTATACAAAATGGTTGCTGGTAAACAAGTATCTTATGAATTACCTGTACCAAAGAGTGATAATTTCTTCGAAAAGAAAATCACATCATTCGTAGATGCAGTAAAAGATGGCGGTAAGCCAACAGTTCCATCAAGCCAGGCACTTATCAACCAGGCAATTATCGATGGAATCGTAAAATCAAACGAATTGGGACATGAGATTGAAATCGAAATCCCTGAAATCTAATTACAGCTAATTTGGAGGAGCAATTGCAATGAAAATGGGAATTATCGGATATGGTGGAATGGCAGGATGGCACAGAGCAAAAATTGATACCATAGACGGATTGGAGATAGCAGGTGTTTGGGATATTGACCAGGCAGCGCGTGAAAAAGCCATTGAAAAAGGATTAACAGTATATCAAAGTCAAGAGGAATTACTTAGTCAACAAGATATAGAATTAATACTTGTAGCTACACCGAACGATGTTCATTGTTCTATTGCAGTTGCTGCTATGAGAGCTGGAAAACACGTAGTATGCGAGAAACCTGTGGCGATGTCGTCACAGGAACTCGCTGAAATGTGGAACGTGTCTGAAGAAACTGGAAGATTCTTCACGGTACATCAGAATCGTCGTTGGGACGAAGATTTTCTTACCGTGAAGAAGATTCTGGATGAACATACACTTGGGGATGTATATCGTATTGAATCCAGAGTACATGGTTCAAGAGGAATCCCTGGTGATTGGAGAGGACAAAAAGAGTATGGTGGCGGTATGGTTTTGGATTGGGGAGTTCATCTTCTCGACCAGATCATGTTACTCAAAGAAGGAACCCCACTTACACATGTGTATAGTTGGCTTACCAATGTGACCAACCAGGATGTGGATGATGGGTTTACAACAATGCTGACGTTTGCTGACGGACTTCAAGTTTTGGTGGAAGTAGGAACTAGCAATTTTGCAAACCTTCCACGTTGGTATGTACTTGGGGATAACGGAACAGCAATCCTCAATGATTTTAAACCGAGAGGTGAAATTGTGAGAGCGAAGGGGATGAATGAGACGGATATCGTACCAGTTCAAACTGCAGCGGGACTTACCAAGACGATGGCGCCAAGAAGAGACGATACGATTTTCCACGAGGAACTTCCAAAAGTGGAAAGTGATGTTCGTGACTTCTATAACAATGTAAAGGATGTTATCGAGAACGGTGCGGAGCCGATTGTGAAATTACCTCAGGTTATGAAGGTAATGAAATTAATGGAGATGATTTTTGAATCGGCAAGAACAGGCGAAGCGATTGCCTGTGATTTATAAGGAGAACAAATTATGCGTTTTAGAATAGACCATGATTTACATATACATAGTTATCTTTCAACATGCTGTAGTAAACCGGAGCAAAACCCGGAGAATATTATGGCACATGCAAAGAAGAGCGGATTTCATACAATCTGTCTAACAGATCATTTTTGGGATCCAGATGTTCCAGGGGCACCAAAGTGGTATGCTGAGCAAGATTATGTACATATCTGCGAGGCAAAACCATTACCTCAGGATGACAATGTAGAGTTTCTGTTTGGATGTGAAACAGAACTTAACAGTGATTTTGAACTAGCTCTTACGTTAGAGCATTTCGATAATTTTGATTTTGTGATTATTCCAACCACTCATATGCATATGAAAAGAGTTGTGGTGAAAGAGGAAGATTTTGAATCAGTTGAAAAGCGTTCACGATTATGGATTGACCGATTTGATGCAGTGCTCAATATGCCACTTCCATTCCATAAAGTAGGAATTGCACATCTTACATGCGAGTATTTGGGATTTCCAAGTTATGAGAATTTTATTGCTGCATTACAGATGATTCCAGATTCTGAGATGGAGAGACTGTTTACAAAGGCAGCAGAGCTTAGAGTAGGAATTGAGTTAAACGGAGACAGTATGTTACAAGCAATTGAAATGCCTGACGTTCTGCTTCGTCCTTACCGTATTGCGAAACAGTGTGGCTGTAAGTTTTATTTTGGAAGTGATGCACATTCGCAGGAAGGTTTAGGTAAAAGTTTTGATGCAATGGAAAAAGTAATTGATTTACTTGGATTGGAAGAATTAGACAAATTCGAATTTGCAAGGAGCAAGAAATAATGACAAAATTATATGTGCCATTGATGGCAAGTAGTATCACAGAACAAAGTAGAAAGATTTATTTTGAATATTTGAAAAAAATCGGAACAAATGTAGTGATGATAGTTCTTGACCGAGAAGCACTATATATGTCACGCCAAGAAAGAAAAGAAACATTT
This sequence comes from Faecalimonas sp., assembly GCA_045650645.1. Classification (GTDB taxonomy): domain Bacteria; phylum Bacillota; class Clostridia; order Lachnospirales; family Lachnospiraceae; genus Faecalimonas. The sequence continues at coordinate 9,238 of JAZRRJ010000013.1, read as the reverse complement.
TTAAAAGTCGCAGATGATACAAGATTCTTTCAAACGAATGGAATCGAAGTGATTATCTGGACTTTTTCATGTGGATTCGGAGGACCAATTCCGGAAAAATATCGTCACATTATGGAAGGTGAGCCGAGAATCACCTCTATATTAGGAAAGAAATTAGATGACGCACTTTGTCCTACCGGTGACAAATTGATACAACTTTGTGGAGAACATATTCAAGATATCGCGGCAGTAATTCATCCAAATGGAATTATGTTGGATGATGAATTTTGTGTTTCGGTTCGTCCAGGGTTAGGATGTTTTTGCGAAAAACATATGGCTCTTTATGAGAAAGAATTTGGTGAGAGTCATACATTAGAAGAATTAAAAGAACTTATCTTTACAGGATATAACGAGAAGTATCGTAAAGGGTGGCTACAAGTTGTTGGAGATTCTATGCGTAAGTTCTGCAAGAAGATGCGAGAAGCTTTGGACGAAGTGGATGGTACGATACGTATGGGATTCTGTTCGGGATATACCTCGTGGGATATTGAAGGCGCAGATGCTTTGGAATTGACCAAGTTATTGGCAGGTAATACAGAGCCCTTCCTTCGATTTACGGGTGCTGCTTATTGGGTGCAATATGCAAATCATAGATTCCCAAAACAGCAGATGAACGAGGTAATTGAATTAGTGCGTGCACAGGAATATTGGAGCAGAGAAAGCAACGTGGAAGTGTTCCATGAAGATGATACTTTCCCACGTCCAAGATATTGTGCATCCGCAAGTATGAGTGAATGTTACGATGTTCCTCTTCGTGCGGCTGGAGGAATGGGTAGTTTTAAGTATCTGTTCTGTTATGATGCGGCACCGGAAAAAGAACTTGGATATGTGAAGAAACATATTCGAAATATGCCGCTATATGATTTTATTGAGGAACATTTTGAGGGAAAAGAAGCAGTTGGCATTCAAGTGTATGAAGAAATGCGCAAGATGAAGGATATGGTTTTGCCAGAAGAATTCGTAGGTGAAAAGCCGATTATGGGAAAAGTATTTCCAAAGGCAGGCACCTTCTTGACTGCACATGGTTTCCCAACTACATATAACGAAAACAAACAGGTTGCAATCGCGTTTGGAGATAATGCAAGATATGTGAAAAAATTTGCAAGCAAAATGATTGTGGATTTGAAAGCAGCAGAGATTCTTCAAGAAAGAGGATTGGACCTTGGTTTAAATAGAAAAACGGTATTAAAAGGTCTAGCAAAAGAAGAGTATGCAGACGGAAGCTATTGGTTTATGAACAATGCAATAGCAAAACAATACTATAACTGTGAGCTAAATGAGAAAGCGAAAGCAGAAACGTATTTTGTGGATTGTAATGGAAATAAGATGCCATCTTCATGGAGCGTTACTTGTGAGGGTACGGAATTCCTAGTGTTTGCATTTGATGCTTATGTAGAATCTGGAGATAGTACCATTCTATTTTCTTATGATAGAAAGAAACAATTACAGGAGTTCATAGGAAACCCTTATCCATATATGGATGGTTTCTATGATGTTTATACTGTGTGCAAGGATGAGCATGGTGAACGCGCAGTCTTGTTCCAAAACATGGGACAGGATGAAATTGTAGATGGTGTGATTGTGCTCGACAAGAAATATGAAGACATGAAACTTTTTGGAGCAGAGGGAAAACTGCAAGGTGACAAGATTATTTTAGATTCAATTGTACAGCCATTTGCAAGTGTTGCAGTAGTACTGAAATAGGTGATAAATATGAAGAATGTATATGTGAATTTTGAAAATATAATAGGGAGCATCAAGCCAATGCATGGCGTATGTTGTGCTCCATATACCCCAAGTGGCGGCAAAGAGCAACCGACAATTCAAAAGTTTTTCAAGGAAGGAAATATTCCGTATTGTCGTTTGCATGATTGTTGCGGTAGTTATGGTGGTAGCTATTTTGTAGATATATCGAATGTCTTTCCGAATTTTGATGCGGATGAGAATGACCCGGCAAGTTATGACTTCTATTATACAGATGAGTATATTCGGGCAATTCAAGTTTCCGGTGCTGAGGCGTACTATCGTTTGGGAGAGACAATAGAGTGGGGAAGTAAAAAATATACTTCAAATCCACCGAAGGATTATGAAAAGTGGGCGAGAATCTGTGAGCACATTGTGATGCATTACAATGAAGGATGGGCAGATGGTCATCACTATAATCTGAAGTATTGGGAAATATGGAATGAGCCGGAGAATCCGGGCTTAAGTCAGTGGACAGGCACAATGGAAGAGTTTTTTGAACTGTATAAGGTTGCGTCCAAACATTTAAGAAACAGATTTCCAGAGATTAAGATTGGCGGATATGGTGGCTGCGGTTTCTATGAAATAACGAGAGAAAATTATAAATTCCAAACCTTCGTTACATGGTTTACGGAATTTCTTGCCTTTGTTAAAGAAAATGATTGTCCGTTAGATTTCTATACATGGCATATTTATACAGGAGATGAGAAAGAGCTTCTCGCACATGCAGTGTATGTAAGAGAGACTTTGGATAAGTATGGTTTCACTGAGACAGAGTCACATCTCAATGAGTGGAACATTGCGGCTGAAGGTTCCGGGTTTATGGAAAAGCATACATTAGAAGGAGCGTCATTTAATGCGGCAGTTCTCTGTATGCTTCAGAACACGAATTATGTAGATATGGCAATGTATTACTGCTTCTCATATTTGGGAAGATACAATGGGTTTTTAGACCAAAATGACGCTAGTGTGTGTCCGACATGGTATCCATATGTAGCGTTTGGTAACTTGTATCGTCTGGGCAATGCTACAGAAATTTCTTATGAGGATACATGTGTCTATGCTACGGCAGCAAAGAACGACCAGGAATATGGAATCTTGGTTGCGAATTATAATGGAAACGAGGAAGAAACAGTACTTCATATAAAAGGAATCGAGGGAACAAAGACGGCTCAGGTACTTTTTATTGACGAGAGACATAATCTCGAAGAAGAGTTTAGCTTTACTGTAGGGAAGGAGTCCGATGTGAAGATTCGTTTACCAAAGCAAACAGTGGCTTACATCAAAATCATGGATTAAAACAGAAAAGACGAGGAAAAAATGATGGGCAGATTATTGATTGGATGGGCAGAAGAGAGTATTGTTCCAGAGAAAAAAGTGAGTCTTGCGGGGCAATTTTTTGAGAGAATCTCAGAATATGTAGAATCAGAAATTTCAGTAACCGCTATGGCAGTTGAGGGTGATGGCAATGAGAAGATGATTCTCGTATCTGCAGATATTATAAACTGTCAAGATTGGTTGATTGATATGGTGCGTGACAAATTTGCAGAATACAACACAGGGGTAGATGCACAGAAACTTATCATAGCAGCTACACATACTCATACGTCTCATGTGATGCAACCAGCGCCAAATCTTGCAAAACCGAGTCTCAATGCAGCAAATATTTTGGAGGAATTTCTTCCGGCCGGAAAGAAATATACGCAATTGGTAACATCGGGCGATGATGTGATGACTCCGAGTGAAGCAGGAGAGTTTGTGGCTGAAAGAATTGCCCTTGCTGCGAAGAGAGCATGGGAGAATCGAGAAGAAGCATTGTTTACCAATGAATTTGGACGAGTTTCTGTCGGTATGTGCCGTAGAGTGTGCTATGACGATGGCAGTGTACAGATGTGGGGAGATACCAATACCGCCAATTTCGTTGCATTAGAGGGTGGCAATGATTCAGGTATGGAACTTCTGTATACCTTTGATAAAAATAGAAAATTAACCGGAGTGATTGCGAATATCGCATGTCCTGCACAGATACTGGAGCAGAGAAGTTTTATTTCTGCAGATTACTGGGGAAGGACGAAAGCGATTTTGCGTGAAAAATTGGGTGAGGACATTTATCTCCTTGGAATTGCTGGTGCGGCAGGCGACCAGTGTCCGAGAGATTTGGTTCGATGGGTGGACCCTGAGACGCCAATTGATGACCCAAATGTAAAACGACCGAATCTTATCAAACGAAAAGCAGACCCGTCTATGTATGATGTCAGTGGCTGCAATAGAGTTGGTAAGCGTATTGCGAATGAGATTATTGCAGTGTATGAAGAAATCGAAGATTTGCAGGATGATGCAATTTTTAAACATAAGGTTCTCAAAGTGGATTTGCCACTTCGAAAAGCGACCATGGAAGAATATCATCATGCAGTCAGAGAATTGGAATATTACATAGATAAAAATAAAGACAAAGAAGTATTCAATTTCGAAGATAATGCGCGAATGCATGTGCATGCGGGTACAATCAGACGCTATCGTGAGCAGCAGAACATGGAGATTGTTCCAATTGAAATGCATGTGATTCGATTCGGAAATATTTCGATTGTTACAAATCCTTTCGAATTGTTCTTAGATTACGGAAACAGAATTAAGGCAAGAAGCTATGCAGAGCAGACATTTATTGCACAACTATGTTGTGGTGGACTTGGATATCTACCTACTGAGAAAGCAGAGAAAGGCAGTCATTATAGTGCCTATATTTCAAGCGGTTGGGTAGGCCATGAGGGTGGCGACTTGCTGGTAAGAAAGACAATAGAAGAGATTAACGATATGTGGAAGGAGCAATAACATGTTTGAAAGAAGAACAATTATTCATCCTTGGGAAGGTAAAATGACGCCATTTAAAATTATTGGAAATGTCTATTTTTGTGGAACATTTCAGGCATCCTGTCATTTGATTGACACGGGAGAAGGGTTAATATTGATTGATCCTGGATACTCCAACACCTTATATTTGGTGGTATCCTCTATTTATGAATTAGGATTTAATCCAAAGGATATCAAGTATATTATCAATACACATTGGCATGAAGATCATACTGAGGCGACAAGGGCGATGGTAGATTTGACAGGAGCGAAGACATTGCTCGGTCGCTATGATGAGGAAAAAGCAAAGAAATACTTTAGTCCTGATATATTGATTCAGGATGGAGATGTACTTACACTTGGTAACACTACGATATCTTTTATGGAAACACCTGGACATACAAAGGGAACAATTTCATTTTTCTTTACAACAGAGGAAAATGGAAACATTTATCGTGTAGGAATGTTCGGAGGAGCAGGTGCTAATACAATGGCAAGAGGTCAATTCGATTATGATGGCTGTAGAGAAGGATATCGTAACTCTATCCATAGACTCCGAAAAGAGAATGTCGATGTATTTATCGGAAACCATGTGTGGAATAACAATACATATGAATATGGGAAACTTTTATTAGAAACTGGAGAAAATCGATTCGTTGACCATAAGTTGTGGGGCACTTTTTTGGATTTTTGTGAAAAACGGTTAGATTCTGTGATTGAAAAGGAGAAAGGAACAGAGATATAGTATGATAATCGATAAAGAGTATATTGTAGGTATACGACGTATCATTCATGAATATCCGGAGATTGGTTTCGATTTGCCGAGAACAACGGCACTTGTGAAAGGTGAACTTGAGAAGATGGGCATTCCTTACACGGAAAAATATGCGCCGGGGAGTGTTGTGGGATATATTAATCCAGAGAAAACAGACTTTACAATCGGCTTGCGTGCAGATATGGATGCACTCCTAATCCAAGAAACCAATGATATTCCGTTCAAATCTAAAATAGATGGTCAAATGCATGCGTGCGGACATGATGCACATACGGCTATGCTTCTCGGTACGGCAAAAGCCCTGAAAGAAATAGAGGATAAACTAACATGTCGTGTGATTCTTTTGTTTCAACCGAGTGAGGAAGGTTTGCAAAGTGGTGCAGAAGTTATGGTTGAGAACGGTATTATGGATGAGATTGATATCATTGCGGGTATGCATGTGGAAGGAACTATGGATGCCGGAAAAATGGGAGTGTGCAAAGGTGCATCTCAAGCTTCCAGCAGAAATATCAAGATAGAGTTCTTTGGCAATACAGCACATGCTACGCTTCCGCATTCGGGGCATGACGCTTTGGCAGCTTCTGTGAATACTTATACGAATATTCAGACCACACTTGCCCGTAAGGTGAATCCTCTTGCAGAATATGTGTATTCGATTGGGAAAATGCAAGGAGGAACTTCACAGAACGTTGTGGCAGACTATGCACAGATGCTTGGAACTGTTCGTACCTTTGATATGGATGTAGATCAGTTGATTATAGATACAATTGAAGAAGTGGCAGAACATACTGCCAAAAATTATGGATGCACCTGTAAAGTTACAAGCAATCTGAAGTGTTTTGTTGTATATAACGACTATGAACTTTCAGAACGTGCTTTAGAGGCGATGGCACAAATTATCGGAGAGGAAAATATTGCTCAAATGCCAAAGAAAATGGCAGCAGAGGATTTTTCTAGATATTTGCAAAGAAAGCCAGGTGTATTTATGCGTATTGGAACAAGAAATGTAAAAAAAGGAATTACGACTTTGGCTCATAATAATGATTTTATGATTGATGAGGATGTACTGGGAGATGGAAGTGCCACTATGGTACAATTCGTTTTGAATCAGATGGAATTAAGGGGTAAAAGCGTGATTTTAAATCAAATGTAGAAAGGTAAATAGATTCAATGAGTAAGATAGCATTTTTAGGATTCGGTGAAGTGAACACACCGGTAGACGTAATTGTTCGCAAATGCTGCGCAGCAGAGGCTGCTTTGAAGGCGGAAGGGTTAGATTTAGTTTCTGTATACCCTATCGCAGATGATTATGAAGAAAAGGATGTAGCAAAAGCAGTTGCCGCATTAGAAAATGAAAATTTTGATGCAGTAGTAGTGTGCATCGCAGGTTGGATTCCAACACATGCAGTATTAAAAGTAACAGAACACTATAGACATCTTCCAATGGTTCTTTGGGGACTCTGCGGATGGTATGAAGAGGACAGACTTGTTACAACAGCAGACCAGGCAGGCACAACAGGTCTTCGTGCAACATTTGAAGGACTTGGATACAAGTTCAAATATGTATACGATATCATCGGCAAGAAAACAAGAAGTGACGTAGTAGCAGATTACTGTCAGGCAGCGATTACTGCAAAACAATTACTTACTGATAAAGTGGGTATGGCAGGATATCGTGACATGAACCTCTACGGAACATTGTATGATGGATTGTCACTCAAAAGAGAGACAGGTGTTGAGATTGAGACATTTGAAATGTTAGAGATCCAACAGAGATATGAGAAGTTAACGGAAGAAGAGAAGAGAGACGTTGTAAACAATCGTATTCTCAAATGGAACTTCTTAAAACCTGCAAATGATGATGCTATGATGATGGCAGCAGGATATTACTTGGCAGTGAAACAGATTGCAGAAGAGAGAAATTACAAAGCGATTTCCCTTAAGGACGTTGACGGTATGAAGAAGCTTTGTGGCTTCCCGCCGGCACCAATCTTTATGCTTCTTTCAGAAGATGGATATACAACTGTTCCGGAGAATGATTCACTCGGAGCAGTGACACAGTTGATGATGAAAAACCTCACTGGACAATTAGCTGGATATTTGGAATTCTATGAATTCTTCGATAACAGCGTGCTTGCAGGTGTACCGGACTTCGTTGCTGCTGATATGGTAGACGGAGATACATACACCGTAATTCCAGCAGCATTCGGTGCACTTAACCAGGGTATTCTTAACGTATCGAAGGTTAAAACGGGTACAGTTACCATGAGCCGTCTGACATACATGAATGGCAAATACATCATGCAGATGGTACTTGGTAATGGTAAGACACCACCGAAGTGGGAAGAGTGCGGTTGGGATCAACCGGCACCACAGCTTTCAGCACTTGAGATTGAACTTCCAAGTGTAGAGAGATTTGCAGATAATGTGGCTTGTCAGCATTATATCATTACATATGGGGATACACGTTCAAAAATCAAAGATTTGTGTTCGATTTTGGGAATTAAAGTTGTTGAAATTTAATAATTGTAAAAGAGAATATACGGTACAATATAGATGAAGAGGATGACAAATGAAACGAAATAGTTTGATATATGCAATAATTACAGCACTTGTTTTTACAACATTGGAACCGGTAAGCAAACTGATTGCTGACCAGGTTACGCCTTTTGCAATCACCTTTTGGCGCTGTATGATAGGCTTATTAATTTTAATGCCATTTGTTATCGGAAAAATCAAAAAACAAAAAATAGAAATACAATGGAAGGATTTACTAATTGAAACTCTTTTAGGCACGCTGCTGATTTGTATTAGTTTGATTGCATTGCAAATTGGCATTAAAAAGGCAGATAATCCTTCGTTGATTGCAATTATTTTCTCGTCCAATTCAATGCTTACGATTTTGATTGCATTGGTATTACTAAAAGATAAGATGACGAAACAAAAAGCAATCGCGGTAATCCTTTGTGCATTGGGTGTTTTGGCGTGCGCTGAGTTTGGTAAAGGTACTAATATTGTATCGGTTATTTATGGCGTTGCCGCAGCATTAAGTTTGAGCCTGTACACCGTATTGAGTAAGAAATATATAAAGAAGACAGGTGGGGTCATTCACACAGCGTTATCGTTTTTCTTTGGAAGTATAGTTCTTTTAATTGCACTATTAGTAATGGGTGTTAATATCATGCCAAATTTAACAACACACAATGTTACTATCTTGTTGTATTTGGGAGTTGTTGTGACTGGAATTGGTTATTGGGCTTATAATATGGCAAATGAGAAAGGCGGAGCTATGGCTGCATCCCTTGCATTTTTTATCAAACCAATCTTAACACCGTTTGCCACATTTTTAATTAATGGCATTGTACCAGGCATAAAAGTTTTTGTTGCACTTGCGCTAATTGTAGCGGGATCATATTATGCTACATATCAAAAAACAAAATAAATACGGAGGTATTCCTATGAACAAATTGTATGCAGGATTTAGTCGCGTTAATATCACTCCAATGCTCGGAATTGAGTTGGCTGGATATTATAAGACACGATATGCAGATGGTGTGTTAGATGAATTAGAAATTAATGCACTGGCTCTTTCTTGTGGAGAAGAAAGAGCCGTGCTCCTCAGTGTAGACCACTTGGGGATTGTTCAGGAAATTACAGCTGAGTTTAGAAAACAAATATCAGAAGCTACTGGTATTGCTATGGAGGGAATCTATATTCATTCCACCCATACCCATACGGCTCCGTTCTTGAATCAAGATTCAGAAGATGAGTTGCAGAGAGAGTATTATCAGATGGTATCGCACAAAATAGTTGATGCTTCTGTATTTGCTCTTG